>CAZZMB010000025.1:31185-34160 GCA_964655225.1 uncultured Chitinophagales bacterium | reverse complement strand
TAGTAGCGGGAACAGGACTCGAACCTGTGACCTTCGGGTTATGAGCCCAACGAGCTACCAGCTGCTCCATCCCGCGATATGGTCCCAAATCTACGGCAATATTTATTCATGCCCAACTATTAGTCTATCTTTTTTCTTAGTTTAATATTTACAGCTTCCACCCCCAAGGCAAAAGCTACAGAGAAATAGAGATATCCTTTAGGGATATGGAAATGGAATCCATCAGCAATCAGCATGACCCCTATTAAAATTAAGAAACTTAGTGCTAAAATTTGCAAGGTTGGCTGTTTATTGATGAAGTCACTAATCGAACCAGCGAAGGCCATCATGACCAATATAGACACCATAACAGCTATAATCATAACAACAACTCCCGTAGGTAAAAAGTATTGCGTGTTATTGTCTACATCAATTAAACCGATGGCAGTTAAAATAGAATCAAATGAGAAAACTAGATCCAATAAGACGATTTGCGCAAGTATACTCATCATGTTAACCGCCTTGCCTTTAACAGCCGAATGTCCACTATCTTCAAAATCCGTGATTTTGTGGTGCATTTCACTAACACTCTTGGCCAATAGAAATAGACCCCCAGCAATTAGAATTAAATCTCGAACACTTATATCTACTGCTTCTTGAATAAAAAGAAATTTTGGAATTGTGAAGATGGGTTGGGTCAATTGAATAATCCAGGTAATGGCCAATAGTAGCATCACCCGAAATATCATCGCCAAACTCAAACCAATATTTCTTCCCCTTTGTTGTTTTTCTTTGGGTAATTTGTTGGTTACTATGGAGATGAAAATTATATTATCTATACCAAGTATAATCTCTAAGAAGATAAGTGTTATAAGCGCAATTAACATTTCTGGAGCTAATATTTCCTGAATCATTTTATTTATTTTTTTAAAGACGAAATTAAGTTATTTTCTATCAAGTAGTTTAGCTTCAACAAACTCGCAACAGAAATGGCATCTTTAATTTCTCCTGCAATGACAAGCTTAACAGCTTCTTTTAGTGGTAATTTCTTGATCTGTAGATCCTCAGTTTCTTCGGGTATGGATTTTTGGTACTCTAGCCCCCTCGCTAAAAAAGTTACAGAAATTTCATCGCTAACAGAATTGGATACTTGAGTTTCCAAAATATTTTCCCAATTATTCGCTTTGATGCCTGTCTCCTCCAGTAATTCTCGCTTGGCCGAATCTAAAGGGTTATTTTTCTTGTTACCGCCCCCCATGGGGATTTCCCATTCATAAGAATCTAAAGGATATCGATATTGCCCGACTAAGTAGGTATTTCCATGCTCATCCAAAGGGATAACAGCCACCGCTATATTTTTATAGTGAACGACTCCATATATACCTTCTCCTCCTCCAGGGTTTATAACTTGATTTTCAACGACATGAATCCATGGATTTTCATAGATTTCCTTTCTACTTTTAGTTTTCCAAGGATTATTTTGATCACTCATTAAATTAACTTTAAAAGTTCGCTGATACCTTCCGTTGCAGGACTTTGAATCTTAGTAAAACTTGAAGGAACAGAAGAAGGAATATGTGTATCAATTATAAATTTTTGGCAAGATGGATTTGTTTCATGGATTAACCCTGCAGCAGGGTGTACTAGCAATGATGTCCCTATAACTAAAAGTATGTCGGCTTGAGGAAGTATGCTTAGTGCATGATCCATTAAGGGGACTTCTTCTCCAAACCACACAATGTGGGGACGTAATTGACTCCCGCGACTGCATGTATCTCCAGTTAAAATATCTTTATTCCAAGGGTAAACCAGCTGCTCATGTGCTGTACTTCTTGCCTTTAGTAATTCTCCATGCAAATGAAGAACCTGGCTTGATCCAGCGCGCTCGTGCAAATCATCAACATTTTGAGTAATTATCTGGACCTTAAATTTGCTTTCAAGTGCCGCAATTTGGATATGTGCCTCATTCGGTTGACAAGAAAGGAGTTGCTTTCTGCGTTGGTTGTAAAAATCCAAGACGAGTTCTTGATTATTGGTCCATCCTTGGAAAGAAGCGACCTCCATTATGTCGTGATTCTCCCACAAACCATTTGAATCGCGAAAAGTTTTTATTCCACTTTCTGCACTTATCCCTGCACCCGAAATAACTACTAAGTTTTTCACTAAATTATCCGCTTAATGGTTTTTAGAAAATGGGTGTATTTTTTTTCTTCTTTATTAAAAATTCCTATGTGGTCCAAGGAGTCAATTCTCACTTGACCACTAGCATGAATAATTTGATTGTCACCTATAATAATACCGACATGAGTGATCTTTTCTTCTTTCCCAAAATAGGCCAAATCGCCTAAACGAGCTTCACTGGTAAAATTGATAGTTTCGCCCAAATTTGCTTGCATATACGCATCTCGAGGCAAGGGATAGTTGAAAAAACTAAAAATCATTTGAGTAAATCCTGAACAATCAATACCAAATGGGCTTCGCCCACCCCATAGATAGGGTGCATTTAAGTATTTTAAGGCTACTTTCTTGAGGTTGCTAATGGGGTTTTTGTCTCTCTCAATGACCTTTCCGCTGTAGAGATATTTATCCTTATTGATCTTAAAGTTTATCCCGTCAAAATTAGGCAGCCTACTTCCCAAAACAAGCGGTATTGATTGCGATTTTAATTGGCAGGCATGAGACAAATGAAATGACATGAATGATGTATCCTCGATTTTTTTTACAATTTTATATTGCTTGGTGTCAACCCAACCCTCATATTTATCGTATATACATCTAATGAAGCTCCAGTTATCCTTTATTTCAAGAACCTCAATGAATTCTCCAAACAATAATTGGGAAGTCATTTCTGCGCTATCAGAGCAGTTCGCTCGGATAGGGGCAAGTGAAACATGGCAACATCCTAATTTCATGAGGTTTTTGAATAATTTTAACTGAGAAAGAATGCTAAGTTAGATTTTTAATGTTTTTTTCACAACTTTATAATGCGGTATTAT
>CAZZMB010000025.1:7026-31085 GCA_964655225.1 uncultured Chitinophagales bacterium | reverse complement strand
TGTCCTAATCCTTTTTTATTGATTTTGTCAGATAACAGCGCCGCTCCGGGTCCAATCGATGCTTGGACATGGACACTTTCTGGTCCTGCAGGTTTTACAACTGAAACTTCTGTAGTTGATCAACTGTCAACGACGCTAAGTGTTCCTGGATTGTATACGGTGACTTTAACCGCTTGTAGCGGGGGTGTTTGTGATACGGTAACACAAACCGATTTTATTGAGGTTTTTACGCCACCATCTATTGGAATGGTTATTTCACCACTTTTGGGATGTCCGCCTTTAGAAGTCTGTTTTGATGGAACATTTTCAGCAGGTTGCGGGACTATAGTATCTTCGGTTATTGATGTTAAGGATGGAACGGTTTACGCTGATGTGGAGGATGTCTGCCACACTTATCCTTTTGTTGGATCGTTTACCGACTTTACGGTCTCTGTCAGTAATTCTTGTGGTTGTTTGACCACTGAGACCTATACTGATGTGGTCACTATTTCACTTCCACCGGCAGCTAGTTTTGCCTCTTCAAATAGTTTTTCTTGCTCTGCGCCGTTTAATGTCAACTTCAACAGTACATCTTCAAATACTGAGCCTGGAACTACATATGAATGGAATATTCCACCAATAGTCAATGGCGCAAATACTCAAAATATTAATCAAGTTTTCCCAGTTGGCTCTTATGATGTTGAGCTTATTGTTACCAACCCTAACGGTTGTGCAGATACTATTTTTCAACCGAACTATGTGGTTGTAGGCGATTTTAGTGCTGATTTTACAATTGATACAACTTCGGGCTGCCCCGGAACATCATTTAGTTTTACGGATCTTTCGTCAGGGAATCCCATCGCATGGGATTGGACTTTTGAAGGGCATGGTAGCTCATCTGCACAGAATCCCACTGTTAATTTCACCAGTTCAGGTTCATGGGGTGTCAGTTTAGTCGCCCAATATGCTGGTGGATGTTCAGACTCCATTTACCAAGCCAATTTAGTTGATGTTTTCCAGGACCCAACAAATAATTTCTCGGTAACAGATAACAGCGCTTGTTTTATCCCCTTCACAACAACTTTTACAAATGGCTCCTTGAATGCCGATTCAACGATTTTTTCATTTCCAGGAGGATCTCCTGCAACGCATACTGGTTTTACTCCCGTTGATGTAACTTACAATGCATACGGATCTTACAGTGTCCAGATAACAAGTTTTTCGAGTCAAGGATGTAGCTCGAGTACTTCTTACAATAATTTTATTGATTTGCAAGCGCTTCAGGCTTCAGTTCTTGTTGATTCTACCGGTGGATGTGTGCCTTTAGCATCAAATTTGAGTTTCACTCTTTCTGCTGGTGAAGTAGCGGCATCTCAAAATTGGACCTTGCCGGGTAGCGATATTGGAGCCTCTATTTTGCCTAATCCCACTGCAGTATATAATGCTTCTGGGTGTAACGATGTCACTCTATCAGTTGCAACAGTTTCCGGATGTACAACCACCGTAACGAATAGTAACGCAATATGTGCGGGGAGTCCTCCGACTGGAGGGTTTTCATTAACCCCAACTTCCTTTTGTTTTGAGGAGGAATCGGTTACATTTACCTACACGGGAGCGGGTGCTGATACGATTTTCTGGGATTTTGGAGATAACTCTTCACCTGTATTTGCTCCCGATGATGCATCGGTTTCGTATAGCTATCCAGACGATATCGGCTCTTTTACAGTGAGTATGATTCCTTTTCAGTTTGGCTGTCCGGGAGATACAACGGTATATGTGGACACCGTGCAGGTTTTAGGCCCGATATCAGTTTTCGATGCCGTTTTTGATGGTTGTACTAATTGGAATACTTTTAATTTTACGGATCAATCCGTTGAGGCGGATTCTGTGTTTTATGAATTTGGAGACCCTAGTACCACTGGTGACACCTCTTCTCAATTCAATCCATCATGGATATATCCAGCTATTGATTCAATTACCAATTACACGGTTACACAGTATGCTTATAACTTCACCACGGGATGCATGCATCAATCGTCGAATACGATTGCAGTTTATCCTCCATTTGCTGATTTTACTTACAGTGATAGTGTGGGGTGTGCTCCTTACAATATAAGCTTTATTAATAGGTCATTAGAAACTGGCTTTAATGCAACTAATACTAATTGGAATTGGGATAATACCCTGGTGTTTGGACCAGGACCAGGGATCAATTCGATTTGGAATTATTACCAAAGTATTGCTCACTCTTATAATGAACCTGGAATCTATTCTGTCACTATGACAAATCGAGACAATCGCCTATGTAGGGATACCATAACAAAATCTAATGTCATCACCATACACGGAGTTAATACAGGATTTACGCAAGATATTACCCAAGGTTGTGCGCCTTTGACCGTAAACTTTACGGATACATCAAATGCACCACTTAGCTATGTGGAATCCTTGCATTGGGACTTTGGGGTTTCAGGAACTCTTGCGGATACCTCAAACCTTCAAAATCCAAATTTCACCTACAATGTTCCTGGAATTTATACGGTCACGCTAAGTGCCACGGATAGTTTTGGTTGCACGAATATAGCTACCAGCACGGTTAATATATCAGGCCCTATAGCTAATTTTAGTTTGAGTGATACCTTTTTCTGTACCAATCAAAATGTAGGGCTCATTAATCAATCACTCGGGACTGGTTTGAATTACGCTTGGACATTTGTAAATGGAACGCCTGCATCAAGTAATGCACAGAATCCTGCAGCTTTGTCTTATGCCAACGAAGGGTTTCAAGATATCCTTTTAGAGGTAACCGATCCATTTGGCTGTTTTGACGATACCACAGTTTCGGTTCCGGTTTTTGATGTTGTGGCTCAAGCAACAGCTAGTGCCGACTCTATTAATTGTTTTGCTAATACCACGGTAATTTCTTTTAACAACACCTCCTTTAACAATATCGATTCATCTTCTGTTTTTTGGGATCTAGGAAACGGAACGACATCAACTTTATTTAATCCCTCGGCTGCATATAATCTTGCAGGTTCATACATCGTTTCTCTATCTATTGCTTCGAATACAGGATGTATCGACACTACAATTGTAGATACGATATTTGTTGGTGGTCCATATGGAGAGGTTAATGTTATTGGTTCTGATAGTGCTTGCTTTTGTGAAACGGTTTCATTTGAAGTTTTAACTTGGAATGCAACTAACCCGTCATTGATTACCGGTGATGGCGGTATTATTTCTTTCGTACCCAATGGAATACTTGGAGATACGATATTAGATACCCTAAGCTACCAGTATTGTCAAATAGGTTCTTTTATCCCTCAACTCTTTATAGACGATGGAACATGTTCGGGAAATATTGAGCTTTCTGACACGATTAGGGTTGACAGCGTAGTTGCAAATTTTGGTATTGGTCCGCTTCCATCATGTGATTCTGGTACAGTTTGTTTCTTCGATTCTTCATTCAATTTAGTTCAAGGAACTGCTGGGCTTGATGTCTATAATTGGGATTTTGGGGATGGTTCCACATCTAACATAGCTAATCCATGTCATAATTATTCTGCTCCTGGTTTGTATAATGTTCGATTATCTGTTAGCAGTAATTTTAATTGTTTAGACACTGTAGAATATCAGGTTTTAATTCCTGCAAGTCCGGATGTTTCAATTGATATTTCTGATTCTGTTGGATGTATTGGCTTACAGCTTTTGCTCTGGGATTCTACTTCGGTGGATTCTTCCACAAGTATTCAATCTTGGGGTTGGGACTTTGGCAATGGTGCTATCTCTTCAATTCAAAACCCGACGACTATTTACAACATTGCTGGTACTTATACGACAACTCTCTTGGTTACAGATTTGAATGGATGTACAGGAGTTGATTCAGTAAATATCACAATATTTTCTTTACCAAACATATCCACAGCTAATGATACTGCAGTATGTTTAGGTGACAGTATACAGTTAAATACCTCAGGAGGTGTAAGCTACAATTGGCAACCCAACTATAATATATCAGATATAAGTATATCTAACCCATTTGTTTTCCCTACCGTGGATACTACATATGTAGTTGAGGGGGTTGATGTGAATGGTTGCTCAAATTGGGATACCGTTTTTGTCGAGGTCAAGCAAGTTGAAGCTTTCTTTTCTGCTCCATCGGTATGCTTAAATGAAACAACTGCTTTTACGGATTTCTCTACAAGTGATGGGATAATTACAGACTGGACTTGGACATTTGGTGAACCATCAAGTGGAGCAAATGATACATCATTGCTTCAGAATCCAACACACGATTATTTAAGTCAAGGCTCCTTTGATGTTAACTTAGTTGTCACTGATGATAATTTATGTTTGGCCGATACAACTATTACTGTATTTATTCAAGATGCACCAATCGCATCTTTTACTGCAGATTCTGTTTGTTTTGGAGAAAGTCATACGTTTAACTCAGATTCTAGTTTTGCTGCTGGCGCAAATATTATCTCTTATCATTGGGATTTTGGAGTTGGTGGAACATTGACAGATACTTCCAACATTGCTAATAGCTTTTTTACTTATAATGCACCAGGCTTATATACCGTTTGTTTAACTATTGAGACAGACCAAAGCTGTGCAGGAAACTTTGATGATAGCTGTTTTGTGGTTCAGGTATTTTCTTTACCAAACATATCCACAGCTAATGATACTGCAGTATGTTTAGGTGACAGTATACAGTTAAATACCTCAGGAGGTGTAAGCTACAATTGGCAACCCAACTATAATATATCAGATATAAGTATATCTAACCCATTTGTTTTCCCTACCGTGGATACTACATATGTAGTTGAGGGGGTTGATGTGAATGGTTGCTCAAATTGGGATACCGTTTTTGTCGAGGTCAAGCAAGTTGAAGCTTTCTTTTCTGCTCCATCGGTATGCTTAAATGAAACAACTGCTTTTACGGATTTCTCTACAAGTGATGGGATAATTACAGACTGGACTTGGACATTTGGTGAACCATCAAGTGGAGCAAATGATACATCATTGCTTCAGAATCCAACACACGATTATTTAAGTCAAGGCTCCTTTGATGTTAACTTAGTTGTCACTGATGATAATTTATGTTTGGCCGATACAACTATTACTGTATTTATTCAAGATGCACCAATCGCATCTTTTACTGCAGATTCTGTTTGTTTTGGAGAAAGTCATACGTTTAACTCAGATTCTAGTTTTGCTGCTGGCGCAAATATTATCTCTTATCATTGGGATTTTGGAGTTGGTGGAACATTGACAGATACTTCCAACATTGCTAATAGCTTTTTTACTTATAATGCACCAGGCTTATATACCGTTTGTTTAACTATTGAGACAGACCAAAGCTGTTCAGGAAACTTTGATGATAGCTGTTTTGTGGTTCAGGTGTATGAACTACCAAACGTAAACTTCATTCTCGATTCGGCCTGTTTGGGCAATCAATCTAATATTACGGACTTAACGGTTTTAGGAGTGGATGCTGGAGTTTTGACAAGTTTTTGGGATTTCGGCCAAAATCCGCAAGATACCTTACTTGGTTTTTCTTCTCCATTAAGCACGCAGTTTTTATATGACTCTACGGGTCAATATAATGTAACGCTGACCGTAATCGATTCTAATCTTTGTGCCTCTGACGATACGGAAACAGCATTTGTTTTCGCCAATCCTGCAGGGAATTTTAGTTTTGCAACTGCCTGTCAAAACCAAGACAACGAGTTTGTGGCATTACCAAGTTTTGTATCTGCGGGGAATTTGGTTTATTATTGGGATTTTGATGAGGGTTTAGGGTTTCAATTAGGGGATAGTATAGAGACTTACAATTTTGTAGTAACTGGAAATCATCAGGTGAATTTAGCTATCGTGGATGCTTTGGGTTGTTCGGATACTGTTCAGCAGTTGATTTTTATTCTGGATGCACCTACTGCCGTCATTACTGGAGATAATACGGTTTGTAGAGGTGTTAGTACGACCTTGTCTGGTTCGTCTTCAACGGTACTTGCGCCGCCCGCGGTTTACGATTGGAGTGTTACCGCCAGTCAAACCTCTCAAATAACCTACAGTCCAAATTCTGATACGGATGTCTTTTTAACAGTTACCGATAATAGTGGTTGTGTTGATTCTACTTCTGTTTTTATTGATGTTCTCGAAGTGCCAGAAGCAGATTTTGACTGGACGGACGCTTGCGAGGATATTCAAATCTCACTCACTTCGCTTGCACAAGAGGGTGATGCTTTATTGATTAACTATACTTGGAACATAAATAGTGCGATTTCTGGTGCGGTCACTTTCAATACAGTTAATGCCAATTATACGGTGCCAACAATTGATACCTTATCGGTGACCTTTATAGTACAGGATGCAAATAATTGTATAGATAGTATTAATCAAATAATTATTGTTGATCAACAAGTGGACTTAGATATTTTAACTCCCGATTACTTGTTATGTCCTGGAGACACCTTATTGATTGATTTAGGGGACAGTGCAAGTTTTGGTTCAATCGGCGTCGGAAGTACAGTGTGGTCGCCAACTGCAGGGATTATTGCAATAAGTGGAGATTCAATTCTATTAGCTCCAACAACATCAATAAGCTATAACATTTCAGCATCTAGTGCATTGGGGCAATGCCCGCCAGATGATGATAATTTTATAAACGTCGATTTAGCTCCGGATCCATTTATTTCTCTTGATGCTTTTCCAAATCCAGTTTTGGCGGGAGCTATATCCAATATTACGGCAGGTGTTATTCCGTTTAATGTGAATACGGATTCTTTAATTTGGGATAATTCAAGTGGAACACTAAACACTGATTTTGGATTTAATTTAGATGCTACTCCGATCGAAGAGACAATTTATCCAGCACAATTGATTTATTACTTTGATTCCTTGCGTTGCATTAAAGATACCGCAATTACCATTTTTGTTATTACAGAATGTAATGGCGAACTAATATACATACCCAACATTTTTACACCTAATGACGATGGAAAAAATGACGAATTTGGATTAATAGGATATGGTATTGAAGTAATTAATTATCTGAGGATATTTGATCGCTGGGGACAATTATTATTTGATGGTGTTGATCTTGAAATGAATAATGGAAGAATGTTTCCTGGTGCTGGTTGGCTAGGGGAGAATCAAGGAGGTAAAGATTGTAATTCGGGTGTGTATGTTTACACCTATGAGCTCAGGTGCGCGAATGGAGATGTCGTGCGAGGAAGTGGAAATGTTACCCTAATTAAGTAGAATATGAGAAAGAGTTTTTTGTTAATTATATGTTTTTGTTTATCCATGATTACACTGGTTGCCCAGGATATTCATTTTTCAAATTACAACGCGCAACCGCTTATATTGAATCCTGCAACTACGGGTTTAAATGGTTGTGATTTTAGAATAGGTGCAAACTTTAAAGCTCAATGGCTTGGTGTATCGGAAGGAAATACTTATCGTACTACTTCTTTGTATGGTGATTTTGCAATGGGTAAACCTACTAAATTTTCCAATTTTGGAGGAGTTGGTATTTCCTTATTCTCTGATCAAGCGGGTGATTTAAATTACAATACAAATAAGGTAGATGTTTCTTTTGCTTATCACCTTATGTTAAATAATAGAGGGACATCCTCTCTTTCATTTGGTATTCAGGGGGGATTTGCCCACCGTGGATTGGATCAAAGTAAAGCTTTGTTTCAATTTGACCCCATTACAGGAGAGCCCATTCTTAGTGCCGTAGAATCATTTGATGCAGATACTAGATTTTATGGAGATGCAGGAGCTGGTTTTTTATATTCCACTTCACCAAAAAAGAATTCCAATTACTTTTTTGGACTGGCTTTACAGCATGTGAATCAGCCTAATATTTCTAGTTTTAATATTAATAGAGATGAATCTGCGCGCATGTTTATGAAGTTTACGCTGCACGGGGGAGCATTGATTCCTTTTAATAATCAGTTAGGGATTATGCCAGGATTTATGTTATTGAAGCAAGGACCAACTTATGAAGCTACCCTTACCTCTTTTTTAAAATACAAGTTGAGCCAAATACCGACGGTAAAAACAGCTCTTTATTTTGGTGTTATGTATCGAATAGAGGATGCGATTGTTATTGCTACCCGAGCGGATGTAAAAGCTTTTCAAATTCACTTTAGCTATGATTTGAACTTATCTAAATTTACGGTCGCGTCTAGAGGAAATGGAGGCCCTGAAATTGCATTGGTTTACTCTGGGTGTTTCAATAGAAAAAACAACGATAGATATTGTCCTGCTGGATTCTAGTTCTTAATTAGCCAAGCACCTTCATTCACTAAATGCTGTTGTGTTAAAATAGTTTTGGCTGCAATAAGACTAGCGTCTGCATAAATACCTACTCGGTAAAAACCATTACCACTTGGGAAGATATAAGAGTCGCTACCTTCAGTGAATAGTTGAGCTTCCATTCGTTCTGCATTCTTCAGTGAAGCATAGGAACCTAAAACAATGTAATATCCTTTCGCTAAAGTTCTTTGATTAATTCTAATTAGAGTTTCATTGATATAACCTTCTTTTTGGGAAACAGGATAATTAACACGAGGCTCGTTGTAAACAACAGTATTCTCAAAACTTTCTACAAATGAATCATTTGGAAACAAGAGCTCCACAAATCCAGCTTGCTGTGTTTTGGCTGGCGCAAGTTTGGTGTTTGACCCCATCAATCCAATTACTCCAACTAGGAGTAACAACGAACTAAACAAGCCAACTACCGCACTATTAGATGTTTTCCTTACTTTAATTTGTCTTTCTTTTCTAACCTTGACAACTTCCTTTTCACCTTTTTTGACTGCAGGCTTTATGAGCTGCTTTGGAATAGGTTTTAAATGAAATTTTTTCATGCCATAGACAGAAGAGTCACTTAATTCCAATACAAAAGGCTTGAAAATAATTTGATTATTCTCATTTACGGAGAATGAGCCAATCCTATTTAGTTTGAACGATCCAGCTTTTTTAATTCCAAAGCTAATTTGATTGGAAAAAGCAAGCACTTTATTTTTTGCAGTCTCATATGGTAAAGAATGCTTCCCCATTATAGCGCCTGTTAACAGTTCGTCATCGTGTTTTAAACTACTATTAAAAGCAATCTGCTTAGACGGGGGAGAAATGGTATTTTGGTGAATAGTACTAGGAATAGACTTTAATATAAACCCACCAAAGTTTGGTAAAACAACACAGTCATTGTGTTTGAGTAAGTCTAAAATATGATCTTCAAAGTTAATATTCATGCTAGTACCTAAATTGAACACCTACCATGGCGTTAAAACCAAAGGTAGGATAATTATACCATTTTTGGTATTTAAAATTTGCTAAATTGTTCAATTGTGCAAAGAAGGAAAGGTATTTAGTGAATTGATAGTTTGCTCCTAGGTTGATATCTGCCATTCCTCTTATTTTTTCTGCATCGCCATTTTCATCTCGAGCAAATGCACCAGCTACACCAAAGACCTCAGCATTCATTAGTAATTTTTCCTTGAGTAAGTAACTTGTGCTAAAATTTGTGTTTAACATTGGCAAATGCCATGCTTTTGCCTGACCATCAAGTTCATACAACATGAAATCGAAGACCAATAAGCTTCTCAATTTTTTATTCCAATCGTAACCCGCTTCTACATTAATATTTATTACTGTGGTATTCTTATCATAAACAACATCAAAACGCTTCATATCTAAACTATCATTTACGAACAAAGGCATTTGTTTAACCACCTTATTTGAAAACCGGGCATTGTAAGTAAACTGTCCTGCTGCTCCCTTGAATCCTGCCATGCGATCTTCTACACGGCTGTTCTCTAACATAATATCATAATTGATAAAGGGATTCTCCAGGGCAAAGTTGAGGTAAGTATTTTTTTGCAGTCGTCTACTCCATCCAGAGTAAAATATGAGATAATTTTTAAACAGGCTTTTCTCTGTATATAGTTTTGGGTATATATTAAATTGTTGATCGTCATTAATATCTCCTATCGCAGCAGTTACTCCAGCGGTAAGCTTCCAATCGTCATTGTTGAAGGTATAAGATCCGCCAAACTGGAAAACCTCGCGTTCTAGGTCCCCTCGACCGGGTGCTGAAGGGGTATAATTACTCACATCAAAATCTGCATTTATATTGAAGAAGTGTTTGTTTTTATTGACCTTGGTAAAATCGGCTTTATAGTTTAAGTACCATTCATTCACCTTAAAGTTGTCATTGGCAAATGAGGAAGTGATCACTTGTTTATGGTCAAAATTATTTTTTCCCAAAATAGAATTTTGAATGCTAATATCACCGCCCATTTCTCGAACTCTATGTTTGATAGAAGATCTTTCAAAACTTGTATCTACTTGATTGTATCCGTAAAAATAATCAACATCTTGTGTGAAGTCAAATGAAGCAGCTATTTGCAAATTTTTCAAATCATATTTGGCAAACAGACCCACACTATTGTCTCTGAATCTTTGGTTTTCTATTTTTTGACCATAAGCGGATAGATGCTTAAAGGATGCTCCAAATTCTAAATCTTCTGCTTCTTTATTGATATATACAATTTCAGCTAAGGGAGAATATTGAGTGCCAAAACCTAGTTTGATGAATGAATGATTATACAGCCTAGGCTTTACCTTGGGCATGGAGTAGGGCTTTATTGTATGGGGAGGGTAGTTTAATTCTAGCAATCGACTAGGGATAGCATAGCTCAATTCTTGCTTGGGTAATTCTACAGCTGATATGCCTGGATTGACGTTTATTTTTTGCGCATCTGCAATTCTAGCTTCATAATCCTTAACTACCGTTATGTCCTCTGTGTCTAATCCTGAATCGTTTTGAGCATACAAACCTGTGCCAAGCAAAAGGCAAAATAGTATGCTTATTTTAAATGAATGACTCATAGTGTTTATTATTTCAAATTGTCAAATTGCATGGTATCACTTGGGGTGAGATTTAAATCTACCTTGCTACTCTTTAATTCTTCTTCCTTTATCTGGGCTAACTTATTCTTTGCTTCTTGCAATAACTCTTGGTCACCAATATAGTTATCGATGATACTTTGTAAGGTTGCTTTGGCTTGAAAAACGTTATCAAGCAAAACATAATTATCCGCAATAAGAATAAAAGTTTTTACTACCCAATATTCATAAGAGGCGTAATCATTTTTAATCTTGAAGCAAGCCGTATTTGAAGATTCGTAGAGATAATTTTTATGTAAAATGAAAGCCAAGCTATAAGCTGATTCAGCTTTAATACTACTTATACTCAAGGTATTTACGATTTCCTTAAAGTAAGTTTCGGATGCAACATATTGTTTTTTCTCCAGGAGGGCTTTTGCTTTGTAAAATGTAGCCTCTGTTTGCACCTTATCATTGATAGCTGAATTGTTTAATACAGATGTCGCATTTAGGATAACTTCATCATAGTTTTCCAGCTTAAAATTACATCGCAACATTCCTATAAGCGCTATTTCTTGATTGCCTTGTACACTTGCTTTATTTTTTAAGTCATTATATAAATACAAGGCTTCCGAATAGTCTTGGTTGATCTCATACGCAATATAGCTTGCTTTAAGTAAAGCAGTTTCCTGATATTTATTTGCGCCAATACCAATTAACTTTTTATAGTCTAGGTAGGCCTCGCTGTAGTTGCTTGCCTTAAAGAAGCAATCGGCTCGGAAGTAATACGCAGAAACAATGAAGTTGCCATTAGGAAATAGTTGAATGTACTCGCTCAGGGAAGGTAAAGCTTTACTACAGTTTCCACTTTTGTAAAGATTCTCTGCTGCCTCAAAGATCAAACTATCTTGTTCCGAGCTAGAAACATTGATACCTGCTTGGTTTTGAACAAAAGACAGATACTCATTGGGTCGCCCCAAGTACACATAAAGTTCCTTCAAAGCCCGCAAGGCCTCTTTCGCTTCTTCCGTGTTCTTATAATCAAGCACAAGCTTTTTGTAGGCTGCTAGGGCCTTTTCTTCCTGCTGGGTATTAAAATATGCAAGACCACTTTTAAGAAAACCTTTAGCTGCATACAAACTAGAGGGATAAGCGCTTGTCAGTATTTCAAGTTTGACGATTGCACTATTGAAATCACCACTGTTTATAAATGCATTTCCCATTTCATACAGTGCATAATCTTTGTAAAGGTTGTTTGGATATTTACTATTCAAATACTCTAGCGTATTTACCTTATTTAAGTAATCACCTTGTAAGCTATTGATTACACTTTTTTGAACCAACGCGTATTCCGCACCCTGCCAATCTTTATTGATCACTTCATCGTAATTTCGTATGGCCTTGATATAACTTTTAGTCATGAATAAGCAATCCGCATTCCTTAAAAAAGCATCGGGAATTATTCGTTGGTTTGTGCTAATAATCGATCCAGGGTTTTGGATGGTTTGTTCAAAGTAACTTGCAGCGTTTAAATATTTTTTCATTTTGAAATTGCAATAAGCCAAATTGTAATTAGCTAAAGTCTTAGAAGCAAAACTTTCGCTGAAATTATCTTCTAAATTAAACTGCTTGAATTTAGTGAAGTTGTTGGCTGCTTGGCTGTATTGTTTCCATTCATATTGAATATTTCCCTTTAGAAAAATACTTAAGCCCAGTATATCATTATTCACTGGGTTGGCGATGGATTTATCTACATAAATCATTGACTCAGCAAAGTTCTGATCATTGTAGAGCTCCACCCCTCGATAGTAACAGACCATTTGATATACCTTTTTGACTGATGGTCCGCGGATGTTATAGTTTTCTAAAATCTCAATGGCTTTTTGGTAATTTTTTGTCTCTAGTAATGCTTGACTAAGTATATTGCCTGCTTCGTTGGCATAGGCACTTTTAGGGAAGTTCTTTAAAAATTTATTTAATTCAGTAATTGCCTGATTAGTATAAGAAAGTTCGTAGGAAAGCTTAGCGTATTGAAAGCCAGCCGTTTCTTGAATTACCTCGTCGAATTTTAAGGCTGCTGCTTGAAAAAATGCATCTTTTGCCTTCGCCTTTTGAGCGGTTTTTAAATAACAGTCTGCTAAGCAATACATTGCATTTTGCCCTAAGGAATCTTCTAAAATATTAAGCTGTTGGAAATTGCCTATCGCAGCTATGAAATTTGTCGTCTTGTACTGGGCATAGGCTAATTGATACAGTTCCTCTTTACTTACCTTTTTGGCCTCATCGATGTACGCTTCAATTAATGGAGAAGCACTTTTATAATCACCTAATTCAAAATAAGCTTGACCCACCAAATGGGCAATTTCCAGGATATTGTCAGCACTTGGATTGCTTAAAAGGCGAGAGGCATAGGATATGACTAAATCATAATCTTTTCGTAAAAAGTACAGCTGAGTCAGGTAATAGGGCACCACCTCTTTGTATCGTTTTGAATCCGCTAGCTTATTGAAACTTTTTTCTGCTTCCTTATAATTTTCTTGGTAAAAAGAGATAAACCCATAGTAATAGTTTGCGGGCTCACTATACGAGTGCTTCGCATCCTTAATGGATTTTAACAAAGGCTTGGCTTGCTCAAACTTTTTTCTTTTGAAATAGGCATATCCAAAATTAAACTTGAACTCAATCAATTCGTTATTGGTAAGGTCTTTAGTGTCTACTTTTTCGTACCATTCAACGGTGTTTACCATTTTGTTTTTCCGAAAATAGTAGCTCCCCAACTCATAATACGCCCTGTTTCTTAATGTGGTTTCATGATAAGCCTCTATAAAACGAGTAAAAAGCAGCTCTGTATTATCTTGCCCAAGTTTTGCAGCACACAAGGCATAGTAATAATTTGCAAACATGACTAAGGTGTGGCTGTCGTTATCGATGACCCCTTTTAGCGCTTTAGTCATTCGCCCAAATTTTAATTGGGCAGGAGCGTATAGCTGCTGATCTATAAGGCTTAGCCCTTCCTTGAGGTGCTTGTTTTTTTCGGCATAATAACTGGTTTCTTGAGCAAACAATACTTCAAGTTGAACAAGAAAAAACATGACTAAAATAATATTTAAGAGTTTCTTCATCTTTGGAGATATTCTAATTCTTCTTTTATGTTACAATAATAATTTAAAAACTTGGACTTCAAGTCTTATTTATCCACATCTTGATTTTAACGATTGGAAGCAGTAAAATGGTATTAGGAGGGAGCTGTTTTCATTGTATTTAAAGCACCAATATCTTTGTCATTGACTTCGCTGCCACACTTCATGCACTGGGTTTTTATACCTAAATATTCATAATTATACCATCCATCAAGGGTGGAGCTGTGAATATTTCCCTTCTTAGATATAAAACATTAATCTTCCTAAATTATTGAATTCCAATAATTTAAAAAACTTTCTGAGGACATTTAATCAATGAAGCGCAGCATAAAATAAAAAAATATTTAGCCGCTTGGCATTAAAGTAAAATATACTTGAATAAAATAAGCCTAAATATCATTAACTTTGCACTCATAATAAATCAAACTGCATGATTATTGGAATTACAGGCACGATCGGGTCAGGAAAAGACACACTAATGGAGCTGCTAAAAAATGAATATGGCTTCAAGCATTATTCAGTGCGTCAATATTTAACAGAAAAGTTGAATGAGGAAGGTCTAGAACTTAATCGAACAGCTATGACTAATTTGGCTAACTCATTAAGAGAAGAGAATCATCCAGCATTTATCATTGAGCAATTATTTTTAAAGGCCAAAGCTGAAGGTGGAAATGCGGTAATCGAGAGTATTCGAACACCTGGAGAAGTAGAGTTTTTAAAAGAGCATGCCGATTTTTATCTCTTCGCTGTAGATGCAGATCCTAATTTAAGATATGAAAGGGTTCAAAAACGCAAGACAGCGACCGATAGAGTTGATTTTAATACCTTCATGGCAGAAGAACAACGTGAAATGAGCAATGACGAGCCGCATATGCAAAATATTGCCGCTTGTGTTCGTTTAGCGGGAAATCGATTTAGAAATAATTCTTCAATAGATATGTTTTACAAGAAGGTTAGGAAAGCCTTAGAGAAAGAACTGAAAATATCTGCGCAGAAGGTTAATTAATCGCTTGTTCATCTAATTTTATTAAAGCAAAAACAGCATAATTGATAATATCCGTGTAGTGAGAATCATTGCCCTCAGAAATTAGTGTGCTTCCCCCATTTCCTTCAATTTGTTTGATACGATTAATTTTCATCAAAATAAGATCGGTATATGAATTAATGCGCATTTCGCGCCAGGCCTCTCCATAATCATTATTTTTGGCCAGCATAAGATCTTTCGTTTGATCAATATGTTTGTTGTATAGTCTTATGGTTTCTTCTAGCGGAAGTTCTAATTGGTCGGAAATGCCAAGCTCTAATTGAATCAAAGCGATAATACAATAATTTACAAGCCCTATAAACTCTGGTTCTATTCCTTCATCTACTTTTTGAACCACTCCATCTTCAATAGTTCTAATGCGATTGGCTTTAATGTAAATTTGGTCGGTCAAACTTCCCAAACGCATAATGCGCCAAGAGGTTCCGTAATCCTTTATTTTAAGGGTAAATATATTCCGACATTTTTCTATTGCCTTGTCGTACTGAGATGATGTTTTATTGCTGCTCAAAATGCTTAACTTTACACAAAAATAAATCTTTAACTCGGTAATTTTGACAAATTCTTATTTTTCTATTAATTGCAGCGGAAAATTGCATGATTTCCATCAGATTGCAGTCATGGGTATCTTGAATGCCACTCCTGATTCATTTTATGACGGTGGGCAGTATTCTAATTTAAATTTTGCCATTGAACACGCAGCAAAAATGTTAGCCGAAGGAGCTGATATTATTGATGTTGGGGGCGTATCTACTCGGCCGAATGCAGCGCATGTTAGTGAGCAAGAGGAAATGGATAGGGTGCTACCTATTATTGAAAGGCTCAAATCGAGTTTTACGGATATTATCATTTCCATTGACACCTTTAGAGCAAGTGTCGCTCAAGCTGCCTATTTGGCGGGAGCGCAAATAGTCAATGATATTAGTGGAGGCGACATGGATGAAGGAATGTTCCCCTTGATTGTCCGCTTAAAATGCCCCTATATTATTTCTCATATTCAGGGAACTCCTCAAAATATGCAAAACAATCCTCAGTACGAAGATGTAGTTTTAGAGGTGTTAAAATTGCTAACTGAAAAGGCGGCAAAGTTAAATGAGCAGGGGGTTAATGATATCATTTTGGATCCCGGATTTGGGTTTGGAAAAACAATCGAACAAAACTATCAGCTACTCATGGGGATTCAAGTTATGAGTAAGAGTATAGCGTATCCGATTTTAGCTGGTATTTCTCGAAAATCTATGTTGTATAAACCGCTAGGGATAACGCCCAAAGAAAGTTTAACAGCAACAGCCGCAGCTCACTTAATTGCCATACAAAACGGTGCGCGTTTATTGCGCGTGCATGATGTTAAGGCAGTCAAGGAGGTGATTAAAATTTGGGAGCTTTCGCAAGGAAGAGGATAGATCCATAATGCAAGGAGTTAACTTGCGACGCTTAATTTATTGCCTTCTCTTGTGGTTCGGGTGCTCAAGCATAGGGCCTTTAAATCAGGAGGCATAATTATCTTTCATAGTCTAAAACTTATTGTAATTTTACGCAGTGAAAATTGCAGCTTCTCTTTATTCTTCAAATCTTCAAGATCTACCTTCATTGGTCCATGAGTTGGATGCCTTGCCAGTGGATTTCTTTCATGTCGATTGTTTTGAAGGGGAAGAGCAAAAAGTTGCGAAGGACATACGTGCTATTCAAGGAATATCTTCAAAGCCTATCGATTTGCATGCCATAGCGTCCAACAGTGAATCATTTTTTCAATTAGCCAAGGAACTTGGTGTTAAGCAATTGACCTTGCAACTAGAAAATATTACGGATACCTTGATTATTCCCAAGGATAGAGGGTATAAGTTTGGTCTAGCAATTACAAACACGACTAATTTGGATGTTTTGCAAGCCTATGTAAAAGAATTAGATTATATCTTGTTAATGACAACTATCCCGGGCAAATCCGGCGGCAAATTTGAGAAATCTAGTTTTGATCGAATTCGTCAATGTAAACGACAATATGCTAATATTCCTGTTTATGTAGATGGGGGAATTAATGCAGAAGTATCTTTCGTTCTTCGATTGTTAGGTGTGAGTCAGGCTGTGTCAGGTTCATTTCTTGTCAATCACGACAATGTCGCTCAAGCTTTAGCAGATTTGCGCTTTCATCAAAAAGGCTCTTCTTTTTTGGTACAAGATTTTATGTTGGATAAACAATCGCTGCCTATTTTAAACCCAGCCAAATGCTCGGTAAAAGAAATTATTCAGACCTTGGATTCATTTGGAATGGGGTTTGTGCTTTTTGAAGAAAATGATTCGATTTTGGGAGTTTGCAGTAATGCGGATTTTAGAAAAGGAGTTTTAAAAAACATTGATGATTTAGATGGTTTATCAGTTAAGGATATGATAAATATATCGCCCATTTACTTAAATGAAAAAGCAAGTACCTATGAAATGATTTCTCTAATCAAGAAATATAGTTTTCCTATTTTGTTTTTACCAATAATCGATGACAAAAAGGCTTTGAAAGGCGTGATTACATTTAATGAATTAATTAAAGGAGAAGGTTAAGCTATTTTCCTAAAACCAGTATTTATGATTTTACATTTAAACAAAACAGTAAGTTTAGCCGAGGCAAAAAGCATAGCGGACGAACTAAAAGCAATTTTAATAGAGAAGGATGAAATTGTATTGGTTAGTCCTTCAAAGTTGCAAGAGTTGCCGAGTCATTTAAAGGACAAAGTGACAAAAGCTATCGCCGTTCCTAACGATATTCAATTAGCAAGTAAGCAGTACTTAAAAGAAACTAGAAAGATTAAATTTCCAAATTTTGAAATCGGAGGCGATGGTAATTCAACACTTATGATAACTGGTCCCTGCAGTGTAGAAACGCCAGCACAAATTGAGCAAGCAGCAAAATATTGTGTATCTCAAGGAGTAAAGGTTTTACGCGCAGGGTGTTACAAGCCGAGGACCTCTCCATATAGTTTCCAAGGTTTAGGCCTTGAAGGGCTTAAGTTATTGACTAAAATGCGAGAAAAATATGGTTTGCATATCATTACTGAAGTTAGAGATTCTAGTCATGTTGAAGAGGTTATAGCGCATACAGACATTATACAAATTGGGGCTAAAGCGATGTATGATCAGGGAATATTAAAGCGATGTGGTAAGGCAAATAAACCGGTATTATTAAAAAGAGGTTTTGGTTCTACCTTACAAGAATTTGTACAAGCAGCGGAGTTTATTCTCTCTGGCGGAAATGATCAAGTGATTCTGTGTGAAAGAGGTATTCGCACATTTGAAACCAATACAAGATTTACCTTGGATTTGTGTGGTGTTTCTTTCCTCAAGGAAAAAACAAACTTACCTATCATTTTAGATCCTAGTCATGCAATGGGATATGCATATGGAGTAGCAGATTTAGCAAGGGCCTGTGTGGCCATGGGCGTAGAGGGTTTATTGATTGAATCTCATCCCACTCCAAAGGAAGCGTGGAGTGATGCTGCTCAGCAGCTTAATTTTGATGAGTTTGCAGAATTAATGGCAAGTTTAAAACCTGTGGCGCAAGCTGTAGGCCGCAATCTGGTCTAATATTTAAAATAAAGCTTGAATGGAAATTGGAAAATACCACATACTAAAAGTGCTAAGAGAAACTAGCGTAGGTCTTTTTTTGGGAAATGAGCAAGACGAAGATGTTCTGCTTCCTAATAAATTTGTCCTGCCTACATTTAAAATTGATGACGAAGTAAAGGTTTTTGTTTATTTAGACAGCGATGAAAGAATTACGGCAACTACGCAAATTCCGGAAATCGTTTGCGATGGCTATGCATTTTTGGAAGTTGCATATATAACTCCTGTTGGTGCCTTTATGAATTGGAATATAGATAAACAACTCTTAGTTCCGTTTCAAGAGCAAAAATCAAAAATGCAAGAGGGAGAGTATCATTTGGTACATATGCATGTGGATGAAAAGAGCAATCGCTTGGTTGGTAGCGCAAAATGGGAAAAATTCATGAGCAAGGATACAGGTGATTTAAAGGACCTGGATGAAGTAGATATAATGGTTCTTGGAGAATCTCCTTTGGGATTTAACTGCATTGTCGATGAAAAGCACCTCGGATTAGCTTATCAAAATGAGAATTTTAAAGATGTAAGCACCGGTATGCGAATGAAGGCATATATCAAGCAAGTTAGAAAAGATGGAAAACTGGATTTATTGTTCGAAAAGCCTGGTATTGCTAGCTTGGAAAACCATGCTGAAAAAATCTTAGGTATTCTTCGCAAGAATGGAGGTTTCTTAGCTTTCCATGATAAGAGTGACCCTAAAGAGGTGCAGGAAGTTTTGCAAATGAGTAAAAAGGCGTTTAAGCGGGTAATTGGTAATTTATATAAGCAGCACTTAATCGAGTTGGCTGATGACGGAATCAAACTAGTCGATAAGGAATAGGTTTTTATGAAAAATTCTATATACACCCATCTCTCTAAAATGTATACTTCATTGGATGGCGAAGTGCAATATTATTTACGCCATGATGGGGGAAAACTGCATTTAAATCCTCTAATAGGTAACGCCATTGAGGTAAACTTTGAGGGGGTCATTAATTGTATGATTTGCGGCAAAAAGACGAAAAAATCGTTCGGTAATGGGGCTTGTTATTCTTGTTTCATGAATGCTCCGGAAGCTTCACCTTGCATTATTCACCCCGAATTATGTGAAGCTCATCTTGGTAAGGGTCGAAATCCTGAATGGGAAGACCAACATCATAATCAAGAGCACATAGTTTATTTGGCTAAGTCTTCAGCCATTAAAATCGGGATCACACGAAAAACGCAATTACCCACACGATGGATTGATCAAGGAGCCAGTGAGGCGATTATTTTGGCAGAGGTACCTTATCGACAGCTAGCAGGGGCTATTGAAGTTCAACTCAAAGAGTTTTTCACGGATAAAACGAATTGGCAACGTATGCTGAAAAATGAGCTTAGTGACCTGGATTTGTTAGCGGTTAAAGAAGAGGCACTTGAACATTATTTAGATGAAGCGTATTATGAATATATTTCAGACGAGGATGAGATTACAAAAATTGTATATCCGGTTAATCAATTTCCCAATAAAGTGAAAAGTGTTAAACTGGACAAAGAGCCTATTATTGAAAGTGTTTTAGAAGGTATAAAAGGACAATACCTATATTTAGAGAATGGTCAGGTAATTAATATTCGAAATCACAGTGGATACTTTGTAAATATTCAATTTTAAACTTAATTAAGGAATAGGAATCTTCTTATTTCTTTACTTCCCAAGCTCGCTGCCAAGAAAAGTCAATTGCAGCTAATCAAGGACTTTTGTGCTTAAATTTTTCTACCTGCTCAAGCGTTTTTCAACTGCATCTTGTTTTGGTAAGATAAAGCTGCTTTTACAAAACCCTTAAATAAGGGGTGAGGATAAGCTACCGTGCTTTTATACTCAGGGTGAAACTGAACACCAATAAAAAATGGGTGTTCTTTTACTTCCATAATTTCTACCAAGTTTGATTCGGGGTTAAAACCTGTCGCTTGCATACCCTTAGCTTCAAACTGTGCTAAATAATCATTATTAAACTCGAAACGATGTCGATGACGTTCATTAATTTGATTTGATCCATAAAGTTCTACTGCCAAGGTATTATTATGAAGCGCACATTTATAAGAACCTAATCGCATGGTTCCACCTTTGTCTTCAATCTCGAGCTGGTCGTCCATTAAATTGATTACCGCATGAGGAGTTTTTGGATTCATTTCAAGAGAATGTGCTTCACTTAAGCCTAAGACATTTCGAGCAAATTCAATAACAGCGCATTGCATACCGAGACAGATACCAAAAAATGGAATATTATTTTCTCTTGCATATTTAATGGCGTTAATTTTACCCTCAATCCCTCTATCCCCAAATCCAGGTGCGACTAATATCCCACTCAACTCAGCAAGAGATTCTTGCATGTTTTCGGCATCTAGATCTCCACTGTGTATGGGAACAACATCGACTTTACATTGATGCTCAACTCCTGCATGTTTAAATGCTTCGTTGATGGATATATAGGCATCTTGAAGTTCCACATATTTACCTATTAATCCAATTTTGACCTGTTTAATAGGACTGTTAATTTTTTCTACAAATGTTTTCCAATCGTCAAAATTAGAACTTCCTTGGAAGGATAAATTTAATTTTCTTAATGCAGTAGTATCTACTTTTTCCTCTTCCATCAGCATGGGTACATGATAGATAGAGGGAGCATCAATAGCTTCAATAACACTGTCTATATCTACATTACAAAAACGAGCGAGTTTTATTCGGATATCTTCATCCAGCTTTTTTTCGGTTCTGCAAATTAAAATATCGGGCTGTACACCGTTTCGTGACATTTCTTTTACTGAATGTTGAGTCGGTTTAGTTTTAAGTTCACCTGCTGCATTTAAATATGGAATAAGTGTCAAGTGACAAACCAAGGTGTTTCCTTTGCCAAGTTCCCATTGAAGTTGCCTAACGGCCTCAATATATGGAAGCGATTCAATATCACCAACCGTTCCTCCAAGTTCCGTTATCACAATATCATACTCACCGGTTTCACCAAGTAAGCGCATTCGGTGTTTAATTTCATCTGTTATATGAGGGATTACCTGCACAGTTTTACCTAAAAAAGCACCTTGTCTTTCTTTATTAATTACCGTTTGATATACCCTGCCAGTAGTGACATTATTCGCTTGACTGGTCCGTATACTAAGAAATCGCTCATAATGACCTAGATCTAAATCGGTCTCCGCTCCATCATCTGTCACAAAGCATTCGCCATGCTCGTATGGGTTTAGGGTACCAGGATCTACGTTTATATAGGGATCAAATTTTTGAATAGTTACTTTATATCCGCGCCCTTGAAGAAGCTTTGCTAGCGATGCTGCAAAAATTCCTTTTCCAAGTGAGGAAGTTACGCCTCCGGTAACAAAAATATGTTTTGACATGGGTATATGTGATTGGTAAGCTCAAAAATATACATATTTTTGGCCTTTGCTAATTTATTTATAATCAAATTAGCAATGAATTTAATTAAACAAACAAAATATAATGAAGTTTCTAAACATCTTTCTTTTTGTATTGCTTACTCAGCAGAGTTATGCACAGCTTTTGGACGGCACCGATGGTAATTTTAATCGAGGAGATACACTTAGAGGTTATTTAAGTCCTGAGCGAACTTGTTTTGATGTCCATTATTACAATTTGCATCTAGATATAGACTTTGAGGAACGATCCATTACCGGCTATAATGATATCCATTATGTAGTTGTCAATGATTTTGAGACTATTCAATTGGATCTGTTTGACAATATGCTTATTGACTCGGTTGTTTTTAAGGGCACACATTTAAAGTATCAGCGAAGTTTCGATGCTTTTTTTGTCGATTTTCCTGAGGTACAAAAAAAAGGAAATCAGTCCATGCTTCGAGTGTATTATCATGGAAAGCCTATCATTGCTGTTAATCCACCTTGGGATGGAGGATTTACTTGGCAAAAGGATAAGGATGGTAACCCTTGGTTAGGCGTAAGTTGCGAAGGTATTGGAGCAAGTTTATGGTGGCCAAACAAAGATCATTTGAGTGATGAACCTGATAGTATGCGGGTGAGCTGCAAATTACCTAACGAAGAGAAATACATGTTTGTTGGAAACGGAGTAATGGAAGCGATTGAATTGGATCCAAAAGATCAGAAAAAAATAGTAAGCTGGAAAGTTTCTTATCCTATTAACAACTATAACGTGACCCTAAACATAGGGAATTATGTAAATTTTCAAGATACATATACAGCCAAGGATGGAGAAAAACTTCTTCTAGATTATTGGGTAATGCCATACAACCTCAGCAAAGCAAAAGAGCAGTTTGAGCAAGTTTCTCCTATGTTAAGTTGTTTTGAGGAATACTTTGGTAAGTTCCCTTTTTGGAGGGATAACTACAAATTAGTAGAAACTCCCTACTTGGGTATGGAACATCAGACTGCCATTGCTTATGGGAACAATTATAAAGAAGGATACAATGGTTTTGACTTTAGTCGTATTGGTTTAAAGTTTGATTATATTATTATTCATGAAACGGGACATGAATATTGGGGTAATTTAATTAGTGCACAGGATATTGCGGACATGTGGATTCACGAGGGGTTTTGCACTTATTCGGAAGCGCTTTATGTAGAGTGTATGTTCGACTATCAGATAGGGCAGGATTATGTCAATGCCAAGAAACCGTCTATAGGAAACAAACGACCTATGGCAGGGGTCTATGATGTGAATGTAGAGGGAGATGGGGATATGTATAACAAGGGTATGCTATTTTTAAATACCTTACGTCATGTTATCAATGATGATGAATTGTGGTTTGAAATATTAATGGAAATGAATACGTCTGAATTTGCATACAAGACCATCACGGCAAATGATATTATGTTCTTTTTCAATAAAAAGACGGGTAGAGATTTAACTCCGCTCTTTCTGCAATACGTGTTCTACAAGGATATACCGGTCTTGTATTATAAACTTGAACGCCAAAAGGGTAAAAAGTATAGCTTTAGGTATAAATGGCAAACTGATGTAGGCGAATTTGCAATGCCTATCGAGGTGCTTATTGGTGGCAAAACCATACGCTTAGAAGGCACGCAGGATTTACAGGAATATATGCTTGTTAAGAAGAAGAAAGAAAAGCTAAGTTTAAATAAAACTCAATTTTATATCAAGACTAAAAAGCTCTAGCAGATTAGGTGCATTAACTGGGAAAGTGATCGGTGTTAAAAGAAGCTTTGTGTCGGATTAGTTTTTTTATAAAGCTTTTGTTTTGATTTTTTTTCAGATGAAATTTGATGACTTGGCCCTCTCCATGAATGCTTAATTTGTCTGTTTGGTAAATTGCTAAGCGATAAAAAGGGACGCACCACACATGATACAGCCTGCCATTATTTAGATGAACCAATATTCCTTTTGTTCTAATCTCAATATT
>CAZZMB010000025.1:0-6926 GCA_964655225.1 uncultured Chitinophagales bacterium | reverse complement strand
TCACCCATTTCTTCTAGCCCAAGCTCTTCGATGAGGTAACTCAACATGTCGGCTAGCTTTACACCATGCATTGGATTATTCTTCTGGTAATTGTCTTTAAACATCGGCTTATTTTCTTAGGTCAAATGTACTAACTTTACACGATGAATTTAGAGCAACTTGTTAGTGAAGGGGTCGCAGCAGCTGTTAAGACCTTGTTTGATGTTGATTTGCCAGTTGATGGAGTGGCATTAAACGAAACAATAAAGGATTATAAAGGAGACCTAACGGTGGTTGTTTTTCCGTTGACCAGGCACAGTAGGTTAAGTCCGGAGCAAACGGGTCAGCTTATTGGTGAAGTATTGAAGGAGCAAGTACAAGTAGTTGAGGATTTTAACGTGATCAAGGGCTTTTTAAATTTAGAAATAAACAATACGTACTATATTAATTTTCTTAAAACTTCTTGCCAAGATCAAACTTTTGGTCGAGGAAAGGAAGGACGAAAAATTGTTTTAGAGTATTGTGGGCCAAATACAAATAAACCATTACACCTTGGCCATATAAGAAATATGTTGCTTGGATACAGTACGGCAAATGTATTAGAGTTTGCAGGCAATGCAGTTCACAAGGTAAATATTTACAATGATCGGGGTATCGCTATTTGTAAAAGTATGTTGGCTTGGCAAAAGTTTGGGAATGGAGACACTCCAGAGAGCACAGGAATAAAGGGAGACCATTTCGTGGGAAAGTTTTATGTAGCGTTTGATAAGTATTATAAGGAAGAGATTAGCGCGCTTGTTGCCAACGGAGCAACGAAAGAGCAAGCTGAGCAGAATGCTAGTTTGCTGAGAGAGGCCCGAGAAATGCTGCTTAAATGGGAGCAAGGAGATAAAGATATTCTTGACCTATGGAACAAAATGAATGCTTGGTGCTATGAAGGCTTTGAAGAAACATTTGAAACTTTAGGGGTAGACTTCGAAAAGCATTACAAGGAGTCAGATTACTATCTGCGCGGAAAAGAATTGGTTGAAGAAGGATTAGCTAAAGATACATTCTATAAAAAAGCGGATGATTCCGTTTGGGTAGATTTGGAGGATAAAGGCCTTGACCAGAAGCTCCTGTTGAGGGGTGATGGCACCTCTGTCTACATCACTCAAGATATGGGGATTGCAGAAGCACGCTACCAGGATTATCAATTTGATGAATCCATTTATGTAGTGGCTAGTGAACAAGATTATCACTTCAAAGTGCTTAAATCGGTGTTAGAGAAATTGGAGAAACCGTATGCAAAAGG
Organism: uncultured Chitinophagales bacterium; assembly: GCA_964655225.1. GTDB lineage: Bacteria > Bacteroidota > Bacteroidia > Chitinophagales > UBA8649 > JAFMKE01. Next base: position 5,653 of record CAZZMB010000025.1, on the reverse strand, counting down.
AATTTTTCATTTAAGTTACGGCTTAGTGAATTTGCCAGATGGTAGAATGAAAAGTCGAGAAGGCACTGTTGTGGACGCGGATGATTTGATAAAAGAAATGATTGCTACTGCTGAATCACACACGAATGATTTAGGTAAGATAGATGATTTTTCAGAAGAGGAATCCAAGGCTTTATACCGGGACTTAGCTTTAGGAGCTTTGAAGTATTTTATATTGAAAGTTAATCCAAAACGGTCGGTTATTTTCAACCCTGAAGAGTCCATCGATTTTCAGGGAAACACAGGGCCATTTATCCAATTTAACTATGTTCGAATTCAGTCTTTGTTAAGAAAACAACCGATAGAAGTAATCGATTACGAAACCATCGACCTTCAGTCAGAGGAGAAAGAATTGATTAAGGAAATTTATAAGTATCCGCAAATAATTAAGCTTGCCGCAAAGAACTACGATATAAGTGAAGTCAGTAACTATGCGTTTAGTTTGGCTAAGCTATACAGTAAGTTTTATGCAGGTACAAGTATTTTAGGCGATACTTCACCGAATACCAAGTATTTTAGATTACAGTTATCAAAATGGACCGGAGAGGTCTTGCAATCTGCATTTAATCTATTAGGTATTCAAATGCCGGAGAGAATGTAGCTTAATTTTTTAAGCTTGCTTTATGCTATAAAAAAAGGGATGCATTTGCATCCCTTTTTTAGTAAATTAAACGTTTTATTTTAAAACAATATTGCCGCTACCAAAACGACAAACGTTAGAGCTAATATGAATCCAAGAGCACCAAGCGCAATACCTGCTATTGCCCATCCTTTATTAGACCCATTGATTCCTAATGCCCCTAAAATAATTGCAGATATACACAATAGAAGACCTAAATACCCTATAATTGGTAAGAATGAAAATGTCAAACCAACTATACCAAAAATTCCACCCAAAAGTCCTAACAAACCTTTATCAGCTGCAGCAGGACTTGCATCAGGGTCAGGAGTTAATTTGCTTTCCATTTTTACAGACATTTTAGCTAGCATATTTTCGAATCTCTCCACACGCTGGATTTTTTTATCTATTTTCTTTTCTTCTTTTGCAGAAGTCGCTGCTTCTTTCTTGGCAGTTAATAGGTTTTTTGACTCGGTGAAATTACCTTTGATCTTATCAATCATAGCTTCTTTGGTATATTCAACCGGGGCCTCACCATCTGATGCCATTAAGTCTTTACTTTCTATATACTGCGTGATTTGCGTTTTAACTTCTTCTTTTTTATCTTTTCTTGAAAGTTTTTCAGCTTCTGTGTCCTGGCTAAGAACAGCGGTATTAGACTTTTTAGAAGCCTTATACTTTACAACACCTTTATTATAGTGTTTCTTATTAAAATTGCTTGCTGAACCAGTGCTTTTCGTATAAGAACAGCTGTTCATAGCAAGGCCAATTGCTACGATTAAAACAAGACTTTTGATTTGGAGTAAATAATTTTTCATAATTAGTTTTTAAGTTTTAAAAATTTAAATTTAAAAAGATTGTTTTCTTTTTAATAGAAAAAGTTGACCAACATACAAACATTGGTTTGTTAGTTAGTAATCGTAGGGGTCTTCTTGGATTTATATATTACTTCTCAATCGTTTGTTTATAGATTCTTAATTGCCCGGTTTTTTTTGATAATTCTGATACCATTACATATCCAGGCTCAGATGCCGAAACGATAAGAATCGAGCGCTTGGAGTCAAACTCTACATCACTGGATTCATCTTTAATGGCAGCTTTCTTGGAGAAGGGCAAATATTTTAAGTTGGTTTCTTGAGCAGAACTTGTGCTTACATTAAGCATCCCTATCCCTCTTTTCCCTGCACCTAAAGCTATTTTTTGATTCTTTAAAGAACCATCCTCAGCTTTCTTCACAAAGTCTTTATAAAAAGCAATAACATTACCATTCTCATCTTTACTTGAAAATGCATAAGGAAGGCTTCCTGTTTGCTTCAATGCTTGAGAAATTTTGGGTCCACCTGCATAAGTGGTTGGGATATAAATGCTTGTTCTTGCCTTATTTACTGAATAAAAATCCGTTAATTCGCCATTATCCTTGAAGGAGAAAACTACCAAATCTTCAATACTTACTTTAGTCTCATCGTCTGCGTTTCCGCTTACCATAGCCATTACCTTTCCTAAGGTTCCAATCGTGTAAATTTCACCAATCACCTTAAACTCTTTATTTACTTCATCGTATAGGATATCTTCAAAAACTACTTTTGGTTTACCCATAGTGATACTGTTTTTCGAATCTTTTAAAAACCGTTGCAGCTCTCCATTCCACTCTTGAGAAACATTGGCCAAGACCGCACCATCATCTTCTAGGTGAACGAAAAATATGCCATCAGAATTAGGGCCTTTTACTTTAATGCCATCGAAATACATTCCAGCGACTGCTATGTTTCCATCTTTTGTTATTGTTATTTCTGTTGGGTATAATGTTTTATCACCAAGATTTAGATCAAAGGTCCAAAGTTCCTTGCCGGTATGATTATCAAATGCGGTAATGTCTACATCATACTTTTTTGACATTTTAGACTTAGCGCCATACTTTAATAGAACTAATTTATTGGCATCACTTACTGCATCCATTACCACCGAGTAACCCTTGGTCGGAAAGTAGTCAGCTGTCCAAACTCTGTTTAGCGAGTTATCATATCGTGTTAAATGATAGCCAAACTTTGGTTCTTTGTCTGGGACAATACCTAAAAACCCATCGTTTCCTGAGGGATAAAAAGATGGATACATATCCTCAATAGCTAAAAATCTAGTTTTGATACCATTTTCGGTAATATCAGCAACGATTTCTCCTTGATTATCCAGAGTCATTGCACGCACGTTATTTCTTTTCTTATCATAAAAAACTAACAAGTTATTTTTGTCATGTGCCGCTTCGTCGATTAAAAAACTTCTTTTTTCTAGCTCAATCTTTCTGTTAGCTATTTCATTCAAATTAAAATCCCAAAGGTAAAATTTGAATAATTTCATCCCCTTACTGCTCTTTTCATCAACGATAAAAAGTGTATGACCTTTACCTTCCATTTGACCTACGCCTCTAAATTTCCTCATTTTAGTTGAGACATTCTCAATCACTAGGTCCTGAGCTGTCGATGGAAAGACTATGCTCAAAGTTATCAGTAGCATTAAAATTTTAGTTTTCATTATTTCTCATTTTAGAGTTATCAGTTTGTATTAAATGTGTTAGTTGGTTAATTCCATTGCCTTTGTCATTCCCAAATGTGCAAAATTTTCAATACTGCTTATAGCATCTTGTATATAGGACGCGAGTTCTTCTTGCTCTTTGCTATCCCAATTGCCAAGTACATAATCTACTTGCTTTCCTCGGCTAAAATTATTCCCAATTCCAAATCGAAGGCGATTATATTGTGGATTTCCAAGTACTAACTCAATATTTTTAAGCCCATTATGACCACCTGCAGAGCCTTTGGTTTTCAATCTTATTTTTCCAAATGGCAAATCCTTATCATCGACTAGCACAAGTATTTGATTGATATCAATTTTCAATTCCTGCATCCAATACTGAAGAGCATTTCCACTTAAATTCATATAAGTAGTGGGCTTGATAAGGTGAATTTTTTTATTTTTAAGTCGGAATTGAGTATAAAAAGCAAGGCGCTTCAATTCAAATGAAACGCCTTGCTTTTTTGCCATTTCATCAGCTATTCTGAAGCCAATGTTATGCCTTGTATTTTCGTATTCAATTCCTATATTGCCTAAGGCTACAATTAAATACTTCATGAGCTTGCTTTTTTATTCTTCAGCAGCTTCTTCGCCTTCTTCAGTACCTTCTTCAGCACCTTCTTCAGTACCTTCTTCACCTTTAGAAGCTGCACTTCTCATCGCTCTAGGTATTACTACTTGAGCAATTGGATTGCCTAATGGATTCATGATCTCTAGGTCGGTTTTTAAATCCCTGACTTTAACTGATTTACCCATGGTTAAATGCGTAACGTCTACTTCGATATCTGTTACCAAGTTCTCAGGAGTAGTTTTAACAATAAGCTTTCTAAGGGTTAACTCAAGCTTACCACCTTCTTTTACGCCTTCTGCAAAACCCGTAAGTTTGACTGGAATTAAAACTTTCACTTTTTTACCTTTCACTAATTCTTGAAAATCTAAGTGCAATGCTTGGTCGCTTACAGGGTCAAAGTCAGCATCTTTTAGAATAGCTTCATAAGTACTCCCATTAATTGTGATATGCGCTACAACGAACTTATCCGTGTAGATTACATGTTTTACTTGTTTAGGGCTAACTGAGAAATGGACATTGTCCTTTCCTCCGTATAATACACACGGTATCATACCTCCTGCTCTTAGGGCTTTTGTAGCCTTTTTACCCATTTCTGTTCTAGCTTGCGCTTCAATTGCTATTGTGTTCATAGTTGTTTAAACTGATTGTGTTATAAAAAGTGAATTAATTGATTTATGCTCGTGTGTATTTCTAATTGCTCGCGCAAATAGTTGTGACACAGTAAGCACCTTGATCTTCTTACTTTTTTGCTTTAACGGTATCGTATCTGTAACAATAAGTTCTGTTAATACAGATGCTTCTAAACGCTCATAAGCGGGTCCAGACAATACAGCATGCGTACAAATTGCACGAACACTAGCTGCACCTTTTTCCATAATGATTTCGGCAGCCTTACATAAGGTTCCTGCAGTATCAACAAGGTCATCTACAAGAATTACATTCTTTCCAGTGACATCCCCAATTAGTATCATTTCGGCTACTTCATTCGCTTTTTTTCTGTGTTTATCACAGATGACGAAATCCGTATCGAAGTGATGAGAATATACCCTGGTCCTCTTTGTAGAACCTACATCAGGTGATGCAAATATTAAATTGTCTAGTTTATTTTTTTCTAAGTAGGGAATAAATATTGCTGTTGAATTCAAGTGGTCTACCGGGATATCAAAAAATCCCTGTATCTGACCAGCATGTAAATCCATAGTCATTACTCTATCTACCCCGGAAGCTGCTATTACATTGGCAACTAGTTTGGCACCGATGGCGACTCTTGGTCTATCCTTTCTGTCTTGTCTTGCAAATCCGAAATAAGGAATGACAGCAGTGATGTATTCCGCAGACGCTCTTCTTCCTGCATCAACCATCATGAGCAATTCTAAGAGATTTCCTGCAGGTGGGTTTGTAGACTGTATGATGAACATATAGTTGCCTCTTACAGATTCGTTGATTACCGGTTGAAACTCTCCATCACTGAAGTATTGCATCTCAACATTGGCTAAAGACTCTCCATAAAAGTCAGCTATTTTCTCAGCTAAATTTCTGGTGTTGTTTCCGCTTAATAATTTTACTTCTACGTGATTCATTTTCCTTAATGATGTTCAGGGCTGCAAAGATAGGGATTTATTGCGAAAAATTCAAAGCCTTAGCGGGTTTTTAGCCATAAAAGTTTGTTATCCCAAAAGCCTCCTTTCAACTTTACGCTATCGGGATAAGTTTCTTGCCCGATAAATATTACTTCAAACAAAAAGCCTAGATGAAGAATTATCATCTAGGCTTTCTCTGGTTGTCCCACCAGGGCTCGAACCTGGACTCTTCTGTACCAAAAACAGACGTGTTGCCAGTTACACCATGGGACAAAAACG
>CAZZMB010000024.1:0-34749 GCA_964655225.1 uncultured Chitinophagales bacterium | reverse complement strand
TTGTTATGCTCGAGCATAAAGCTCACATGCATCAGCATGTACTGTCTTTTTTCTTTTATCACCTCACATGAGCATAGCTCATATTTGCTCTAAAATAAAAAAGCCCAACACTATGTGTTGAGCTTTTTTCGTGACCCCGGAGGGATTCGAACCCCCAACCATCAGAGCCGAAATCTGACATTCTATCCAATTGAACTACGGAGCCAATAAGAAGTACAAAGGTAGATATTCTTTGTAAGAAGCATCCTTATTCCAAGGACAAAAATTAGAACGCCCTCAATTTTTTGCTTCGTTCTCCAATGCTTAGCACAGGAAGCTTATGGTAAAGCAAAATATACTATTTTTACAACTCATTTATATAACTCAAGTTAATATGGATCAAAATACACCAGCTTACTCAAGAACAATAATGACGGAAATAGTCTTGCCCAATGACGCAAACGCTTTAAATAATCTAAGAGGAGGCAAGATCTTGCATTGGATGGATATTGCTTCTGCAATTGCAGCAGGGAAGCATGCAAAAGCTGTGGTGGTGACTGTTTCTGTGGATCAGGTTTCTTTTGACAACCCAATTAAAATTGGCGATGTTGTTACCATTGAAGCCAAGGTTACCAGAGTCTTTAATACATCTATTGAAACCTATATTGAGGTTTGGGCTGAAAATTTACCATCACAAAACAGGTACAAATGCAATACAGCTTACTATACATTCGTAGCTTTGGATAGTAACGGAAGACCGAAAAAAGCGATTCCTATTACCCCTGAAACTGCCGAGGAGAAAAATCAATTCGAAGGGGCCTTGAAAAGAAGAGAAATAAGACTTATTTTGGCAGGAAGAATACAAGCAACTGAGGCGGAAAGTTTCAAAGCACTGTTTAATCAAGAGTAAAAGCTCACTGATGATCAAAATACTAAAGAAATCAGGCAATTCCCTAATTGAAATCAAGAATTTCGAAAAAGGTTGTTGGGTAAATATTTATCCACCCTTTTCCAAAGAGAATCTAGAGGAAATAGCTCAAATACACGATTTACCCTTAGATTTCTTGACGGATTCCTTAGATAGAGACGAGCAAAGTAGATTTGAGTCGGAAGAGGAGACAGATTTAGTTGTGGTCAATACCCCTATTTTAAATAATGACCTTATTGATAATGAAGCCCTCTACCTAACTATTCCAATTGGTATAGTCAGTAAGCCAGACTATATTATCACGATTTGCAGCTATGAAAATAGAGTGATTGATGATTTTCTTTTGAATAAAATTAAAGGTTTTGATCCCGCAGATCAAAGCTTGTTTACACTTCAATTATTCAATCGCAATGTGTATTACTTTCAGTACTATCTGCGCGAAATTAATAATAAGCGATTCTCTTTTGAAAGTGAAATTTACCGCTCATCAAGGAGTAAAGATTTAAAACGCTTATTGAATTTGCAAAAAAGCTTAATCTATTTTGTGACCAACCTTCGGAGTAACGATTTAATGATGAACAAGCTTCGACGAACCAATTTTTTAAAAATAAGAGAGGACGAGTATAAGGAAGATTTCATAGAAGATGTCGTTGTAGATAGTGGTCAGGCTATTGAAATGGCAGATATTTATACCAATATTTTAAATGGAACAATGGATTCTTTTGCTTCAATTATTTCTAATAATTTGGGAATTGTTGTTCAGCGCTTGACGGCAGCGACCATTGTGTTAATGGTTCCCACTTTATTTGCAAGTTTTTATGGAATGAATATCCGTTTACCACTCCAAGAGGGTTACGAACATAGTTATATTCCATTCATCGTCATTATTGCGCTATCCTTGGTGTTTTCATTTGTCTTGGGGTGGTTTTTTATGAAGAAAAGATGGTTTTAAATAATATGTAATGAAGAGGTGGGTTTTTGGTTTTGTGCTTGCCCTGGTATTCGTGCCGGCTTTACTGCTAATATTTAGAAAGGATAATGTTGTTTCCAGACAGGAAGCTATAGCCCTCTGCGAATCTAGTTATTCAAAGTACTACAACTGGAATGATATCGAAGTTCATTACACGGATCAAGGTGCCGGAGATACAGTCATTTTTATGATTCATGGTTTTGGTGGCTCTCATAAAAACTTTAGCGTTATCGCTGAAGAATTGAGAGAAGACTATAGGATTATCTGCATTGATTTACCTGCTTTCGGACTTTCAGAAGTTCCAAAAATTGATTTGAAAAATGATGAGCTCTTTGCATATTATCAGCGCTTTATTCGATCCAGTATTGATCTTCTTGACCTAAAGTATTACCATTTAATGGGCAACTCTATGGGCGGATGGATAGCCTGGGATTTAGCAGCGGAAAGTGATACCAGTTTGTTATCTCTTACTTTGTTAAACAGCGCTGGTTTTGGCATGGAGAAAGTGAAAGGCGCGGCTACGGGGTGGATGACTGGCCCATTTGGCGGCTTTATTTTTAATAAAGGTGTCCCATTTCGTATGTCTAAATCTAATGCGGAAAGATGTTTTAGTAATGATTCTAAAATTAATCTCGATCGAGTTGAGAAAAACTATATTATGCTAAATAAGGAAGGTACTTTCTCTTGGATGTTGCAAATGGCCGGTAGTGCAGTGCTTCCCGACACTGCGTTAATCGCTCAGATAAATTGCCCTAGCTTAGTTTTGTGGGGAGTTGATGATCAAATTGTGCCGGTAGATCATGCGGATAAATTTGATGCGCTTTTACCTAATAGCAAGAAGATAATTTACGAAAAATGTGGGCATACACCACAAATGGAATATCCAAAGCAAGTAGCTAGTGATTGGAGAAATTTTGTACGAGAAATATAGATAAAATGATTGCAGGACTTATACTTCTTTTACTTTTTCTTGCCTTGGTTTTACCTGTGTTTTTTCGCAGGAATCATGCGATTTCCTTAAATCATGCCAGAGAAAAATACCAGCTAAGCGAGTCTCAGTATTTTGATTTTCATGGATTATCCTGTCACTATACGGATCAGGGTGAAGGGGATGTCTTAATAATGGTGCATGGCTTGGGGGATTCTTTCAAGATATTTGACCCTATCGTGCAAAGGCTTAGCCAATCTTATCGGGTGGTTCGAGTAGATTTGCCTGGGTTTGGTTTAAGTGATGTTCCAAAAAACTTTGAGCCACATGGCGAACCGGTTGAATACTACGGGGCATTTATGAATCATTTTACTGAGGGACTTGGGGTGAGCGAGTTTCATCTTATGGGAAATTCACTTGGTGGTTTAGTTTCTTGGGAATTTGCTCTACAAAACCAACAAAAGCTTAAAAGTTTGTGCTTGATTGCGAGTGCAGGATATGAAATGGAAGTCGTCAAGCATAATATATCTAAAGGGGTGCTTCATTTGATTCCTAAATTTTTACTGCATAGAGGAATGCCATATAATATGGCAAAAAAAAATGTGGCTATGGTTATTAAGCAAAGGGTTTATCGAACCAAATCCTTGATTGATATCCATTATCATATGATTAATACGGCAGGTACATTGGCTTATTTCATACAAATGTTAAGTTTTGATTCTAATCCTAAAACTAAGGAGCTACATCATTTAAAAACGCCAACCCTCATAGCGTGGGGTCAACACGATAAAGTTATCCCTGTGCATCACGCAGCAAAATTTGCTGAAGATATCCCAAATTCCCAAACAAAAATTTATTCTAATTGTGGGCATTATCCGCAAGTTGAGTATAGCAATAAGTTCGTTGAGGATTGGTTGAGTTTTGCGCAGGGCGCAACTCATGGGTAGGCAGAAACAAAAAACTTGCGACTTAGTATTATGCTCCTGCTTCTTTTGAATGAACTATTGATTGGTAAAGTTGTATCTAGCCTCTTCTTGGAGGTAAGCATTGATAAAGTCATTGGCACTTGAACGTTTCTTTCCTTCCATTTGCAGACCTATCAGTTGGATCGGCTGGCTACCCGTCCCAACCAAGAGATGTTTATTTACAATAGAAATTTCTCCGGGCTTGAGCGTTTGCTCAGAGTCAATTAATTTGCTGGTTTGGATTTTTATGACTTTTCCATGGAGCACAGTAAAAGCTGTAGGGAAGGGATTTAATCCTCTGATCAAATTATGGATGTCTTTTGCTTGTTTTGACCAATCAACCAAACAATGTTCTTTAAAAATTTTGGGTGCATGTTGAATGGTTAAGCTAAGGTCTTGTGGGATTTCTTTGTAATCTTCCTTTTCAATATTTTCAAGTGTCTCTAGCAATAATTTAGCTCCCAAGTGCATGAGTTTGTAGTAAACCTCACCGGTGGTGTTATCCGGTTCAATATCGGTTTTGGCTTGCCCAATGATATTTCCCGTATCAATTTCTTGTTGCAGAAAAAAGGTGCTTACACCTGTTTCTTTTTCTCCATTAATTACTGCCCAATGAATAGGTGCTGCACCCCGGTAGTTTGGCAGCAGCGAACCATGCACATTTATAGAACCTAATGGGGGCATGTCCCAAACAACAACAGGCAACATGCGAAACGCTACAATAACTTGTAAGTCGGCACGCAAAGCACGTAACTTTTCTAAGAAATCTTCATTTTTTAAATTGGTCGGCTGAAGGATTTGAAGGTTTTGACTTTTCGCATAGACTTTGATATCACTTTCTTTAAGTTTTCTTCCGCGACCGGCAGGTTTGTCCGGAGCGGTAACCACACCTACTACGTTGTATCCCGCTTCTACGATAGCCCTTAAACTTGCAACAGCAAATTCTGGTGTCCCCATAAATACTATTCGTTCTATCTTAGACATATCAGGTTTTGTTAATTTAATTTCTCGCGAATGTTAATCTTTCTCCCTTGCTATTTTCATTGAACTTCCCATTTTCATAGGCTAAATGACCACTCACAAATGTGTGCGTCACCGTATTTCTGAAAATGTGTCCTTCCAATGGGCTCCAATTGCATTTGTAGTGAATCGTTCCTTTTGAAACATAATTTTTTTCTTGCATATCGACCAAGACTAAATCTGCATAATACCCTTCACGAATATATCCTCGGTCTTCAATTTGAAAACATTTGGCAGGTGCATGACTCATTTTTTCAACAACTTTCTCTAGGCTGATTTTTCCTTGTTGATGAAAATCTAGCATCATGTTTAAACTGTGTTGAACTAAGGGCAGGCCAGATGGAGCTTGAAAGTAGCTGCTTCTTTTTTCGTTTAGGGTGTGAGGAGCATGATCGGTAGCAATTATGTCTAGGCGGTCATCCAATAGGGCATCCATTAAAGCGTAGCGGTTAGACTTTATTTTGATAGCAGGATTACATTTAATTCGGCTTCCAAAAATATAGTAGTCTTCACTATCAAACCATAAGTGGTGCACACAAACTTCAGCGGTGATTCTTTTTTCTTCTAAAGGAATTTTATTGGTAAAAAGCGACAGCTCTCTTGCAGTAGAAATATGAAGAATGTGCAGGCGAGTATTACATTTTTTTGCTAATTCTATTGCCTTAGATGAAGACAGGTAGCAGGCCTCTTCATCACGAATAACTGGGTGCATAAAGAAAGGAACCAACTCGCCGTATTTTTCTCTAGCTTTTGCTTCATTCGCTCTAACGGTATATTCATCTTCGCAATGAGTAGCGATAAGGCCTTCAAAGTTGCAAAAGTAGTTCTTTAGCGCTTTCTCATTATCCACCAACATATTTCCAGTGCTGCTTCCCATAAAGATTTTCAAGCCACATACTTTGGATAAATCTGTTCGCATGACCTCATCATAGTTATCATTGGCACCACCCATAAAAAAGGAGTAATTGGCTAAAGAAGTTTGAGAAGCTACATGGTATTTATCTTCTAATCTTTGCTGCGTGGTCGAACTTGGTTTGGTATTGGGCATTTCCATAAAGGAAGTGGTACCTCCTGCTACTGCAGCTTTCGCTTCTGTATAAATCTCCGCTTTATGTGTAAGCCCAGGCTCTCTGAAATGCACTTGGTCATCAATAACACCAGGCAGCAAGAACTTTCCTTCACCATTTATTTCTTCTGCTTGAAATACATTGTCTATTTGTGTAGCTATTTTTTGAATCCGCTGGTCTTTTATCCACACATCACCGGTAAATGTTTTGCCTTCATTGACGATTTTAGCTTGTTTTATTAAGAAGTTATTCATAATATTTACTTGTTGGACAAAGTTACTCGTTTTTTTATGCTTCCTTTTCATTCAATGGAGCTTTTCAACTCTTGTTAATTACTTTTTTCTTTCCTTACTCTTGCGCGGGTTAGTTTTGCGGAAACAAATGATACCCAAATGAAATTTTTTATTGATACCGCAAATTTAGAACAGATTAAAGAAGCTGAAGCATTAGGCGTTTTGGATGGAGTAACTACCAATCCGTCCTTAATGGCTAAAGAAGGAATTAAAGGTGAAGCTGCAGTGTTGAAGCACTATGTAGATATTTGCAATATAGTAGATGGCCCGGTAAGTGCTGAAGTGTTAAGTACTGATTTTGATGGAATTGTTAGAGAGGGAGAGGCCTTGGCTAAATTGCACAAGAATATTGTGGTTAAAGTACCGATGATAAAAGAGGGTATTAAAGCGATTAAGTATTTTTCGGATAAAGGGATCAAAACAAATTGTACTTTGGTGTTTTCAGCAGGTCAAGCCTTACTAGCAGCAAAAGCAGGAGCAACTATGGTATCCCCGTTTATTGGTCGGATCGATGATAGTAACTGGGATGGTGTTCAATTGATTGAACAAATTGTGCAAGTATATGAGAATTATGGTTTTGTTACGGAGATATTAGCGGCATCTATTCGATCACCCTTGCATATCGTTCAATGTGCTGAAGCCGGTGCAGATATTGCTACTTGCCCATTAAAGAGTATCGAAGGTTTATTTAAGCATCCATTAACAGACATCGGCTTGGCCAAGTTTTTAGAAGACGCTAAGAAAATGGGATAATATAAGAACCGAGATTCTAAGTATATAATTTATAATTCCTCCGTCATTGACGGAGGAATTTTTGTTTGAATAGAGATACCTTAAAGAAATAGGCCTTGAACAATTGTTAAGAAACAGCTTAAATCTAATATCTTACAGTACAAATAATGATCAATGAAAGTAGAAAATAAGGCGATAGGGTACATGCATATAGCTACTTTCTTGTTTGGTTTTACGGCTATTCTTGGGAAGCTCATTAATCTTGGGAGTTTGAACTTGGTTTGGCATCGCATGTGGATTGCTGCATTTGTTTTTTTATTCTTTCCTAATTTCATTAAAAAGTTAAAACAAACAGCGAAGCCTGTGTGGATACAGTTTTTATTGATTGGCTCTTTGGTGGCTATACATTGGCTAGCATTTTATGGTTGTATTAAGGTTGGGAATAGTGCATCCCTTGCTTTGGCTACCTTTGGAACAATTACCTTGTTTGCTGCATTTATAGAGCCACTCGTGTTTAAAGAGAAATTTAAAAAACGTGAACTTTTTATCGGTCTTTTAGTTCTTGTTGGTTTGGGTTTTATTGCAAAGTCCAATCCTGATCAAGTATTTTCATGGCAGTCTAGTTATATACAAGCCATGGCTTTGGGCGTGGTTGCTGCGTTCTTTGCAGCACTTTTTTCAGTTTTAAATAAAAAATACGTCAAGGATAATAGCCCTTCCGTGGTTACTTTCTTTCAAATGATAGGAGGCTTTATCTTTTTAAGTCTCTTGGTACCTTATTTGGTATTCTCTGGTGTGGATTTTCAATTGGTTCCAGGTGGGAATGATGTTTTATACTTACTACTATTGGCTGTGGTATGCACAAATATTGCTTTTTCGTTAGAAATGGAAGCGCTTAAAAATATGAGTGCGTTTACGTCTAATTTGATTCTGAATATGGAGCCAATTTATGGAATAGCTTTAGCCATTGTCTTTTTTGCAGAAAACCAGTTCTTAAATATGTGGTTTTACTCCGGCGCTTTTATCATTCTAATTACAGTTTTTCTGCATCCCATAATGGATAGGCACTTCAATAAGAAACAAAAGAAGCACCTCATTTAATGAGTTGATCTTGCTGGTGATCACAAATTAATATAAGTCAAAAAGCTTTTAAAATTTAGATGATTAATACACTTATTAGCGGCCATCTAGAAAAAAAATATGTCTACTGTAGCACCTTTCCCCAGCTGCATTTTTCTAAGGCTACTTGCTTGACTTGATCGATAGAGATACGTTCTTGTTCCATGGAGTCTCTTTCCCGAATGGTGACGGTGTTGTCTTCCAAAGTTTGATGGTCTACAGTAATGCAATATGGCGTCCCGATAGCATCTTGCCGACGGTAGCGTTTTCCGATATTGTCCTTCTCCTCATATTGACAGTTCAAGTCTAAACGAAGTTGATTGAATATTTCTCGAGCCTTATCCGGTAAGCCGTCTTTTTTGGTTAATGGGAAAATGGCTACTTTAACTGGGGCTAAAACAGGAGGTAAGGCCAAAACTACACGCGAATTACCTTCACCTAAATCTTCATTTTTATAACAGGAACTCAAGGTGGCTAGAAACATTCTATCCAGACCGATTGAGGTCTCGACCACATAGGGGACATAACTTTCTTGCAGTTCAGGATCAAAGTATTGCAGCTTTTTACCACTTAATTCTTGGTGCTGGGTCAAATCAAAATCTGTACGTGAATGCACTCCTTCTAATTCTTTGAAACCAAAGGGGAAGTTAAATTCAATATCCAAGGCATTATCTGCATAGTGAGCAGGTTTTAGATGGTCGTGAAAACGATAGTTTTCATCACCCAAACTCAAAGCTTTATGCCACTTCAATCGAGCTTCTTTCCAATATGTATACCATTTTTCTTGTTCGCCTGGTCGTACAAAGAATTGCATTTCCATTTGTTCGAATTCACGCATTCTAAATATGAACTGTCGCGCAACGATTTCATTTCTGAAGGCTTTACCAATCTGGGCAATACCAAAAGGGATTCGCTGACGAGAGGTATTCAATACATTTAGGAAGTTGACAAAAATTCCTTGAGCGGTTTCTGGTCGGAGGTATAACTTACCTTCTTCTCCTGCAATGTTACCCAATTGGGTGTTGAACATCAAATTAAATTGACGCACATCGGTCCAATTCTTACTTCCGGAAACAGGGCAAGCGATACCTAAGTCTTCGATTAAAGCTTTGAAATCTACTAGATCTTCATTCTCTAAAGCAGCTTTCATCCTCGCTTCAATGCTATTAATTTCTTCTTGCCTTCTCGTTACATTCGGATGAGTTGATCGAAACTCCTCTTCATTAAAATCTTCTCCAAAACGTTTAGCCGCTTTGCTTACATCCTTCAAAATTTTTTGATTAATTTTTTCGATGTGATCTTCTACTAAAACATCGGCACGATACCTTTTCTTACTATCCTTATTATCAATTAGCGGGTCGTTAAATGCGTCAACATGTCCGCTAGCTTTCCAAACTTGAGGGTCCATAAAAATGGCAGAGTCAAGACCAACAATGTTTTCATGCATTTGAACCATCGCTTTCCACCAATAGGTTTTAATGTTATTTTTTAACTCACTTCCATTTGGTCCATAATCATATACTGCTCCAAGGCCATCATAGATTTCTGAAGATTGAAAAACAAAGCCATATTCCTTGGCATGTGAAACTATATTTTTGAATAAATCGTCTTGCTGAGCCATATTTTTTGTGGGTTAAGGCTTCAAATTTAATGAAATTGATGAAGAGACATATCTAAACATAGAATATTCTTTTACTAAAAAGCTAAGTAGTGTTTAAACTTCAGCTAATTGCTTGATAATTCCATCTGCCAATCCAACTTTTGGGACATAAATTTGCTTGGATTTTGTCCACTTCATGATATTAACAAAAATCTTCATAGCGGGAATAATAACATCTGCTCTATCTGGGTTGAGGTCTAATTTTAAAACACGCTCTTCATAGGTATACGATTTAAGGGTATCATAATATCCTTTAATGTAATCGTAGCTTAATGGCTCTTTGGGGTCTTTTTTAGAAATTTTAGCCACTTTATTAATATTACCGCCGGAGCCAATTAATTGAATATCTTGCCCTTTTAAAATGTCATCTAGCCATGCATGCAAATCCTCCCATTTAGCTGTATTCACCATATCATTGAGAATACGGATTGTACCTATATTGAAAGAGCGAGAATTCGCTACATTGCCATTTTTGAAGTAAGTAATTTCAGTGCTACCGCCCCCCACATCTACATAAAGATATGCCTGCTTATCATCGATTAATTTTTCAATGTGGTTTGCATAGATGATTGCAGCCTCTTCTTTACCGTTGATTATTTCAATCTTCAGTCCGGTTTCTTCTTTAATTTGTTGGATAATATCAGCACCATTTTTAGCTTCTCTCATCGCACTGGTGGCGCATCCCCGATATATGGCAACCTGCTGTGCTTCCATTAGATGTTTGAAGGCATGCAGGGCATTTAGCAAACGATTTCGGGTGTAGTCACTTATCTTTTGCTCTATAAACGCTTCAGTACCCAAACGAATTGGAACTCGAACGATATCTACTTTTTTAAATAATTTTCTTCCTTCATACTCAATGACATTATTAATCAATAAGCGCATTGCATTTGAGCCAATGTCAATAGCTGCAATTTTCTTCATTTTCATATACTAAATATGCCATTTTGCACTTGCTATACCAAAGTGAAACTCACTTAAGTATTAACAACATATGCTAAATTGTTAATAGGAATCTAATAGTATTAGGGGCTTTCTTATCTTTACCCTATGAATCTGTCTGAAACGGAAGAGAATTATTTAAAGGCATTGTATTATATCTGTAGTGATGGGGATGCAGTAGCTTCAACCAATGCAATTTCTGCAAGACTAGAAACAAGTGCAGCCTCGGTTTCGGATATGGTTAAACGATTGGCTGATAAGGATTTAGTGATTTATGAAAAGTACAAGGGTACTTTTTTGAGTAAAAAAGGTAAAACTATTGCCGTTGGATTGGTAAGGAAACATCGACTTTGGGAATTTTTTTTAGTGGATAAGCTTGGCTTTAGATGGGATCAAGTGCACGAAGTTGCCGAACAACTTGAGCATGTTAAGTCACCCGAATTGATTCTTAAATTAGACCAGTATCTAGGTTTTCCTAAGTCAGACCCCCATGGTGATCCCATTCCGGATGCTGCGGGAAATATTCAAAGATTAGCCTTAAGAAAACTATCTAGCTTTAGTGAGAACGATGAACTCATACTTATGGGAGTGTCTGATAGTTCTGTAGAATTTCTCCAATATCTCAATCAACAAGGATTAAACTTAGGAGCAAAGGTTAAGTTGGGCAGCAAGTTTCCTTTTGATCAATCCCAGGAGTTACATTTAGAAAATAAACTCAAGGTTGTGATTTCCTTGCATGTAGCAAATTCCCTGTTAGTGAATGCTTCGACTTAAGATTTTAAGCGTATTCCCAAGAAAAAAGTTCGAGGTGCAGCAGGACCATAAATGAAGTTACTATCCCTGTCCTTACCAATATCGAAATCTTCTTGATAGGAATTTGTAATATTTTTAATTCCTCCAAACAACTCAAGCTTAGTGTTTATTTTCGAAACATTAAATGTATAGGCTACCTTAAAACCAATCTCATTAAACATCTTAGATTCAATGATCTCATCTGTTGATTGATTTGCCGCTCCCGCAAAATGTGCAACATCCATAGACCCAGTATGAAGAGTGTTGATATTTAGGTAGAGTTGTTTGGTAGGCATGATATTTATTACGGTATATCCATATATATTAGGCGTTCTTAGAAATGCACGTTGCTTAATTACGTTTGGTATGTATTGGACAGCCTCATTAAACAAGCTACGTTGAACGGTAAATCCGCCTTCAATTTGGATAAGTTTGTTATAATTGAGTCTAAAATCGATATTTCCACCAAAAACCTTAGCGCCGTCACCATTTTGTTTTTCAAACAACTCTCCAAATCCGTCTTCACCAATAGGTTGTAGAAAGAAGGCATCCTTAAGAATTGTATAAAAACCATCCAATGTAAATCCGAAAATCAACTTTTCGTATGCCTTATTAAAATTATACGAAGCACTTGCACTATGCGATCGTTCTTCTTTGAGCTGGTCACTCAACATTACTCGGGAAATCCCACCTCCAGCAAAAGCAATATGTAAATCTGCATCGAATGCTTGAGGGGCTCTAAATCCTTGCCCCCAACTTACTCTGAATTGACTGCTTTCTTTCATTTTATACATCAATGAAAACCTTGGATTGAATATTAGTTTTTCAACAAAATTACTTTTGTCCATTCTTAAACCGGAAAGCAGTTTAATTTTTGGAGTAATTTCCCAATCACTTTGTGCAAATATTCCAATAAGCGTGGATTGCTGGTCTACAAGATAATTATAGGCTTTAATTTCATCAAACACATTATCA
Organism: uncultured Chitinophagales bacterium; assembly: GCA_964655225.1. Taxonomy (GTDB): domain Bacteria; phylum Bacteroidota; class Bacteroidia; order Chitinophagales; family UBA8649; genus JAFMKE01. The sequence continues at coordinate 22,379 of CAZZMB010000024.1, read as the reverse complement.
ATACTCGCATCAATACCAAGAGTAAAAGTATTAATGCCAGATAAAAAGTTCTTTACTCGGTGATTAAACTGGGTGCCCGTATTAATAGTGAGAGTATTGGATATACCATAAGGTGGACGCTGTATGTAATCCTCAATTTCCTCTTGATCATCTGGTCTTATGCCTGTAAAATGATCGCGTTTTGTAAATTGATTTGCAAAGTATACGATAAAAGAACTATTGTAGTCATTAAAATTAAACTGATAATCTGCACTTCCCAAAAATGTGTGGTGAGTCCTTTCTTCTGCTTGCAAAGTTAAATATGCTGGGGAGTCCACTTGCTCTCCACCATATCGGTATTCATTCAAGTAGTTTAGGCTGACTTCTAACTTTTGATTCTCTTTTGGTCGATAAATGAAGTTAGTTCCTATGGAGTTATTTTTTAGACTCGGAAGTTCTGAAAAGTTGTCATTATTGTGATCATAAACATCTCGAATTCTGCTGTTAAAAAACAGGGAAGCTCCAAAGTTTTTCTTTTTGTTAACGATAGTACCATTGGCGTTTATGAAATGGTCATTGGTTTGGCCATTTAAGTTTTGATAAGTGTAATCTATCTGATAGGAACTCTTTTCAGGGGTTTTAGTTAAAATATTAACTGTGCCTGCTATGGCATTCGAACCGTATAAAGCAGAACCTCCTCCTTTAACGGTTTCAATTTGATCAATCATGTTACTTGGGACTTGCTCCAAGCCGTATAAACTATTTAGCGCACTAAAAATGGGCCGGCCATTGATCAGTACTTGAGAGTATCCACCCGCTAACCCATTGATCCGAAGTTGGGTATAGTTGCAAGTTTGGCAATCAGTTTCTACCCTTAAACCGGTTTGAAATTTGAGTCCTTCTGAAAGATTACAGGCCTGTATCTTATCCAACGATTCGTTTTCTAAAACTTGCACAATGACAGGAGATGAATATTTGCTTTGAAAGGTTTTAGTGCCAGTAATTACAACCTGATCAAACATGGCTTCTTCCGTTTGACTCAACAAAGTGTAATTTTGAATATCCTTATATATCTTGATGGTTTGCCGAGAGTCTTCGTATCCAACTGCGGACATCAATAACTCATAATCAGCATGTTTAATATTGGATAAAATAAACTTCCCTTTTTCATCTGCCACGGTTCCGTATGGAGAATTCTCTAAATATACATTTGCAAAACTTATAGGAGTGTTGTCATATTTGTTTAATACAGTTCCCGATAAGCTTCCTTGCTGCGCTGTGATAAAACCTCCAAGGACACCTATAAAAATTGTAAATAAACGGGAATAAATCATTTTTTGAAATTTTCAGTGATATTAAATACGTTTTTTTAACCAAGGGCAACGTCTAATATCATCATTACGATGAAGCCAAAAATTAGGCCCATAGTTGCTAAGTCTGTATTCCCGCCGCGTTGGCTTTCCGGAATTACTTCTTCTACTACTATAAAAATCATTGCACCTGCAGCAAAAGCAAGGGCATAAGGTAGTATCGGAAGAACAGTAAGAACAATAGCAGCTCCGATAACAGCGAATATAGGTTCAACGATGGCAGAAAGTTGCCCCCATTGCCAAGATTTAAATGCGCTTACTCCTTGTCTTCTTAAAGGCATAGAAACAGCAAATCCCTCAGGGAAATTTTGAATACCAATGCCAATAGCTAATGCTACTGCTGATCCTATAGTAAATACATTTTGGCCCTCCATCCCTAGTAACTCAGGGTTAGCTAAAGCGCCAAAGGCAACGCCGACAGCCAATCCTTCTGGAATGTTATGCAATGCAATCGCTAGCACTAAAAGAATTGTTTTTTGCCAATTTGTTTTCACGCCTTCCGCTTCTTCCCGTTTGGCAAATATGTGCAGGTGTGGGATGATTTTATCTAAAGCAAATAGGGTGAGTGCGCCAGCTAAAAAACCAATCGCTGGGGCAAACCATGAGGGGGTTGTGCTTAAGCCTAATTCATTTTGAAGTTCTACGTAATGTATGGCAGGTGCTAGTAAAGACCAAAAACTTGCAGCAATCATAACTCCGCCTGTAAACCCCAAGGAAGCATCTAAAAATTTTCGGTTAGAAGTTTTAAAGAAAAATACCAAGCTTGCCCCAATTGCGGTTAAAGTCCAAGTAAATAAGCCTGCAAGAAAAGCCGCTTTTACAGGATGCAATTGCCCGAAATAATCTGTTATTTGCTCTAACATTGTTTTATTTTTAGTATAATCTAAATTAATATTTAGACAAATCTAAAAATAAAACTTTATATTAACAACATTACGATCTATTTATTGAATAATTTTGGAAAGAGTAAAGGAGTTTTCGCCTGATATGCTTCAAAAGAGGGCCGTCTTGCCAACATTCGTTCTTCCTTCATAGGGATTGAAATGAATCGGATCATTAGGAACATAGCCACACTTCCAATAACTGTATACCAGGGCGCTTGATAGGCCTGTCCAATAACAGCTAAGCCTATCCAAAAGAGTGATTCTCCTAAATAATTGGGGTATCGACACATGCCCCATAATCCAGTTTGAAGAATTTCTTCTTGCTTTGGATTTGGTCGCTTTCTAAAGCGGAACAATTCGTTGTCCGCGAAATGTTCAAATCCAATACCACTTAAAGCGATGAAAATCCCCAACGCAAAAAGAATCTTGTCTGGATTAATGTCTGAAAAAATGTAAAATAAGGGCAGCATGCTAGCAAACACCATAATTGTAGGGAAGAGGTGAATCCCTAAAAAATTTACAAAAGGATACATTTTCCCACTCTTATTGGCTAAATCAATATATCGCCAATCCTCATGTCCAAAACCATCCCAAGATCGAGCCCAATTCATTGTAAGTCTCCATGACCAGAGACTGACTGTTCCTAAAGTCAAAATATGGAAAATATTGAGGGTTTCGGAATGAATAATGGCCCACATAACACAAAAGAAAAAGGGGATCACACTCCAGAAGGCATCATACACAGAAGAATTGTTTTTCAAGAGTGAAAACAAAAAACAGAAAATGGTCATCACTACATGCGCGGCAAAAAATCGAAATACTTCCTCTTCAATGGGGATATACTTCCACGAAAGAAGTCCACTTAAACCCATGATGATGTACATCAATATAATTTGTATTAAATGGTTTGAACGAGTCTTCATATTTCTACAGCTTTATAATTGTTGAAGGGTAAAATTTTATTTTTCAATTCGGGGAAAGATTGCAATTTATCATAGTTTGGTGATTTCGTAATTTTAGCAAATTTACTGACCAATCCTTTCGCATGCTTATCCTCGTCATGTGTCGCAATAATATGCTTCGGATTAAGGCTTTCTGCTAACTTTCTAAGTCCTCCAATTCCTGGTGCAACCGTACCACCTAAAAAGAATGGAAGTTGGTAATGGTCAAAGGGACTTAGCATGACATGAACTGGAGGGTATTCGTTAAATGCGCTTTGCCATTGATCAATGGAAGTGAAGCCATGACTTGCTAAAAATATACTTTGCTCGCCATTTTCTATTACAAGCGCATCATAAATGGGATCTATTTTCCTAGCGCTTGGGAGATGGTGAATATGAATTCCTTTTTGATGGATATCATGAATCCCTTCATTGAAAGAAAGAATATTCGAATCTGGCAAAATTTTGTTCAACTGATTTTTAATTGATTGTGGACCAACCACCAATTTGGGTTGCAACTTTTTCAATGTTTCCTGGTGAAAATGATCCGGATATTTTTGTGTGATTAGCACAAGGTCAAAATCAGGTACTTCAGCAAGCGGAACGGGTGCAGTTCTATGCCATTGGGTATTGAACCAGGAGAAGAAATCAACTTCTTGCCCAAACAGCCAAGGGTCAATGAGCATGCGCAAACCACCAAATTCAATGAACCAAGTGTTGTCCATATTTAAACGTTGGAACTTCATTGCCATAAACTTAATGATTCATTTTCACTTTTTCTCCAAATTTTTCAAAAAGAACTCCGCATTTGAAATATGCGTACTTCTTTTTTCCACACCCATTTTGTCTAAGTTCCTGACCAGCATGCCTAATCGATGGTTGCTCGAAAAGAAGTCACGATGCACATGCATAAACCTCCAAAAAAGTCCATCCCAAGTTTTTTGCCAATCTCCGCGCTTGTAATTACTCATTTTTAATACATAGTTGGAGCCGCTAATGTAGGGTTTGGTGGCAAATAATCCACCATCGGCAAATTGGCTCATGCCATATACATTTGGAACCATTACCCAATCATATGCATCAATAAACATCTCCATAAACCATGCATAGACTTCATTGGGATGGAATTCACAGAGCAGCATAAAATTACCCAGTAGCATCAAGCGTTCGATATGATGACAATAGCCATCTTTTAAAATTTTCTTTATAGTTTCATCGATCGGTTCTATACCCGTACTTCCTGTATAAAAGGATGAGGGAATTTTACGGTTGAAACCCCAAAAGTTTCTTGTTCGTGAAAATCTCCCTTTTACTTGGTACATACCACGAATAAACTCTCGCCAACCTATTATTTGTCGAATAAAGCCCTCTAAAGAGTTAAGGGGTATATCATGCTTTCTTGCAAAACTAATACTTGCATTCACAACGTACTTGGGACTGATTAAGCCGATATTAAGCATAGGAGTTAACAAACTATGATGCAGGTGTGATTGTTCCTTTAATATGGCGTCTTCATAATGGCCAAACTCCTCAAATCTATTTTTTAAAAATTCCGTAAGCCAGAGGCGAGTCTCTTCATGCGAAATGGGGTACAAGGATTTTTCGCTGATGTCACCATAATTATTAGGAAAATATTTCTCTGTGTAAGCTAAGGCTTCCTTCCAGTATTCATTCCCCTCAATAAATTTAATCGCAGGAGGAGTTTTTCCTCGAGGATATTTCTTTCGATTTTCATCATCATAACTCCATTTTCCTCCTATGGGCTGTTCTAAGCTATCCAATAGAATTCCATGCTTCTTTCTTTCTTGTTTGTAAAAAGTAGTGTGAAAAAAAGACTTTTTACTTGCTTTAAAAAAAGTCTGTAAATCATCTTTTGAATTTATGAAAAGCGGATTTTCATAGCTAAGGGAGGCTAATTTTGATTCTTCTATACTTGCCTTTAGTCTTTGTTCTAACCAATCGTCTGTTGGATCTATAAAAACTATTCGTTGAAATGAATCAGCTAACTGCTTGATAAGAATGCATATGTCACTATTTGATGAAATACTAGGTATATAATGCACGGTTATTCCTTTGGCTTCAAGATAAGCCTGATGGCACTTCATGGTAGCTCGATGATAAGCTATTTTACGTTTATGAAATTTAAGCTTTTTGAAATATAAGTATTCTTCAACTAAATAGATTGGAAATCCATTATCATGAATTTCATGTTGTTCAAATAATTGATGGGGGAATATGATATTTACACTTTTCAATTGTTCTTATTTCTTTTACATCGTTCACTACAGTATTTAACATCTTCCCAACATTGCTTCCATTTCTTTCTCCAAGAAAAAGGTCGCTTGCAAATCAAGCAAATTTTGGATGGAAGATCACTTTTTTTCATTTTGAAAATTTGGGTAATTCCGCCACTCTGGCATAGGGAAATTGCTTGATCTTTTCAAGCTTATAGTAGGTATTCAAACCACCTATTCCGGCACTGTCTAGTAGGTCTAGGTCTAAGTATCCCTGGGGAGATAACGCTTTAGAATCCACGTCAATATGAAGAACCTCGCCAACAATCATCATGGTATTGTTAATGGGTATCGGGATGCTTTCTACATGTTTGAGCCCAATTTTCAGCCTAGATTCTTTTACGAAGGGAGCAGGGAAATCTGAGAGGTAGTCTTCAGTGAAATTACATTGTTCAAATTCTGATATTTCCTTATCAAATTTTGCAGAGGTATAATGGGCTTGTTCTACAAAATTACTTGGAATGTGATTAATTGTATAAAAACAGTTTTCTATAATGTTTTCATAGGTATCTCTTCTGTCCACCATGCTTGGTCTCAAAATAAAACCGATATAAGGTGGGTTACTTCCCAAGTGAACCACCGAGCTGATGATAGCTAGATTGCTAACTCCTGCGTTAGATTTTGTCCCGATTAGATTTCCAGGTTTTATACCCGTTATTGAGTTGATTAAATTTAAACGTTGAACTCTAGGCAGGTTTTTAATAGTTGATTCTGTATAATACATGTCTTAATATTTAATTTCTTTTTTACACTTTTTCCAAAATGCAAAAAATGATGGATAGTATCCCTTGATTGATGAAAGCCAATCACGTGAATCCATATTTCCCTGATAGTCTATATTTAAGGGATGTTCTTTATAATAGATGACATCCATTTGATACGTTTTTCGCATCTGGGAATAGCTGCCTGTATATATTTGAAGAGATGGAATGTTCTTGCCTAGGTTTATCAAAAATTCTATAGTGAGCGGGGACATAGGTAATTCACTAAACTTTTTTGGATCTAAAAGTAAGATTCGATTACCTTCAGTTTCTTTTCGCCATTTCGGATCCAAATTATATTCATTATAAATGAAAGTTGGTAGGGAAGAGTCAATTTTCAAATCTTGTGCTGGGGGTAGATCGGTTATAAGTTTAGGATAACTGCTCGATTTTAAAACATCAGGACATTTCATTTCAGCTATTTCGTCATAGCTTTTATCCAGAAACGTGTACTGTTGATTACTATGGAAATACTTATTAATATTTTCTTGGTTGGCGATGTATTTTTTGTTTGAGTTTGTGCCAGCGACCCATTGCCAGCTTAAGGCATTACTCGCCCAATCAGCATCTAATAAATGGTAATACATCCATTTAGCAGGGGTTTTCCAATGGCTTTTTCCATTATTGCAAACAATTGCTGCCACATACATTCTCATATGGTTGTGCATATACCCCGTTGCTTTTAGGTCTTTAATAGCACTATCGATCACGTTTATAGTGGTTTGTGCACTTTCGATATTTGAGGGCATTTCACGATGAATAACAGGCGTTTGAGGATGTTTTAAATCTTCATTTATTTCAGCACCTTTAGCCACCCAAATAAGCTGCCAATAGTCACGCCATGCTAGCTCTTGGATAAATTTTTCTATTTGCTGAAAAGGATAATTCTTCGCTTTTAGCCCTTCAAATACTTGTCGAGTAGAAATAACTCCACGAGATATATAAGGGGACAATCGGCTTACCTGTCCATCGCCAAAGTTTCGAGTTTTTGCATAAGACTTTGGATCAAACTCATCAAGCGATTGGATAATCTCAGCATAGGAGGTAGGGAAAATCAACGCTTTGATATTTTATTGAAACTTATACTTCTTTGTCTTGAGCATTTAAAACGATCAATTTCCTTGGACCTTTTTTTGAGATGTTTTTGGCTTACCCCACTATTTACGCGTTGCCTCCAATTTTTAAAGCTCCTTTCTCGCAAATTGCTCCTCATCAATTTAATGACCTGTTTTTCGGTCATATTAAATTGTAATTTGATCGCTTCGAAAGGTGTTCTATCCTCCCAAGCCATTTCAATGATTCTGTCTACATCTCGTTCGCTAAGTATCACCTTCTTTAAACTTTAAGTGTAGACATTCCTCCGTCAACATGAATGATTTGACCAGTTATCCAAGACGCTTGATCAGATAATAAGAAGGCTGCAGTTTGAGCAATATCAGTCGCTTCGCCTATTCGTTTTAACGGATGCCTTTGAGCATTCGCTTCCTTCTTTTCTGGTTTATCCAGCATCTTGCCTGCCAGTGGCGTATCGGTGAGGGAAGGAGCAATTGCATTTACACGCACTGTTGGAGCAAATTCTGCTGCTAGAGCTTTGGTTAAACCTTCAATAGCACCTTTCGAAACAGCAACCTGCGAATGAAAATTGAATCCAGCTTGGACGGCTACGGTTGAAAAAAGCACGATAGAAGCATTACCTGACTTTCTAAGTGCAGGGAAAGCTGCTTGAATAATCTTTATTGCTCCTAAAACCTGCAGCTTATAATCTGCTAGAAATGCTTCTTGTTTAATTCTTCTAAACGGCAAGAGATTGATTGATCCAGGACAATACACCAAGCCATCTAATTGTTCGGGAATGAAATTTGTATCAAAATCTTGTGTCACATCAAGATGGTGGTACTTTATCGTATCGCTTGTTATTTCTGTTTGATTATAGGTCCCAATCACATGGTTTTCTTCTTGCGCCAGTTGTTCGGCTAGGGCTTTACCAATTCCTGATGATGCTCCTATTATTAGATAGTTCTTCATGCATACCAAACCGCTTAATAATTGATTTGTTCAATAATAAATTGGGAAGAATTATACTTCAGCTAATCTTTCTATTAAGAACCTATGGTTTAACTGCAATTTTGGCTAATGATAGTAGAAAGCGTTTCATTAATTTTCCTTTCTTTCCTTTTTCTTTTCCATTTTTAATGCTGTCAAAAAAGAATTTGGTGTACATCATGGAGAATAGGGCACACTTATTATGTCCGTATTTGTCGCCACCACTTCTTAGAATTATTCGCTTTGCTCCATTTTCCACCATAGCATCATGAGCCACAAATGCATTTTTGTAGGTCACCTGCTCATCATTTTTACAGTAACAAAGCATCATAGGACTTTCTGGCTTCCAATCGTAGTTGTTGTTTTTTTCGAGCATTTTAGTGAAAATAAAATCAGGGTTCTCTTTAAACTCAATGACTAGAGAATCGACAATCATGTCTGCCGGAATTTCTGGTAAGAGTTTCGATACTTCATTTAGATTATGCTGGTGGTTTAATTTTTCTTTTATTATGGATCTATAAGGCTCCTTGAATACTTCGTAAATATCGCCATCCCAAAAATTGTATTGTTTCTCTAAAGAGAGTAGGAGGTAGGGTAGATATGCTTGATGGTCATATTTTTCATACATGACTCCCGCTTGCACGCCAGTCATGTCGTAAGCTCCGCTCATTGGAGCAGATGCAGTTACTTTGAATTCTGTATCATATTCTTCTTGGATCATTTTATGCGCCGCCATAGTCGCATGACCCCCTTGCGAATAACCCGTTAAAAAAAGTTGATGATTTGAACTTATGTCCATTTCTTTATTAAATTCTCGAATTGCTCGAAGCATATCAATATTTGAGTAAGCCTCACTTTCAGCGATTTGATACAAATGGCTTTTTTCTCCTTTACCTAAACCAATATAATGAGGGAAAGCCGAAAGATAGCCATCCGTAGCAAAGGCAATGCAACCCACTTGCAATCCTCTTAAACGAACCTCGAAATCTTTTTTTAGTTGTGTTCCATGATTCATTATCATGGTTGGAAGTGCTTCATCATATGCTGCTGGAATATAATAATAACCTGAAGCTAAGACCTCGGTCCCGTCATGCCAGCGAGATTTATAAATTATTTCATAGACATCCACTGAATATTTAACAGGAGTAATAAATTCTTTAATTTTATTTTCTTTCCATTTAGCTTTTAGCTCTTCTTTCGTAAAAGTGGCTTTTTTTTCATAACTCACTAAAAAATTATTCGCTGCAGCAAAATTTAGTGATAAGGAAACAATAAGTAAGGCTAAAATCTTATTCATGGTGTTTGTTTATGCAATAAAGGTAACAATCTATGCAGAAATAACACCGCTTCCTAAGAGTTCATTTTCACGGTACCATGCTGCAAATTGACCTGCTGCAATTCCTTTTTGGAACTTATCAAAAATCACATACAAATCATCATTTTTTTGAATGAGTATACACGGATTTAAGGCTTGTCTATAGCGGATTCGTGCTTTACAAGAAAGGGATTGATTTGCTTTTAATCGCAGGTTTTCTTGAAGCCAATGAATATCCTTTGCCTCAACTTTTAGCACTTTACGTTTTAAGCCCGGATGGTGCTCGCCAAGTCCAACATAAATAGTATTTGTTTCTGTATCTGTGGCAATAACAAATAAGGGGAGTGAAGTTCCGCCTACTCCAAGTCCTTTTCGTTGTCCTATGGTGAAGTAATGTGCTCCCTGATGTCGACCAACAATCTCTCCATCCTCAATCTCGTAGGTGAATGGTCTAGCTAGCTCTGACCAATCTTTGTTGTTCCAATCTTTTTCATACATAGGGTGGTCTGCCGACACCTGAATAATATTTCCCTTTTTCGGTTTTAATTGTTGTTGCAGAAACTCAGGCAAGCGAACTTTGCCAATAAAGCATAAACCTTGCGAGTCTTTTTTATTTGCAGTAACAAGGTCTTGTTCGTTCGCTATTTTTCTGACTTCACTTTTTTCTAAATGCCCTATGGGGAACAGGGCTTTTGCCAGCTGATTTTGACTCAGCTGACACAAGAAATAGCTTTGGTCTTTGTTGCTGTCTTCCCCAGCCAATAAGTGGTGAAGCTCTTTTCCGTCCTTAGTTGTTGTTGTTTTTTGGCAATAATGACCGGTAGCTACAAAGTCGGCTTTAAGGTTTAAGGCCTTTTCGAGAAACAAATCAAATTTTACTTCACGATTACAAAGAATATCCGGATTAGGCGTTCTGCCTGCCTTATACTCACTAAACATATAGTCGACTATTCGCTCCTTATATTCTTTACTAAAATCGATAACATGAAAAGGTATATCCAGTTTATCGGCTACCAATAATGCATCGTTACTATCCTCTACCCATGGGCATTCCTCCGAGATAATAACTTCGTCATCTACCCAGTTTCGCATAAAAATGGCAATAACTTCATATCCCTGTTCTTTCAGCATGAAGGCAGCTACACTGCTATCAACTCCACCCGACAAACCAACAACTACTCTTTTCGACATTGCGACAAAGATACGAAGTGAAATTCGTAGCTTTGTTTTTAGACAAAAAAAAATTTATGCCCTCACTTTTTACATTTACATGGATTTGGATAAGTATTGCAATTCTTACGTTTTTCTATCTCTTGTTTTTTAAAGCAGCTCCTTACGGCAGGCATTCCTCCAGTAATTGGGGCCCTATGTTAAGTAATAAAATAGGATGGATTTTAATGGAAATGCCAGCATTAGTGCTTTTCCTATATTTTTTTCTAAAAGGCAACGCTTATATCAATCAAGGAGTGACGGTGTTTGTAGTAGCTTGGGTGGTTCATTATTTCAATAGGGCTTTTATTTATCCTTTTCGGATTAAAACATCAGGGAAAAAGATGCCTGTAATTATCGCACTTTCAGCTATTTTGTTCAATTCGGTGAATACGTATTTGATCGCTAGTTTTTTGGCTGAAAATCCTACTATTTATTCTGTCGATTGGTTCGTGTCCTGGCAGTTTATTCTTGGATTCTCATTATTTATTATCGGTTTTGGAATCAATCAGTACAGCGATTATCTCTTGATTAATTTGAGAGCACCTGGTGAAACGAATTACAAGATTCCGAATGGGTTTTTGTTTAAGTATCTTTCTTGTCCCAATTTATTCGGAGAATTGGTTGAGTGGTTCGGATTTGCAATAATGACTTGGTGTTTACCTTCATTATCTTTCTTTATATGGACCTTCGCTAACTTAGTTCCTAGGGCTATATCGCATCATAAATGGTATCTAGAGAAGTTTCCGAATTATCCCAAAGAAAGAAAAGCAATATTACCATTTATTTGGTAAGGCCTAATTACAAATTATAGTAATAGGCTCTGATAAAATAAGGTTAGATAAGTTGCCGGCGAAATCCGAAACAATAATTTGGTAGACTACATCCTGCGATGGAGGACAAGCATTGTTGCCGCATTTACAAAAAACTGGCGGAATCACGATATCAATTTCACCTGATATTGCTTTTATATTTCCATTGGGTTCAAGGTTAGGCAGCGTCAAAGCACCATAACAACTGTCTCTTTGATCAATGAAAAAACATGCAAAAAAGGGATCTTGGAAACAGGAAGTATCGCCTGCATAGCTACAAAAATCTGAACAGTTTGAATTCTGGGAACGTTCTTTCCCTAAATCTCCATCTCCATCTGTGAAACTAAAAGTTAGGGTAAGGCTATCGAATTCATTAACCATAGTTTTCGAGGCACCTACATAGCCAATCACTGGTTCAATCGGATATTCAGGCTCTGAGACACATGAGGCTAGGAATGTTAATAACAGCCCGACAACAAATAGCTTAATAAATTTTTGCATACTAACTTTGCAATAATAACCATTTTTTGAGTAAAAAAGTATAATGGCTTCTATTGATATTTTTAAGGCTGATGATGATTTTGAGGCTAAAGCATTAGAGATATTTCGTTTTCAAGCGACCGAGAACGAAGTCTATGGCAACTATATTAAGCATCTTGGTCTTCAATTCGATCAACTTACTTGCATTGAAGAAATTCCATTCCTACCTATTGAGTTATTTAAAACACAACGTGTATTTTGTCAAAATTTATCGATTTCGAAAGTCTTTAAAAGTAGTGGTACAGGAGGAGATAGCAGCCATCACTATATAGTGGATAATGCTATCTATGAAACAAGTTTTTTGTTAAATTTTGAAGCTGAATTCGGCTCACTAGATGAACTCTGTGTGCTGGCTTTACTGCCTAACTATCAGAAGAATCCCAACTCTTCACTTTTGTACATGGTCAATGAAATTATTGAACGCACGAAGAGCAATGGTAGTAAATTTCTTGATGTTAATGATGTAAATCTTGCTGAAAAGCTTAAAAAAGCTAATGAATCCAGGTTAAAGACAATTTTGGTAGGGACAAGTTTTGCTCTTTTGGATTTTGCAGAGCAATACCCGCTTGACTTGAGTAATTTGATTATTATGGAAACTGGAGGGATGAAAGGCAGAAGAGTCGAAATCACTCGATTTGAGCTTCATGACAGCTTAAAAAGCAAGTTGAACCAAAAAGATATTTATTCGGAGTACGGGATGTGTGAATTACTAAGTCAAGCATATGCAAAGAAGAATGGTATATTTAGTTGCCCACCATGGATGCGCGTTTACACAAGACCCATAGGAGAGCCTTTTAGTAAAATGCAAGTCAATAAAAGTGGGGTCCTTAAAGTTATCGATTTAGCCAACATATATTCTTGCTCATTTATTGAAACTTCAGATTTAGGAATAGTAAGAGATGATGGAAGATTTGAAGTCATAGGAAGAATAGACCATGCGCAAATCAGGGGATGCACCCTGTTGACTTTTTAGTTGGAAATAGTCATCCGATTTGCTAATTCGTACTTTTGAGTGAATTTTCCTTGTTGCTGGTAGACTTCTAGTAATAGAAAATTTACATGAAGCATTATACTATGCTGATCCGGCAGCTCATATTTGCTAGATTCCAACAAAATACGTTCTGCTTTTTTGAATTCATTGTTTTTAACATAAAGCTGAGCAAGTTTGAACATAGCCTCGGTAGCTAGAATAAATAAACGATTTTTTTTTGCAGTTCCTATCGCTTTTGCGTAAAAGATAAATGCCATATTTAGGCTTCCTTTGGCTTGAAAATAATTCCCGAAACATACAGTATTCATAATTTCAATTTTTGGATACTGCTCAATTAATGGATGGCCTTTTATCATGGTAATCAATCGAAATTGTTTCTTTGTCAAGTTTAATTTATCAAAAAGATATACAAGCCTTATCAAGCTTTCTAGATAAGTTGCTTTGTCTAAATGGTGTGATTGAATAAGGTCTAATAGTTTTTTGAGATTGGCACTAGGGCTTCCAAATTTTTGAAGGATTGCAAGTAAGGATAGTTTTCGTTTGGCTTGTTGAGATAAGGATATGTTAACTAGCTCTTTGCAACTGAGATAGTGATTTAACCCAATCTCGATTTCTCCTATTTCAATAAAAAGTGAACCTAGTTTAAGCTGAGTATCATGTTGCCAATTGACTTTTTTAAATTTTATGAAAATGTCTAAAACTGCGATGAAAATGGACTTGGCTTGTTCTATCTTTCCTTCATCTTGTAATGCTTCGGCAAGGTGAAAATTAGCAATAGTTTGGTTTAACTGAATAATGTTTTCATTGCTGGTCATAAAGGGGGTTTTTAATAATTTTTATCTTAAATACAGCGAGTATGTTATATTCGTAGGATGAAATTGATTAAGGTCTATAATAATTTCTTTCAACGATATTTTCCAAGCCCGCTTAGTATAGCCATTCTGTTAACTCTTCTTAGTTTTGTTCTAGCATTTGTCTTTACGAAAGGTAGCTCAGGATCAATAACTTATGTGGGTGACTTAGCAAATGGGTGGTTTGATGGAGTTTTTAGGCCGTCTCAACTAGTATTTACAGTCCATATGATGCTCATCTTGGTCTTGGGGCATGTAATTGCCTTATCTGCGCCAGCCAAGCGTTTAATCGATTTTGTATTGTCCTTTTGCACAACGACGGCTAGAGCTGCATTTTTAGTGAGCCTGTTGACTATTCTTGTTTCGTTTTTTAACTGGGGGTTTGCCCTGATCTTTGGTGCCATATTTGCGCGAAAGGTAGGTGAACAATTTCAGCAAAATAAACAGCAGTTAAATTATCCTTTAGTAGCTGTGGCCGCTTATGTGGGTATGATGGTATGGCATGGCGGGTTGTCGGGCTCTGCGCCAATTACTGTAGCTGGAGATGGCCATACTTATGTGAATCAAATTGGCGTGATTAGTATTGGAGAGACTATTTTTAGCGCCATGAATATGTTTAATACCATGCTGATCATTATTATCATTCCCCTTTTCTTTTATTTTCTAGGGATTAAAAGTTCGGGTCAATCCATACCAAGTATACGAATGGTTGGGAAAGCTAGTCAATTACCTAATACTATTCTTATGCCTGCAGAACGTCTAGAGGCTTCTTTATGGCCAGGAGTCGCGGTTGGAGGGCTGCTCTTAAGCTATTTTTTAGTTATCGCTTGGAGCAAGGTCTCAGGAGGCGAAGGTTTTCTCAGTATTCTAAATCTACAAACTACTAACTTAATGCTCTTAGGTATAGCTTTTTTACTTCAAGGTAGTATTAAGAACTTTCTAGCTTCCGTTAATGAAGCTATTGGTGATGTAAGTGGAATCCTTATACAGTTCCCTTTATATTTTGGAATAATGGGCATTATTCAAGGAAGCGGTCTAGCCGGGATAATTGCTAATATGTTCGTCACCATATCCAATGAATGGACCTTACCACTTTTTACTTTTTTAAGTGCAGGGATTTTAAATATTTTTGTTCCAAGTGGGGGTGGGCAATGGCAGATACAAGCGCCAATAATTATAGAATCTGCAGCAAAAAGCGGGGTGGAAATTCAAAAACTAATTATGGCGATGAGCTACGGCGATCAGCTTACCAATATGTTGCAACCATTTTGGGCCCTACCATTACTAGGGATCACGCAGTTATCTGCAAAAGATATACTTCCTTATTGTTTGTTGGTCTTTGGAGTAGGGGTAATGATTTTCACCCTTTCACTATTAGTCTTTTAGAAAGTGAAAAAAAATATGGATATTTGCAACTCAATTGAATTAAGCATTGTTATTTGCGTATGAAATCTAAAACTGTTGCTCCGCACCAACATCAGCATAGAAGTATGAAAGTAACTCTTTTTTTGTCTACTTTATGCCTTATACATTGTATTACCTTCCCCTTATTAATTGTGCTAATGCCTATATTTAATATGACCTTTCATCCACCTGAGTGGATTGAATACTTATTGTTAGGTTCAACTGCTTTTCTTGGATATTACTCTATGCGTCATGGATTTTCATTGCATCATCACCTGAGTTATCCGGTGATTTTATTTACTATTGGGATATTCGGGGCGTCGGGTATTCATTTGTTGTTTCACAATGAATTAAATGCTTGGCTCATTGTAGGTGAGATTTTTTTTGCATCGCTTATAGCCATTTCACAAGTTATCAATTACCGTTTAACAAATTCGCATTCATGCACCACCGCGCATTAAAAATTTGATATGGCTGTCACTAAAATTTCACGATCTACGCAAGCTAAGCAATCAGTTTTAGCCTTGATTGAAGAAGCAAATATTGCTTTATCACACGCTGATATAGAGGAGCAATTAAATGTTAAATGCAATCGGGTTACTATTTATAGGATTTTGGATCGCTTGGTGGAGGATGATAAAATTCATAAGTTGGTAGATATGGATGGAGTAAGCAAATATATGGCTTGTGTGGCATGCAATGATGACCACCACCATCACCACTTGCACTTCTCATGCGAGCAATGCGAGCAAGTTTCTTGTTTACATCATGTTATTCCTTCATTTCAATTGCCTAAAGGATACAGTTTGCATGAGCTAAACTTTACCGTAAGGGGGATATGCGCGGATTGCGAATCTACTTCGCCTTAAAGATAAAAAACAACTCATTCTCTTGTCTAGGTTCGATCGAATTGTGAGCAGTATCTAAGGTTATTATTTCAAATTTAGATTCAAACAAGTTTAAGTACTCAGCCTTGTCACCCCCAAAAGGTGGATGATTTTGGTTTAACGGTGCTTGAAAGAGTAGGCCTACTAATTTACCGTTTGGCGCCAAAAGATCATGCATCTTATTAACATATTTTTTTCTCAATTTCGGTGGTAGGGCGCAAAAAAACGTTTGTTCAACGATTAAATCAAATGGACCTTCAAGTTTAAAAAAGTCTTGAACGAGTAATTGACTAGCTGGAAAGCATGGTATTCTTTTTTTAATATTGTCAATTGCTTGTTGCGCCCAATCAGCAACAAAGACTCTTGTTGCGCCTATTTTATGGAGGTATTCGGCTTCATAAGCATTCCCTGCGCCCGGAATTAGAATTTTATAATCCTTGTTTGACAACTGATCAAAGTAGGCTTTCAATGGCGGAGAGACGACTCCTAAATCCCAGCCTGTGCTATTTTGTAGATAGCGATCTTGCCAATATTGCATATTATTTATATCCATAAATGAAAACTTGTGCTTTTTCGTTTTAACTTTGGTGTCTAACAAATACCATATAATCATGAGTAAAACTAATAAGAGTTCGAAAAAAACGGTCTATTTAGTAATTATTTTTCTGTTATTATTAATTAATCTAGTAGGAGCATATTATCTATTTAAAGGACAGCAAGATTTAGAAGTTACCCAAACAGAGGTGATTGGTTTACAAGATGACTTATCTGGTTTACAGGCCAACTTTAATGCACAACTTGTCGAATTGGATGAAATGAAAGGAATAAATGCAGACTTAGATGCGGTCTTAGCGAAAAGAGAAGGAGATATAAAGTTACACTTAGAAGAAATCCAAAAATGGAAAAATCAAAGTGGGTTCAATAAAAATGAGTTGAATAAACTTAAAGGAAAAATTATTGAGTTTGAAACAGAACGCGCTGCTTTTATTGGTCAAATTGACAAGTTAAGTGAAGAGAATCAAGAGTTGTTGGCCATTAAGATGCGCTTAGAAACGGATTTAATGACTGAAAAAAATGTGACTTTAAACCTAACACAAGACAAAGAGTATCTTTCTGAAAAATTTGAATTGGGATCTTTATTACAGGCAGACGAGTTAACCGCTGTAGGAATCAAGGTGAAGGATAGCGGTGTTGAGAAAGAAATTTCTAAGGTGAAGAACGTAGAAAAGATAATGGTTTGTTACCAAACAGGTGAAAACAAAGTGCGTGAAGAAGGAGAGGTAGTTATGCAATTGCGACTGGTTTCTCCAAATGGCGAATCTTTGTTCTTGCAGCAAGAGGGAAGTGGGAGCTTTACAAGCAAAGAAAATGGTCAAGAAATCAGATTTTCAAAGGCGGCATCATTTAATTTTGATGGCGGAAACAAGAAAGTATGTATTTATTGGTCACATAATATTAACCAAGCCGGAACATATACAGCTGAAATGTACCAAGAAGGTTATTTATTGGGCATGACGAGTTTTGAGTTGAAATAGACTTCAATCAATGAAAAGTTAACATTAGTAGGCGGGCGCTTATGAACGCTGCTTACTAAGTAACTTTTAGAATTCACCACCACCACTCGAATAATTCGGCTTTTTAGACCTGTAATTGTTTATTCTGTAACTCGCAGAGAATACAAGACTTGGTCCCCTTGGATCATTCTCTCTTTGAAAATCAAAATTGGTGCCATCAAGAATACTTCGACTAACATAAGTGTTGAATAAATCACGAACTTGAATACCTAAATTCATTTTACCATCGAAAAATTCTTGTTTTAGTCCAGCATCAAATCTATAAGTAAATTTCTCTCTTCCTTGAGCATTGACGATAGGACTGCTATACGATCCATTGAATTGTAAGCGAGTGGACTTAGATAACTTGATATAGTTATTCCAGCGTAGAATGTAAGAAAAGCTAGAACGATCGAAAACCTCATCTTCATAAGCACCTTCAAGATTGTAGTAAAACACATTGGCCATCAAATCGGTATTCCACCATTTAAAGGGCAGCAAGCTTAAACTTGACTCTAGTCCTAAAGTGTTAGAGGTCCCAATGTTTTCAGGAAATTGACGGGTTAACTCAAAATCGAGAGGAACACGAACAATTTGCATCACATTTAACTCTCTTCTGAAGTATACTTCATTATTCCAAGAGCCTTTTTTCTTAAAATTAAACAACCACCCTGATTCAATAGCGTGAATATATTCAGGAAGAATTTCCGGATTTCCTTGCCATAAGGTATTGGCATCTGTGAAAATTGCATTAGGCTCAAGGTACCAGCCGCGAGGTCTATTTATTCGCTTACTGTAGTTTATGAAATATTGATGCTGTTCATTTATATTGACAGACAAAGAGGCTGATGGGAACAGATCAAGGCGATCAACTAAAAAGGTAGTTTGGGTATTTCTGACAAAGATATTTCTTAGCGTATTTTCCGTTCTTAATCCAAGCTGATAGCTCAGCTTTTCCCATTTGCTTGAAAACATACCGTAGAATGCCCTGATATTTTTCTTGTAAATGACATTGCTGTAAAATTGAGTTTGCTCTATTAAATTATTACTCGCTACATCCCTTTGAAAGGCAATATTTTCTTCATCACTTTTACCATATTGTTGCATGAGACCCAGTTCAAATTTACTGTGGTCTTGCACAGGGATCAAATAATCTAGATTTATTCGAATACGCTGCGAAGGGCCTATCTCAGAACTCTGGGTTCCAAAAATTAAATTATCCGCCTCATCAAATCGTTCACTAAAGACTAGTTCTTCAAAACCTCGCTTATTAAAAGAAGCATGCGCCGTGATCTGACTCTTATTTTTAAAGTCATACCCATAGTCCAAAATAACTTCATGGAATGGACCACTTCGCTTGCTTTCATTTCGATTCATAAAATTTTCTTCATCACCCGTTGTTTGATTGATAAAACTAAAATCAAGCTCATCCCTGAAAATCATTTTCCATCCACCATAGGTGTATGAAGCAACAATATACTGATTGTCTGTAGGTCGAAATTCAATACTGCCTTTAACATTATAGTTATTAAATATTCTTTCCTTTTCTCCATCATTTAAGGTACTTACTGTGGTATCATTTAAAAGAGTATTTAGGGTAGATTTATATGTGCCCGGTCTTTCATTATGCCTGTAATTCCCTGCTATGGTATAGGTGAATTTTTTCTTTTTGATGGATAGCGTAGCATCGCCACCGAAACTATTAAATGTACCACCGCGAACATTTAATATTCCACTTGTTCCATCATTTGATTTCTTTTTGGTGATAATGTTAATAATCCCAGCCGTACCTTCTGCATCGTACCTTGCCGATGGGTTGGTTATTATTTCAATATTATCAATTGTGTTGGCAGGAATTTGCCTCAGAGCATCGTTTGCATCCAGAACCGAAGGGCGGCCATTGATCAGTACTAAAAAGCCCGTACTTCCTCTTAAGCTCACATCACCATCAATATTGGTTTGAATAGATGGGACAGTGGCAAGAATATCAACAGCAGTTCCATTAGCGGCTGCGATATTCTTATCTACATCCACAATTTTCTTATCTAGTTCGTAGCGAACAGATGATTTCAAAGCAGTGACCTCAACTTCGTTGACTAAAGTAGCATCGGTTCCTAAAAATATCGTTCCTATATTAACCCTCGGTTCCGCCATACTCAAGATAACATCTTCCACTCTCTTCGCTTCAAAGCCAATAAAAGAAACTTCAACATCATATAAACCTGGCTTTAGTTTATCCAAGATAAAATTTCCCTGTAAATCACTGACTATACCTGTGACCAAATCCTCCGTAGTTGCATCAAAAATTGAAACGGTACAATATTCCATTGGTTTATTACTCTGTTGCTCTTGGACATTACCGCTTACAGATAGGCTAGGCATTTGAGCATGAGCAAATTGCATTAAAAGAATACAGAATAAATAGCATGGCTTCATAGAAGTAAAATTTTAGTGCAAAGGTAAAAATTAGCCCTTAAGTTTCTGCATTATTTTTAAAAGGCTACTGGAAGTCTAACAAGAATTTTATGTTTAAAGTTTACAACTCCAAATCAGTTTCAAATAGCAGACCACTGTGTGAAATTTTTTCTAAGGCTTCAACTATCTTTTGAGTGGTTAAATATTAGTTGAACCAATCTACACCTCTAGGCTTGTAAATTGATACTCTTCAGTCATATGTTTATGCAAGCTATCTTTTTTGCGGTTATCGGCGTGGTAAATTTTTAATACAAGCTGTTAAAATTAATCAACGATGTCTATAGGTCCAAGACCTTGTCTAACTAAGAAAGGCTCCTTATCGGTATAATTTATAATGGTGGATGGTTCATTCATTCCTGCACCTCCATCGATAACAATATCAACGATATCTTTGTACTCGTAATAGATCTCCTCAGGATCGGTCATATATTCTAGAATCTCATCCTCATTTTTAATGGAGGCTGAAAGAATAGGATGACCTAATTCCTGAACTATCGCTCTTGGTATTGCATGATTTGGCACACGAATACCTACTTCTTTTTTCTTGTAAGCAAAAAGTCGTTGAATGGTCTTGTTTGCATTCAAAATAAAGGTATATGGTCCGGGCAATAGGCGATGCATAAGCTTATATGTCGGCGTGGGGAGATTGATGGTATACTCACTAATATGCCGTAAATCATAACAAACAAAAGAAAAATTTGCTTTATTTGGTCTTACATCTTTTATCGCGCATACCTTTTCATAGGCTTTTTTATTGCTAATATCACATCCTAATGTATATACGGTGTCTGTGGGGTAAATAACAACCCCACCCTTACGCAAACAATCCACAACCTGCTGAATGCGACGTTCATCTGGGCTATCTTTATCGATTCGCAAAATCATACTTCTAAAACCGTTAAGAGTTCACTTAAAATCATAGCCGTTGCACCCCAAATCACTTTTCCATTGACCTGATAGCTCGGACTATCAAAGCTTATATTTAGCTTTTTATCTTGGAAGTGGTAGTTTTTCTGGTTTTCTTTATTGGCTAAGGCCACTAGAGGTATTTCCAATATTTCCTTTACCTCTTTTTCTTCGGGTGCAAAGAGAGGCATATCCTCTATGAGCGCAACAAATGGATATATTACGAAATTGCTCGGAGGCACATACAGCCAACTCAGCGTTGAAATAATATGCGTATTGGATAAAGTAACTCCAATTTCTTCATATGTTTCCCGAAGTGCGGTATAACTTAAGTTATGGTCTGTTTCATCTTTTTTACCACCTGGGAAACTGATTTGACCGCTGTGAGCACCATCATAATCATGGCGTTGTGTAAAGACTATATGCGCTTGATTGTTCTTTTCATATAAGAGTATCATAACCGCGCTTTCTTTAGCATTGAACTTTTTCAAATCACTGGCGTTGTATTTACCTCTTAAAGGAGGGCTCATTTTAGCATGAGCTTCAAATCCAGGTAAATTATCTTCTTGAATTTGTTTAATTTTGTCCAATATTTGATGAAGGCGCATGAGCTAGTTCTTATTCGTTAAGCAAAAATAGTCAAACTAGTATGAGAAAAAGATTTTTGTTAGAGGGAGATTATTTAGATAATTCCATTTGGATTGCGGTCGAGTTTGAAGAAGTAGAGGTGACTGTGCTTCTTCATTTGTTTGAAAAAAGCAAGGTAAAAAGAGAAGAACTTGAAAACTGGGTAAAGGGTAAGGTTGATTTGCCAGAATCCTTAGAAAAAATTAAGCGTATAATTAGCGATGCCAACCTTTTAAGGGAGGATATTAAGGTAGAGAACGTAGGTAGAGTCAGAGATATTGAAATAGAATGGGCGGATACCTTGATGGTGACCAGAATGTTTCAAGGGTTTGATGGAGAGTTGACTTTACTGCAAGAAAAGCTGGCAGTCCTTAATGACTACAGTCAAGAGGTATTTGATGAATGTGCCGCTTTTTGGAATCGAATACTTGCCTTTAAGCAGGACCATTCCATGGTCACTCAAAAACACTTGGACAGGTACAAGTCAAACTTGGATATTCTCTTCGAGGCACTTAAAGCATTGCGAAAAGATCACAA
>CAZZMB010000023.1:0-36049 GCA_964655225.1 uncultured Chitinophagales bacterium | reverse complement strand
CGAGCTGGGTTCAGAACGTCGCGAGACAGTTCGGTCTCTATCTATTGTGGGCGTTAGAAATTTGAGGAGAGCTGACCCTAGTACGAGAGGACCGGGTTGGACAAACCTCTGGTGTATCTGTTGTAGCGCCAGCTGCATTGCAGAGTAGCTATGTTTGGAAGGGATAAGCGCTGAAAGCATCTAAGCGCGAAGCCTACTTCAAGATGAGATTTCTTTTAAGAGTCGTTCGAGATGAGGACGTTGATAGGGTGTAGGTGTAAAGGCGGTAACGTCAAAGCCGAACACTACTAATTGCTCGTTAGCTTTTTTTAATCTTAATTTTCAATGTGTTAATCATATAATCGTCTGCCAGCTGGCAGGCGTAGAGAGAAGTCCGAAGACTGTCGTAGGGCAGTATAAGGATAACTTTTGTTGGTGATTATAGCATAGTGAAACACCTCTTCCCATTCCGAACAGAGAAGTTAAGCACTATTGCGCTGATGATACTGGTTTACCGGGAAAGTAAGTCGTTGCCAACTTCTTTTAATAAGTCCTTGTAGTTTAATTACTGCAAGGACTTTTTTTTTGCCCTTTTTTTAATCCAATAGATTCATTTAACGTTAATATTTTTTGAACCGTAATCTTTAAAATTTAAGTACATTTGTTGTGATGAAAAAGTTGATAAATAAATACAAACAGCTGCCCTGGTATTTTAAGAATATTTATTCTGCTATTCTGCTGTTCTTCTTAATCTGGATGATTTTTTTTGATGCCAATAATATTTTCTATCAATTCAAACTTAGCCAAAAGCTAAATAAACTTGAAGAAGAAAAGGGTTATTATAATAATGAGATTAATAAAGTGGATGATCTTAAGCAAGAGTTGTTCTCTACTGACGAAAAGAAAGAAAAATTCGCCCGAGAAAAGTACTATATGAAAAAAGATAATGAGGATGTCTTCATTGTCGTTGAAGAGGAATAACTCAGATGAACGTAAAAAAGATATTGAATATAGTTTTCTTTATGGTACTGATTGGAGTGACTATCTATATGCTAAATAGAAAATTTATTGTACCAAAAATAGCTTTGGAGGATTTGGTTTTTCTTCAATACAATAGTGGAGAGAGTATTCAGTTAGCGGATTTCAAAGATAAAATAGTGGTCATTAATTTCTGGCAAACATGGTGTGGACCATGTATCCATGAAATGCCCTCCCTCAACCAAATGAATGAAATTTGGAATGGCTTACAAGTGATTTGTGTTTCGGATGAACCTTATGCGAAAGTCAGTAAGTATGTAGGAATATATCCCAATATTTATTTTGTTACTGTAGAAAATTTTAATCGTTTTGGGGTGACACAATTCCCCACAACCTATATTTATAATAGTATGGGAGCTAAAGTTTATAGTAAAATTGGTAGCAAGAATTGGTCAGACCCTAATTTTATAGCAACATTAAAAAAGAATTGGTCAAGATAATTTTAAAAAAAAATTATGAGTTTAGAAGTAAAAATACAAACTGCCCTAAAAGAGGCTATGAAAGCCAAGGATGCAGCAGCAATGAGAACGTTACGTGCGGTAAAAACTGCAATAACTATGCAGAAAACGGAGAAAGGCGCAAGTGAAATTTTAAGCAAAGAACAAGAAGCTAAGATCCTTCAGAAAATGGTTAAGCAGCGCAAAGATGCCTTGGATATATTTGAAAAAGAAAACAGAGGCGATCTAGCTGAAAAAGAACAAGAAGAAATTGTGGTTTTGAAAAATTTCTTACCTAAACAACTCTCATTAGAGGAAGTGGAACATGAATTAAGAAGCCTAATAGAGTCAACTGGGAAGAGCGGTAAGAATGATATGGGACCGCTAATGGGATTGGCTAACAAGAAACTAGCTGGAGTCTCTGATGGAAAAACAATCGCATCAGTCCTTAAAAATTTATTGCAATGATATTGGATGTTTTATTAGGTTTGGTTTTAGTTGGCGCATTTTACAATGGATATTCCAAGGGTATTATCTATTCTTTATTAAGTTTTGTTGCCATTGTATTAGGCTTTATTATTGCCATGAATTTTTCCACTTTAGTAGCGGTTTGGTTATTTAAAAATTTTAATGTACCCAGTGTTCTTATGCCTGTACTCTCATTTATTTTAGTCCTATTCGCGGTTATTGCCGCTATAAAATTGGTCGCCTATATTACTGAAAAGGTTTTAAGAGTAATCATGCTAAATTTTGTCAACAAGATATTAGGTGGACTTGTATGGAGTGTTATAGCTGCGATGTTGTTTGGCATGTTAATCTTTTTTCTGGATGGAACAGGTATCCTTACTGATAATCTAAAATATTCATCGACTACTTACAATTATATCATGCCACTCGGACCAAAGGGTTTATCGATGTTTGACGCTTTAATTCCTTATTTCAAAGAGTCATTTGATCTACTAAATAAGACCGTACAAGAGGCTGCCTCTTCAAATTAAGCCATCGTGATCCTGCTCATAGATAATTACGATTCCTTTACATACAATCTTTATGATTATATTCTTCAGTTGGGTTATTCTTGTATGGTTATAAGAAATGATCAATACGCTGTTGATGAAATTCTTGCGATGGACTTTAGTGCTCTAGTAGTTTCACCCGGACCGGGTATTCCTAAAAATGCAGGCATTTGTCTTGAGTTGATTGAGAGATTACATCGGGATAAGCCTATATTGGGAATTTGCTTGGGTTATCAAGCAATTGGTGAGTTTTTTGGAGCAAAATTAGATAAAGGAATAAAGCCAATGCACGGTAAAACTTCTGAGATTATATTTTTAGAAGGCTCTATTCTATTTCAAAAAATGTCTTCACCTATATCTGTAATGCGCTACCACTCTTTAGTTTTAAAAAATATCTGTGCACCACTAAACGTTACTGCAAAAACCACTGAGGATGAATCTATGGCGTTTGAACATGAGACATTGCCAATAGCTGGCGTACAATTTCATCCTGAGTCTATCCTTACCTCGGAGGGATTTCAAATTCTAAAGAACTGGTTCAGCAATATAAACCAAAGCTAATTTCTTTTTATGCAATACTTATCTAAGTAGTCTTGGCTTGTTTTTAAACCTTGTTCCTTTGATAGGCTCCAGTCTGAACAGGCTTTTTCAATGTAGTTTCCTTTTTGGTAAGATTTACCTCTCCACTCAATTGCTGTGCTGTACATATTATCCAAATCTAGTACTGCTGAAAAATCAGTAATTGCGGTTTCATAGTCCGCATAGTAATAACTGCATAAACCTTTTTGAAACCAAGCTTCTATGTCGCTTTCATTCCCATCCAAATAAATGCCATATGCTTCTTCTGCCAACTTATACTTTCTCGTGTAATAATAACACAAACCTAACTGTTTGAATGGCGCCTTTATATTGGGATTGAAGGCAATCAATAAATACAAATCTGCTATCGCCTTAATATATTGATTAGTATTAATGTAGCATATAGCCAATTCCTTATATGCATCCACATAATTACTATCTAGACCAAGAACGGTATTGAAATCTATTATAGCATCATCCAATTTTCCAAGCTTCATGTGGGTTTGACCACGATTCATAGCTGCAATTTGAAAATTGGGATCTAATGCTAAGGATTGATTGAAAAATTCTAATGCTGGCTCATATTCTTCGTTATAAAATTTTTTGACACCTTCGCCATATAACTCTAATGCTTTTTCACTTTGGGCTTTCAAAAGTATGGGTGCAAAGAAGAGAAGAAATAATATTTTTTTCATGCCTTAAATATAAGTGTTATAACAGTAATTAAATAATAGGCCAATTCTTAATCTATTGGCCATCTTGCCTTGGATTCGAAGTCCAAGGAGGCAAAATCTTTTTTCAAATATTGAAAATAAGCGGTCATTGCAACCATTCCTGCATTATCAAGGCAATATTGAAAGTCTGGGATGAAGGTGCTATATCCTTTCTTTTCGAGCTCGTCTAACTTCTTTCTTAAAAGACTATTTGCAGATACTCCTCCAGCAATTGCCAGTTCCTTTATCTTAAATTTATCTGAAGCAGTAAGTAATTTTCCAATCAAAATATCTACAATAGTAAGCTGTAGGGAAGCACATAAATCTGCTAGGTTTTGCTCTACAAAATCAGGGTTTAGTTGTTGTTGTTTTTGCACAAAGTAAAGCACTGCAGTTTTTAATCCACTGAAACTAAATGAGAGTTCATCTACTTTAGGCTTCGTAAATTTAAAAGCTTGAGGATTTCCATTTTTAGCATACTTATCAATGAGTGGGCCTCCAGGATAAGTTAAGCCAAATATTTTCGCACACTTATCAAATGCTTCTCCCGCAGCATCATCAATAGTACTTCCAACAACTTCCATATCCAGATAGTCGCGAACCAAAACGATTTGGGTATGCCCGCCCGAAACAGTTAAACATAAGAAAGGAAATTGTGGTTTGGGCTCATCAATAAAATGTGCTAGTATATGTGCTTTCATATGATGGACTGAAATAGTCTGAATACCCAAAGAAAGAGCCATCGCCTTGGCGAAACTTCCTCCTACCATCAGTGAGCCCATTAATCCTGGTCCTCCCGTATAAGCAATTGCATTTAATTCATCTTTTTTAACATGTGAATCTTTTAATGCTTTATCTACTACGGGAATGATATTTTGGTGGTGGGCACGGGAAGCTAATTCAGGTACAATTCCACCCCATTCTGCATGTATAGCTTGACTAACTATAATATTGGCAAGTACTTTGCCGTCTTTAATAACAGCGGCAGAGGTGTCATCGCAGGATGATTCAATGGCAAGTATACAAATGTTATCTCCTTCCATGTTTATACTTATATTTGTAACTCATAAATAAGCTCAGTGAAACTAAAGAAAATTTTAAAATCCTTCACAAAAATAGCACTAATACTATTGTTCCTAATAGTATTTTTGCTAACAAGCTTATATTTTGGACTAAGGTCTCCTAAAATTCAAACGTGGATAGCAAAGATTACTACAAAACAATTAAGTAAACAGCTTGGATTACCTGTAGATATTGGACATTTAGAAATTGATTTTTTTAATACGGTTAATATTGAGAATATATATGTTGAGGACTTAAATGCCGATACCTTGGCCTACATAGAAGGTGTTCATGCAAAACTTAGTTACTTTTCATTGATGCAAAAAACCATTAATCTTGATCAGGTTGAGGTAAGTAGTTTTTATCTTAACATCGAGAGACCTTATAATGATTCTTTGTTCAATATTGATGCTATACATTTGCCTCAGGCAAGTTCAAAGCTACGAAATGATAAAACATCTGATCCCTGGGACATAAGCATGGATAATGTTTTATTGAAAGATATCCGGGTTTATTATCTTGATTATTTTGCGGGGAATACCTTGATAGCCTCGGTAGATGAAACCCTTGCCTCCTTCAATTATATGAAGTTTGGGAACATGAATTTTGATTTGGAACGATTGGATATTAATTGCCCTTCAGTTCATTATCAAAAATTACCCTCAAACCCCAATTTTGTCAAGATAGATCAGCCTATGCTGTTTAGCTTGCCATTTAATCTTAACAACAATACACTTAATATTAATCATGGTCAGTTTACCATGGATATGGATGGCGATAGCGCATTGATTTCAAATCGAATCGACTCCAAACATCTTGCTTTGAGTGAAATTAATCTGCATTCTAATAGTCTTTTAATCGCTGGAGATAGTCTGTATAGTAATATTCATGCGCTGTCGTTTGATGAGAAAAGTGGTTTTAGCTTGTCAAATCTTCAGCAAAAATTGATCATCAATAATGAGGCCTTAGAATTCCGTGATCTAAACCTTAATACGGACAATAGTCATGTAGAGTCTGATGTGGTATTCCGATATTCGGGATTAGATCGTTTTAAAAATTTTATCGAGGATGTTCGTTTTGATATCCAAATGGAACCGAGTCTGATACATTCGAAAGATCTCGCTTATTTTGTTGACCCGGCTTTTCATAAATTTAATTACCCTATAAATATTGAAGGTAATATCTATGGTAAAATTAGCAGCTTTAATTCCAAAAATTTGAAGATCCGATCGGGAAAATACAGCTTGTTTGAGGGGAGTTTTTCAATGAATGGTTTGCCCGATATTAAGCAAACTTTTATAAGCGGTAAAGTAGATAGGTTGATAACTGATTACCGCGATATTCTTGGTATATATCCAGGGCTACCTTTGCCAAAAAATATTGATAAACTTCGAAGACTTTTCTTTAAAGGTAAATTTGATGGATTTATAAATGACTTTGTAACCCAGGGGTATTTGAAATCGGAATTGGGTTCTATCAATACGGATTTGAACTTCAAGCTTGATAATAATCAAAACGCTTCATACTCAGGTACCTTTGATTTGCAACAATTTAGTCTAGGGAAATATTTTGGTATTGAGGAGACCTTAGGAGAAATTAGTTTAAAAGGAAGTGGAAAAGGAAAAGGGTTGAAGCTAAAAACACTTGACATTGAGGTTTCTGCGGTAGTAGAGCAAATTGAGATAAAAGGGTATTCCTATGAAAATGTATTGGTCGATGGCCGAGTTAAAGACAATTTCTTTAATGGACAAATGTCCATTGATGATGAAAATATTGCCTTAAATTTTAACGGTCAGATTGATGCAACTCAAGAAATTCCGGTTTTTAATTTTGATGCGGATATAGACAGAGTTGATCTCAAAGCCTTAAATCTTTGGAAAGAGGAATTAATAGTGTCAGCAAAAATTAATTCAGATTTTTCTGCATCAAGCATAAATGATGTAATTGGTGATGTAAGTATTAATGACCTTTTCGTTAAAGGAGCCAAGGAGAATTACGATATCGGATATGTAAACGCATCTAGTAGGCATTTAAGCAATGGAGAAAAGCAATTTTCAATCTTTAGCAATGACATAGATGCAACTGTACAAGGTGAATTTGAATTTGGGGAAATTCCAAATACTTTTAGATCCGTTCTGGTCCCTAATTTTGAGGGAAGCGTAAGCGAACAATTAATTAAGTTTGAACTAGACATTAAAAATAACCCGGATTTACTTCGTTTGTTTGTTCCAGATTTGAAAATTTTAAGACCAAGTCGAATTGATGGGAACATAAATACGGACACCAAAAGCATGCTGGCGGTAGTTAACCTACCCGTGGTTCAATATAAGGATTTCAGTGCCTTGGATGTTAGCTCTACCATTTATATTGATGATGGTGCATTTGATGTTATTTCATCCATTCCTTCATTCTATATGAAGGATAGCTTATTTATTAAAGATTTTTCGTTTCTGGTAAATGGCCCTCGAGACGAACTGATTCTCAAGCTGTTTGCCGATGGAGCTGAAAATTCATCATTACAATTATTTGCAAATTTAATCACCAAGGACGAGGGAGTTACTTTAAATTTTAATCCTTCCAATATTTATTTAAATGATCAGTTTTGGATGATAGATAAGGATAATGAAATACTTATTGGTGACCGTATTAGTTCTAAGAATTTGAAGTTATATAATGGTATGTCTGAACTGCTTGTTGATCTCGAGATAGGAGCTAAAGAAAAGAAAACAGATGTTTTCTTAAGTAATATTTTTATTGAAGACTTTACCCAATTTTTGGCTTTAAAAGACATCGACTTAAATGGAATAGCCAATGGAAGAGTGAGTGTAGATTTATCCGATGATAGTCCGGGTTTTTATGGTGATTTAATGGTGGAAAATATAAAAGTTAATGATTATCAAATAGGAAACCTAAATACAAGCGCAATATTGGACTTGCCAAATAAAAAGGTGAAACTTAATGGGAATCTTTATGGAGAGGATAATGAAGTTGATATTAATGGCACCTACTCTTTTGCAAAGGAAATTACAGAGAATGACTTTGATTTAAATTTCGACATTAAGAATTTTGCAATCTATTCGATTGAAGACTTTATCCCCTTATACATAGACAATACGGATGGAACAGTATCGGGAAGCTTATCTCTGGTGGGGCCTCGCAACAAGCCTGATTTACTCGGTTATTTGGATATAAATGATGTGACCACAACAGTTACCTTTCTTCAGACAAGCTACAATATCAAAAATCAACGTGTCTTGTTTGATAAGAATGGGATTAATTTGGGCGATAAGCTAAAAATTACAGATATGGAGGGTAACGTAGCTTATGGAGAAGGAAGAGTTTATCATACCAACCTGAAAGATTTTGGTCTTGATATCGACGTCGTATCGGATAAGTTAATGGGGTTAAATACCACATTAGAAGATAATCAAGATTTTTATGGTACTGCTTATTTAAAGGGCAGTGTTGCCTTTAAAGGGCTGACCAATGATGTCTTGATTAGTGTGAAAGGAGAGAGTGAAGGGAAATCGGATATTTCAATACCACTATCAGAATCAGGTGATGC
Organism: uncultured Chitinophagales bacterium; assembly: GCA_964655225.1. Classification (GTDB taxonomy): domain Bacteria; phylum Bacteroidota; class Bacteroidia; order Chitinophagales; family UBA8649; genus JAFMKE01. Next base: position 27,660 of record CAZZMB010000023.1, on the reverse strand, counting down.
AAGCACCTATGAATTTTACACATTTATAGAAAAAAAGAAAGAAGAGACCGAGTTTTTAATTAATCGGGACGATGAGTTAAAAGTGAAAGGAGTGACCGTAAATTTAGATTTAGATATGGATAATGACTGTAAGGTCAAAATCATATTAGATCAAACAACGGGTGATGTCTTAGAGGTAAAAGGTGAGGGGAATGTGAAAATTAATGTTCCAAAAGAGGGGGATGTAATGTTCTATGGCTCTTATGTGATAAGTGATGGGGAGTATTTATTTACGCTACAAAATATCATCAATAAGCGATTTAGGATTGAGCCAAATAGTAATATAAATTTCCAAGGGAGGATTGAAGATACGCGAGTAGATGTTGATGCTGTATATAATTTAAGGGCAGCGCCTAAAGAATTAATTGAGGATTTCTTGGTCATAACAACGAATGACCAACTGAAGGGAGAAGCTTTGAATAGGGTGCCCGTTAAACTACTACTTTCATTAACGGGAATCTTATACAACCCAGACATTGCTTTTGATATAGCAATTGAGCAGTTAAATCCGACGCTGCGAAATTACGTAGATAGAAAAATATTTACACTGAAGCAATACGAGAATGAAATGAATAGACAGGTTTTCGGATTATTGGTACTTAATCAGTTTCTACCTCCTTTGAGTAGTATCGATCAGGTTACCAATGGAGGGTTTAATATTAATGCTAGTGATGCAGCTAACACGGTAAGTGAATTTGTTTCTAATCAATTAACAAGATACTTTAATGATTGGATTTCGTATTTATCGGATGACGTGAGCTTAAATTTCAACTATCGAAATTATGAGCAAGACCGCACAAACCTTACCTCTATAGAAGATTTATCATTGAGAAGGGAGTTGCAGCTTGCGTTAACTACTCGTTTTTTAAATGATAGAGTAACCGTTAACGTTGGTGGGAACGTAGATTTTGGAGCTAACCAGTTGGGGGTTGATAATTCAAGTACCACCTATTTTGGTGGGAATGCCAGTATCGAATATGCTTTAACTGAAAATAGGCGTTTCCGAATCAAAGCATTCACAAATACGGATTATGATTATTTTAATCAAGCGAATACAACGCGGGCAGGTGTGGGTTTATCATTTAAACGCGAGTTTGATAATGTCAAAGATTTAAAAATTAAAAAGGAAGAGTTTAAGCTTAAAGAGGCTAAATCAGATTCTACTGAAACCAAATAATGAGGTTAATTCTTCTTCTTTTTAAACTTTATAGTTTTAGGACTCAATAATATTTGAGGGAATCATCGCATATTGTCTGTGAATTTCGGAAGCATTGTCCTTTTTTTGAATTCAAATTGGATTTAGCGATATTGCGAAGGATTCACTCAAATTTTTCGTCTAACTATTTTTAAACAACAAGCTAAACTTATGAATGTATTCAAATTATCACTTTTAAACATTTTAGCACTTTCGTTTTTAGGAATTAGTGCTCAAGGCTTTCCCGCTGAAATGGATTATGAAGAATCTGAACATATTATTTATACTGGAGGAAATAATTCAAACGGATTTTATGAAGAAGATGAACTGGAAACAGTCGAACTTACTTTTACTCAGCCTAACTATTGGAATACGCTTACAGCAAATAAAGCTTCAGGAACAGAACTAGAGGCCTCTTTGACCTATAAGGGGGATACCTACTCTGGCATAGGCGTTCGCTTCAAAGGAAACACATCCTATAATAATGTGAATGGTGACAAAAAATCATTTAACGTTACTACGGATTTCGTAACTGCTGGCCAAGACATAGATGGCTACGAAACCTTTAATTTTAACAATTGCTTTCAAGATGAATCATTCATTAGAGAAGTGTTTTATCTAAATTCAATTCGAAATCATATTCCTGCTGCTAAAGCAAACTACATACAATTAACCTTAAACGGCCAAGATTGGGGAATTTATCCAAATGTTCAACAGTTAAATGCTGAGTTTATTAGAGAGTGGTTTTCCAATGATGAAGGTTCTAGGTGGAGAGCAATCAGTCCTTCTTTCGGAACAGGTGGTGGAGGACCCGGCGGTGGCGGTGGTCCCGGTGGTGGAGGACCTGGTGGTGGAGGACCTGGTGGCGGCGGTGGCGGCCAGTGGGGGTCTGGTTTATCTGCATTAAACTACTTGGGAGCAAATCAAGGGGACTATGAAGATAATTATACCCTTAAAAGTTCAACTGTGGCCAATCCATGGACGGACTTAATTAATACATGTTCTATTTTAGATAATGGTTCGCTGGCTAATATGGAAGCTAACTTACCAAGTACATTGGATATTGATCGAGCACTTTGGTTTCTAGCCGCTGAAATTCTATTTACTGATGATGATGGATATGTTTACAAAGGAACAATGGACTATCTATTGTATTTTGATATCGGTACAAATAGAATGATTCCTTTGGAGTTTGATGGTAATTCAGTTATGGCTCCAAACAAAGTAACCTGGTCTCCTTTCCACAATGAAAATAATGCAAACTACCCTTTGATGAACAGATTGTTTGCCATTCCGGGTTTAAGACAACGTTATTTGGCACATTTAAGGACTTTAGTGGAAGAGACATTTGAACCAACAATAGCGCACGCAAAAATTGAAGAGTATGCGTCCTTTATAGATGCTGCAGTTCAATCTGATCCAAAAAAATTATATAGTTACAACGCCTTTGTGAATGGTGTTGATGAGCTGAAAGACTTTGTTTCGGATCGATATAATTATTTGAATAATAATAATGAGTTTAATCGAGTGGGGCCAGTGATTACAAACTCCTCCTTTGCAACCAACGGGGTGCTTTGGGCAAATCCAAACGGTATGGAAGCCGTAGATATTAAAGCTGAACTTAATCATAATTTGGGAATCTCTTCTGCATGGTTATATTATGCCACGGGCTTGGAAGGAAACTTTGCAAAGATTGAAATGTTCGACGACGGTGTGCATAATGATGGTGCTGCAGGAGATGGTGTTTATGGAGAATCCATTATGGGGTTCGCTCCAGGTACAACAGTTAGGTATTACATAGAAGCTATTGCAAACAATGCTCAAAAAACGGCGAGTTACATGCCTAAAGGAGCAGAGCATAATATATTTGTATATAAAGTGAAATCAGTTCAAGCTGCTGATCAATCAGTGGTGATTAATGAAATTATAGCTAAGAATAAAACCGGAGCTACAGATGAAGCAGGGCAATATGATGATTGGATTGAGCTCTACAATAAGTCGACCAATAGCATCAGTTTGGATGGATGGAGTATAACTGATAATCAGTTTAATATCACCAAATTTACTATTCCAGCTGGTACGACTATCGGACCAGATCAATATGTGATTATTTGGGCTGATGAGGATGGTAATCAAGGTAGTTTACATGCCAACTTTAAACTTAATGGGGATGGAGAAGCCTTGATTTTATTCAATGCAGCCGATGAGCTTGTAGATGAAATGGAATTTCTTGCCCAGTCTGATGATATCGCATATGCGAGAGTTCCCAATGGAACTGGAAATTTTGTTTTTCAAAGCGCAACCCACAAGGGGAATAATGATACGGGTGCTGTCGGGCTTAGTGATTGGAGTGAATCAACTCAGTTGTTCATCTACCCAAACCCAGTTCAAAGCAGGCTTACAATAAATTTTGAAAATGGTAAAGAAGCTGTGCTTAGCGTAGTAAATACTTTGGGGCAGCAAGTTTATCAAACTTCTTTCGAAAATGAAATCAGTATGGATGTTAGCACATGGAATGCTGGCGTGTATTTTATTGAAATTAATGAAATTATCAAAAGAGTGATTGTTTATTAAATCAGATAATTGATACTAAATCGAGCCATCATTTCTTAATATAGGACTGATGGCTTTTTTGTAAATCTAATTACATCGCCGTAACTGGTAGTTCATACTTCAGTATGAATCAATGGGTCCGCATAAGGAATTACTTATGATTAGCTTGAGCCTAATTATAGGAATATGCTAGTTAAAACTTATGGAAGTACTGTATTTGGTGTGGATGCCACGACTATTACTATTGAGGTCAGTGTGCAAGGTGGTACAAAGTATTTCATTGTAGGTCTACCGGATAATGCGATAAAGGAAAGTTGGCATCGCGTGGCTACTGCGATCAAGCATAATGGGTATTACATGACTAGAAAGCGGGTAGTTGTAAATCTAGCTCCAGCAGATATTCGTAAAGAAGGAACTGCTTATGATTTACCTATTGCCATTGGCATTCTTGCTGCGACCGATCAAATCATATATAATGATTTTGCAAAGACGATAATAATGGGAGAGGTATCTTTAGATGGAGAAATTCAAGCGATAAGGGGAGTTCTTCCTATGGCAATTCAAGCCCAAAAGGATGGTTTTACAAGGATGCTCGTTCCCAAAGCAAATGCACGAGAAGCTGCAATAATTAGGGATATAGAAGTTGTTGGAGTAGAAAGCTTATCGCAGGTTATTGATTATCTAAATGCTGCAATCGAAATTGAGCCTACTCATATTAATGTTCGCCAAGAGTTTGAGGCGAATCAAAATAGTTCAGTGCTAGACTTTGACGATGTAAAAGGGCAAGTCAAAATCAAACGGGCATTAGAAATTGCTGCAGCAGGTGGACACAATATTATCCTTATCGGACCACCAGGTGCTGGCAAAACTATGCTGGCAAAACGCTTTCCTACTATTCTTCCACCTTTAGGTTTGAAGGAATCCTTAGAGACGACAAAAATTCATTCAGTCTCGGGCTTACTCAAAGCATCAGATTCTTTGGTATTTGAGCGGCCGTTCCGCTCACCGCATCATACGGTAAGTGATGTGGCATTAGTGGGCGGAGGCACAAGTCCGCAACCTGGAGAAATATCCCTTGCACATAACGGCGTACTATTTTTGGATGAACTACCAGAATTTAAACGCTCAGTTTTAGAGGTTATGCGACAACCTTTAGAAGATCGGCAAGTGACTATTTCTCGCTCTAAGTTTACGGTTACCTATCCAAGTAATTTTATGTTAGTTACGAGTATGAATCCATGCCCCTGCGGCTATTACAACCATCCTGATAAGGATTGTGTTTGCCCACCTGGTATCGTTCAGCGTTATTTGAACAAGATAAGCGGACCTTTGTTGGATCGAATTGACCTGCATGTTGAGGTAACTCCTGTTCCATTTAAAGCGCTAAGTGCTCAAACACTGGAAGAAAAGAGTGAGTTGGTCAGGCAGCGCGTCATAGATGCGCGCCAAATACAATCTAAGCGTTTTTCGGATACCAACATACACAGCAACGCGTTGATGAACACTAAACAACTCCGACAGGTATGTCAAATTTCTGCAACATCAAATGCTCTTTTAGATCGGGCGATGGAAAAACTGAATCTTTCTGCAAGAGCTTATGATCGTATACTAAAAGTATCCAGAACTATTGCAGATCTCGATAAAGAGGAAGATATTCAACCCCAACATTTAGCAGAAGCTATACAGTATCGAAGCTTGGATCGAGAAAATTGGGGTTCGTAATACTCCGTTCCACTTTTTTGCATGTGCTGTTTGACGAGCTTAATTGTATAGTATGATTTTATAAATCATCTATTTAGTCACTTTAAGTAAGTATTCTGCTACCGCCATTTTTATGTCTTCAGGTAAATGTGTTTGAGGAGGCATTTCAGGGAAATCTGATAACAAACTGTAAAAGAAACTATGCTTGGTGTTTTGTATTGATTTACAACAATACTAATTTTTTAAATCTTGAGTTTTATAATCAGAAATTAACGAAAGTAATGATATTGAATTGGTCTCTACTGTTTTCTTCAAAAAACTGATTCATGTAGCCTAGCTCGAGGCTAAAACTATCGTTTAATTTATATCCTAAACCACCATAAAGTCTATTTCTATCAAACACCGCTGACTTAGAGTTGAGGAAAATTTCATTGTATCCGGATAAATAGAAATGATAGACCTCCGCATTCCAGGGCGCTAGCGGTATTTTAACACTCAGAAAGTATCTAAAACGAAGTTTAAAGTCTTTACCAACGAATCGTTGTTCAAATCGATAGCGATGGTTTAAGATGATTGATGCAATGTTTTGCTTTGCTGTAAACTGCTGATATATCCGATGCTCATGGATGGATATCTTATCATTAGTTCCATTATAATTTTGAGAAAGAATGTATCCGTAACCAGCTAAGGCGTTGTTCTTATTGTCATTAAACGAATATCCTAGACCTGTTCTCAATAGAAGCTGCTCGAGATCACCAACTGCATTGTAGTTCCTGTATTGAACTTCATGATGAATGTTGAACTTATTTTTGACCTTTTTACTTCCAATATAGATTAACCAATTACCAAAATCACTTTCCTGTGCTTGTAAAAATCTTGGTGTAAAAAGACAACTCAAGAAAAGGAAAATGAATACTCGATATAGGGCAGGTGCATTACTCATAAAAGACAACTTCTCCATTGGCTATATTGTACATAGCACCCACGATTTTAAGGCTCCCTTCTTTTTGCATTTCAGCTAATACTTCACTTTCCGCTAAAATTTTAGCTATCGTTAATTCTACATTTTTGGCCGAAACATGATTGACAAATTCAATATTTGATGAATTGCGTAAGGCCTTGTCTGTCGGTTCAGCAACTGCCTCAACAGCAGGCTTAATCTTACCTAGCATTCCGGTTAGATTCCCTAGCTCGGCATCATCACATGCACCTTTTACTGCTCCACACGCCGTATGGCCTAAAACCACGATTAGAGAGGTTCCTGCAAGTTTACAAGCAAACTCCATACTACCTAAGATATCCGAATTTACAAAGTTCCCTGCAATTCTAACACTAAAAATATCACCGATCCCTTGATCAAAAATCAGTTCAGAGGAAACTCTCGAATCGATACAACTCAATATAGTAGCAAAAGGAAATTGACCGGCACTCGTGTCTTTGACTTGCTCCAATAGATTCCTATTGGCTTTTTTATTTTCCTGAAATCTATGATTACCCTCTTGAAGGCTTTTCAAAGATTGGTCAGGTGTCATTGTCGATTGTGTTTCTTTAGTATGCGCTTTCATATTTTTGGTTTAATCCTTTAAAATAATTCCGGTTTTGGCCGAAGTTTAAAAAATTCAATATAGCTTGGAGGGTTATCTATAATTCCTCTCTCGGAAACTAATTTAATATCGATATTTCGTTCTTTTGCTTTGAATGCGAAATCTTCTAAAATTTCGATGATATCATTGTCTAAATACTTAGTTTTTCGTACGTCCAACTCTAATTTTGAGTTACTTGGCAAGTTGTCTAATTCAGTCAAAATTGCGCCTTTATTAAAGAAAGTTACCTCTTCGGCTAAGGTTATCTTCAATAAGCCACCGCCTTGCTCTGTAGCTTCCTTATGCAGGAAGTGTGAATTTCTGTAACTCTTATAAAGAATGACTACAATCCCTACAGACAAACCTAGACCGATACCATATAATAAATCTATGAAAACAATTCCTAAAACTGTAACAACGAATGGCACGAATTGCGTCCACCCCAAATCATACATTTTCTTGAACAGCTCAGGTTTGGCTAATTTGTAACCCACTATGAGTAGAATAGCTGCTAGAACAGATAAGGGAATCATGTTCAATAAGCCAGGAATAATAATCACTGATATAAGTAACAAGAAACCATGAATAATGGCTGAAGCTTTTGTTTTACCACCCGATTGAACATTTGCAGAGCTACGCACAATAACTTGTGTTATTGGCAATCCACCAATCATACCAGAAATAATATTTCCTGTTCCTTGTGCAAATAATTCACGGTTAGTCGGGGTAATATTTTTATGTGGATCTAATTTGTCTGTGGCTTCAACGCACAAAAGAGTTTCTAAACTAGCTACTAAGGCTATAGTGAATGCTACAACCCATACATCTATATTGCTTAGGGCATTAAAATTGGGGAAACTAAACTGCCCAATGAATGAAGATAAACTGTCAGGTATTGGTACACTAACCAAATGTGTTGACCCAATAGCGAAGAGCGCATTCGATTGTGTAACAAGAAAGAAAACAATACCTACTAACACCGCAACTAAAGGGCCTTGAACTAGCTTGAAGAACCTACCTTTGTTGGATAAGACTTGATCCCAAAGAATTAATATAGCCAATGCAACTATCCCTATCAATGCAGAGCCGGGCTGAATGTAGTTAACCATATTAACCAACTCAGAAAAAGTATTCTGACCATCAACTTGGAAAAAGGCAAAATCCCCTTCTGGGGCGGCATCGTATCCAAAGAAATGAGGGATTTGCTTTAGAATAATGATGATTCCAATACCACTCAGCATTCCTTTTATGACAGATGAAGGGAAGTAATATCCTATTACTCCTGCACGCAGAACTCCAAAAATAATTTGAATAATCCCACCTAAAACGACTGCCACTAAGAAGTTTTCATAACCCCCTAAGGATGTTATCGAGGTCAAAACAATGGCAGCTAGTCCTGCCGCAGGACCACTAACCCCTATTTTTGAACCACTTAGGGCTCCCACTAGTATGCCCCCAATTATGCCAGCTATCAAGCCTGCAAATAATGGTGCCCCGCTAGCTAATGCTATTCCGAGACACAAGGGCAATGCAACAAAGAAGACGACAATACTTGCGGGAATATCATTCTTGAGATTGCTTAAAATACTACTATTCATTCATGTATATTTTTAAAATCAAACACAAATTTAATTAAACTTTCACTAATAATAGTAATACTATCATTAATAATATTTAAACTTTCATACCTTTGCAAAGTAATTAGCTGGTTTAAAATAGCTAGGACTATTTCCAAAATTGGATATACATGAGTGTAGGAATAAAAATCTCATTAAATGAAGGCCTTTACCTGAGGGATCCCCAAGATTCAGAGTTGGGTAGAAATATTATTAAATATAGTATTCTCCTTATTGATGAGTTTGGCATTGAATCCTTTACTTTCAAGAAATTAGCGATTAAGATTAATTCCACAGAGGCCTCAATCTATAGATACTTTGTCAATAAACATATATTATTTCTTTACCTGGTCAATTGGTATTGGGAATGGGTGAACTATCTCATTCGAATTAATACGATCAATATTACTGATTCTAAAGCAAAGCTTAGTATTATTATTCATTCTTTTGTGGCTGCATCTAACGAAAACCCTTTGGTTGAGTATGTCAATGAAAGTAAACTACAACGAATAGTCAACTCTGAAGGTATGAAGGTTTATCATACCAAGGATGTAGATGCTGAAAATTCAAAAGGATTTTTTAAAAGTTACAAGGACTTGGCATATACAGTTTCTGCAGTCATAACGGAGGTGAATCCCAGTTTCAAATATCCTTACACTTTAGCAACCAACTTGTTTGAAATGACAAACAATCACATCTTTTTTGCTCAACACTTACCCCGATTGACGGATGCATCCATCGTGGATAATGAAAATACTGAAGTTGAAAACATGCTCAATTATTTTGTTGAGAAGCTCTTAGTTTGATTTTTCTTGCGCTAAAGCAATGCTTTACGGGTTGATTTTTAATTGTTTTATGTAAACTTTACTTTTGATGATCAAGCTTCATCACAAACCATTACTGGAAATGTAACCTTAATTAGATAGCTTGCTGTTTGATTAAACCTCATTCATATCTACTCGGATTAATGCGTCTTAATTTATTGATAATTTGCTTCCTTAAGTACAATAATCTGATCAAACTTATTGTAGATTTACAATCTCAAAATGGACTCAATAACACAAATAATACTAGGCGCTGCGGCAGGGGAAGCTGTACTTGGCAAGAAAATTGGAAACCGAGCTATGCTCTGGGGTTCGCTGGCTGGGACTATACCTGATTTGGACGTACTCGGGCGCTTTTTTCTAAGTAGTATTGACAATATTTCCTTTCACCGTGGAATAAGTCACTCCCTAACATTTAGTGTTTTTGGTGCCCTATTGCTAGGGTATTTGGTGCATTTGTTATACAAATATTTAGACCAGCGAAGAAAAAACCCTCGTCCTCAAGCAAGCCTGAGACAATGGCAATGGCTCTTCTTTTGGGGGCTGTTTACCCATCCTATATTGGATTGTTTTACCATGTATGGTACGGAGCTGTTTGCTCCATTTTCTGAAACCAGAATTGCATGGGCAACTATATCTGTCGCTGATCCATTTTATACCATCCCATTTTTGATTTGTTTGATTATTGCTTCAAGATTTAATAGAGATTCACAAAAACGTAGATTTTGGGCATATTTGGGTATTGGTTTAAGTTCGAGTTACCTCTTATTCACAGTATTAAATAAACAACTTATTAATGCAAAGTTTGAACAGGCTATGCAGGCGCAAAACATAGAAGTAGATCGTTACATAACCAATCCATCGATCTTAAATAATGTGTTATGGAGCTGTATGTTAGAAAATGAAGATGCTTTTTATACCGCCCTTTATTCCTGGTTCGATAGCAAAGATATTGAGTTTGTCCGAATTGAAAAAAATCATAGTGTTATCGAAGGATTCAATGATGACCCAACGATTCTTGAGTTGAGGAAATTCAGTAAGGATTATTATTCCGTAATGCCCATTGGCAATCAATTGCAGTATAACGATCTTCGCTTTGGTACATTTTATGGAAAAGGTGATGAGGCAAGCGATTTTCCTTTTCGTTTTGTCTTGGATTACAATGAGACGGATGGATATGTTCTACGAGGAACTTTAGGTGGCCCTGAAAAAGGTCAAGCCGAGGAAATGATGGTTTTTTTGTGGGAACGAATTCTTGGAAATTAGTAGTTTTTAAAAGTTAGCAGGCATCTAATTTTGAATTTTGAGCTTATTAAATTAAATTTAGTGTTTGAAGTACACTAACTTATTCATCATGTCATTCAATAAGATTATTTTTCTTTGTTCACTAGCTTTGATCGAGAGAACTTTCGCGCAGTGTAATCAAAGTTTTAACCTTGGTAATGATACCTCAATATGTGTTAATGACCAGTTATCTCTGGTAATTAATAATATTTACGATAACTACCAATGGCATGACAATAGTGGCTTAAGTACCATTACGGTCAATACACCCGGGACTTATTTTTGCACCGCAACTCAAATCGGGAGCAGCAATTTAGTTGTTAACGGAGATTTTGAATTAGGAAATACGCTATTTGGCTCAGATTACACCTATTATCCAATAGCGGATGTTTTTGGTCCTCAGGCTTCGTATGGTGTGATCAGTAATCCAAATATATGGTTTAATCCATTTGATCCTTGCACTGATCATTCTTCGGGCAATGGAAATATGATGGTCATCGATGGTTCGGCATTTAATGGGGGAACGGATGCAATTTGGTGTCAAGACATAAATGTACAAGCAGGAAGCAAATATCAATTTTCTTATTGGATACAATCAGTAACCGGATCAAATATTTTATCCAACATTCAGTTAAAAATCAACGGGGCGACAATCAGCACTAATCTTGCACCTTTCGGGCCTTGTATATGGCAAGAAAGAGTAGCTTTATGGACAAGCCCTGCCTCGGCAAGTGTTAGTTTTTGTTTATATGATTTAGAACTATCCGGTAATGGAAATGACTTTGCCTTTGATGATATTTCGCTTTTTGAAGTTTGTGAGTATCGTGATACTATACTTGTGAGCAGTGCACCTAGCGATACCATTCAAGTTCTTGAGGAGATTTGTCCTGCCGATAGCTTATTTGTGGGTGGAGCTTGGCAATTTAATGAAGGCACTTTTTATGATATCACGTCAACACCTAATTGCAGTGAATTTATTGAAACAACCTTAATTTTTTTTCCAGTTGACACCATTTTTGAAACGCAAGAGATATGTCAAAATGATAGTATCTTCATTGCAGGTCAATGGCAAAGCCAAACCGGTATATATTTTGAAGAGATTACTGGGTTGATATGTCCAGATGTAAGACAAACTAGCCTAGTGGTCAATCCTCTTCCCGATGCTAATGCAGGGAGTGATGTAGTCATATCCTATGAGCAGATTCTCACTCTTGAATCCAATGAGCTTTCTTCAAGTTTTGGATTTTCATGGTTTTCTATGGATAGTATTTATAGCACCGAAGCGAGTTTTGAATTCGTGGTTTCTGAACCTATTCAGACTTTCTATTTAGAACTTACTGAGGGTATTTGCATAGGTTTAGATACGGTCACAGTTTTTGGCTTACCCTTGAATTTAGCCATACAAATTCCAGATGCATTTTCTCCTAATTTAGATGGAGTAAATGACGTATTCCGTATAGTGAATAAAGAGGAGTTTCAAGAAACTGAAATGCAAATTTACAATCGGTGGGGAGAGTTAATTTTCTCTGGTGTCAATGAAGAATCCGAATGGACTGGGAATAGTAAAAAGCAAAAGAAATGTCCTATAGGCGCATATATATATTACATCGAAGCACTGCCTTTTGGAATGGCTGATAGAATGATTCGAAGTGGAACAGTAACCTTGATTAGATAAGTAAACCAAAGTTTATAAACCCAAATTAATATGATAATAATTGCAGAAAGCGGATCAACTAAATGCGATTGGCTAGTTTTAAATGATGATTGGGACGTAGTAAATCATGAGCAAACCTCAGGGTATAATCCATATTTTCATGATGAGTATTTTATTTATGGGGATTTAAAGTTGAATACTTTCTTGAATGAACATAAGCATTCTATCAATAAAGTTTGGTTCTATGGTGCAGGATGCTCGACTAATCATTATTCCAAAATTGTGTTCAATGGTTTGGAGCGATTTTTCCCAAATGCCGTCATCGAAGTTGAGCATGACCTAATGGCTAGTGCATTGGTTGCATACAAAGGAGAGCCTTGTATCTCTTGTATTCTTGGGACAGGATCTAACGCTTGTTATTATGATGGGGAAACATTAACAGAATCAAATCCTCCTTTAGGTTACATTGTCGGTGATGAAGCTAGTGGTTGTTATTTCGGTAAAATCCTGTTAAATGCCTATTTCAATAAGCAGCTGCCTGAGGACTTAGCCAAAGCTTTTAAGGAAACCTATAATCTATCCCATGCGGAGTTTACCGCTAAGACATACAGCTCTGCGAGGGCTAATGTATATCTGGCAAGTTTTATGGAATTCTATTCTGCAAATAAACAACATTCTTATATTCAGCTCATAGTCAAAAAAGGGTTCAGGGAGTTTATTGAAAAGCATATTTGTTGCTTTGATAAATACACGGATATTAAGATTAGTTTCGTAGGCTCTATAGCTTATTTTTTTCAAGATGAAATAGAGTATGTTGGGAGTGAGTTCGGCTTGAGTTTTGGAGAATTTTTTAGAAAGCCGGTCTTTAAACTAATGGAATATCATAAAAATTTAGAATCAGTTAAAATCAAATAACAAGCTTTCTTATGGATCAAATCGAACTTTAGTCTTCCTTGTAAATGTATAAATTTGCAGGTCTATGTGCTTGCCCTTTTAATTTTTCATCCAGCTTTTTTAGGTAGGTTTTCGTCTTCAAGTTTTTTCTAAAGTTTCGTTTATCATAGCTTACATTTAGAATTGCTTCGTAAAATTTCTGTAATTGACTTAGGGTGAATTTCTCTGGAAGTAATTCAAAACCAATTCGCTTGTCAATTAAGTTATCCTTCAAATGCTTATAAGCAGCTTCTACGATTAAGTTGTGATCGAATGCCAATGTTGGTATTTCATGAATAGGAGTCCATTGAGTCTCACCGGCAAAAGAGGAGGGGGTTGGCGTATAATCTTCCGATTTAACTAAGGCATAATAGGCTACCGTTATAACTCGAGCTTCGGGCTCTTTTCTAAACGCTCGAAGCCATTCTTGGTCTTTAAGGGCGCTCACTCTATTGGGATCGCCAAACGTATGAAACTGTTTCAAGTATATACCCTCAATATTGGTTAGTCCATAAAGTATTTTTTCAGCTGCAGCATTTAGACTTTCGTCTTGATTGACCAAATCGCCAGGGATAGCAAATTGCTCGGTGCTTACATTCTTGATGGCTTTCCGTTTAATTAAGAGAACTTTTAAAACCTCATTAGAGTATCCAAAGACCACACAATCTACGGAGACATTTGGATTGATTTGAGGTTTGCGATTAGAGTTGGTTTTCATAATGGTGTCTTTGAGGAAAATAAGAGTTTGAATATAGTAAAAATATTTATAAACTTCCAATTAGTGTATTTTTGACACTTTCAAAAAAAAGCACTACATTTAATTCTGAATTTTTAAAATTTCATCAGGTTTTTTGATACATTGAAGTTTTATTTTTCTAACATTAACCAAATCGAAACAATTTATGAAGCATTTCTCCTTTTTTGTATGCCTTTTTGTCTCTATTGCGCTTTCCGCGCAACCTAATCAGGTGGATATCCAAAGTTCCAATGGTGGGTTTAGATTGAATGTAGATAGCCAAGATTTAATGATTAATGGAGTGAATTGGGATTACTTGCCAATAGGCACGAATTATACTTATAGCTTATGGAATCAATCTGATAATTTTATCAAGTCAGCTCTAAATGCTGAAATGGGGTTGCTTAAAAATATGGGTGTCAATACCATAAGAGTATACACTGGAATTCCTTCGAGATGGATTACCTACATCTATAATAATTTTGGAATTTATACGATGCTTAATCACTCATTTGGCCGATATGGCTTAACCATTGAAGGCGCTTGGGTAGGAATTACAGATTATGACAATCCTAAGGCTCAAGCGATGCTGATAGAGGAAGTGAGAGAAATGGCGGAGGAATATAAAAATACTCCCGGATTGCTGATGTTTTTGCTTGGAAATGAAAATAATTATGGTTTGTTCTGGGATGGTGCAGAAACCGAAGATATTCCTGTGGATGAAAGGAAATCAACCTTAAGAGCAAGAGGACTTTATGAAATGTTTAATCGGGGTGCACTTGCGATTAAGGAGATTGATGGCAATCATCCGGTAGCACTATGCAATGGAGACCTATTATTCATTGATATTATAGCAGAGAAATGTCCTGATATAGATATTTTCGGAACCAACATGTATCGAGGCGTGTCTTTTAGAGATGCCTTTGATAGAGTAAAAAATGAATACGGTAAACCATTAATGTTTACGGAGTTTGGGGCAGATGCTTTTAATGCCATGGAAAATAATGAGGATCAAGAAGCTCAAGCTTACTACATGGTTGGCAACTGGAAAGAAATTTATTCAAATGCTGCGGGAATTGGTGGTGCAGGTAATTCAATAGGAGGATTTACCTTTCAATTTAGTGATGGTTGGTGGAAGTTTGGGCAAACGAAGAATTTGAGTGTGCATGATAATAATGCTTCTTGGTCCAATGGTGGATACCAAATGGATTACAAAGAAGGGGAAAATAACATGAACGAGGAGTGGTTTGGTATTTGTGCTAAAGGAGCAACTGAGGTTAGTGGGCTTTACGAATTATATCCCCGTGCAGCTTATTATGCTTTGAAAGAAGTTCATGAATTCAACCCTTACGATACAGCCAATGGGACGGCAGAATTAGAAAACTATTTCAATAAGGAAGTACAGATTGCAGAGTCAGTTCTCAAAGCTAGAGGAGACAAAGCCGCCATGCAAAGTGGAAAAAATAAGTATATTCAGTTGAGCCGTTTTTCAGCTAGATTCACCACTTTTAATACTGGTGGAAATAGAGTATCAACTCCCAACAGTGTAGATCCAAATGTTCAACAGTATCCTGACCAATTGGGCTTTGATCATATGCAATCCTTTTTTGTTGGTATACAAGCCAATCCAGCACCCAATGTTAGCGCCAATGTAGAGTTTAATATGCTGGGCAATGTTGCACAAAATCCAATAGATGAGATCTTTTATGAGAATCGCGGTCGTCCGATTACGGTAAATAGCTCAAATGGCCCAGTGGAATTACAAGATGTCAATCGTTTTCAAGTATACAGCGCAAGCTTTAACTGGAATCATAAGTTATTTAATTTAGATGCTTTCTATCGAACAGGACATTTTCATTGGGGATATGAGGGCGACTTTTTCGGTTTGTATCCTGAAGCATACTATGGGCCCAATATTGACACTTATAATGGTAATGCTCCTTTGGGTTTAGAGCTCGAGGGAAAAAAATACTTCAGGGGTTTAAAGATTGCTTTTGGTCCCGAATTATGGTGGGGGGCCAACCCAGCATTATTGGTGAAATATCAAAGAGAATTTAAAAATTATGAGCTAGCCGGTATTTTTCATGAAGACATCACGCAGCGAGGTAATACTGAAAGTTCCTTTGCGATACCTCAACCTAAAACCCGAAGAGCAACAATGTATGTCCATGCCGATTATGGTAAATTTGGTGTAGGACTTGGTGGAATTTGGGGAGGAAATCCATTGAATGGAAGGGCTTACCAAGTGCTAAGAGGAGAGGATAATAATCCGCAAGTATTCGAAACGACAATTAAACCACAAGACAACTGGGGTGGAAAGGCAAAAGTTACTTATACTGGAGGGCGATTCAATTGGTATGCTCAAGGAGCTGCTCAAGGTTTAGTCGCCAATGGAGGAGCAGACAACACCCTAACTTTTACAGGCTGGAGATTAAAGGATAGTGGAAGTGGTAATCAATACAACTTCTTAACTGGTTTAACCTTAATGGTAGGTGACTTCCAAATTGCACCTAACTTTTTGTGGCAAAGACCAATAGAGGGGCCAATGGTTGCTGGCCTTGCAGCTCCAGCAAGATTAAGAAATATTATTGATGATCCCTTTGTAGTTAGAGGAAATCGCGAGCAAATCGGTGGTGAGATATTGTTAACCTTTGATCCAACTCCTGGTTCATACATGTACGAATGGGACAATGATTTTGCAGAGGATGCAAAGTTTGCCGCAAGTGCAGGATTTATTTTTAGGCACCTTCCAACTTCCCAAGATGCCTCCATTGGTATTTTACAAGATGGTAGAACTATTTTTGCATTTCCAGGAGCAGCCCCAGCACAGGATTTATGGGAAGCGCATGCACGAATTGTTTCGAAAATTAATCCAGATTTCGGAATTATTGGAAACTTCTATGCAGGTAAGGCGCAGGCCAATGGCGACAGCGAGCGAAGTTTCAACCGTTTTGGAGGTGATGTGAGATTGATTTACAAACAATTGAAAGTGAACTATGGCATGAAAATTAATGACTGGGGACCTTATGATTATCACAGAGATTTCAACTTAACTTTCCCGCTTCAATTCACCTTAGATATTTCCACTGTTTTAGGTAAGCCTTCGTGGCTATATATTCCTCAAACTAAAATTGGAGTTTTGGGTACCTGGCGCGCATTGGATCAATACTCGAATCGATATTGCCCAGCTACCACCACAGATGTAAATGGGAATATAGTGTGTGTGAGTAACCTTGCCGGGTTTGATAGAGGAAGTGAATGGGAAATAAGAGCATATATTCAATTAAATATAGGTGGAGATAGATAATTAATTAATAAACTTTGAATGCTTTCTTTGGTTGATTAAAAACCGTAGAGGTAAAAATTATAGTTGGCTGAGTAAAAAATAAATTATGAATAAATTAAATAACATCAAAGCAATCGGATTACTTGCTTTCATCATTGTTGTGCTTGCTGCTTGCAAACCAGATGAAGCTGATTTTAAATCACCTTCTTTTTCAAATAATCCTGATGTTTTCATAGACAATTTTAGCAGTGGTTTGCAATATGCTGTATTCCAAGGTGCTTCATTTACAGCATTTGATGTGACGAGTGAAGTGACTTACGGAGGCTCTGCATCTGCTATGCGATTCGCAGTGCCTGAAGTGAACTCCTCTGATGGATCATATACAGGAGGTACTTTCTTCGTAGGAGATGGTCGGGATTTATCTGGGTATAATGCGCTTACTTTTTATGCTAAGGCAACAAAGTCAGCAACAATTGATGCCATCGGTTTTGGAATCTCTTTTGGAGAAGACTTATACGAAGTATCAACTTCAATTGATGTGAACACTAACTGGAAAAAGTACTATATTCCAATTCCTGATGCAAGTAAACTAAGCAGTGAAAAAGGCTTGCTGTATTTTGCTGAGGGACCAGAGAATGGCCTGGGATATACGTTTTGGTTAGATGAAATTAAGTTTGAAAAGACGGGCTTACTCGCTCACCCAAGAGCTACAATAATGGGTGGGGATGATGTTGTCAAACTAGCTTACCAGGGTATTGATGTTAATATTGAAAATGTCAGCTATTCTATTAATCAGCCAGATGGGGTTTTTAAAGATTATAATATCCAACCTGGATATTTTTCTTTGAGCTCCGGAAATGAATCTGTTGTTCAAATCGATGCAGATAATAAGATCAAAATAGTCGGTCCTGGTTTGGCCTTGATTAGGGGATATATAGACGGGGTGGAGGCAGATGGAAGTTTAACCCTTAATGTTCAAGGGAGTTTTAGCTCTGCGCCAACACCAATTTATGACCAAGCTAATGTAGTTTCTTTATATAGTGACCACTACAACAACGTTCCAGTTGATTTTTTTAATGGATATTGGGAACCTTTCCAAACTACTCGCTCGGAAGATTTTGCTATTAATGGCGATAATATTTTAAATTATGTTGAATTTAATTTTGTGGGTAATCAGTTTTCTAATCCTACAATAGATGCCTCGGCAATGACTCACCTTCATTTAGATTTATTTATTCCTGTTGCAGTTCAGTCTTCGACTAGCTTGAATATCACCATACGTGACTTTGGTCCGGATGGTTCGGATGGAGGAGGAGATGATGCAGACATAATTGAAAGTTTTACCGATTTGGATTTAAGTTCAGGTGTTTGGAATAGTATAGATATTCCATTGAATGGATTAAGTTCGAAAAATGCTTTAGGTCTGCTGATATATGAGGGAAATGAGCTACCAAACTTTTTTCTCGATAATGTATTCTTTTACAACTAGATGATAAAAATAATTAGTAATATGAAATATTTAATTTTGACTAAACTCAATAAGACCTTTTTCTCGTGCATGGCTTTTATGTTTGTATTGTGTTTTAGCTCTTGCAACAAGGATGGCTCCTCTGACTTTCGAGCTAGAGAATACAATTTAGTTTGGAGCGATGAGTTTGAGGGGCAGTATGGAGATCTTCCTGATTCAAGTAAATGGACCTATGACCTAGGGACGGGAATTGATGGTTGGGGGAACTCGGAGTTGCAGACCTACAGAGATCTTCCTGAAAATGTTTCGCTAGACGGTCTAGGAAATTTGGTGATTACCGCTATGAATGAGGCTTTTGGAGGTTCGTCTTTTACCTCAGGAAGAGTGAAAACAAAAGGCTTGTTTACTACTAAATATGGACGTATAGAAGCGAATATTAAAATTCCTTTTGGACCTGGTATATGGCCAGCATTTTGGATGTTAGGTTCAAACATTGATGAAGTAAGTTGGCCTCAATGTGGCGAAATTGATATTTTAGAGGTCCGTGGTCAAGCACCCAATATAATGTACGGGAGTTTGCATGGACCAGGATACTCTGACGGTGAAGCAGTAACGGAAGCTTACAACTTAGGAAATGATCGTTTGGATACAGATTTCCATATTTATGCAGTAGAATGGGGCAAAGATTACATTGATTTCTTTGTAGATGATGTTTTGTACAATCAAGTGACTTCGGAAGATATTGCTGGAGAATGGGTATACAACAATTCATTTTATATGTTACTGAACGTAGCTGTAGGTGGTGGATTTGCTGGTTTCCCAACAACTGGGACTCCATTTCCTCAGAGAATGCTAGTCGATTATGTTAGAGTTTATAAGGAAATATAGCCAGCATTTTAAAATATCCATCTAGAATTTATATAATGCATAGGGGCATCTATTGCGTTGAGCATCCTTTGCAAAGTACTACCTAATTATGATACCTATGAGTACAAAAGAAGCTATGAATAATGATACCGCCATTAAGTCTGTAGATATTCATGGAATGACATTTTTTAAAATTGAAAATGTTGACCAAATGCCTCCTTTCTTTATGAGTATTGTGAGTCCAGGCAATCATTGGTTGTTTATTGCGAGTAATGGAGGGATTAGTGCGGGTAGGAAAGATGCAGAAAATGCCTTATTCCCTTATTATACGGTTGATAAAATAACAGAATCCTCAGAAGAAACGGGAAGCAAAACAATAGTCAAAGTATTTAAGGATAAGGTCGCAACATGGGAGCCATTTTCGATGAGGAATGCGGGGTCTTATAGGTGCACAAATAATTTGTACAAAAGTGTATACGGAAACGCTGTTATTTTTGAAGAGATCAATCATGATCTCGATTTATGTTTCCGATATAAATGGAGTTCTTCCGCTGAGTTTGGATTTGTAAAGACATCCACTTTAGAAAATTTAGCTGATTTAGCTTGCAGTATAGAACTTTTGGATGGTTTACAAAATGTTTTACCACAAGGAGTAGGTAGCGAGTTGCAAAATCGGGCGAGTAATTTAGTTGATGCATATAAACGAAATGAACTTGATGCTGAAAGTGGCCTGGCAATGTACGCTCTTAGTGCGATGATCGTGGATAAGGCAGAACCAAGAGAGGCACTAAAAGCGAATGTAGTTTGGAGTTCGGGTTTGCCAGAGAGTAAGCATTTACTTTCCTCTCTTCAATTGGATGCTTTTAGAAAGGGCGAAAAATTGAACGGAGAAAATGATGTCAAAGGCGAAAAAGGAGCATATTTCCTTGTTAATAATATAGAGCTGGCTGCCAAAGAAAGTAAATCTTGGAATTTTATTGCCAATGTGAATCAAAGTCAATCCAATGTCATTTCCTTGATAGATAGAATTACTAAAGATTCATCCCTTTGGAGTAAAATAGACAAGAATATTCATTCTGGAACAGAAAAATTGATTGGCTTAAATGCTTCTGCGGACGGTATTCAACAAACTACAGATCCTCTCAATGATGCTCGCCATTTTTCAAATGTATTGTTTAATATCATGCGTGGTGGAATTTTTGATTTCAACTATCAAATAGAAAAGGAAGATTTTAGCCTTTTTGTGGAGTATGCAAATAAGCAAGTTTTTACAGCTCAAAACAAGCTGATTCAAGAATTGCCTGAGCACTTTGACCTTTTTGAATTGAAAGAACTTACCAAACAAACTAAAAGTCTTGATCTTGAACGAATTATTGCAGAATATTTACCACTCAAATTTAGTAGAAGACATGGAGATCCAAGTCGACCTTGGAATAAGTTTTCCATCAATACACAGCATGAGCAAACCGGTGCAAAAATTTTAGATTACGAAGGTAATTGGAGAGATATTTTCCAAAATTGGGAAGCACTCGCTCATGCCTATCCGTCTTTCATGGAAGGGATGATTTTTAAGTTCTTGAACGCAACTACCTTTGATGGATACAATCCATACCGAGTAACAAAGGATGGCTTTGATTGGGAAACTATTGAGCCGGATGACCCTTGGTCATACATTGGCTACTGGGGCGATCATCAAATTATATATTTACTGAAGTTCTTGGAGTTTATGCAAGATCGAATGCCCGATAAATTGGATACTTATTTGGATCAAGAAATTTTTGTTTATGCCAATGTGCCTTATCGAATCAAGCCTTACGGTGATATTATTCAAAACCCTAAAGATACGATTGATTTTGACCATGATTTAGATCAACAGATTAGGGATAGACGAACTGATTTTGGATCGGATGGCGCTTTATTGACCGATGAAAAAAATGAGATTTACCGTGTCAATTTTATCGAAAAAATATTAGCCACCGTTTTGGCGAAACTGTCCAACTTTATTCCAGAGGGCGGTATTTGGATGAATACTCAGCGGCCAGAATGGAATGATGCTAATAATGCGCTTGTTGGAAATGGAGTATCTATGGTGACCCTTTATTATCTGCACAGATTCCTTTTGTTTTTCCAAGATCTTTTAGAAAAAACAGCTAAGGAAAATGTGAAAATTTCCAGCGAACTAATGGATTTCTACAAGGGAGTTAGAAAAACCTTACTAGATAATGAAGACCGCTTAGAGCAAAAGATTTCGGATAAGGATAGAAGGGCTCTAATCGATAGCTTGGGGGAGACGGCATCAGATTTTCGTGGGCATGTCTATGGTCAAGGATTTTGGGGGAAGAAGCGGAGTATATCTATTGCAGGATTGAAAAACTTTACGCGCATAAGTTTAGCCTTTATCCAACATAGTATAGAAGCAAATAGACGAGAAGATGGAATGTTTCACGCTTATAATCTAATGACTCGAAAAAACAATGGAGTTTCAATTGCACACTTAAGTGAAATGTTAGAGGGGCAGGCTGCTGTGTTAAGTGCAAAATATCTGCAACCCAAAGAGTCTCTGGATGTCCTAGATGCTTTAAAGAAGAGCGCTTTGTTTAGAGAAGATCAATATAGCTACATCTTGTATCCCAATAAAAATCTAAAAGGTTTTTTAAAGAAAAATAGTATTCCAAAAGATGCAGTGAACTCCTCTCAATTATTGCAGCAAATGCTTGAAGCTAATGACAGAAGCATTATCGAAAAGGATGTTCAAGGGCAATACCATTTTAATGGTGATTTTGGTTTTGTTGAAGATTTGAAGTTGGTAATTAATGAAATAAAAAAACCGGAATGGAGCATTCTAGCAAATGCCGAAATGGAAACTATTCTCACCATTTTTGAAGATGTTTTTAATCATAAAGCCTTTACTGGGCGATCAGGTACATTTTTTGGATTTGAAGGGCTCGGATCAATTTATTGGCATATGGTATCCAAGTTACTTCTCGCTGCACAAGAATGTAGTTTGCATGCGATAGATCAAAACGAGGATCATAAAACTATAGGTAAACTGCTCGAGCATTATTATGAAATTCAAGCCGGTATTGGCGTCCACAAGTCGCCACAGCTATACGGAGCATTTCCAACTGACCCGTACTCACATACTCCAGCGGGTCGAGGAGCTCAGCAGCCGGGGATGACCGGCCAAGTAAAAGAAGATATACTCGCGCATTGGGGAGAATTAGGTGTTTATGCAAAACAGGGGAAACTATATTTTAATCCTCGTTTGCTGCGTAGAGAAGAGTTTCTGCTTCAACCAAGCACTTTCAAATATATTGATGTTCACGGTAAAGCACAGCAAATAGATTTGGCAGATAATACTTTGGCATTTACCTATTGTCAGATTCCTGTGGTTTATCAAGTATCCGCTGCCAATAAAATCACAGTAGTCTGTCAAGGGGAGTCTAAGGTTTATGCAGCCTTAAATTTGGATATAGAAACAAGTCTAAAGGTTTTTAGACGCAAAGGAGAAATTACACAAATTATTGTTGAGATAACGAATGAGGTTTTAAGGTGAAGTCAACTTAAGCGACTGATGAACGACAGAAGACAAAAAAAAGAAACAAAGTCCAATCGAATAATAACGACTAGCTCGTTGATAGGAATCAGTGGAAAATTGTTTATAATGTTTTTAATGCTGAGTTTGAATTCGTGCGTTTTTAATGATAAAAAAGAAGATGGAATGAAAAAAGTGACAGCAGCAGCTATTCTTGCCAACCCAGATTATAAGGCAATCTCATACGGGGGTTATCGAAAAAATACAAGGAGCGTGCAGCCTTCGATTACGCAGTTAAAAGAGGATTTGAAGATTCTTGCAGCAATAGGAGTTAAAGTAATACGGACATATAACGTACATATGCCGCATGCGGTAAATACCATCGAAGCAATTGAAGAATTGAAAATTGAAGACGAAAATTTTGAAATGTACGTGATGCTTGGTGCATGGATAGACTGTAAAAATGCTTGGACAGGATTGGAGCCTATTCACGAAGAGGAAAGCGAAAGGAATGCAATTGAAATTGAACGAGCCGCTCAGCTAGCTGTCGAACATCCGGATATTGTAAAAATTATTTCTGTTGGAAATGAAGCGATGGTAAAGTGGGCAACGGAGTATTATGTTTATCCCAAAGTAATACTTAAATGGGTCAACCACTTACAGGGCCTCAAAGAACAAAGTAAACTACCGAAGGATTTATGGATTACTAGCTCAGATAACTTTGCATCTTGGGGTGGGGGCGAAGCGCAGTACAAGGTGGAAGAATTAAATGAGCTTATTCATGCGGTTGATTATATTTCCATGCATACTTATTCTATGCACGACACGCATTATAATCCTATATTTTGGGGGACGCTTTACGATGAACAAAATTTATCTGATCAAGAAAAAATTGATGCAGCTATGGTCCGCTCGGTTGAGTATTCCAAAAGTCAATATTATGCAGTCAAAAATTATATGCATGCATTAGGCGTAAATAAACCTATTCATGTTGGAGAGACAGGTTGGGCAAGTTATTCAGAAGATTTTTATGGTAAACAAGGATCTTTGGCTTGTGATGAGTACAAGCAAAGCAAATATCATGAGTTGATGAGAGAATGGACACGCATGGAGCAAATTAAATGTTTCTACTTTGAAGCTTTTGATGAGCCTTGGAAAGATGCAGATAACCCTGGAGGTTCTGAAAATCATTTTGGATTATTTGATGTGCATGGACAGGTCAAATATGTATTGTGGGATTCTTTTGATAAAGGGGTCTTCAAAGGACTGAGTAGAGATGGAGTTGCTTTAGTTAAAACTTACAACGGAAATAAGGAGAGTTTATGGAAGGATGTTCAATTACCACCCGTAAAAGAAATATTAATACCAGAATATCAAGCTCTATGAAAAAATTCTTTAGCTATATCTTATTGGTATTAATGGGAAGTCAATCTTGTAATATGCAACATAATCAGAATGACCAAGAAGAAAATTTATGGTCGGTAGAAGTATATGAAACTTCTGCTGCAGGCAATGCTCTTACCAAGTTAGAGAAATTTGAAACGGCTGACTCCATGCTTGTCGTCAACATAAATAAGGAGGCTAAATTTCAAACAATCACGGGTTTTGGAGGAGCATTTACAGAATCTTCTGCTTACTTGTTGAATCAGCTAAGTGATGAAAATAGCCAAAAAATCATAGACGCTTATTTTAGTGAGGAAGGAGCAAACTATTCGCTTTGTAGAACACACATGAATTCATGTGACTTTTCGTTGAATCAATATTCTTATGCTCCTATTGAAGATGATAAAACGCTTGAGTATTTTTCAATTGAAGAAGATCAAGCCGATTTGATTCCAATGATCAAAGCAGCTATGGCGAGTTCGAAAGAAGGATTCAAGTTGTTTGCATCTCCTTGGACGGCTCCGCCTTGGATGAAAGACAATAAGGATTGGGTAGGCGGCAAATTACTTCCTGAATATTATGATACCTGGGCGCTCTTTTTTTCAAAGTATCATCAAGCTTATCAAAAAGAAGGAATTGATCTGTGGGGCTATACTGTCGAGAATGAGCCGCATGGAAATGGAGATAATTGGGAAAGTATGCACTACTCCCCAGAAGAGATGACTGATTTTGTTCAAAATCATTTAGGTCCGCAATTGGAAAAAGATGGCTTTGGAATGTCTGTAATACTTGGATACGACCAAAATCGGGCTGGAATTAAGGAATGGGTGGATGTGATGTATCAAGATGAGCAGTCTGCAAAATACTATGATGGTACGGCCATACATTGGTACGAAAGTACCTTTGATTATTTTCCAGAAGAATTGCAATATGCGCATCGAAAAGCACCAAACAAGTACTTGATTCAAACGGAAGCATGCGTGGATTCTGAAGTTCCAGCTTGGAAGGATGATGCTTGGTATTGGAGTAAGGTCGCCACAGACTGGGGCTGGGATTGGGCAAGAGAAGAAGACAAACACTTGCATCCAAAATATGTTCCGGTGTTCAGATATGCGCGCGATATTATAGGGTGTCTAAACAATCATGTGGATGGTTGGGTCGATTGGAATATGGTACTTGACCGTCAAGGTGGTCCAAATTGGTTTAAGAATTGGTGTGTTGCGCCTATTATTGTTGACCAAGAGGCCGATGAAGTGTATTTCACGCCTATTTATTATACTATGGTTCATTTTAGTAAGTTCATTAGGCCAGGAGCGGAAGTTCTGGGCATCGAAAACACCGATGAAGATTTAATGATCACCGCCGCTCAAAATCCTGATGGGTCCATTGCCGTTGTGTTGTTCAATCCGTCAGAAGAGAAAAAAGATTTGAGGTTAAAAATGGAAGGTTTTAATTATTCCATTCGAGTTAATAATAAAGCTATTCAAACTATACTTTTAAACCCTATGCCAAATGAGTAACCATGCAACTACCAATTTTACAAAAGTTCCATTTTCACAAAAAATAGCCTTTGGATTTGGAATGCTTGCCAACCAGATGTTTCCTGCATCCTTAGGCGTATTTATTATTGTTTTGGTTCAAGATTTAGGCTTTGCCGCATTGCTTTGGGGGATTATTCAATTTGCTCCCAGAATATTTGATGCAATAACAGATCCTCTAATGGGATTCATTTCTGACAATACAAAGTCAAAATGGGGCAGACGTAGACAATATGTATTTTTAGGCTCCATAATAATGGGACTCTCTTTTATTGCCATGTGGCAACTCTATGAGAGCAATGGCTTACTCTATAATTTCTGGTATTTTATTTTGTGGTCTTTTGTCTTTTATCTGGGACTCACTATATTTAGTGTGCCCTACGTTGCTATGGGTTATGAGATGAGTGAAGATTTTCACGAGCGTACAAGTATCATGGGAGTCGCACAATGGATTGGGCAGTGGGCATGGGTTATTGCACCTTGGTTTTGGGTGATTTTATATGATCCATCATGGTTTCCCGGTGGAGCTGGATCGGGAGTCAGAGAACTGTCGATATGGGTGGCTATTCCTTGCACTATCTTCGCCCTTATTCCTGCATTATTTATAAAGAGTCAATCTACTGAAGATAGGACTGATTTTTTGCCAATAACTGCAACATATATAGGGAAAAGCTTTGTGAATATTTTTAAAACTGCATTTGAAGCGTTCAAAATTATTCAGTTCCGTAGGATTGCATTTGCAACATTCTTGATATTTAATTCATTTAATGTTATCGCATCTTTTACCTTTCTAATAATCGTGCATTATATGTTTAATAGCGACCCAGGTAGTGCTGGGTTTTGGCCTGCTATTCACGGTTCTCTTGGAGCTGTGGTTACTACATTTATAGTTATACCACTTACGACTTGGGCATCGAAAAAGTTAGGAAAAAAGAAAACATTTATTATTGCGCAATCGATATCAATAATTGGGTACATACTCTTTTGGTTTTTATTCGTTCCAGGTAAACCATTTTTATTTCTTTACGCCCTGCCTTTTCACTCATTTGGTATTGGAAGTCTTTTTGTAATAATGATGTCCATGACTGCCGATGTCTGCGATTTGGATGAACTCAAAACAGGAAAGAGGAGAGAAGGAGTTCTTGGAGCTGTGTATTGGTGGATGGTCAAAATGGGCTTTGGCGTCGCCGCTCTCCTAGGAGGTTTTATTCTATGGCTAGTGGGGTTTGATGCAGATAATGTGACGTCATCAGCAGTTACAGGTATGCGATTATTTTACACACTCTTGCCTATAGTTGGTGTAATTGCGGCTATACTTATTATGAAGGGTTATGACATCACTGAAGAAAAAGCGCAAGAGGTTTCCAAACAACTGGCAGAGCGAAAAAAGATGAAAGGAGAAATGAACGCTTGATTATATCGTAAGCCAACAAAACAGTTAAGTAAATGTCAAACAGTCCAATAA
>CAZZMB010000022.1:33368-36364 GCA_964655225.1 uncultured Chitinophagales bacterium | reverse complement strand
TAAACAATACAATAGGAATATTGAAGAGCTTAGTGTTGGGAAGTTGAATGAATCTCAAGTAGAGCTTTTAAGTGTCGATGGTGCGGCAGTTCTTCTCCAAAATGAGATTGATTATACTTATAACCAATCAACTTCAGATTCAAAATTCATGATTCAACTTAAGGATGAGTTTGAGATTGCGCAAAACAAGAAGATTGCGTCAACTCAGCTTTCGGAAGCAGATACCTTAAGCCGAGAGGAGAAAAAGGTAATCAAGTACCAAAGTAAATTTGATGGATGGGAGATACTGTCCGAAGCACATAGGCAGGCATGGCTAAATGAAGGATCTAGTCTTGCTCAAAACACGAGTGACGGATACAAGCTTAGTCGAACAAGGCAGTATTTTATTAAATTTATGACCGATAATGTTTCGGTGGGTCTTGACAATTCTTTGCTAGTAAATAATTATCAGCCTTTCAACCCTTCAGATCCAACATTTACGCAACCAGGGTTAAATCCTATGCTTCGCTTCGGGATTACTGATTTGTTTGAAGACCATAAATTATATGGAGGTATTCGTATGCCTTTATTCGGCAATCTAAATCCGCAGGTCAATGGCCAAAGTCTTCCTTTTAAGATTGGAATTTTTGAAAATATGGAGCTTTTCGTAAGCTATGAAAATTACAAAAAGAGGTGGGATAAGAGTCTTACCTTTTACCACAAAAACTTAAGCGAGTTAAGAAATATATTTTATCCAACGGTAAATGTAAACACGGCAGGTGTTTTGAACACAAAAACGAATTTGGTAGAATCAAAATTCACCTACCCGTTCAATCAGTTAAACAGCCTGCGAATTAAAATTGGTTTTAGGAACGATCGATTCATTGTTAAAGCGACAGATTTCCTGACCTTGAATACTGCAAATAGGAGCCAGAACTGGGTCTATAATCGCGTGGAGTATGTGCACGATCATACCTTAGCAGTTGCAAAGAATGTGAAGTACGGATTTAGAGCTAATGTATATTTTGAATTTCAAAAAGAGTTTCCAACGCGGGAGGACACCATTTTGAAACAGCAAGTGCAGGTTCCAATTTTCAACAACTCTTATTTAATGCTTTGGGGAGTGGATGCAAGACATTATCAAAAGATTTATAAAACCATAATTTGGGCTAATCGTTTTGCCTACAGTACTTCAATAGGTACAAATAAAATGGTTTATTATTTAGGTGGGACGGAAGGTATGTTATCGCCAGCGTTCAATGAGAACACCATTGTGAGTTCTGAAAACAACTATGCCTATCAAAGTCTAGCTGTTAATATGCATGGCTTTCAACATAATATTCGAAATGGGAATAGTTTTGCAGTGATTAATAGTGAATTGAGAATCCCCGTTTTTTCAACGTTTAGTCGTCGTGAATTAAAATCAAGCTTATTAGAAAACTTTCAAATTATCGGATTCTTTGATGTGGGAACAGCTTGGGAAGGTTTTTCTCCATTTGGCAATGGGAATATAGCCCAAGAGAATAGACAAAATTCAGTGGAGAATCCTACTGCATTAGCCAGATTAGACGTCTACAAGGAGCCTATTGTAATGGGCTTTGGAACAGGCTTTAGAATGGAATTAATGGGGTATTATATTCGAGCGGATATCGGTTGGGGCTATGATACGGGGAAAGTCAATAAGCCACGTTTTCAGTTTGCTTTGGGATATGACTTCTAAGGACAAGTAAATTCTTTTTAGGCAATCTCTTTTAATATTAAATTATTTATACTTTTGTCTTCATAAAGTAGATAAGAATGAAGAAGTTTTTTCAATTTGAGCTTTTTACTTGGAATGAGCATGTATTTTATTTGGGCAATGTTCTTCTTGCCGGATTTGTATTAGCCATTCTACCTCTTCTTTTTTTGCTGTTTAACAAGGTAATTCTTAATCCCTATTTCCGAAGAAAAGGTGTTGATCCTGGTCGGAGATATGCAATTGCACAATTGATTAAGTATGTGGTGTATACGCTTACATTTATGCTTATCTTTCAAAGCCTGGGCTTTAAACTTTCAGTCCTATGGGCTGCTGGAGCTGCTCTTTTGGTTGGAATAGGCTTAGGATTGCAACAAACGTTTAATGATTTTGCATCTGGAGTGATTTTACTCATGGAAGGGACTGTTCAAAAAGGAGATTGGATAGAAGTAGGGCATAATACGATGGGAGAAGTGAAAAAAATTGGACTTCGAACATCTTTGATTACAACTAGGCGAAATATTTCTATTATTGTACCAAACTCAAAAATAACAGTAGATAATGTAATTAATTTGAGTCACAATAATAACACTGTTCGATATACTGTTGCGGTAGGCGTGGCTTATGGCAGTGATGTTCAATTGGTGAAAAGAGTGCTATTGGAATGTGCAGAAAGGCACAGTAAGGTTCTTCCTGGGGCTTTCGTTCGTTTAGTAGAATTCAATAATTCTTCTATTGACTTTGAATTGTTGTTTTGGTCCAATGAATATCAACTAATTGAAGATGTGCGAAGCGATTTACGAATTATGATTGATCATGGATTTAGAAGATATGGTGTCGTTATCCCTTTCCCTCAAAGAGATTTGCATATCAAAAACTCCACAGTTAAGACGAGTGAACCAAGTGATACGCAAGCAAAGGGTAAGACTTAAAAGAATAAAAACAGGTTAATCTTCAAGAAAGATCCTACTAAAAAGAATACATACAACAGTAAAAAAAGGGCTCCAAAACTTCGTGGAGTAACTTTGAAAAAACTTACTAAAACTAATAGGAAAGTCGCAATGAGCATAAGGGGAATTGCAAATTGATTAAACCCATCGTCATCGACAAAGTAAGGTCTATGACTCAACCCACCCACAATTGTAGGTATTGCTAATACAGCAAGTAAATTAAATATATTGGAGCCCATCACATTACCTAAAACGATTCCAAATTGTTTTTTTCGAGCCGCAGTTACTGTAACTGCAAGCTCGGGTAAGGACGTACCCAAGGCAACCACTGT
>CAZZMB010000022.1:25489-33268 GCA_964655225.1 uncultured Chitinophagales bacterium | reverse complement strand
GCAACAACTTCAGTTACTTCAGGAATCATTCTTTTCAGCATTGCTTCAATTCCATCTTTCAAAGTAGCACTACTGCTCGGGCATCCAGAGCAAGCACCCTGCATAATTAAAGTTACAATACCCTTGTCAAATGATTTAAAAGCGATGTTTCCACCATCCATTTCAACAGCTGGCTTTACATATTTATCGAGCAATTCGATTATCTGAGCATCGATGCCAATAACTTTTGCATTTTCTGCGTTTAGATTTTTTTGCTGTTCAAAAAAAGCAGGACTCACGATTTCTTTATCAGATAAAATATACTCCTTAAGGAAAGATTTCAATTCAAAACTTAGTTCAAACCACTCTTCTTCTGTTTCTTTTTTTGAAAGGGTAACAAAATCATTGGAAATAAACACACCATCAATGTATTTAAATTCAAACAAGGCCATAGCAAGAGGTGAAAGCGAAGCTTCTTGCACACTTTTGCACTCCAACATTTCATTCGGTAATAAAACACTCGTAGACACAAACTTCAACATCTTAGGGTTTGGAGTGCTTTCGGTATAAATTTCAACAAATTTTACGGTCTCTTTTTCCATTATCAACAATTATGTTTGTAAAGGTAATCCACAATTGTATAATATTGGCTTATTAAATATCATTTTATCTACCTTTGCACTTTTACAACTATGAGTGATTCTATAAAGCACGAGTGCGGCATTGCCTATTTAAGACTTCTTAAACCACAGCAGTATTATATTGACAAGTATGGCACGGCTTCTTATGCCGTAAATAAGATGTACTTATTAATGGAGAAACAGCACAATAGAGGTCAAGATGGTGCGGGCCTAGCTTACATTAAATTTGACACTCAACCTGGCGAGCAATATATCAATCGACATAGGAGCGTTAAGCAACAGCCTTTGCAGGATATTTTCAAAAGAGTATTTAAAGAGTTTAACGAAAAAACAAAGCATATATCAAAAAGTCAATTGAATGCAAGTTGGTTGAAAAGCAATTTGTCCTCAGCCGGCGAAATATTTCTTGGCCATTTGCGATATGGCACACACGGAGGAAACAGTATTCAATCCTGTCACCCATTTATTAGAAAGAATAATTGGAGAAGTAGAAATTTGGTCATGGCGGGCAATTTCAACTTAACCAATGTAGATGAGTTGATTAACTTCTTGGTTGAAATAGGACAGCACCCTATTCAAAAACGCGATACCGTTACGGTAATGGAAAAAATTGGCCACTACGTAGATCGTGATGTTCAGCGCATTTTTGATAAGTATAAAGCTGAAAATTATGACCACAAAACCGTGTCTACTTTTATTGAAAAAGAATTGGACATAGAAAACATTCTTAGGATGTCTGCAAAGGATTTTGATGGAGGTTATTTAATGGCAGGTTTAGTTGGTCATGGAGACTCTTTTGTTTTGAGAGACCCAAATGGTATACGTCCGGGATACTATTACATAGATGATGAAATTGTTGTGGTAGCTTCTGAGCGTCCAGCAATTCAAACTACATTTAATGTAAATTCTGATAAGGTTAAAATAATCCCTCCGGGGAATGCGCTAATCGTAAAGAAAGACGGCCAAATTTACTTGAAGGAGTGTGTTGAACCCAAGGAAGTTCTTTCTTGTAGTTTCGAGCGGGTCTATTTCTCGCGTGGCACAGATACGGAAATTTATAAAGAACGTTTGGATTTGGGTTATCGACTCACAGAGCGTGTGATGAAAGAGGTAGAATATGATTACGAGAATACCGTATTTTCCTTTATTCCAAATACCGCTGAAGTCGCTTTCTACGGATTATTGAAAGGAATAGAAGAGCACATCAATGCACACAAACAAAAAGAAATTGAGAAAAATCCGCAAATAAAAGGTGCTGAACTTAATCATCTACTTAATTTAAGACCACGCGTGGAGAAAATTGCGGTGAAGGATGTTAAGATGAGAACTTTTATCACTGATGATGCCGCTAGAGATGAAATGGTTTCTCATGTGTATGATATAACTTATGATTCAATTAATAGAAATACAGACACGCTCGTCATGTTGGACGATTCTATTGTTCGAGGGACTACCTTACAAAAAAGTATTTTATCAATTTTAGATCGTTTGGGTCCTAAGAAAATTGTTGTCGTTTCATCTGCTCCTCAAATACGGTATCCAGATTGTTACGGTATTGATATGAGTAAAATGCAAGACTTTATTGCTTTTAGGGCACTTTTAGCTCTTTTAAAAGAAAGGGGATTAATGGGTAAAATTGAGGATGTTTACCAAAAATGTAAGCACGCTTTAAAAGAAGGTACAGCGAAAGACAAAAACTATGTAAAAGAATTGTACGAATTATTTACAGATGATGAGTTATCTGATAAGATTAGTGAGATTGTTCGACCTGAACATATTTTCTCTCAGGTGAAAGTTATTTTCCAAACGGTAGAGGGCCTGAATAAGTCTTGTCCAAAAAATTTAGGAGATTGGTATTTCACAGGAAACTATCCAACGCCTGGGGGCAACAAAGTCGTGAACAAGGCTTTTGTATATTTTGTGGAAGGTAGAAACGAAAGAGCATATTGACATCAAAGAAGAAGTTAAGAAAGCTTCCGTATCCCATTGAAAGGCGATGTTGAAGGTTATTTTAAAAAGTTATTCTGGAGCTATTTCCAAGGACAATCCACTCAACTTAGCATTGATATTTATCTGACAACTTAATCGGCTGTTCTCTTTTACATGAAAAGCCTCTGACAGCATAGCCTCCTCTTCAGCTTCCATTTTTGGTAATGGGTGAGGTGATTCTATATAACATTGACACGAAGCGCACATAGCCATTCCCCCGCAAATGCCTAGGGTGCCCTCCTCTGCTAACTCGTACAAGCGTATAACCTCCATTAAATTCATGGATATATCTGTTGGTGCTTTTATGTTATGTGATACGCCAGCTCGATCCTTAATGAAGATATTTATATCTGACACTTCTAATTATTTATGGATTGAATCACTGGCTTTTTCGCTTCCTTTCTAGATCCATCAAAACCATTAACTCCACTAACCGTTGTATATCTAAAGACATTTTTTTTATTTGGATGTATGATTTTATGGGCGGATTGGCACATTAATGTTGCTTCATGAAAACCACATAAAATAAGTTTCAGTTTACCTGGATACGTATTAACATCCCCAATAGCAAAAATTCCAGGAATATTAGTTTGATAATCATAGGTATCAACTTTAATTGCGTTTTTCTCAACTTCGATGCCCCAATTAGCAATCGGACCTAACCGAGGTGAAAGCCCAAAAAGAGGGATGAAATGATCTGCTAAAAGCTCTGT
Organism: uncultured Chitinophagales bacterium; assembly: GCA_964655225.1. Lineage (GTDB taxonomy): Bacteria > Bacteroidota > Bacteroidia > Chitinophagales > UBA8649 > JAFMKE01. The sequence goes on along the minus strand of CAZZMB010000022.1, from coordinate 29,946 downwards.
TTCAGCGCTTTTTGTTGTGATAGTTACACTTTCCAATTTATCTTGCCCATTAATTTTGGTGACCTCTGCTGGAGTTATGACATTGATTTTATTTTTATTTTTTAACTCACGCACTTTTTCAACCGAATCTAGTGCTCCTCTGAATTCATTTCTTCGATGGACTAGCGTAACGTCGGCATTCATATTTGCTAGGAAAATACTCCAATCTAAAGCGGAGTCGCCGCCACCGGCAATTACAACTTTTTTACCACGATATATTTCAGGTTCCTTGATAATATATTCAACTCCTTTATCTTCATAAAAGTCTATTCTGTCCAAGATGGGTTTTTTAGGCTCAAAACTTCCAAGACCTCCAGCAATAGCAACAACTGGCGCATGATGTTTTGTTCCTTTATTTGTTGTGACAATAAAAGTACCATCTTTATTTGTTATGATATCTTCAGCTCTTTCCCCTAGAGTGAAACCCGGTTTAAACTGTTTGCATTGTTCCAATAAGTTTTTTGTTAGATCCCCTGCTAGTATTTCAGGAAAACCTGGTATATCATAAATTGGCTTTTTTGGATATATTTCTGAGCATTGGCCGCCTGCCTGCGGAAGAGTATCAATTAAATGACATTTCAACTTTAATAAGCCTGCTTCAAACACTGTGAAAAGTCCAGTAGGCCCAGCGCCAATAATTATGATGTCTGTTTTAATCATCTATGAAATTCTGAGGTAGTAAATTTAGAATGTAAAAATACAAACTTATACAATTAATAGAGTTGTTTGCTTAACTATTTGATGTTAAAACAGTTAAAATTATTCTTTTAAGCGTTAACATAAATCCATAACAGTTGTATTTTATTTTAAACTATTTACCACTTTTTTAAGATTTAAACGCGTAAAATTATCAATCTAATTTTCATTTTAACTATCCACTAAAAGTTAACTATTTTTAATAAAAGCTTATCATAAGCTTGTTTACTGCAATTTTAAGTTTAAATTTGCTCATTAATTATAATATTTAATATTAATCAACTAGTCTATGAAAAATTTATCTACATTATTTATTTTCATCTTAATTTCAGCCGGTGCTTTTGCTCAAGATGCTGAAATTAATGAAAAAAATACTAAGAAAAAAAGCAAGAGCTCTGATGTGCAAGAGTCTTCAGATGAAAAGGTAAGCGATAAAAAAGATGATGCATCTGTTTTTATTGGAGAACCAGAAGATGGATCCTACTCGCTCGAAAATCGACGCTCAATATCTTCACCTTCGATGCCAATGTATAATGTAGAGCAAAAGTTTAATGACAAGAAGAAAAAGAAAAAGCAGCAAGATGCTTACATGAATGATGATTATTACTTTCCTGCTAAACCTAAGAATGCATGGCAAATAGGAATTAGGGGTGGTATATCCCAAGTTAATGGTGATGTCAATCAAACATTCTTCAAGGGTAGTAAGCATACCATTCCAGGCTACACATTTGGAGCAACAGTTATCAAACCATTTACATATATGTTTTCCATGCGCCTTAACTATGACTTTATGGAGATGTGGAATCAAGATTGGCAGCAGTCTGAATTAACGGAAGATTTGATTAGGGGAACTGATTATAATTTAGCTAGTTACATTAACAATAATCCTAACGGAAGCCAAAATTTAATTTACCACAACTCACATACCGTGGCGCATGATTTGACGATGGACGCCGTTGTATCATTTGGTAATATCCGTTTTCATAAGGAACGTTCAAAGTTTGTTTTTAATACCTTCATCACCGGGGGTGGGTTTATCTATCAAACTTGGTATGATCATTTAGATGCAAATGGTGATCCGTATGACTATGGTAGTATCACATCTATCGCAGATGGAGCGAGTAAGGGAGAAGTTTTACAGGAGTTGGATGCAATGAGAAATGGAGTTTATGAAACCCTTGCCGAAGGACATCCGGATTCTAAAAATGGAAGTTTCATAAATAATTATAGTTTCAGGCCTGTTTTTGGAGGTGGTGCTGGTTTTACAGTCCGACTAAACAGAGTGATGAATTTCGATTTCCAAGTTAGAATGATGTTTACGAGAGATGATCTGGTCGACGGTCACAGATGGCAAGAACCAGATGGAAATTCGAATGTGAATTTACCTACACGTAATGGAGGTGGTTTAGTTCGAACAAGTAGAGGACTGACAAGAGATTTTGATACGTACACCAATACGACTATGGGTATAACATTTAAGTTGGTAAATAAGAAGAAGACCGAATCTGCAACATTGCTAAACCCGATACACTACACTTATCAAAAGATTGCGGAAAATGATCCAGAGAAGGCAATTGAAGAATTGCTCTTAGATGATGACAAAGATGGTGTTCCAAATAGACTAGATCAAGAAGAAAATACGCCAGAGGGTGCTCCGGTTAGCCCTAAAGGAATTGCTTTGGATAGTGATGCTGATGGCATTATCGATTTGAATGATGATGAGCCATTTTCGCCACCAGGATTGCCAGTTAATTTAAAAGGTGTTGCTCAATTGCCGCCTTCTTGTTGTGATGAAATGATGGCGGTTGCATGCAGTAATGTCATTCTTCCATCCGTTCATTTTGATAAGGATAAATTCAATATTAAACCTGAGTTTTATGCCCATCTTCATGACTTAGCTACTAAGATGGGTGATTGCCCAGACCTAGTTATTCGAGCTACTGGAATGACGGACAAAGATGATAATCAGAAATATAATGAGCAATTGTCTTGGAACAGAGCTAATGCGGTTATAGATTATTTAACTGAAAAATATGGAATTAATAGGGATAGATTTATTCTAAAGTTTTCGGGAGAATCTAATGCTGAAGGTTCTTCAAACATCGAGCAGTATAAAGAACGTAAAGTTTCCTTAGAACAAGCTAATGCTGATGAAATGGGCGAAAGCAATCCTGCACCTCCTCATCCAGGGCTGAAAGCTGGAACGAACAAATAACGAGCTTTTAAACTCTGAATTAAAAAGGCATCACTTGAGAGTGATGCCTTTTTAATTTGCTTATCATTTTTTCTGATAGTTCTTCAAAAGTCTTTCTTTCTTTTATTTGGACACTTTAGGTAATTTTTGTGAATAACATTTAGCGTTTCTAATTAAAATGTTTTTAGATTTGCTTTAACCAAATTTAACATAAAATGAAAAATATCTACTTATTATTAGTTTGCCTCATAAGCTTGAATAGCTTAATGGCTCAAACAGCTAGTGGAACAGTTACTGACGAAAATGGCGATCCGCTCTTTGGAGTTAATGTGATTGAAAAGAATACTTTGAATGGCACAACGTCGGATTTTGATGGGAAATATACCTTAAGCTTAACTACGGATAATCCTTCGGTAGTTTTCAAGTTTGTGGGGTACCGTGATAAAATGATTGCTTTTACGGGAGCTAAGATTAATCATCAAATGAAGGTGGATGAAATAGGCTTAGATGCAGTCGTGGTTTCTGCTTCTAAAAGAAAAGAAAGAATTCTCGATGCACCTGCATCTGTGACTTTAATTAGTTCAGAAAAGATTGAGAATACTGCAGCTGTAGTAGCAACGGATAATTTAAAAAGTATTCCAGGAGTAGATATAATTCCTACAGGCTTAGTTTCGGCAAATGTAGCTGTGAGAGGGTTTAATGGGATTTTTTCGGGCTCTATGTTGACTATGGTTGATAATCGTATAGGTCAGGTCCCTTCTCTTAAGGTTAATGCTTTTCAACTGATGCCAGGGTCAAACGACGATATCGAAAGAATCGAGATTGTGCGTGGACCGGGCTCAGCTTTGTATGGACCAAATGCTGCTGATGGAGTAATGCATATCATAACAAAGTCACCATTAGATATTCGTGGAGATCATAATACTGAAACTACAATAAGCTTCACAGGCGGAAGTCGAAGTGTTTGGGCACCAAACATTCGTCATGCACAAAAAATAAGCGATAAAGTAGGCTTTAAAATTTCTGGCGGCTATATGCAAGGGCATGATTTTCCTTACTATGACCCTAGAGAGCCTACTCCGGGCACTAATTTTGTCTTCGGAACAGTTAGAGATGGTGTACAATTTGAAGTTGATTCTGCAGCAGGTTTACAGACATTTGATAGAGATTTCTTTATTCAGAAATATAATTTTGATACAAGGATTGATTATGCGGTTAGTAAGGATATTGATATTACTTTTAGTGGAGGTTATGCCAACACAACCAATTTGGAGCTTACCGGTTTAGGTGGTGCTCAAGGAGTAGATTGGGGTTATACTTATGCACAGGTAAGAGCAAGATATAAAAGCTTGTTTGTTAACTATTTTATGAATTCTAGTAATTCAGGCGACACTTATCTTATTAGTCAGCTAGATGGAAGCGAGCCACAACCTTATCAATTCCAAACATTATTGGATAAGTCAAAACTTCATGGGATTCAGATTCAACATAATTCTAGTATAAAACAATTGGTTGATTTCACATATGG
>CAZZMB010000022.1:22956-25389 GCA_964655225.1 uncultured Chitinophagales bacterium | reverse complement strand
GGATTCAGATTCAACATAATTCTAGTATAAAACAATTGGTTGATTTCACATATGGCTTCGATGCAATTTTGACACGTCCAGTTTCAGATGGAACAATTTACGGTAGATATGAAGATGACGATGCGATCAATCAGTTGGGTGTATATGGTCAAGCGGAATATCATGTATCAGAAAAATTCGATGTTCTAGCAGCACTAAGAGGTGATTATCAAGATAGAATTGGTGAGTTCTTTCTCTCACCTAGGGCAGCGATTGTATACAAGCCATCTAATCGCCATACTACACGTTTAACATATAACCGAGCATTTAGTGCACCTTCAGCCTTGAATACTGCATTAGATTTACCACAAGTATTTGTACCTAATGGTATTATAGCAAGAGGTCTTGGAAACCCTGATGGCTTTAATTTTAGTTATGGTTCAGACGGCTTCGCACAGTTTAGAAGTCCATATGATAATGGTTGGTATGATGTTGCTGATTTGTCTAATAATCATGTGCATTTTAACGGCTTTCTAAATTCTTTATCTAGTTTAATTGCAACTACCTTATATGGTACAGATTATGATGCTGCGCAGTTTGATTTTGTTAAGGGTGATTTGGTTTCATTAACAGGCGATTTATCGTCAGCTTCTTCTTCTTTGAATAATAACGTAGAAAGAAAGGTGATTGATTTTATCAGTAATGAAGAGTATGATTACACGCAAATTTCAGATTTGGAATCGATTAAGAGCACAGTGACACAGACGATGGAGTTAGGTTACAAAGGAATTATTAAAGATAAATTTTTCTTGTCTGCTGATTTGTATTATACAAGAATTGACAATTATGTTAGTCCATTATCTCCTGCCTCTTATCGAGTGTTGTTTGATGATGATCAATTAGCTCAAGAGTTGATTCCTGTTTATCAGAGCAACGCGGGAACTACACAATCCGGCATTATAGAGGGTGCATTGGCTGGTTTAGCAGGAGAGGCGGGAGTTTCAGTCGGCGAATGGCTTGTTGGAGCCATGCAAGGTTTCTCACTTGGAACCGTTGCTCCAGAAGATGATTTAGTTAATTCCGATATGATCTTAACTTACATTAATCTTGGAGAAGTTGACATCGCAGGAGCTGATCTAGGAGCTACATATGTTGAGAATTTCAAAGAAAGTACGCTTAAAATTTCTGGAATGTTTTCTTTTATGAATAAAGATAGAATCTCGCTAGCAGGAGCCTCAGGAGGTTATATTGCCTTGAATGCGCCTAAGTTCAAGACATCACTTGCAGTTGAAGGAGCAAATATTGGAAACACAGGTATAGGTGCTGGCATCAACTGGAGATGGCAAGATGCCTTCCCTGCAAATTCTGCTGTTTATGTCGGGGAAGTGGTTGCTGCAAATCTTATTGATTTGAGTATATCTTACAGACCAAATTTTTCAAAGAATACGGTCTTGAGTGGCACATTCTACAATATAACAAATAATGAATTTCAGCGTTTCCCAGGAACTCCGTTCGTCGGGTTTTATACAATGATGAAATTGTCACATACTTTTAAGTATTCCATTGGAGGCAAGAAAAGCAAGAGCTAATCGCGTCAATGATAAAATTAAAAAGGGCTATTTCGAAAGAAATGGCCCTTTTTAATTTATCTCGTAAGTCTTTTAGATTAAGGTAAAAAAGATGTCATACTTCTTTAAATTTTTGTGTTTACATTAGTTTTTGTTAATGGTGGATTTCTTGGGGATAATTTAGGTCAAATATTTTTTGGTTTAAATTCTTACATGTTATTTTTGTCATACATGGTGGATTTAAAAATTAAACGACTCCTCGTTGCAAATCGAGGAGAAATTGCAATAAGAATATTTAGAGCAGCTACAGAGCTGAAAATAACAACAGTTGGGTTATATACCTATGAGGATAGATACTCTCTGCATCGATATAAGGCTGATGAAGCCTACCAAATAGGGGCCTCCGAGGAGCCCTTAAAGCCTTATCTTGATATTGAGGAGATTATTGCGCTCGCTAAATCAAAGGGTGTGGATGCTATTCACCCGGGGTATGGCTTTCTTTCAGAGAATGTAAATTTTGCAATAAGATGTCGTGAGGAAGGTATAATTTTTATCGGGCCTTCACCCGAATCAATGAACCAACTAGGCGATAAAGTAGCTGCAAAGAAAATTGCAAGAGCTACTAATGTTCCCGTTATAGAGGGCAGTCAATTAGACGTTAATGGTGCTGGAGATGCATTGAGAGATGCACAGACGATAGGTTATCCAATAATGGTTAAAGCTGCTGCTGGTGGCGGTGGCCGCGGTATGCGTGTGGTAAGGAGTGACGATCAACTAGTACAGGCATTTAATGAGTCAAAAAATGAGGCTCAAAAGGCTTTTGGAATCGATACTATATTTTTAGAAAAATTCATTGAAAACCCAAAACATATAGAGGTTCAATTGC
>CAZZMB010000022.1:0-22856 GCA_964655225.1 uncultured Chitinophagales bacterium | reverse complement strand
ACTATATTTTTAGAAAAATTCATTGAAAACCCAAAACATATAGAGGTTCAATTGCTTGGGGATCATCATGGAAATCTGGTGCATCTATATGAGCGTGATTGCTCTGTTCAGCGACGTTTTCAAAAAGTCGTGGAAGTTGCTCCTGCTCCCTCTTTAAAGCAGGCGACTAAAGATAAGCTTTATGAATATGCAATACGAATTGGCAAGCATGTTGGCTATTATAATGCAGGAACGGTTGAATTTTTAGTTGATGCTGATGAAAATATCTATTTCATAGAGGTTAATCCAAGAATACAAGTTGAGCATACGATAACAGAAGAGGTGACGGGTATAGACATTGTAAGAACCCAAATTCTTATAGCCGATGGCTTAGCCTTAGGTCACCCTAGTATTTTTATAAATGACCAAAATGATATTAAGTTAGATGGGTTTGCCATTCAATGTAGAATAACGACTGAGGACCCCTTAAATAATTTTCAACCGGATTATGGGACCATAATTGCCTACAGGAATGCCGCAGGGATGGGGATACGTCTCGATGAAGGGAGTTCTTATCCAGGGGTTACTGTCTCGCCATTTTTTGACAGTATGTTAGTGAAAGTTTCTGCTTGGGGTCGAACTCTTCGTGGAGCAGCAGAAAGATTGGATAGAGCACTCATTGAATTTAGAATACGAGGTGTTAAGACGAATATACCTTTCTTACAAAATGTAGTGAAACACCCGGTTTTTGTGAGTGGTAAACAAAATGTTGGATTTATAGAGTCACACCCCGAGTTGCTTGACTTTGGCAAGAAAAGAGATCGCGCAACGAAGACTTTGACGTATATTGGAAACACTATATTAAATGGAAATAGTGATGTAAAGTTTGTTGATGATGGGAAGGTATTAAGAATACCTAAGGTTCCGAGTTACGATAAATCAAAAGCCTACCCAAGAGGCAGTAAAGATGTTTTGTTAGAGAAGGGGCGAGATGAGTTTTGTAAATGGATGAAAGAAGAGCCTGGTATATTCTATACGGATACAACATTCAGGGATGCGCACCAGTCTTTACTAGCAACTCGAGTAAGGACACGAGATATGTTGTTGGTCGCTGAAAGTTTCGCGAAAAATCATCCAGAAGTCTTTTCTATGGAGATATGGGGTGGAGCAACTTTTGATGTTTGCATGCGCTTTTTAAAGGAGGATCCTTGGATGCGACTGCAATTATTAAGGGAGGCAATGCCTAATATTTTAACTCAAATGTTGCTAAGAAGCAGTAATGCAGTGGGCTATGCGGCATATCCAGATAATTTAGTGGCTAAATTTATAGAGAAAGCAGCCGAAAATGGCATGGATGTGTTTAGGATATTTGACTCCTTAAACTGGACCAAATCAATGGCATTGAGTATTAAAACCGTGCGAGATGAAACCAATAGCTTAGCTGAAGCATGCATTTGTTATACGGGAGATATCCTGGATGAGAGTAAGACTAAATTTAACCTGCAATATTATATAGATTTAGCGCGAGAGTTAGAAGATATGGGAGCACATATTTTAGGAATAAAGGATATGGCCGGATTGCTTACTCCGTTTGCGGCAGAGAAGTTGATCAAAAATTTGAAAAATGCAGTAGATATCCCTATTCATCTTCATACCCACGATACTTCATCTGTTCAATCTGCCACTTACTTAAAAGCAGTTGAGGCAGGAGTAGATGCCGTTGATGTGGCATTGGCAAGTATGAGTGGCCTTACCTCTCAGCCAAACTTTAACTCCATTGTCCACATGTTAAAAGGGCATGAAAGAGAAACAAAAATAGACCTTCAAACACTGAATCAATTTTCAAATTATTGGGAAGATGTTCGGGAGTATTATTACCCATTCGAATCTGAGCTAAAAGCGGGTACAGCGCAAGTTTATGAAAATGAAATTCCAGGAGGTCAGTATTCCAATTTGAGACCGCAAGCCCGTGGGCTTGGTATTGAGGATCAGTTTGAAACAATCAAACAGAATTATCAAATTGCTAATGAGCTGTTTGGTGATATGGTAAAGGTTACTCCTTCCAGTAAGGTAGTTGGCGATATGGCTATGTTTATGACCAGTAATGGGTACAGTCGGGAGGATATTCTTACAAAAGGAGAAGATATTTCATTTCCAGATTCAGTGATTAATTTCTTTAAAGGAGATATTGGGCAACCACACGGTGGATTTCCTCAAGAACTGCAGCACATAATTTTAAAAAATCAAGAAGCCTATACAGATCGACCAAATGAGCATTTAGAGCCTGTAGATTTTGAAAAGGAATTGGTGCAATTTAAGAAGCAGTTTGGGAAACATAAAACAGAATTGGATTTCTTAAGCTATAAGCTTTACCCTAAAGTCTATAAAGATTTTCATGATTTCAATGAAGTAAATGGAGATGTTTGGGTTATTCCAACACCTACTTTTTTCTATGGAATGAAGCAGAATGAAGAAATAATGGTAGAAATTTCTGCGGGTAAAAGTATGATTGTAAAATATTTAAATACAACTGCACCAGATGATGAGGGTAATTGTCAAGTTTACTTTAAGCTGAATGGCCAAAACCGGCATATTCAGTTAAGGAATGAAAAACTCAATATAGAAATAAAGACTCATCGGAAAGTTTCTGCAGTAAATGAAATAGGTGCACCTCTGCAAGGTAAGCTTACGCAGATATTGGTTCAAAAAGGGGATAAAGTAAAAAAGAATACTCCTTTATTTTTAATAGAAGCTATGAAAATGGAAAGTACTGTAGTGGCTCCATTTGATGGCCAGATTACAGAAGTATTGCTAGAGGGTAACCAAATGGTGCATCAAGATGACCTTGTGGTGATAATAGTGCAATAAGCTTATTGAATTTTTAAGTATGAAGATTAGGGGCTTGCTTTTTAGGCCACACGCTTGCCCATATTATTTAATCAGTATCGATTTTTTATCCGGTCTAGTTCTCTTCTTGTGTCTTTTTCTTTGATGCTATGTCTTTTATCAAAGCTTTTTTTACCACGAGCTACTCCAATGTCCAACTTCGCCAATCCACGTTCGGATAGAAATAAACGAAGCGGGATAATTGTAAGCCCTTTCTCTGTTATCTTTCTATCAATCTGTTTGATCTCTCCCTTATTTAGCAGGAGCTTTCTTGGTTGGTTGGGGACATGATTGTAGTGGGTGCCAAATGTGTACTCAGCAATATGCATATTAACAACAAACAATTCACCTCTTCGCATCTGGCAAAAGGCTTCATTGATATGTGCTTTGCTTGATCGAATTGCTTTTATTTCAGTGCCTGTCAATTGTATTCCCGCAGTATATGTTTGAAGAATCTCAAAGTCGAATTTAGCTCGCTTATTCTTAATATGTATGGGTGTTTGCTTCACCATTCAAAGGTAGCAAAAAGTACATCAATCGTAGTAATAGAATCTAAATCTGTCTAATTGTGATTAACGAGGAAGTTTCCCATAGTTGCTGGTGGTAAATTATACTTGAATCATCCTTTACATCTAAATATTGGTCAAGGTCTCTACAAGCGTTTCTCTTATTATTTTAAATAGGGCAATGTTAATGTGAGTAAACTTACATGATTTTATAAATACCTCATAATGAATAATTTACAAGCAAACTTTAACAGTAAAAGTATCGATATCCACATCTTTTGATGTTGGTTATCCACAAAAATCACTATGGTTTTGTATAAAATGTGAGTAAATATTGGTGGTAATAAATGGGTAAATGTGGGAAAATGTGTCAAAAGTGTATACTTTTGTGAAAGATTTAAAAACGTAGTGGATAACTAATGAGCTTTTTAGGAGAATATGAATTAAAGTTGGATGCGAAAGGTCGTATGCGATTGCCAGGTGCTCTAAAGCAGCAGATTAACCCTGAGGCTAAAGGTCGTTTTGTGGTTAATAGAGGTTTTGAGGAGTGTTTGGAGATTTATCCTATTGACGTTTGGCAGGAGGTTCGAAAAAAGGTTGAACGTTTAAATCAATTTAAGAAAAAAGAAAGAGCGTTTATTCGTTACTTTCTGCGCGGAGCGACGGAGGTGGTTTTAGATAGTGCAGATCGTCTAAATGTCCCTAAGCATTTACTGGATTATGCTGGAATCAAGGGGGCGGCAATTATTACGCCTGGTAAAAATACTTTAGAACTTTGGAATAAGGAAAAATATGAAAATGAATTGGCAATGGATTCTGATTCATTTGCAGATCTCGCCGAGGATGTTTTAGGTGAATTTGATATAGATATAGAGGACATAAAAGAATAGAGGGATATGGAAAATCACGATTATCATATATCCGTTCTTTTACAAGAGTGCATTACTGCCTTGAATATAAATCGTTCTGGTCGATATGTCGACCTTACCTTTGGCGGGGGAGGGCACTCTAAAGAAATACTTAAACATCTTGCTGATGGTCGTTTGTTTGTCTTTGATCAAGATGAAGATGCGATTGCAAATATTCCCACTAATACACAGTTGACTTTTGTAGGTCACAACTTTCGATTTCTTAAGCGTTTTCTTACTTATTATCAGCAGATTCCGGTAGATGGTATTTTAGCTGACCTCGGTATAAGCTCGTATCAAATCGATTCGGGAAGTAAAGGTTTCTCTACCCGCTTTGAAGGTCCTTTGGATATGCGGATGAATCAAACTTCAGGCCTCACTGCTAGTGATATTTTACACGACTTTAGTGAAATTGAATTGGTGCGCATATTTTCAGAATATGGAGAGGTGAGGAATTCCAAAACTCTAGCGTCAGCTATTGTTGCAGCAAGGCAAAATGGTGTCCGCTTCGAGAGTACATTGGCATTCATTGCATTTTTGGATAACTATACTATGGGAGGGAATCCAAACAAGTATTATGCACAGGTATTTCAGGCGCTACGGATCGAAGTTAATGATGAAATGAATGCGTTAAAGGATATGTTAACCCAGAGCTACGATGTCCTGGATAAAGGGGGGCGATTGGCGGTGATTACCTTTCACTCATTGGAGGATAGGATTGTGAAAAATTTTATGAAATCAGGAAATTTTGAAGGTATTAGAATAAGTGATGAATATGGCAAAAGCAAGAAGTATTTTAAGCTGATAAGCAAAAAGCCAATTGAAGCTAGTAAAGAAGAGTTGAAGCTAAACAAGCGTTCACGAAGTGCAAAATTGAGAATTGCCGAAAAAATATAATGGAGAATTTAGACGAATATAAAACTGAAGAAGCCCCCATTTATTCTTGGGAAGATCGCTTGAAAGAAGTGCTGCGATTTGATGAGAAGAATTGGTTTAATAACCTTCCGCTTATTTTGTTTATCGCCGCGTTGGGAGTTCTTCATGTAGCCAACAATCATACTGCAATTAATAAAATTCGACAAAGCAATTCACTAGAGCAAGATATAAAGGAATTACGCTGGACTTATATGACTTCTAAATCAGAACTGATGTATAAAAGTAAGCAGAGTGAGGTATCCAAAATGGTTGATACCATGGGTTTGAAAGAGTTAACAAAGCCTCCTTTCAAAATAGTAATTAATAAGGATGACTACAAATAAACGAAAAGAAATAGTTTGGCGCATGTGGGTGGCTATACTGATACCAGTATTAGCGGGCTTAGCTATTGTATTTCGGTCATTCACCATACAAGTCTATGAAGGTTCTGCTTTACGTCAACTAGCAGATAGCTTAACTATTGCATCTCGGTCTATTGATGCAGAGCGTGGTAATATTTATACTGAGGATGGTAGCTTGTTATCCACTTCTTTGCCATTTTTTGAGATTAGGATGGACTTTAAGTCTGAACCAATGACGGACAAAATTTTTAACAATAATGTAGATTCTCTTGCTTATATGTTGAGTGTCTATGTTGGTGCTCAATCTCAAACAGCTTATAAAGATCAGTTAATTGCCAATCGGCAAAAAGGAAATAGGTATTATCTCATCAAGCGAAATGTTACTTACCCTGAGTTAAAAAAAATGTATAATTGGCCGTTTTTTAGATTAGGGCGATATCAGTCGGGGATGATTGTTTTGCAAAAAAATAAAAGAATTACACCTTTCGGTATTTTGGCTGAACGGACTATTGGATGGAAGCGAATTGTGCCAAATCCAGATATTGATGGCAAGATGGATACTATTCGCGTGGGTATCGAAGGAAAGTTTGATGAATATCTTGCAGGCATAGAAGGACAAATGTTGATGCAGCGAATTTCGGGGGGTGATTATATTCCCTTGAATGGTCAGGGAAATATAGAACCTAAGGCCGGTAATGATGTAAAAATGACACTCGACATCAATATTCAAGACGTAACAGAGTCCGCATTGAAAAAGGCACTCATTGCAAGAAATGCTGATAATGGTTGTGCGGTCGTCATGGAAGTTAAAACGGGCAAGATAAAAGCAATTGCTAATCTTACTTACCGGAAGGATGTAGGCGGTTATAAGGAGTATTATAATTATGCGGTTGGAGCAAATACAGAGCCTGGTTCTACTTTTAAGCTGATGTCTATGGCGGCATTGTTAGAGGATGGTCTTTTGACTGATGTCAATGAAGAAACTGTTGACGTTGAGGGTGGGGTAAAGCATTATGCAGACAGAACAATGCGGGATGTGCATCTTTTCTCAAATGATACCATCACCGTAAAGGAAGCGTTTGCATACTCTTCTAACGTGGCAATTTCGAAGTTAGTAACTGAACGTTATGGTGATAATGTTGCTAAGTTTTATGATAGGCTTCTTGAAATGCATCTACAGAATCCAGTGGGTATTGAAATTACGGGAGAAACTCCACCAACTATTCATCCACCATCAACTTGGAGTTTGGTTTCCTTGCCTTGGATGAGCACGGGCTATGAAATTCAAATGAGCCCTTTGCAAATTCTAACGTTTTATAATGCCATTGCAAATGATGGGAAAATGATGAAACCTTACCTTGTTTCTGGCATAAAGGATTTGGACGAAACCATCAAGGAGTTTGGTCCTGTAGTGATTGATGATGCCGTGGTTAGTCTTTCAACGGTAAAAGAATTGAAAAATCTTTTAAAAGGCGTTTTTGAATTTGGTTCTGCTAGACATCTGAAATCAGGCGGTCAACTAACAATGGCTGGTAAAACCGGTACAGCTAGAATTGCCAATGCGACAACTCAGTACCAAGATAAAGTTTATCAAGCTTCATTTGCTGGATATTTCCCAGCTGATGACCCCTTATACTCTTGTATTGTGGTGATTAACAATCCTAAAAACGGATATTATGGTGGAGCTGTTGCAGGTCCCGTTTTTGCTGAAATTGCAAATAAAATTTATGCCAATGGTGTAGAGATGCATCAAAGTATTCAAGTTAATCCTCTTGTAAGCGACTATACCATTCCAAGAATAGGCAATCTTCAGAGTAAAGATGCTCAAGTGATCTACGACAGGCTAGGTTTCTCTTTCCATTCAAATATCAACGCGGATTATGGGATTGCAAAAAAGGCAATCAATTCAATGTCTATGAATGCCAATAACCTTATTGAGGGGCTAGTACCCAATTTGCTGGAAATGGATTTGAAAGACGCCTTATATGTAGCTGAAAATGCAGGATTAAAGGTGCAAGTAAAAGGCGCAGGGAAAGTCAAAAAACAAAGTATAACTGCTGGCAGATCTTGTTCGCCAGGGCAAAATATAATATTGGAATTATTTTGAGAAAACTAGTTGACATATTAAAGGCTGTAAAGTTTAAAGAGCTTGTAGGGGATAGTAATAAAAAAATTCTTGACTTGACGCTTGACTCAAGGGATGTTCGCGAAGCTTCAATTTTTGTTGCTATAAAGGGTAGCCAAACAGACGGACATGCATATATCTCTGAAGTTGATAGTGTTGCAGCTGCAGTGATTTGCGAAGTATTACCTGAGTTCATGAAAGCAACATGCACTTATGTGTTAGTGGAGGATTCTTCTAAATCTTTAGGTCTTATTGCTTCAAATTTTTATGGGAACCCTTCCGCACAATTGAAATTAGTAGCGGTCACTGGGACAAATGGAAAGACTTCTATAGCCACTATGCTTTTTCAACTGTTTAAGCAAATGGGATATCAATGTGGTTTAATATCAACTGTTGAGAACAGAATTGGAAATCAACTTTCCCCTTCTACTCATACGACTCCTCATGCAATTGCAGTAAACTCTTTATTAGCCAGAATGGTCGAAAATGGCTGTTCTCACTGCTTTATGGAGGCTAGCTCACATGCAATAGATCAAAACAGAATACATGGATTGGATATTGACGGAGCCATATTCACCAACTTGACTCATGACCACTTGGATTATCACAAGACTTTTAAAGAATACCTAAAAGCGAAGAAGAGCCTGTTTGATGGATTGAGTAAAAACGCTTTCGCTCTGAGTAATGCTGATGATAAAAATGCCAGGGTTATGTTGCAAAATACCGCAGCTAAAAAGCTTTACTATGCCATTACTGGTAATGCAGAATTTTCTGGTCGTGTTATAGAAAGTGATTTCAATGGCATGATGTTGAACATGAATGGGAAGGAATTGCATGTCAAGTTGATTGGGTCTTTTAATGCCTATAATTTATTAGCTGTTTATGGTGCTGCTGTGTTGTTGGGTGAAGACGAAACAGAGGTGCTTGTTGCGATGAGCACGATTGAAGGTGCAGAGGGAAGATTTGAATATATGCTTTCTTCTCAAGAAAGAATAGTTGGAATAGTCGATTATGCTCATACGCCAGACGCTTTAAAGAAGGTTTTGGAAACGATAAATCAGCTGAATACACAGCGGAATCAATTGATCACGGTAGTTGGATGTGGAGGTGATAGAGATAAAAGTAAACGCCCACTTATGGCCGCTATTGCCGCAAGATTAAGCAACAAGGCGATTTACACTTCAGACAACCCTCGGTCAGAAGATCCCCATAGCATATTAGATGAGATGCAAGATGGTGTTGGCGTGCTAGATAAGAAGAAGGTCTTAGTTATTGAAAATAGAAAACAAGCGATTAAAACTGCTTGTATGATGGCGAATGCAGAAGATATTATTCTCGTAGCTGGCAAAGGGCATGAGAATTATCAAGACGTCAAGGGAGTAAAATCTCATTTTGACGATAAAGAGGAATTGGAAGCAGCTTTTAAACAATTGAATAAATAGATCACTATGTTATACGAACTATTTCAATATTTAAATCAACATACTCACTTGCCTGGCATGGGTCTTTTTGAATTTCTATCATTCAGAGCGGCTATGGCTGCGGTATTTTCCTTGGTGATTTCCATTCTACTTGGAGATATGGTAATTAATAAGCTGCGCAATCTTCAAATTGGAGAAACCGTAAGAGACTTAGGATTGGAAGGGCAAAAGGAAAAACAAGGGACGCCTACCATGGGAGGGATTCTAATTTTGTTAGCCATTCTAATTCCAACTCTTTTACTAGCAGATTTAGGCAATATCTATATTATCATAATGATAGTTTCTACGCTTTGGATGGGCGCTATTGGTTTTTTAGATGATTATATTAAGGTATTTAAAAAGAATAAAGAAGGCTTAAAAGGGAAGTTTAAAGTAATTGGCCAAATTGGTTTGGGACTTTTTGTTGGAGCAATGATGTATTTCCATCCGGATATATATGTGAAGCAAGAGGTTTCTTATGAGGAGGCACAAAAGTTCCCTGTTGATCAAATTTCAACTCATGAGGATATGCAAGGAGTTGAGCATTTTATGGCTAAAATTGATGCTCCGATAACAAATATACCTTTCTTAAAAGGCAATGAGTTTAATTATGAGAAGGTCTTGACATTAATCAATCCAAGATGGAAAAGGTTTGGCTGGTTAATTTTTATTCCAGCAGTTATTTTTATCATAACTGCAGTTTCCAATGGCGCGAATCTAACCGATGGAATCGATGGTTTAGCCACAGGAACTTCAGCGATTAGCGGCTCCGTATTGTTCTTGTTTGCCTATATATCCGGTAATATTATTTTTGCTGAATACCTCAATATTTTATATATCCCATATGCTGCGGAGCTAAGCATTTTTATTGCTGCATTCATCGGAGCATGTATCGGCTTCTTATGGCAAAATTCATACCCAGCAAAAGTATTTATGGGTGACACTGGAAGTCTTGCTATTGGAGGTATAATTGCAACCATAGCCATTCTAACAAGGAAGGAATTATTGCTCCCTATTCTAGTAGGTGTTTTTCTTGCAGAAAATTTATCAGTAATCATTCAAGTTGGATACTTCAAATACACAAAGAGAAAATATGGTGAAGGACGAAGGGTCTTCCTGATGTCACCTTTACATCACCACTATCAGAAAAAGGGATATCATGAATCTAAAATTGTAACCCGATTTTGGATTGTAGGAATACTCTTGGCCATTATAGCTGTAGCAACTCTAAAAATTAGATAAACCAGGAAAATTGATGACAACTAAAACTCAAAAAATAGTAATACTCGGGGCTGCGGAAAGCGGTGTTGGTGCAGCTATACTTGCGACTCAGCAAGGTTTTGATGTTTGGGTGTCAGATTACAGTCAAATTCAGCCAAAGTACAAAGAATGTTTAAATAAGTATAACATCAATTGGGAGGAAGGTAATCACAGCGAAGAGGCTATACTGGATGCACACCTGGTAATGAAAAGCCCTGGAATACCAGAAAATGCAGATATTATTCAAAAGATAAGAAAGAAAGGAATCGCAGTGGTTTCTGAGATAGAGTTTGCTTCAAGGTACACCGACGCTTTTATAATAGCTATAACTGGCAGTAATGGTAAAACTACAGCAACAAGCTTAACCTATAAAATTTTAAAAGATGCTGGACTAAATGTGGGCGTTGCTGGGAATATAGGATTGAGTTTTGCTCAGCAGGTAGCCACGCAGCAATTTGACTACTACGTTTTAGAAGTGAGCAGTTTTCAATTAGATGACATTGATTCATTTAAACCTAATATTTCCGTATTGCTAAACGTAACACCAGATCATTTAGATCGCTATGACTATAAATTTGAAAACTACTTAGCGGCTAAGTTTAAGATTACTCAGAATCAAAACGAAGAGAATCTTTTCATTTATTGTCAGGACGATAAGTCAATAGCAACATCACTAATTTCAAAAAAAATTCATGCACAATCTATCCCTTTCACGCTTGAAACTGAAGTAGGGGAAGGCGCATGGCTAAATAATAACGAATTAACTATAAACCTAAAAAAAAAAGTTTTTACTATGTCAATTAACGAAATAGGAATTAAAGGCAAGCATAATATTTACAACTCAATGGCAGCATCCATCGTGGCCAGAGCAGTCGATATTAAGAAGGAGAGTATCCGTGAAAGTCTAGCGGATTTTAAAAATCTAGAGCATCGAATGGAGAAGGTGTTGAAAATAGGGGGCGTTGAGTTTATCAATGATTCGAAAGCCACCAATGTAAACTCTACTTGGTACGCTCTCGAGTCTATACAAAACCCTGTGGTTTGGATTGCTGGAGGAGTAGACAAGGGGAATGATTATGACGTGCTTAAATCTTTAGTGCGCGCTAAAGTTCATACCGTTATTTGCTTAGGGAATGACAGTAGAAATTTGCACGAAGCTTTTTCTCATCAAACGGATTTGATGATAAATGTGCATGATATGAAAGAGGCCGTTAGAATCGCCAATCATTTTGCCAATAAAGGAGATGCAGTGCTATTATCGCCAGCTTGCGCAAGTTTTGATTTGTTTGAGAATTATGAGGACAGAGGAAATCAATTTAAAGCATCAGTGCGCAATTTATAAAAGCTAGAAATCTAGAAAGAAATGTTTGAAAAAATAACCAAAAATATAAAAGGAGATAAATACATATGGGTCATTGTACTCATCTTGTCTTTGTTTTCTCTTTTGGCTGTTTACAGTTCTACTGGAACTTTAGCCTATAAATATAGGGCGGGTAATACAGAGTATTATTTGATGAAACAAGTTCTCATTATCGGTGGTGGTCTAGTTTTAATGTACCTGACTCATTTAATTAATTATAAATATTTCTCAAGAATCTCTCAAATACTATATTACTTAAGTATTATCCTTTTGGTGCTAACCTTATTTTTTGGTACGGATATAAATGAGGCGAAAAGATGGATTACGCTTCCAGGGGTAAACCTTACTTTTCAAACATCTGATTTAGCCAAATTTGCATTAATCATGTATCTAGCCCGCATGCTATCAAAGAAGCAAGATATGGTGCGTTCTTTTAGCGAGGGATTTTGGCCTACGATATTTCCAGTTTTTATTATTTGTGGATTAATAGCTCCTGAAGATTTGTCATCTGCCTTGGTATTATTCTCAACCAGTGTATTGGTGATGTTTGTGGGAAGAATTCACATAGCTTACATTGGTGGTTTAATAGCACTTTCCGTAATTACAATAGGCATGTTTATTACCTTACTCTTTACCTTGCCAGAAGAGAGTATGCCTGGAAGAATGACAACTTGGAAAGCAAGAATAGAATCTTTTATGAATACGGATGGAGAAGAGCCGTATCAACTTGTTCAATCCAAAATTGCTATAGCTAAGGGTGGGTTTATTCCAAATGGCCCTGGTAACAGCACGCAACGCAATTTCCTTCCTCATCCTTATTCGGATTTTATTTACGCCATTATTATTGAAGAGTATAGCTTCTTTGGAGGAGTATTTGTTGTTTTTCTTTATCTCGCATTCTTAATACGATCTGGTCTAATAGTTAGAAAATCACCCAAAGCATTTGGAGCATTGCTGGCCTTCGGATTGGCATTAAGCCTAACCATTCAAGCAATGATTAATATGGGGGTTGCCGTCGGTTTATTACCAGTCACTGGATTGACCTTGCCCCTAGTAAGCATGGGAGGGAGCTCTACCATCTTTGTAAGTCTTGCTTTTGGCATAATCCTCAGTGTAAGTCGAGATATTGAACAATTAGAATTAGGTATAGATGAAAGTGAAATGTCGCTAGAAGATTTAATTATGGGTTCAGAGGAAATTGAACATGAATAAAAAGGCTCTAAAAAGAAAGTGAAGAAGAATTTAAAAATATTAATGAGTGGTGGAGGAAGCGGTGGGCATGTTTTTCCAGCAATTGCTATTGCAGATGCTATTAAAAAAATATCTCCGGAGACAAAGTTCTTGTTTATAGGGGCAAAAGGTAAAATTGAAATGACTGCAGTGCCTAAAGCGGGATATGAAATAAAAGGCCTAAGGATTGCGGGATTTCAGCGAAAACTAAGCGTAAAAAATTTAGTTTTTCCATTTAAGCTGCTGATGAGTTTAGTAAAGACATGGTTTATCGTAAAAAAATTTAAACCAAATGCAGCAATTGGCACAGGTGGATATGCAAGTGGAGCAGCTTTGAAGGTAGCGCAGTGGCAAGGTGTTGCAAGTTTTATTCAAGAACAAAATGCATTTCCTGGAATAACAAACAAATTATTGGCTAAGAAGGCAAGAAAAGTATTTGCAGCCTATAATGGTTTGGAACAATATTTTCAAAAATCAAAGATACAACTTACAGGAAATCCGCTGAGAGGGAGTATCTCACTGGATGGAGTGGATCGAAAATTGGCCTGCGAGCATTTCGGGTTGGATAGTCAAAAACCAATAGTATTTATTACTGGAGGAAGCTTGGGTGCTAGTGCCATAAATAAAGCTATTGCAGGAAAAATTACTCGTTTTGATGAAACAGGTATTCAATTGATCTGGCAATGTGGCCGAATCTATGAAGCGGAGTATGCTGGTTTAAATTCACCCATGGTGAAGGTTCTAAGCTTTATAGACCGAATGGATTATGCCTATGCAGCTGCAGATGTAATAGTCTCTCGTGCAGGTGGAACCATATCAGAGCTAGCAATAATTGGAAAACCGACCATATTACTACCATCTCCAAATGTTGCTGAAGACCACCAGACCAAAAATGTTATGGCTTTAGTGGAAAAGGATGCAGCAATTTTAATAAGGGATAATGAGGCAGTCGAAGCACTTGTTCCGACATGCATCGACTTGCTAAGTAATACTGAATTGAAAGAAAAAATAAGTAATAATATTAAGCAATTTGCTAAACCAAACGCAGCTATGGAGATTGCGCAAAGTATTTTATCAAGCATCGAATGAAAGACTTAAAAGACATATCAAAAGTCTATTTCCTAGGTATTGGAGGTATCGGTATGTCTGCACTTGCGCGATATTTTAACGAGCAAGGACTCAGGGTTAAAGGCTATGATAAAACACCATCTCCACTAACAGACAAGTTAATACAAGAGGGAATGGATATCCATTTTGATGATGATTTAACGCTATTGGATAAAGCAGCTGATTTGGTTATATACACGCCGGCAATACCTCAATCGCTCAAGCAATTAAACTGGTATAAGGAAAATGGATACAATCTCTACAAACGATCAGCGGTTTTAGGCATGATTTCAAGCAATCATTATTGTATCGCTATTGCTGGTTCTCATGGGAAGACAACCGTTTCGTCTATGCTTGCACATATATTGAATGGAGCAGGAGGATGCATAGCTTTTTTGGGAGGAATTGCCAGTAATTATAATTCCAATTATATCCATACATCTAATCGTTTTATGGTTGTTGAAGCAGATGAGTTTGATCGGTCTTTTCTTACACTACACCCCAATATAGCCGGGATAACTGCAATTGACAGTGACCATTTAGAAGTGTACGGTAGTTTAGAAAATATTGAAGAAGAGTTTATTCAATTTATAAACCAAATAGTGCCGCAAGGTCAATTGATTTTAAACGAGCACTATTCGCATATTTTATCCAGAGTACCCAAACACTTGGAGGTATCAAAATATGGCCATAAAAGGGAGGCGGATTATTCGCTGACTAATTACAGTATTAAGAATGGGGAGTTCGTTTTTACGGTCACGACGCCAAACGGTGTTATTGAAAATCTTACTGCCAGCTTTGGAGGGATTCATAACTTAGAAAATGCAACTTTGGCGATTTCAATTTGCGAAAAATTAGGGATCTCTCATCGGGATATTCGAAAAGGAATACGCTCTTTTAAAGGAATTAAAAGAAGATTTGAAAAGCAGGTAGATAAGGATGGTACAATCTATATAGATGATTATGCACACCATCCAATGGAGATAAAAGCGCTAGTAAAGTCACTTCGGTTTTTATACCCTGAAAAAGAAATAGTAGCAATTTTTCAACCTCATTTATTCTCAAGAACTAAGAATTTATGTGAGGAATTTGCGCATGAGTTGGCTCAGGTAGATGAGTTAATTCTTTTGCCAATATATCCTGCCAGAGAAGTGCCCATTGAAGGAGTAAGTTCAGAATTAATCTTGAATAAAGTAGCGCTTAAAAACAAGTCAATTATTGATAAGGAATCGCTAATAGATACCATTAGAAATAGAGCAAAGAACAAGGTGATCGTCACTATCGGTGCAGGGGATATAGATAGATTTGTAGAACCCATAAAGGCAATGCTTCAATGAAAAAGACGAGAAAAAGATATATCATTCAAGGTTTGAAGGTCGCATTAATTATGGTTTTTGGTATACTGTTTACTGCCATTTTAATCAAGGCTCGTTTGCAGGCTGGTGAGTCTGTCTGTAATGAAATTCAGGTCATTGTAAAAAATGGAGATGAATTCCAATTTATTGCAGAAAATGAGATAATTGATTGTATTAACAACTACGGGAAAGACGTGGTGATTAATCAACGATTAAAGGATATATCTAAATCCGAAATTGAAGCACGCATTGAGCAGAGTGAATACATAGAAAAAGCAGATGTTTTTACCAATTTTGAAGGGAAGATGCGCGTAGATGTGATACAAAAAATCCCTGTATATAGAGTATTCAACAATAACGGTGTTAGTTACTATGTGAGTAACAAGGGTGAAAGTATTCCTATTTCAAGTAAATTTACTCCTAGACTAATTGTTGCTACGGGGGATTTGTCTAAGCAGCTCACAACAAAGAATATTAAGCTCCACGAGGACCTACTTGAACTTGTGGCCTTCATTAATAAAAATTCATTTTGGGAAGCTATGATAGGGCAAATTAAAGTGGCAAATAATGGTGATTTTTTACTTTATTCTAAGATCGATGAACATGTTGTAAACATAGGAAATACTGACAATATTGAAGATAAATTTAAGTATCTCCAGATATTTTACAAGAAAGCATTAAAGAATGTTGATTGGAAACGATATGAAGAAATAAATCTAAAGTTTAAAGGACAAATAATCTGTAAAAAAAAATAACGTAAACGAATGGATGCAAATAATCAAGTAATCGTAGGACTGGATATAGGAACAACCAAGATTTGTGTTTTAGTCACAAAGAAGGATGAGTTGGGTAAAACTGAGGTTTTGGGCATTGGAAAGGCTCCATCTCATGGTGTTATGCGCGGGGAGGTTGCTAATATCGACAAAACTGTACAATCTATTATACAGGCTGTAAAAGATGCTGAAAAACAATCTGGCGAAACCATCACTAAGGTTCATGTAGGTATTGCAGGTCAGCACATTAAGAGTATGCAGCACAGAGGTATTCTTACACGAAGTGATGCGCAAAGTGAGATCTCTGAAGAGGATATTAAAAGTTTAATTCGCGATATGCACAAGCTTGCAATGAGTCCAGGTGAACGAATAATTCATGTCTTGCCACAAGAGTTTATTGTAGATTCAATGCCTGCCAAAAATGATCCAATTGGGATGTGTGGTAGTCGTCTCGAGGCAAATTTCCATATCATCACAGGACGAGTAGCTGCTGCTCAAAACATTGAGCGTTGTGTTCAAAAGGCGGGGTTAACCATGGAAGGATTGATATTGGAGCCATTGGCATCGGCTGCTTCAGTTTTGGATGAGGATGAAAAGGAAGCTGGGGTAGCATTAGTAGATATTGGAGGAGGCACGACAGATTTAGCCATTTTCCAAGATGGTATAATAAGGCATACCTGTGTTATTCCTTTTGGCGGCAACATCATTACGGAAGATATCAAGGACGGTTGCAAGATTATGAAAAATCAAGCAGAAGCCTTAAAGGTTCGGTTCGGTTCGGCAGTTGCATTAGAAGCAAAGGACAATCAAATCATTTCTATACCGGGATTAAAGGGGCGTCCGCCAAAAGAAATTTCTAGGAAGAACTTGGCAAATATTATCCAAGCAAGAATAGAAGAGATCTTCGAACAAGTTTATTTTGAGATAAAAGCTTCGGGATATGCAAAAAAATTGAACGGAGGAATTGTTATCACCGGTGGTGGGTCACAATTAAAATTTATCAAACAATTAGTGGAATATGTCACTGGCCTCGATGCACGGATAGGTTATCCAATTGAGCACCTAGCAGCTGAGTATAATGCTGAGTTGAAACACCCGATGTATGCTACTGGAATAGGTTTAGTAGAGCGAGCGCTTAAGGAAGATGGTAAATCTTCAGACAAAGTTCATATTGACCCCTATGATTCAACCATAGAGAGGAAACATGAGGAAGTAAATTCAGCAGCTGGTAAGAATCTTATCGAAACCGCTCATACAAAAAAAAATAAGGACTGGTGGAAGGATATATTCAAAGGAATACCAGATTGGTTGATGGATGAGAATGATGGAGACTTTACTGATTAATATTACTAAAAAGAAAAAATTAAACTAGCTATGAATTTGCAATTTGACTTACCAAAAGAACAATCATCAATCATTAAAGTCATTGGAGTAGGTGGTGGGGGCAGCAATGCTGTGAATCACATGTATGAAATGGGTATTAGAGGAGTTAATTATGTGGTATGCAACACGGATCAACAAGCTCTAGACCTAAGTCCAGTTCCCAACAAAATCCAACTAGGTCCGGAAATGACTCAAGGTTTAGGGGCTGGATCTAGACCCGAAATAGGAGAAGAAGCTACGATTGAATCTTCGCAGGACATTCAAGAATTACTGAGTAAGAATACGAGAATGGTGTTTGTCACTGCCGGAATGGGCGGAGGAACGGGGACTGGTGGAGCTCCTGTAGTAGCCAAACTTGCCAGAGAGATGGGAATATTGACAGTGGGTATTGTCACCACTCCATTTAGCTTTGAGGGCCGTCGAAAGTTGATGCAGGCAGATGAAGGGATCAAGAAATTAAAGGATGAGGTAGATAGTATTTTGGTTATATCCAACGATAAGATTCGAGAGATCTACGGAAATCTGTCAAAATCTGAGGCCTTTTCAAGAGCAGACGATGTATTAACCATGGCTGCAAAATCAATTTCAGAAATTATTACAGTCCCAGGTGAAATCAATGTTGATTTTGCTGATGTTCAGTATGTAATGAAAGAAAGTGGGGTGGCAATAATGGGCGTTGCAGAAGCGGAAGGAGAAGATAGAGCTATGCGTGCTGTTCATGCAGCAATAAATTCACCTTTACTTAATAGCAATAATATAACAGGTGCTAGAAAAATATTAATTAATATTAGCTCGGGTAAAGAACAAGTAACAATTGATGAAATTACTGAAATCAATGCTTTTGTGCAAGATGCAGCAGGCAATGATACGGATATCATTTTTGGTACTTGTGACGATGATGCTTTAGGTGAAAAGTTAAGTGTTACAATTATTGCAACTGGTTTCAGTGATGATAATATAGAACCTGCGCCAGCGAAGAAAGAAGTGATTAGTTTGGATAATCTTGCAAGAGAAGACATGCCGATCAAGTCAGCAGAGGATGTTATGCAAGTAAAAGAAGAAGCATCAGAAAATCCTCATACAGGAAATGAAGTAAGTGATACATACACCTTTGATTTGTTTGACGGTCGCAAGGATGAAGAGCCAGTTGAACCAACTCAGGTGAGCGTAAATAATAATTTTGAGGAGGATTCATTCGATTTTGAGATTAAAGAAGTTGACTCAACATTACCTGATACAGAATCTTATGGTTTCTATACAACACCAAAAGAAACGTCAACTGAAGATTTGACCTTAAACAAAGAAGAAATACATAATGATCGTGTTCGTAGATTAAAAGATGTGAGTTATAAGTGGGATAATATGAATAAGATTAAGGAATTCGAGGAAACACCGGCCTATACTAGACGAGGGGTGTCTTTGGATGAAACTCCTCATAGTAGTGAAAATAATGTCTCTAGATTTTCGGTAGATAGTTTTGATGTTGAAGGAGAAAAACGACCAGAAATTCGGAAGAATAACGGCTTTCTTAATGATAATGTAGATTGAAAGACAGAATACCATGACCATATGATAGGCCTACTCAGCATGAGTAGGCCTTTTTTTAAGGTAAAAATTAGAGTTCAGTAACCCAAGTTAGCCCCGGTGTGCATTGATTTTTTTGCAGTTTGATTCTAAATATAGTCAGTAGCTGAAGACTGTGCTAAACAAATTAGCGACTATTTGTGGATTAATTCCATCTTTATTTGGATTTATTCCATTAAACGCCTAACTTCGAAAAGATGAAAAATAAATTACCAATTGAGGCAGAACGGTTTAAGTTTTTAAGAAATTATTTAGGCTTTACACAAGCTAAGTTTGCTCAAGACTTAGCCATTAAGTCTTCTACCGTTGACATTGAGAGAGGCAAGATGCGAATACCTGCACATGCATTGATTATTTTGATTAAAAAATATAATATTGACCCACTTTGGCTTTATGGTGAAAGCGAGCAGATGCATAGTAAGGTGAGAAAAATAGAGGTTCTACCTAAAGTAATTTTAGTGGATAGTGATGAGAATGAGAATGTTTTAATGGTTAATGCTAAAGCTGCAGCAGGTTACCCGTCAAACCTATCTAATCATCAATGGTACAGTTCTTTACCCGCTTTTCATATTCCATTACCCAGTTTTAAGGGAGTGAGTATTCGGGCTTTTCAAGTGGAGGGGCATAGTATGTTGCCTATCTTAAAGCCTAACGATTGGGTGTTTGGTAAAGCAATTCTTCATTTAGAAAGCATCAAAGAGGGAGATGTGTATGTCGTGGTCAGCCACGATTCAGTTTTAGTTAAACGGGTTTACCATAAAGATGCTCAAAACATCTTACTAATTTCGGAGAATTCTCAATATCCTGACATCATAATGAATAAAAACAAAGTCCAAGAAATGTGGAATTTTGCCAGTAAAATGAGTTTTGACCTTGAACAAAAAGAAGGTCGTTTGACAGCCATAAATGATAAAATTGATATCCTCTTAAAAGAGATTAAGAGAGACGAACCGAATTGACTCTTTGAAGGCTTGCAAGATTCTATGAATCCGGTTTATACAACAAATCCAGTTTAAAATGCCGCTTCTAATTAAGGGGCAATCTTATTTGGTTTAAGTCGATTCGTGTAGTTTTATATAAGAGTTTCGAGCACCTACTTCGCCATCAATTCCTCTATCTCTTCAACTGTAATTGGAATGTTGGCCATCAAGTCAAAGTTCTTTCCGTCTTTAACTATAATATCATTTTCAATACGAACTCCAATTCCTTCATCCCTTATATATATGCCAGGCTCAATAGTGAAGCACATGTTCTCTTCAATTTTCCCGTAACGAGCGCCTACATCATGCACGTCAATACCCATGAAGTGACTTGTACCATGCGGGAAATATTTTTGGGTGAGCTGCTTTCTTTTTTCTTCACTTGCTTGCTTGTCAATTAATTTAATATCCACCAAGGCTGAGGCCATCATTTTTTTGACTTCTGCATTGAAGTCATTCAGCGTCATTCCTGGACTCATAATGTTCTTTGCTTCATCATGAATGGTGAGACAGGCGTTATATACTTCTTTTTGACGATCCGTGAACTTTCCACTTACGGGTATAGTCCGGGAAAGATCAGAGGCGTAACAAGCATATTCCGAACCAAAATCCATGAGTAATAAATCTCCATCATTACATACCATGTCATTTTCAATGTAATGCAAGACGCATGCATTAGCGCCAGAAGCAATAATTGGTGTATATGCATGTCCTGTTGCTCCGAGCCTTAAAAAGGTGGCAATGATTTCTGCTTCTATCTCATATTCCATCATTCCGGGTTGAGTAGTTGACAGCACCCTTCTAAATGCTTGCTCAGTGATGTCACAAGCTTTTTGCATCGTGGCGACTTCCTCGGCTTGTTTGATGCTTCGTTGGTATGAAATAATCGGTGCACTACGCTTGAATTGATGAAGAGGAAACTGATCTCTCATTGCTTTTGCAAAACGCTTATCCTTTGTTTCTACCTCAGAGTGTGCCCTGTCATTTTCATTTAAATTAAGATAAAAGGTTTTGACCATATTACTTAATTGACTCACCGTGCTATCAAAAGCGGTATTCCACTTGATGGTTTCAATGTTGGCTATCTGTTTTCCTTGTTTTTTATTTACCTTATCGCCTTCCCAGACAGCGATCATTTCATTGGTTTCACGCAAAAACAAGATTTCACGTTGTTCCTCATTTGATGCATCAGGGTAAAGAATAAGCATGCACTCCTCTTGGTCTATTCCAGTTAGGTAGTAAAAGTCTGGATTTTGTCGAAAGGGGTGATGCCCATCAGCACTTCTAGGCATGACATCATTAGAATGAAAGATAGCCATGGAGTTTTTCTCCATTTGTTTCATAAAGGTCTTTCGATTACCGCTAAAAAAACTAGCTGGCATGCGTTCATATCTACTCATAATTTATTCTTATTTAATAGGTAATACAAATGTATCCATTTTTTTGCCTCAAAACAAAGTTGAAATTGTAAATTCCTACATCCTAGACTCCTTGGTTGGCTGGTGAGATTATTCCCTTCGAACCCAATAAAACTCTTGATATTTTCGCATACTTTTGCTTACGGAAGAATTAGGAGTCAAATTACACCGCTTGAAGCCAGCAGCTGTAAGGCTTTAATCGTCTTATGCCCAAAAAAAAATAGGATTGACCTAAAAAAATTAAAAATCCGTTTTTTAATTAAAAATCTTTCCATACCTTTGCAGTCCTAAAATTTTAAGCAATTTATGCCTACAATTCAACAATTAGTAAGAAAAGGAAGGAAAGCGATTATAAGCAAAAGTAAATCTCGAGCTTTAGACGCCTGCCCTCAGAAGAGAGGAGTATGTACAAGAGTATATACCACTACACCAAAAAAACCGAACTCTGCATTGAGAAAAGTGGCGAAGGTGAGATTGACCAACGGAATAGAGGTTATTGCCTATATACCGGGTGAAGGTCACAACTTGCAAGAGCACTCCATCGTATTGATTAGAGGAGGAAGAGTAAAGGATTTGCCAGGGGTGCGTTACCACATTGTTAGAGGTGCTTTAGATACATCTGGTGTTGAAGGTAGACTGCAGTCAAGATCTAAATACGGAGCTAAGCGCCCGAAAAAATAAGATAGTATGAGAAAAAGAAAACCGCAGAAAAGGTATTATCAACCAGATCCAAGATTTGGTGATGAGAATGTAACTTTCTTTGTTAACAATTTAATGTTAGATGGAAAGAAAACGATTGCGTACAAAATATTTTATGATGCAATGGACTACGCTACGGAAAAAGCTGGGGAAGATGGTTATGAGCTATGGAAAAAAGCTTTAGTTGCAATATCTCCTGGAGTTGAAGTTAAAAGCAGAAGAATCGGTGGTGCCACTTTTCAAATACCTTCAGAAGTTCGTCCAGCAAGAAAGCGTTCTGTAGGAATGAAGTGGCTAATTAAATACTCTCGTGCTCGAAACGGGAAGTCAATGGCTGAAAAGTTAGGCAGTGAAATTATGGCAGCAGCCAAAGGTGAAGGAGCTGCGGTCAAAAAAAGAGAAGATACTCAAAGAATGGCGGAAGCAAATAAAGCGTTCTCTCACTTTAAATTTTAATTAACGGTCATGGCTAGAGATTTAAACTACACAAGAAATATCGGAATCGCAGCGCACATTGATGCAGGTAAAACTACAACAACA
This sequence comes from uncultured Chitinophagales bacterium, assembly GCA_964655225.1. Lineage (GTDB taxonomy): Bacteria > Bacteroidota > Bacteroidia > Chitinophagales > UBA8649 > JAFMKE01. The sequence goes on along the minus strand of CAZZMB010000022.1, from coordinate 26 downwards.
GAGCGTATTTTGTACTACACTGGTGT
>CAZZMB010000021.1:20417-38592 GCA_964655225.1 uncultured Chitinophagales bacterium | reverse complement strand
AACGCCATGATTGCAATTTTATCTCCTGCTAAAAAATTGAACGAAAACTCTTTAGAGGATTACTCACTAGAATTTAGCCAAGCCAGGTTTTTAGATGATTCGGAAGAATTGATGAAATATCTAAAAAAAATGAAACCGAAAGCTATTGGAAGGTTGATGGACTTGAGTGCGAACCTAGCTGAACTTAATTTCGAGAGAAATCAACAATGGGAAACGCTGCATGATGCCGAGAATAGTAAACCCGCCATTCTTACCTTTAACGGGGATGCATACTTAGGCTTAAACGCGGAAGATTTTAGTCCAGAAGATTTTTCATTTGCCCAAAACCATCTACGCATATTATCGGGACTATATGGTCTGTTGCGTCCTATGGACTTGATTCAAGCCTATCGACTGGAGATGGGAAGAAAGTTGAACACCAAAAAACACGATAATTTATACGGCTTTTGGGGAGGAAGAATAAATGAGCGCTTACAAAAAGACATTGATGAAAGTGGAAGTCCTTACTTAGTCAATGTGGCATCGGCTGAATACGCCAGATCTGCAAATTTTAAGCAGTTGAAAGCTAAAATTATTACCTGCGAGTTTAAAGAGTTTAAAAACGGTGATTACAAAGCGATAATGACCTTTGCCAAGAAAGCCAGAGGGATGATGAGTAGATTTATTATTAAGAATAGAATTAATGAGCCAGAACATTTAAAAGCTTTTGATCTCGGCAAGTATGTTTTTAATTCGAAGATGAGCTCAGAACTTAACTTTGTCTTTACGAGAAACTAAGAATTTGGATCAACTCAAATATATATTATCCCTTCCCTTTATCATACTTATCCGAATCTATCAATTACTTATCTCGCCTTGGCTGCCATCCAGTTGTAGATATACACCAACATGTTCTGCGTATTCGCTAGAAGCTTTCAAAAAACACGGCCCCTTGAAAGGCCTTTGGCTAAGTATCAAACGAATCGGAAGCTGCCATCCTTGGGGTGGGCACGGCCACGATCCGGTACCTTAGGGCTTGTTTATAAATCTATGGCTACGATGTGATTAGTATAAGCCTTGAAACGCTTTGCGTATGTTCTTTATAGATACAGGGACAATAGACTAAATGACAATTTATGGTTTAACTACTTTTTTACTGTAAGTAAATCGACTTGAGCTCATAGTTAAAATATAATTGCCTGCCGCTAATTCGCTTGTTTCCAGTCGCGCATACTTTAGCCCTTCAGTTTTATCTTTAATTTGTTCTTTATGCACCTGCTTGCCACTAATGTCATATAGCGCAATCGACATAATTTCCTCACTGAACTGATAGTACTGTACCAGTATTTCAATATCAAATGGATTTGGATAAACACCAATAATCGTAAAATCAGTATTTGAGACTTCTTGAATACCTGTTGTGTCTGGTATCGTATCTGCAGTAATTGTTATCCAATATACAATGGTGTCGCAAATCGGCGGAACAGAGTTGTCGCAAGCATAAAAGACTAAGGTGTCGATGCCCTCAAACCCTGTTGAGGAAGAGTAACTAATACAAGTATCTCCAAAAACAAGGGCATTGTTGCTGCCCGAATTGATCAGATTAGAATTTGCAATACTCCCTTGTAAATCGTCAAACCCTAAACAATTACTTAACAATTCTTCAGATTCGCCATATAACTGCACAAATGTTATGTTATTTGTTCCGGCAACCGCTATTTGCAAAATCAAGGTATCACAGATTCCCAGAGAATCGCAGGCTGTTAATCCGATATAGTTTATGCCATTAAAGGTGCTGTCTGGGATATAAACAAAGCAATTATTGGAGTCTAAGGTAAATGTACCTATACCCATACTATTTGCGGTTATACTTTCTGCACTTCCCACTAAATCTTCAAAAACAATGCAATCGCTTAAGGTGCTGTCAACGCTTATCTGATATGTTGCAGTATCTGTATTGGCGGTTGCTTGAATGTTTAATTGGACAACGATAGTGTCGCAGTCACTTAAATCAGCTGTTTGGCAGACGGTTGTTGTAAAAAAATCTGTTCCATAATAGTTTGTTATGCCTTGATAGTCAAAACACAGTTGATTAAGATTGGCGGAGCCATAACTAGCCGCAGCAATAATTGTAGTGGTCAAGCTTGGACAGGGATTAATAGCACTTATTAAACATTCGCTGATAAATTGATTTTCAGTAACATTAATTTCAAAGGTATCTAGAAGCAATGCAAAAGGTAGGTTTTGGTTTGCATTTAATGGCGGCACAGGAGCACCACCTGCTACCGGACTAACTGCACTTGGTGCCGAAGTCATATTAGAGGTTCCATTGTTTGTGAAATAAGAAGGCCCAGCTGTCTCAGTGCTGTCTAAGGATTCTATGTTCAACCAAACGTAGTCCCCTTGTGCTTTATTTTGGTCAACAGTTAGCACCATATAGCCGTGCTCTTGTAGGTTTACATATTGAATATGTGGATTGAATGTAGTAATTAAGCCACCAAGGCCATTTAAGAAATCTAGACCAGGAGATGTTACAGATGTTACCACAAACTCTACTGCAGCGGAAGTGCTTGCATTTCCAGGCACGTTATTGACCCAGGCCGTATGAATGTCTCCTGTAAGCACAACAGGGTTTTCGATATTATTATTTTCTATGTAGTTGATCAATCGATTTCTTTGTGCACTGTAACCATCCCACTGATCGGAATTAACCGCATTGCCAAAAATTTCCAAAGGAGCCATCATGACTTGTTGACAGATTATTTTCCAATCTGTTGTATTGTCTGCTAGTTGATTTTCTAGCCAAGAAAACTGATCGTTACCTAATAATTTGTGGTTACTGTTATTTGTCTCTCCTAGATCTTGTTCGTCTCTACCCCACAGTCTTGAATCCAAAACAATTAAATCCAGTAAATTTCCATAGCGTAAGTTTCGCCAAATTTTAACATCATCATTAGGGTCGGGGTTTCTTATGGGCATATATTCTTTATACGCTTGGGTCCCACTTATTTTTCTTGTATTCCACTGACCCTCCGTGCTTGTGCTATGATTTTGCGCTCCATCTTTGTAGGAGTCATTTGCAGTTTCGTGATCATCCCAAGTCGTGATGAATGGATGTAATTGATGAACCCGCTGAAGTTGGTTGTCAAGTTTATAGTGTGAATGTCTTATACGATAATCAGTGAGTGTGATAATTTCTGTACTCGGTTGATAAACTCTTCCAGCACCAGTTATTACTGAAGAGCTATATCCTCCCGCTTCATATTCATAAATGTAATCGCCCAAATGGATGACCGCATCTAGGTCGTTTCGCTTAGATATACTTTCATAGGCATTAAAATATCCATGTTCATAACTACTACAAGAGGCTACTGCAAACCTTGCTTCTGTCCCGCCAGTAGCCGGTGCTGTTTTGGTTCTTCCGGTTACTGAATTTTGCCCCAATGCATGAAAGAGATAATAGTAATGTGTAGAAGGTTGAAGCCCACAAACATCCAATTTTACCGTATAATCACTACTAGAATTTGCGGTGGTATTCCCGAAATTGATAATATTTGTAAAATCAATATCAGTAGCTACTTGCCAAAAAACTTGAATCGAATTCATGTTCCCGACTGGAGGAGTTACTTTAGTCCAAAGCATCACTTGATCCGACAAAGGGTCACCTGATGCCACACCATGAAAAAATGGCGCTTGACCAGCTTTTAAAGTTGCCCTTGATTCTTGAGCAAACGAAATGGTTACAAAGAGAATACTTAAAATGAGGAGAACTTGTTTTTTGTTCATGGTAAATGATGTTGTCTTGTAAAGTTAATAGAAAATTAATTTTTACTCATAACTCTCTATATAGCTTGCCTTATAGGGATAGCGCTTTAAATAAAGTTTTTTTATCTTTTGGTAAAGAAAGGAGCGTAATTCACCCAAGTTCTCACCGGTCTCTGCCGAAATAAATACCGCACTATTGTTGCTCTTTGCCATCCACGTCTGCTTCAAATCTGTTAAGAGCTCTTCTTGAACTTCTTCAGGTAAGTGATCATCGAATTTTCTTTCTTTGAAAAGATCAATTTTATTGAAAATAACAATTTGGGTTTTATTTTCTGCCTTTAAATGTTGTAAAGTTTCATTGACAACATTGAGTTGGTCTTCAAAGTTGGGGTGAGCGATGTCGACTACATGCAGCAATACATCACTTTCTACTGCTTCATCTAAGGTGCTTTTAAAACTTTCAACAAGATGGTGCGGTAATTTTCTAATAAACCCTACCGTATCGGAAAGCAGGAAGGGAACATGATTGAGTACTACTTTTCGAACGGTGGTGTCTATGGTAGCAAACAATTTATTTTCGGCAAACACATTTTCTTTACTTAATGCGCGCATGAGGGTTGATTTTCCCACGTTGGTGTAGCCGACTAAAGAAACGCGAATCATTCCATCTCTGTTCTTTCGTTGGGTCTGGTTTTGCTTGTCAATGGTTACGAGCTTCGCTTTAAGTTTGGCTATATTTTGAGTTGCTACTCGTCTATCCGTTTCTATTTCTTTTTCTCCAGCACCTTTCATCCCAATACCCCCCTTCACTCTATCCAAGTGGTCCCACATGCCTTTAAGTCGTGGCAACAGATATTGGAGCTGCGCTAATTCAACTTGAGTTTTGGCTTGTTGGCTCTTGGCGCGCTGGGCAAATATGTCTAAAATAAGCATGCTTCGATCCAATACTTTACATTTCAGTTCTTTTTCAATGTTTCGCTGTTGCGAAGGGCTTATCTCATCATCAAAAATAACCATATCGATTCCGTGAGCATCGACAAATATTTTAATTTCCTTTAACTTACCACTACCCACATAGGTCCGTTTTTCTGGGTGATCTAACTTTTGCCAAAACTTTTCTTCAGTCTTAGCGCCAGCAGTTTCGGCTAAAAATTCCAACTCATCTAGATATTCTTTTAACTGGTTTTCACTTTGATTTCGAGTTACTAAACCAACCAAAACAGCTTTCTCTATTCGGGTATCTTCTATTTGATGAGTGCGTTCTTTAGGCATTCGTTCATATTTTCCATTGATGCCTCACAAATTTCGTCTTTTAATATTTAATTTAGTAATTTAAGGTTAATTTTATAACTCTAAATAAACTGTAATAATGGATAAAAGTACACCTGTTTCCCACCTCATGACAAAGAAAGTGATTGTCGCTGATTTGAAAACAAAATTTGAGAATGTTTTAGCCTTGTTTTTGGATTACAATATTTATCACTTGCCTGTGGTCTTTGATGATAAATTGTTAGGTATAATAAGCATGACCGATGCTCTGAAATATTATCGGAGCGGGGCAAATCCGGAAGATTTTCAAATGGAAAAGGTAATGACACACGAACCCAAAACCCTTCATGCGGACGATACCTTAGGAGCTGCTTCAAAGATTCTAGCTGAGGCTAATTTTAGAACGCTTCCAATTGTAAACGACGAAGGAAAAATAGTAGGAATTCTTTCCAATAAAGATTTAGTTCGTGTATTAGATAGAAAATTAAAACACTAGCAGTAATAATAACAGCTTATTAGTATTCTTTAGCTTCTTCGATGTCTTCAATAATGCTTAAATAATTTTTATAACGCTCCTGGCTAATTTCTTCTAGGTCGAGTGCGTCTTTTACTGCGCACTTTGGCTCGTTGATGTGCATGCAATTGTTGAATTTACATTTGGGTAGTAAAGCGGCCATTTCTCTGTAATAATGATTGACTTCATAATCCTTAAATCCTGTTACACCAAACTCTTTAATTCCTGGAATATCAATGATGCTTCCTCCGAATCTCAAGAAGAACATTTCAGCAAATGTTGTGGTGTGCTTCCCTTTTTGATGCTTTATAGAAACCTCGCCGGTTTTAAGCGCAAGCTTGCTATCAATAGCATTGGCCAACGTCGATTTTCCTACACCCGAGTGGCCTATAAATAAGCTTGTCTTATCCTTTAATACTGCTTTAATTTCATCTACACCCTCGCCCGTAATAGACGACACTAACATACAAGGGTACCCAATGCTAGAATAGATGTCAATATATTTATTTTGAATAAGGAGGTCCTTTTGCGTAAGTAGATCTTGTTTGTTAAATACTAAAATAGAAGGGATGTGATAGGCTTCAGCAGTCAGTAAAAACCGATCGATAAAGCCAGAGGAAGTGCGCGGTTTACTTGCTGTGATTAAGATTAATGCTTGATCGATGTTTGATGCCAAAATGTGAGAGTGAGCTCGTTTGGCAGGCGATTTTCTTATAATGTAGTTTTGCCTAGCCTCAACATGGCTAATCATCCAGTCACCATCTTCATTTTCTATTTGTACAAAGTCACCAACAGAAATTGGATTGGTGCTTTTTAATCCATCCAATCGCATTAAACCCTTCAGTCTGGCTTCTACCAAATGACCCTCATCAGTAATCAGCTTATACCAGGCACCTGTTGATTTGGTAACTCTAGCTCTCAATAAAGCTGGTTTTAGCATTTTTAACTGCATGAAAGATATCCTCTATCAGTTCTGGATTATGCTCTACGCTAGTACCCATAACTACAATATCAGCTCCTGCATTGCAAATTACGATGGCGGTCTCTTTATCTCGAATTCCTCCACCTACAATTAATGGGGTGGTTGTTGTCTGAGCCACAGCGGTAACCATATCGCATGAAACCGCATTGATAGCGCCACTTCCTGCTTCAAGGTAAGTACATTTTAATCCCAGCATTTGTCCAGCAAGTGCCGTACAAGCCGCTATTTCTGGCTTGTCATAGGGAATAGGCGTGGTATTACTCATATATGAAGCGGATGTTGCTTTTCCATTTTCTACCAAAACGTAACCAGTAGAAATAACTTCGAGCTTAGAGGAGTGAAGAATTGGTGCTGCCTCAACATGCTTTCCTATTAATAATTCTGGATTTCTCCCCGATATTAAAGAAAGAAACAGAATACCATCTGCTTCTGGATGAATTTGTAGAGTGCTGCCAGGGAAAAGAATAAGGGGAATAGAAGCGTTGCTTTTAAGAAAGCGGATAGTGTTGTCCATTAAATTACTTGTAATCAGACTTCCACCAACAAAAAAATAATCGATAAAACCTTCATTCGCAAACGTACACAACTTATTTAAATAGGCACCCGATACTTTGTCTGGGTCCACTAAAATGGCTAGAGATTTTTCACCCTTACTTTTTCTGCTTAACCAATCCTGATAGTACTTCATTCTACAAATATAAGGATACGAAGTTATTCTAAGCTGATAAAAAAACCGCTATTTTATTCGATATCATCCAAAGTAAAATAATTATCACTGATTTTCCATCATTTTATGGGAATACACATCACAATCAATGCTTATAAGTATCAACTACAAGATAGAAGCAAGCTAAACAATAGTATTGGAATTATTTTATAATGTATATTTTTGTCTTTATCTTCAAAACGCAGGTTCGTTGCGTTTTATTGGACGATATTTGTATAACAAAATTATATATTAATGCACTCCCAAGAGAAACTCTATCAACTGATCAATGAAAGCCACATGAGACCGTTTACGGCTTATATAAAGAAGGAATATAATGGCGAAGATTAAAACTACTTTTGCCTGTCAACAATGTGGAAGCACTTATGCGAAGTGGCAAGGAAAATGTAATACGTGTTTGGAGTGGAACACTATTGTGGAGGAGGTAATAGAAAAGCCTACTAAAGGAGAGATTGATTGGAGGCAAGTTGACAAGCAAGGGCAGGCAAAACCAACTAGGCTTAAGGATGTTCAGGTCGGAGAGACGTATCGTATGGATACGGGCGATTCTGAGTTGAACAGAGTTCTAGGTGGCGGTATAACTCCAGGTAGCTTAGTTCTTATGGGCGGAGAACCGGGTATTGGAAAATCAACCTTATTGTTACAAGTTGCTATTCAACTGAAAGGAAGGAAGATTCTTTACATCAGTGGTGAAGAAAGTGAGAAACAAATTCAACAAAGGGCATTGCGCCTCGGAAATACCAATGATGAATGCTATATTCTGACAGAAACTGCTACACATAAAATCTTTCATTTTATCAGGGATTTACAACCTGACATTGTTATTGTAGATTCTATTCAAACGGTACATTCTAAAACCATTGAATCTACACCGGGCAGCGTTTCTCAGATTAGAGAATGTACCGCTGAATTTCAGCGCTTTGCAAAAGAAACTAACACCCCTGTTTTCTTGGTTGGGCACATTACGAAAGATGGACAAATAGCTGGCCCAAAAATTTTAGAGCATATCGTGGATACCGTCCTTCAGTTTGAGGGTGACCGCAATCACGTATATAGGATTTTACGAACAATTAAAAATCGATTTGGCTCCACGGCTGAATTGGGTTTGTATGAAATGCAGGGTCATGGATTGCGCATCGTAGAGAACCCTTCTGAAATTTTAATTACACAAAAAGATGATAATCTTGGAGGAGTGGCTATAGCGGCAACAATGGAAGGATTGAGACCTATGCTAATTGAAGTTCAAGCTTTGGTAAGCACTGCTTTTTATGGCACTCCTCAACGATCCGCTACAGGTTTTGATGCGCGACGACTAAATATGTTGTTGGCGGTTTTGGAGAAACGTGTTGGACTGAACATAGGAACCAAGGATGTTTTTTTAAATATAGCAGGAGGACTTAAAGTAGAGGACCCAGCCATAGATTTATCGATCGCTGCGGCATTAATGAGCGCGTATAATGATGTGGCAATTGACATGAAAGTAGCCTTTGCAGGTGAAGTGGGCCTCAGCGGGGAAGTAAGAGCGGTAAATAGGGTGGATCAGCGCATACAAGAGGCAGAAAAACTTGGGTTTGATAAAATATTTGTATCCAAATATAATTTTAGTAAAGGGAAAAAAATGCCTCAGCAAAAAATAGAAATCGTCCTTATTTCAAAAGTATATGAATTGCTTAAACAGTTAAATTTATAATTGATGCCAGCTGACAATTCGAAAAAGCAGCATTGGGAAACGGTTTATGCTGATAAAAACCCAAATGAAGTGAGTTGGACACAGGAAAACCCCATTAGCTCATTAAGATTGATTTCGAATATAGGGCTTTCTAAAGCTGCAGAAATTATCGATATTGGCGGGGGAGATAGTCAGTTGGTCGACTTTCTTTTGAATGAAGGCTATGTTAACCTCACTGTTCTGGATATTTCTTTAAATGCTATAGGAAAAGCCAGGGCTCGTTTAGGTAAAAAATCGGAAAAAGTCAATTGGTTGCATAGGGACATGGTAGATTTTATACCGACCAAAAAATATGATGTTTGGCATGATCGAGCGGCATTTCACTTCTTGACTAAGTCATCAGATATTAAGCGGTATGTGGAGATCGTGCAGAAATTTGTAAGCAAAGAGTTAATTATTGCTTGCTTTTCAAAAAAGGGCCCTCTGCGATGCAGTGGTTTAGACATTACCCAGTATGATATAAAAAGTATTAAGGAGCAATTCAAGGATAATTTTGAGTTGATCGAGGGGTTTTATAGGGACCATCAAACGCCTTTCAATACTTCACAGAATTTTTTATTTGCTCGCTTTAGACGAATAAAGTAGTCACTAGTTTGTTATTTTTTTCCAAGGCTGCGCTTCTTCTAATTGATAAGCCAGCTCAAGCAATAGGGCATCTTCTCCGTGGTTAGCCCAAAACATCATGCCAATAGGCAGGTCTGTGGAAGGGTCATTTCCCATAGGTAAAGATATCGCCGGTCCACCACTGGCATTCGCATAAGGTGTGTAGCAGGCCCAATTGGTCATCCGTTTAAACATCATTTCAAAATCTAAATCAGCCCCTAAATGTCCAATTATGGGCGTGGTATGAGCCAAAGTAGGCGTAAGCATAATATCTATTTGAAGAGATTTAAACATATTATCGTAGTCGTAATACGCTTTTTTCAAGCGATGTAAAAATCCAGGAGTTCGCCAAATGTTTTTGGGATACTTTTTTGACAAACCATTGACTACATTAGTTAGCTTATTGGCATCAAAATGCTTACCAAACATAGTCCATCCAAGTTTTTTTGTTAAGAATGCAAGCATCTCCCACAGGTATATGAAGTCATCTACAAACTGCTCTTCTACGGGTATTTTAACAAGCTGAACTTCATGCCCGAGATCTTCCAAAAGTTTAACGGTTTTTAGTAAGACAGATTCTGTAGGTCCATCACCTTTCAAGCCTTTAAGCGAGTCATTGCTAAAACCAATACGCAGCTTTCTAGTCAGTCCTTGATGAACCGTTCCTATCGCTTTTAATTTTGGATTCTTATAATACTTTTCTGCCTCTGTGTAAAAATTTGCGGTATCTCGAACTGATCGACTTATAACACCATCAATAGCAATATCTATGATTTGTGTTCGAAACATTTCAGAAGTCAACAGTCTTCCTCTACTTGCTTTTAGCCCAACCAAACCACAACACGATGCAGGGATTCGTGTAGAGCCGCCTCCATCTGCGCTATGTGCAATAGGCACCACGCCTGCTGCTACTAATGCGGCTGCTCCTCCAGAGGATCCACCACAGGAGTAGTCGGTATGCCATGGGTTGCGGGTGTCTTCTTGATGAACCAATTCTGTAGAGCAGGTCAATCCAAACTCAGGTAAAGTGCTGTTGCCCATGTGTATGAAGCCTTGATCAAAAATTTGCTTTGCGATCGGATCTGTTTGCTTAGATGGCGGTATATTTAACAGCGCTTCTGAACCATAGAAGGTCTTTATCCCTTCAATATTGGTTAGATCTTTTATGTATGTAGGTATGCCTGCAAAGTATCCGGAAGATGATTTTTTTGCTTGCTCAATTGCTGCATCAAAGTTCTTTGTTACAATGGCCTGAAGTTGCGGATTAACTTTCTCCGCACGAGCAATACTTGCTTTAACTACCTCTTCCGCAGAGATATCTTTATTCTTAATTTTTTCAGCCAGAGACACAGCATCACTGTCGCCCATTACGTCATTCGTGAAACTGTGGATTCGTTTGTTGTTATTTTCCAATTTAAGGGGGTTTTACAAAAGTAAATATACGGGTATTTGCAGGACGTAAAAAGGACAGCACTTAATTTTATGTGGCAGATTTAATTTTTTTACTTTCAGCACCTATAATCAAAACAAATTCTCCTTTTGGCTTATGATTTTTGAAGTGTTCAAGCATTTCAGCGGCGGTTCCTCTCAGGTTTTCCTCAAAGGTCTTGGTCAATTCTCTGGAGACAGCGACGGGTCGGTCAGGACTTATATATGCTATGACTTGTTCCAGTGTTTTAATGATACGATGCGGAGATTCGTACAAGATCACTGTCCGTTCTTCATTAGCGATTTTTTCAAGTAATGTTTTCCTACCTTTTTTATGAGGAAGAAACCCTTCAAACACGAATTTATCACAAGGGAATCCCGAGTTAACTAAAGCTGGTATAAAAGCTACTGCGCCTGGCAATGAAATTACCTGAGCTCCTACTTCGATGCATGCTCGAACTAGAAAAAATCCTGGATCTGAAATTCCTGGCGTTCCGCCATCAGAAACTAAAGCAAAATTGGTTCCAGCTTTTAGCTTTTGAATAATGCTGTCTGTTGCTTTATGCTCATTAAATTTATGATGACTCCAAAGCATTTTATCAATGCCATAATGTTTGGTTAGTTTTTTGGTTTGCCGAGTATCCTCTGCTAGTATAATATCCACCTCTTTTAAGGTCTCAATGGCCCTAAAAGTTATATCTTTTAAGTTTCCTATTGGTGTTGGCACTATGTAAAGTATTCCCATCATGGCTTACTAAAAAAACTTCGGGCAATATTAATCAATATGTAGAGGATAATGACCAATGGTAAGGCCCCAATTTTAAAGAGCAAAAAGAGTAGAATACTAAGAATTACAAAGATGATTTGAACTTTATTTTCTTGCCAAGAAAATCCACTCAGCTTAAAACTAAACATAGGGATGTTACTAACCATTAATGCTGAGATGATTATTGATACCAGTATTAGCAACCATTTTTGTCCTACTACACTTTGCACTTCAATACCTTGGGTGTGTATGATAAAGAGACCCACGATAAATATTGTGGCGGCAGGTGAAGCTAAACCAAAGAACTCTTTCGATTGCTCCTCAGAAACATTAAATTTAGCTAATCGATATGCTGCAAATAATGCTATTATTAGTGGGAAGCCAATCATTAAGCCTTCTTGCCACGTGGAAATATGGTTCAATGCATTTGCAAAATTGAAGCCCTCGATATGCCCATAAAACTCAAAAGCCATTAAATAGACAAGCAGCATAGCGGGAAGGACGCCAAAACTCACAACATCAGCTAAAGAATCTAATTCTTTACCTATTGGAGAGCTAACACCTAAAGCTCTTGCTACTAAACCGTCTAGGAAGTCAGCAAAAAGGGAAACACTTAACAAATAAGGTATGTAACTGAGGGAATCTGTAAACAAAAAAAGAATTCCTAAACAGCCACATAACATATTTAGAAGAGTGAGGCTATTTGGGATTTGATTTTTTATCATTAAGTATTAAGGTTTTAGCTTAGGTATAAATCTACCAACACTTGCTTGGTATTTGCTGTATTCCGGATACTTTTCTTCTGAAATTCCTTCACTAAAGTCCGAACTACTCTTAAACAAAACTAATAAAAGTAGCGCACCTATTATACTCCAATTAATGATTTCACCTGTTGCCGTGACACTGAATCCGTAAAAGACAATCCAAATCGCTTGTTCTGCTGCATAATTAGGGTGACGCATAATAGCCCACAATCCTGTATGCGTGAACCCTTTAGCATAGATGCCGTCTAGCTTCTCATTATTATTTATTCGTTTATATTTTTCGGTTTGATAGTCGTATTGCTGCTGGTCTGCAACTGTTTCCATATAAACTAGGCCTAGGATCATTAAGGCCAATATCACATCAAAAAAGCCTATATCGGTATTTTCCATTGATAGAATAATGGGGAGGGTAAACAATAAAATTAAGAAGTGCTGATACAAACTAATAAAGAATAGGTTAAACAAGGTGTACACCCACTTTTTATTGAAAGGTTCTTTTTCTTGTAAAACCGACCAGCGATAATCTTCTTCTCCTTCCCAAAACTTGATAGAGTAACCACCCCTTCGGTAAAAATTATAACTTAATCGCAAGCCCCAAATAGTTACCGGTATAGCAATTAAAATCATTCTAGGGTTCCAATCACTATAAACCACAGCAATCCAACTGAATAAAATAGGAGTTAAACTCCAAAGTTTATCTGTTTGACTATAGTTTTTGGAGAGCTCTGCTGTTACAAATCCAGCTAAGGCTATACCCAAACACGTATAGACTAAAACCATTAGTGTTTCTTCCTGCAGGTCAGTGAGAGGAGATCCATATTTATATGCAATTAAGGGCACTATAATAATGGTGAAAATTAAGATTAGTACAGTTCTGATCATGATAACGGAGGTTTAGTTTATTCAAAATTAATTAATTTTTTGATTATTCAATCTATATAGTTGTCCAACATTTGATATAAGGACATTATCAACAGGGATTTGTCCCGAGCCAAAAGATGAGACCTTTATCTCATTGCTTGATGTGCAAGGTCTGTGTTGGGAAAGCGAATCCGATGTTCATTTCATCTGCCAAGGAAATTAGTTGAAGTAATAGTTCATGTTTACTATTTAATTCGGTATTGTATGAAGTAACATCTAGGTAAATATTTGCTAAAATATTAATAGAAGAAGCGCCAAGCTCATTGACCGTTACACTGGTTTTCTCAGAAGCTATCCACTCGTTTGAATTGATTACTTCATTCGCTCGTTCACAAAACTCCCCTAATTCAACTGGCTTGGTCCCGTATTCAACACCCATAACTAATTTCCATCGCCTCAAAACGCGCAAACCTAAATTGTCTACAATCATATTGGACAATTCGCCATTCGGGATATAGGCCAAGGATTGCTGCGGTGTTCTAATCCTGGTGGCACGCATTCCGACTTGTTCAACAGTTCCCTCTGTTCCATTAGTTACAATATAATCACCTAGTTCAAATGGATGATCAATCAATATAGTGACTGTTCCGATAAAGTTTTTTACCGTATCCTGGGAAGCTAAAGCCAACGCTAAACCTCCAATGGATAAACCTGCTATAATTGCAGTTAAGTCAACACCTAGTTGCTTTAGTGCTAGAGAAAATGCGGCAATACCTACTAATATTTTGAATAACTTGCTTACAATTGGCAGGAGTTGATCATCAAATTTAGAGCTCGTATTTTCTGCATGAGCTTTGAAATAAAATAGAATCAAGCCAAAAGCCTTTATTAAAAAAATAGCCCCTAAGAAAGTTAATAAAATCGTTAAAATCTTCACGACATATTGAAGAATGAGCGGAGGTAATTGCAAGCTAGGGACAATCATTGAAATAATATAATAGATAATTAAGAGGCTAAAGGACTTAGCAAGTTTTTTTAAGGTCTCTTCATTCTCCTTACTTCCAACAGCTTGTCGATGAACGGTGTAATGCAAGACTATGTTCATGGTTTTGTGCAGCAGGATATAGAACCCGCCTCCTATTGTAATAAGCAACAATAAACCAAACCACTGCCACACATAAAGACCGAGTAAATGCTTGTTTCCGAAGCTAACCGGGAGGAGTCTGCTAAAAGTTTTGGTGCCAAAAGGAAAAACCTCAGCATACATTTCATCTAGATTATTAATGGTTTCTTGTGAGTAGTACCATTTGTCATTATCCTTTTCAAGATAAATTCTAGGTTCTAATTGATTCAACACATACACCCTCTTATTAAGAATTGTGTCCATATAATTTACATCATTAGGAACCCTATTCATGTAAATATAAAGCCCTTTGCCATCTAAAACTTGTTTTAAATGAATGGCCAGTTCCATCCGTTTTTCATTGTCTTGGACAGATAGAGGAATGGTTTTCGCTGATATTTCAGGTTGAAAATTTTCTTTTTGAAGATAATCAAGGTGCGTAAAAATAGTAAAGTACGGGCTTGATAGATTTTGCGAAAAAGCCTGTGATGAGGCTATGCAAATGATTAGGATTACTATGAAATTTTTTCTCATAAGTACAAAGGTAATGAGAATAAAGTATGCGTGGAGCTCAACAGCTACTAAACTTCATAGTTGACATTAACAGACAACCATTTTTCTAAGACTTTTAAGTCCATTGATTTTCTGCTTGCTAAGCTTTCTACTTGGTCTTTACCTATTCGACCCACGCCAAAGTACCTTGCATCAGGATGTGCAAAATACCATCCGCTTACCGAAGCAGCTGGATACATAGCAAAACTTTCAGTTAGGGTAATTCCGGTATGCTGCTCCGCCTCAAGAATATTCCATAGGCTGGCTTTTTCCGTATGATCAGGACATGCAGCGTAGCCGGGAGCTGGACGAATTCCTCGGTATTTTTCCTTGATTAAATCCTCTTTGCTTAAATGCTCGGTGTCATCGTATCCCCAATAGTCTTTTCGGACAAGTAAATGCAAGTATTCGGCAAAAGCTTCAGCCAGTCGATCGGCTAAAGCCTTAATCATTATGCTCTTATAGTCATTGTGGTCAGCTTCAAAACCCTTTACCCTAGATTCAATACCAATCCCTGTTGTTACAGCAAACGCGCCGATATAATCATCTGTATCTGGTGAAATATAGTCCGCTAAACACATGTTGTAACTTCCCGTTTTCTTTTCTGCTTGTTGGCGCATAAAATGCAGGGTCAACTCTTCCTCCCCTTTTTTTAGGATTATATCATCCCCATTGCTTTTCGCTGGAAACATGCCAAAAACAGCTCTTGCCTCGAGCCAGTTTTCTTCAATTATTTGATCGAGCATTTCATTGGCATCTTCAAACAATTTTCTCGCTTCGACGCCATACTTCTCGCTTTGTAATATACGAGGATAACTACCTTTCATTTCCCAGGTATTAAAAAATGGACTCCAGTCAATATATGGGCGTAATTCAGCTAAATCAAAGTGGTCTAACACCTTAATTCCTTTCAAGTTCGGTTCGGAAATTTGATTAAATTCAATCGCTGGTTTGTTTTTTCGAGCACTTTCCAAACTTACATATTTAACATTGGGCTTGCGGTTTTTATAAGCCTCTCTCATGTCTACATACTCCGTTTGGATATCACCAATAAAAGACTCTTTTAGGTCACCAAGCAATTTCTCTACTACAGGAACTGAGCGAGATGCATCAAGCACATAAATGGCTTGACCCTTTTTATAGTGCTCGTCTATTTTGACTGCAGTATGTATTTTAGAGGTTGTGGCACCACCAATTAAAAGGGGAAGATTAAATCCTTCGCGCTCCATCTCTTTGGCTACATGAACCATTTCATCTAAAGAAGGAGTGATTAATCCACTTAATCCGATAACATCTACTTCTTGTTTTCTTGCCTCATCTAATATTTTTTCTGCGGGGACCATTACACCAAGATCAATAACTTCAAAACCATTGCAAGCCATTACAACCCCAACGATATTTTTGCCAATATCGTGAACATCGCCTTTGACGGTTGCCATCAGAACTTTTCCACGGCTGCTGCTTTCAGCTTTATCTTCCTCGAGGTAGGGCATTAGATACGCTACGGCTTTTTTCATTACTCGAGCTGACTTTACTACCTGAGGCAGGAACATTTTTCCTTCACCAAATAAGTCGCCCACAACATTCATTCCGTCCATCAAAGGCCCTTCAATAACGCTTAATGGTTTGTCAAACATTTGTCTAGCTTCTTCGGTGTCTTGGTCAATGAATTCAACAATCCCTTTGACTAAGGCATGTCCCAGCCTTTTACTTACATCCATCGAACGCCAAGCCTCATCCACTTTCTTTTCCTTGGTATTACCTTTTACACTCTCTGCAAAATCCAAGAGACGCTCCGTAGCATCTTCCCGTCTATTTAACAAAACATCTTCTACTCGATCGAGCAGTTCTTTGGGAATATCACTGTATATTTCCAACATCGCGGGATTTACAATCCCCATATCCATTCCATTTTTAATGGCATGGTATAAAAACGAGGAATGCATGGCTTCGCGTACGGTATTATTTCCTCTAAACGAAAAAGAAACATTACTAACCCCTCCACTTACTTTAGCTCCCGGTAGATTGTTTTTTATCCAGTTGGTGGCTTTAAAGAAGTCTAATGCATAATTTCTATGTTCTTCCAAACCTGTAGCTACAGGAAAGATATTGGGATCGAAAATAATATCAGCGGCAGGGAAACCGACCTCATTAACCAAGATATCATAGCTTCTCTTACAAATATCGATTCTTCTCTGGTAGGTGTCTGCTTGACCATCTTCGTCAAAGGCCATGACAATCGTTGCGGCACCATACATTTTTACTTTTTGTGCCTGCTCAATAAATATTTTTTTGCCTTCTTTTAAGGAGATAGAATTTACAATGCATTTACCTTGAACACATTTAAGCCCTTCTTCAATTATTTCCCACTTTGAACTATCAATCATGATAGGAATTCGGGAAATTTCAGGTTCTGACGCTATCAAGTGAAGAAATGTTGTCATCGCTTGTACTCCGTCCAACATCCCTTCGTCCATGTTTACATCTAATACTTGAGCTCCACCTCTTACCTGATCTAATGCTACAGACAGGGCTTCTTCATGCTGTTCAGTTTTAATTAAGCGTAAAAACTTTCTCGAGCCCGTTACATTCGTCCGCTCACCGATATTGATGAAATTCGATCCTTCATACACTACCAAAGGCTCTAATCCAGATAATTGCAAGGCACGGCTCATGTTAAAGGTTTTTTATTTTTTGAATGATCTGCGAAGAGGATTGATTAGAAACAAAAGGTATGGAAACGACATCACCTCCCGCTTGCTGTACAAATTCTCCGCCAACTATTTCTTTGACTTTCCAATCACCCCCTTTTACAAGGACATCAGGAATGGCTACCTTAACAAGGTTTAATGGCGTGTCTTCATCAAAAATGACTACAGCATCCACAATTGCCATTGAGGCAATCAGCTCTGCTCGATCGTGCTCATTGATTAGGGGTCTATCCTCGCCTTTTAAGCGTTTAACAGATAGGTCGCTATTAATACCTACAATAAGTTTATCACCTAATTTTAATGCTTCTTTTAAGGTATGAAGATGCCCAGCATGGAGAATGTCGAAACAACCATTTGTAAATACAATGCGATTACTTTTCACTCTCCATCGAGCGACAAGGT
>CAZZMB010000021.1:0-20317 GCA_964655225.1 uncultured Chitinophagales bacterium | reverse complement strand
AAAATAACAGATCCAAATCAATAAAGTTTGCACAACAAAGACAAAAGGCTTTTCCAACCTAAAAATAGATAGAATCCCGTCTTTAAAACCTTGGACCACTTTACCAATTCGAGTCGAGGCATTATTGCTTAACTTGAGTAGCTTGTTTAAAATAAATAAGCCTAACAAGGAAATAAATATAAAAAAACTTCCTGCAGTAACAGGGTGGGTGAATAACCATTCAATCAAGGGGTTAAGCGGCTCGGCTAAATGTTCGGTGTAAAAATCCATAAAGATTGTATACTGGAAAAAGAAAGCCATAAACCCAACCAATAGGAGCATGACCATGTCAATAATACGCTCATTGACCACTGTTCCTATACTTTTATTAACAGGTATTCCATCGCAGGCAGCAAGCACACCGCAACGTGCAATTTCTCCCGCTCTAGGAATTCCAATATTAACCAAGTTATTGACGCTTATGGCATTAAATGCTCGAATAAAGGTAATTGGATAACCGGTAGCCCCGATTAATGCTTTCCAGCGAAGTGCGCGAATAGATTGACTGAGCAGGGTAAAAAATACAGAAAATAATAACCACCAATAATTAGCCGTTTTTACAGCTAACTTCATGTCTTCAATATCTGAGGGACTTAGCTTTCGGTAAAACAAATAAATTAGAAATATACCGAAGCCGAGCGGTACGCTAATTTTTAGCAGGGATTTTATAAAAGAATTCACAGACATCTTAGATTTAGTAAAAATTTACTAGAGCATATTATTCTCGTTCGGGTGAATGGTAACAGGGACGTGAGATTTTGCCTCAGTTTGTTCTATATAGCCGTATGAGATAATTATAATGACATCATCTACTGCCACTTTCCTAGCTGCGGGTCCATTTAAGCATATCGTACCCGAGCTTCTTTCTCCTTTTATTACATATGTTTCTAGCCGCTCACCATTATTCACATTCACAATCTGCACTCGCTCATTTTCAATAATATTTGCAGCATCCATCAAATCTTCATCAATGGTTATACTGCCAATATAATTTAACTCAGCTTGTGTAACTCTTACTCTGTGTATTTTAGATTTGAATACTTGTAATTTCATGATGCAAAGGTAAGTAAGTTAATCATAAAATTATATTGTCTATGAGTCGAATACCTTCTATCCAAACCGCACATAATGCAATCAATCCTTCATCTTTTTGAGGTGCTCTTAAGGTTTTTTGACTTACAATTTCAAAATACTCAAGTTCTCCTCCTTCCAGCGAATTGATGTGTTTTTTGGCCATATTTTTGAGCTCGATAATCGAATAGTTACCTAAATTATCTTTTACCAGCTTTAAGCTTTCATGAATTATTCCAGCCCTATTTTTTGCAGCATCGCTTACTCGTTCATTTCTCGAGCTCATTGCCAGTCCATTTGCCTCTCTAACGGTAGGCACGCCTCTCATTTCAACAGCTCGTCCTTGCATTTCAACCATTTTACTACAAATCGCAAATTGCTGAAAATCTTTCAATCCCATGTAGAGCTGGGTGGGGTCAATGATGTCTAATAATAAGGAAATCACTTGCATAACTCCTTGGAAGTGCCCCGGCCGATGCTCTCCCTCTAAAACGTTCAACATATCCCCTACATTAGGCGCTTTAAACCGATCTATCCCATCGGGGTAAATGGTCTTAACAGCGGGGTTAAAAAGCACATCGCAAGCCACACTTTCTAACAAAGCTGAGTCAGCATCAAGGTTTCTTGGATATTTTTCTAAGTCAGTAGCCTTATTAAACTGCGTTGGATTAACAAATAAACTGCACACTGCAATATCGCATTCGTTTTTTGCAGCTTGAATTAAGGACAAGTGGCCTTTATGCAGAGCTCCCATGGTAGGAATGAAGCCGACTGTCTTACCTAACTTTTTTTGTTTTTGAATAAACTTATTGAGGTGAAAAGCACTTTTATACTTAATCATCGTCTTTCGGATGTTTTTTAATTTGCAATGTTTCAATCCGATTTTCAGTGGCTTCCGTAATTAGAATTTCAAAGTTTTCGATGAACACCGTTTCATTTACATTCGGAATATCTTCGTGGTTCACCACAACAAAACCTGCTAAGGTCTCATAGTCTCCATTGGGCAAATCAAGCTTATATTTTTCATTGATATAATCGATTTCAAGTCGTCCAGAAAATATGTATTCATGGTGGTTAAGCTTTTTTTCGACAAATTCATCTTCATCATGCTCATCTTGAATTTCACCGAAAATTTCTTCTATCAAATCCTCTAAGGTTACTAATCCTGCAGTTCCGCCATATTCATCCACTACGTGGGCCATGCTTTTATGTTCCTTAGTAAACTGAGTAAGTAAGTCTCGGGCGTTCATATGCTCGGGAACGACTAATATCGAATAGATGTTTTCCATCAATGACTCTTGCTTCTTAATAATATCGATGTGATGAATGTACCCAATCACATTGTCAATGTTTTCCTCGTACACTAAAAGTCGCGAAAGCCGTGTTTCAATGAATTTAATCTTCAGTTCTTCAAAGCTTGAATTTTTATCTACCCCGTACAACTCCGTTCGTGGAATCATACACTCTTTTACCTTGGTATCTTTGAGGTATAATGCTTTTTCAAAAATATCGCTATTAATTTCGTCATCCTCATCAACTCCTTGATGACCTGCAGCGAGTTCTTTAATATAATATTCTAAATCTATAGAGGAAAAACCAACTTGATTTTCATTATATTTTTGCGGCATCAGTAGCTTAATCATTTGGCTTGATAGCCAAGAAAATATACCTGCAATTTGTTTCAAGGGAAACCAGTAGATAGAATATTTAAAAGGAACAACGAAAAAAGATAAGGCTCGATAGGGAGAAATTCTAAAGAGTGCTTTGGGAAAAAATTCACCAAAAATAAGCACAAACAAGGTAGTTAATAGGGTTTGAATAATCAACAATAACAAGCCCGTATAGGTGCTGAATTCATCTGCTATTAACGTTGAGGCAAAAGAACTAAACAGAACAAGGGCTATATTATTCATTATTAACAAGGCCGTAATGAACGTTGGAGCCTCTTCATTAAATTCTCCAATAACTTTGCTGGCTAAATTTCCTGTTTCTTTGTTCAGTTCTATGCGCAGCTTGTTTGAAGATATAAAGGCAATTTCCATACCGGAGAATACGGCACTTAATATTAAAAATATTATGCTGAGAAATAGTGTCATTTTTTTGATTTTTTCACTTGGTCTTCCATGCGTTTTATAAAACGATTTTGACTTCTAAGATTCAAAAAAAGTACACTGCAGGCAATACTTATAAATAACGGGAAGTAAACTTCATGAGTAAAAGCATGAAGCTGCGCTAAATTGACTATAGAGAACACCAAACTAACCGTGGCTGTAAATCCCCAAATATATTGTAATATTTTAGTAAACACGTATAAGGAATTGAGTGAAATACAAAACTACAAGAATTTACTTAAACTGAATATTGTTCTTGCAGATATGGGATGGAAAACAATTTATTTAATGGATCTTTAAGATAAATAAGTTTGGTGAACAAAATACTCACCTCAATTTCAGTGATTATATTTTCTTTCGTTTAGAAGTTGGAGTCATCAACTTTTTCTAACCAGGCTTTAATGTTATTTGCCACTCCTTCAAGGGTTCCATTACTAAAAGGTGATTTAAGCCCGGCCAAGTCTACTAACTGCAAAAACGATAAACTTCCTCCAGCTTGACATAAACTAAGATAATCGTTCCACGCACCTTTGAAATCGTCCTGCATTTTAATCCAATATTGATAAGCACAGATTTGAGCAAGGGTGTAGTCAATGTAATAGAAAGGGGATTGATAAATATGAGATTGAAGTTGCCATCTTCCTCCACTCTCTAAATACTCATGGCCATCATAGTCTAAATCTGGCATATATTTCTTTTCAATTTTTCTCCAAGTCGCTTTTCTTTCCGCGGGGGTCATTTCTGGATTTTCGTATACAGCATGTTGATATTCATCAACAGCTACACCATAAGGCAAGAACAATAAACCACTAGCAAGGTGTTCAAATTTATATTTTTCGGTATCTTCTTTAAAGAATAAGCCCATCCATGGCCAAGTGAAAAACTCCATACTCATACTGTGAATTTCTGCCGACTCATATGTTGGCCAGAAATATTCGTTGATTTTATGATGTTTACTGCTATAAACCTGAAAAGCATGACCTGCCTCATGTGTAAGTACGTCGATATCCCCACTTGTTCCGTTAAAGTTGGAAAAGATAAACGGGGCACCATAATTTGCAATAAAGGTACAATATCCGCCGGTGTCCTTACCTTTCTTGGTTTCTAGGTCCATTAGCTCATACTTGGTCATGAAATCAAAGAATTCCCCAGTTTCCTGTGAGAGTTCTTGATACATTTTAATTCCATTATTTATGATCCATTTAGCATCCCCTTTTGGTTTCGGATTACCAGAATTATAAAATAAGGAGTTGTCGTAATGCTTTAACTTCTCTAAGCCTAATCTCTCCGCCTGCTTTTTTCTAATTTGAACAGCCAGGGGTACGATATGCTTTCTAATTTGTTCTCTATAACTAGCGACCATTTCAGGCGTATAATCTGATCGCTGCATTCTTAAATAACCCAACTCTACGAAGTTTTTAAGCCCCATTTTGCGAGCCATTTTATGGCGCAATTTTACGGCATCATCATAAAGGGTGTCAAACTGCTCTTCATTTTCAGCCACAAAATTGAAGCGAGCTTCTGCTGCTGCCTTTCGAACAGGTCGATCCTTAGATTGAACATAAGGAGTCAGCTGACTTAAGTTTAATTCTTTGCCATCAAACTGAATCTTCGCACCAGCGACCAATTTTGAGTAAGACGAACCAAGTTTATTTTCTTCCTTTAGATCTTCAATTATTTCTTTACTAAATGAATTTACTCGATATGAAGCTATAGTAAATAACTGCTCGCCAAAGTTATCAATAAGCTCTTTTTTAAACTTTGACCCAGCAAGGGCTGTGTAATATTCAAAGTTCAAATCACCGATTTCAGGACCATTTTCATCAAAAAAAGTACGCTCAGTGTCATAAAACTCATTAGTTGTATCAATGGAGTTGCGAATATATGCTAGGTTAGAAGCGGTATCTACATCTGCGTTGATCTTGTTTATCTCCTTAATGGCTTGAATCTGTTCCTCCAAGTTTGAAGCTACTTTTAATAACTTAACTTGCTCACGAAACGCTTTCTTGATCGCATCAATATCAGGTCTGGTATAAGGTAATTCAGTAAATTTTTTCATAAGGAAGTTAGATTATTCGTTGTTCTTTTTTTAGCTGTGAATTTTTCCAAAAGGAAGCTAGCAATCTAAGATTATAGATTATAATTCCGACAAAGCTAGCCATACTAAAGAATAAATATTCTTTTTTTATATATTTTAGTAAATCAACTGTTTCATTAAAGGAGATGGAGGAACTCTTTATTAATTTTTCCACGTCCATACCATCTATAATTCCAAGAATTATTTCAAGGCGATTGATCAAGTAAATAAAGACAAACAGGTTAAAGACCAATATGCAATATCTGAACCATTTATTTCTATGAAAGCCTATTGAATAAAACTCAAAAGCATTTCTTAAAGAAACTATAGCAACGAATACAATCAATAAATTAGAAAATAAAAAATAATATTCTCCATGCCATATCATTGGGGTTTGCACAGCCAAACTCACAAGAATTGCTACAATAAACCAAATTATTGTTTTTAAAAGACCTGCTTGCATAATTAGTATAAGGAGATTAAAACCTCAAATGCACTCGAGTTGTTTAATAAAATTTTGAGGCTATCCGTGTTGTCGATTTCCAATTCTTGCACCTTTAGTGCATAAAAATTTTCAGCGCTATCGTTTTCCAACAAATTAGCGACAATAAACCCTGTTCTATATAGGTTCTCCGTTTCTGGACTTCTATTAACCCCAGTTGTTACGTTCATGAATCCATCATCTAAATCTTGTGCAAGTATATCGAGCCAAGCACGATTATTTAATAAAACGCCACTGCTATCATCAATTGCAAGGCCTTCTTCAATGAGCGCTTTTGTAGCTTCCTTTTGAGTAGTGTCCATCAACATAAATGCAGTTTGATATTCATAACTCTCAATGGCCAAGCCATCCATCTCTCTGGCGAGAGTGAAAAAATTATTTGCAGCTGATGCATTGCCCATTTTTGCGAGAATATATGCCTTGAAAAGAACGGCTTCATGCCGTTCTGGATAATCCGATAAATAACCATCAATAGCCCTTAAGGTAGCTTCATTGCCAACAGAGTCATATGCTAAATATATGGCTAAATAATCTGCATAATATTTATTGGTTTCGGTATCCATGGGAGTGTCTTCGTCTTGACACGCAACAAAAAATAAAGTAAAACAGATGAAGGAAAGCCAATATTTCATAGAAAACAGGATTTAAATTTTATAATACAAAGTTAGTAATTTAAATGTGTACCTGCTCTATATGACACAACTTTTAGCATGTGTTTTTAACCATTTTTCAGACTTTTGATAATCCGGGCAGGCTTGTTCAACCCGAGACCAAAATTTGGAACTATGGTTTTGCTCACTTAAATGGGAAAGTTCATGAATCAAGACATATTCAATTACCTCTTTGGGTGCTAATAATAAGCGAATTGAGATGTTAATATTTCCTCGATTGCTACAACTCCCCCAATTCGTGCTGTTGTTTTTAACCCGCATGCTTTTGAGTTCACCAAAGGCGTGTTTTGCATTAAGCTGGCACAACCACTCCCACAGAATGGGCTTGTATTTTTTAGCGAGTAATTTATAAATCATATGGCTTACCGTTTTGTCGTGAACTTCTTGATCAATTTGCTCGATAATCGCCAATTGTATGTCGCCTCCAGTCAAACGACCTTTATTTTTCCCCATAGACTTACTTAAGTGAATGGTGTAGGTGCTATCATAGAAGGTTAAATAGTCTTGGTCTTTATATTTTTTATATTTATCATAGTGAAAATAAGGCTTTTCATTCAAGCGTTCTTTGGCCCAATCGATGAATTTGCTAATCAGTCGTTTTTTTTCAAATTCAGGAAGTAAGAGGGGTAGGCGAATATTTATTCCTGACTTAGTTAAAGAAACACGACTATCCTTGCGATTTTCATGATGAACGGTCAGCTTCACCTTATTATCTTGCCAACTGATAAAATATTTCTCTTTTTTAATATTTCTTTTGAACCCAAACAAATCTATTCGTGTTTTAAAATTATCTTAATTTAAATATCGTCTAGTTATACAAGAAGACTTTATATCTTTGTATGCCTATAAAACACAAATAAATGGAGAATAATTTCAATTTTGAAGAGATACTAGAAAAATTTGGTAATAAGTTTGATAAGAAATTTATGGAGCAGCGAAAGGTGTTCCTCTGGGGGCCGGTGCACGATGAATCAGCAAAGCAAGTAGTTAATCGTTTGCTTTATCTGGAGGCAGCTGACCCTGGCAAAGAAATTACATTTTACATCAATAGCCCAGGAGGCGTTGTTACATCAGGTCTTGTAATGATAGATGCAATGAGGATGATTTCTTCGCCGGTAAAAACTGTTTGCATGGGGATGTGCGCTTCAATGGGAGCCATGTTATTATCGCAAGGTGAAAAAGGAAAACGAGAAATGTGGAGTCACGGAAGAGTGATGATACATCAACCAAGTATTGGCGGGGCGTATGGACAAGCCAGTGATTTGGAAATCACTGCAGAACAAATGCAAAAGACCAAAGAAGTTTTAGCGGTGATGTTGGCAGAATCTTGCAAAAAGAGTTTCGACACGATCATGAAAGATTTCGATCGAGATTTTTGGATGAATGCCGAAGAAGCACTTAGTTATGGAATAGTGGACAGCATTTCTAAGAAAGTATAGGAAATGGCAGATTTAAATATTGATATAGCAAGACTTCAAAAGAAAATAGCAGATAGATTAGGGCTGCAATCTTCCCAGGTAGTTTTTGACTTTTCCTTAAATGAAGGAGTAACAAAGCTTGATCTAATCACGATTAGTCAAAGGCATGAGCAGTCGTTTTTATACCACACCACTAAGGCCATTGATAAGAAAGAGGCTTTAGAGAAAATGTATGAATATGTGGCAACACAGCATAAAAATGAGAGCACATATACGCTCCAATGGAGAAAGGTAGGGGATGCGGAATTGCATACGTCATATTTTAGTGCAAGAAACATGTATGAAGCATTGGATAAGTTTTATTACAATCGGGAGATGAATTCATTTAACATTTTTAGTATTGCACTAAATCCTGTGGCTTAAAACGTTTTTAAAATACAAGAAAAAAGCCCCGTCATTAAATTATTGACGGGGCTTTTTCTTATTTTTATTTTCTTAAGCAATCTGATTAATTTTAGTCAATGAAAAAATATATACTAGCACTAGATCAAGGAACCACCAGCTCGAGGGCTATTGTTTTTGATAGCTTTGGCAATCCGAGGCATACTGCTCAAAAGGAATTTGAGCAAATATTTCCAGAATCTGCATGGGTAGAACATGACCCAAAGGAAATTTGGCGCACGCAATTGGAAACAGCAAAAAACGTACTACTCTATTCAGATGCCCAACCAGGAGAAATTGCTGCAATTGGTATCACTAATCAAAGAGAAACAGCCATTGTGTGGGATAAGCAAACAGGCGAGCCAGTATATAATGCTATCGTATGGCAGGATAGACGGACTGCAAAATTCTGCGAAGAACTTAAGCGAAGAGGCCTGCATGAATATGTGCGAAAAACAACAGGATTAGTTATTGATGCGTATTTTTCCGGAACAAAGATTCATTGGATACTTGAGCATGTCGAGGGAGCGCGGGAGAAAGCGGAGAGGGGTGAGTTGCTTTTTGGAACAGTGGATACCTGGCTTTTATACAAGCTAACTGGCGGTAAGGTGCATGCCACAGATTATTCAAATGCCTCCAGAACCATGCTTTATGATATCAATACCTTGTCTTGGGATGAAAAGATGCTCAAGGAAATGAATATTCCTAAATCAATGTTGCCTGAAGTAAGAAATTCATCTGAAATTTATGGCCACACTTCAAAGGATCTGTTCGGCGATGAAATTCCTGTTGCGGGAATTGCCGGAGACCAGCAGGCGGCTTTATTTGGTCAAGCTTGTTTTGCTAAAGGAATGGCAAAAAACACCTATGGAACAGGTTGTTTTATGTTGATGAACACGGGCGATGAAAAAGTGGACTCTCCCTCTGGTTTGTTAACAACAATAGCATGGGGAATAGACGGGAAAGTATCTTATGCATTGGAGGGAAGTGTTTTCATTGCAGGAGCGGCTATTCAATGGTTAAGGGACGGTTTGGGTCTTATCGAAACTGCGGCAGATAGTGAAACGATGGCAACAGAAACTGAGGATAGTGATGGAGTTTATGTAGTTCCTGCTTTTGCAGGCCTAGGAGCGCCATATTGGGATATGTACGCAAGGGGTGCTATTTTTGGATTAACTCGAAGAACAAGCAATAAACATTTTGTTCGCGCAACTCTCGAGTCTTTGGCGTATCAGACCAAAGATGTTTTGAATACCATGGAGCTAGATTCAGGGATTCACCTTGACACCTTGAGAGTGGATGGAGGAGCATGCGCAAATAATCTTTTGATGCAATTTCAAGCAGACATTTTAAATACTCCTGTAGAACGACCACAAATAATTGAAACCACCGCTCTAGGAGCTGCATACCTAGCGGGCATTGCGGTCAATTTTTATAAACAAGAAGAAATCACTGAAAATTGGCAGATTGATAAGCAGTTTAATGTGTTTATGGATAATCAAAGTCGAGAAAACAAATATGCCGGTTGGCAAAAAGCAGTAGAGCGCTGCAAAGGATGGATCGATAAGGAATAAAAAGCAAGAGATTGTAGCTATGAAAACACAAGACAAGTTTTGCATTATGGGTGCTGGGCTTATTTTCCCTAACTTGCTATTCCAAAGGAAACTCAATGATTGATCAAGTTCAACTGAATTTTAATCCAAGTACACTTTTTTTATTGAATTGCATACTAGGGTTCATTCTATTCGGCGTATCGCTAGATTTAAAATGGCAAGATTTCAAGCTGATTTACAAAATGCCAAAGGAAGTTCTTGTTGGTCTGTTTGGACAGTTACTGATACTACCCTTGCTTACTGCTGCGCTAATACTTGTAATTAAGCCGCAAGCAAGTTTGGCCTTGGGAATGATATTGGTTGCTAGCTGTCCTGGAGGAAATCTATCTAACTTCATGACACACCACGCGAGGGGTAACACAGCCTTATCTGTTACCCTTACTACTTTAGCTACAATTTTAGCGGTACTTTTTACACCACTTAATTTTTTTATTTGGGGAAACCTGCTCCCCGAAACGAGTGCTTTAATGAAGGAGATAGATATCCCTTTATTAAGTATTATGTTAAACGTATTTCTCTTGATTGCTTTGCCACTTAGTTTAGGGCTATGGGTCAGCCACAAATTTCCACAGTTTGCTTGTAGAGTGAAAAAACCGATGAAATACTTTTCTCTTGGCTTCTTCTTCATCTTTATTATTTTGGCTTTTGCCGCTAATTTCTCCTTCTTTTTAGAATATATTCATGTGGTGTTCTTCATTGTCCTCATACATAATGCGGCAGCATTTTTAGGGGGATATGGTTTAGGCAGTCTATTTGGCTTCAGCCAAGCCAATAAACGAGCAATCACCTTAGAGGTAGGATTGCAAAACTCGGGACTAGGATTAATTTTAATCTTTAACTTTTTTAATGGTTTGGGTGGAATGGCCATTATTGCAGCCTTTTGGGGGATTTGGCACATCATTTCAGGATATACACTCGCTCAATTTTGGAGTAAGCGATAATAGAATTGAAAGCAAATTCGTTAAGAGTTTATTGTGCGATTGCTTTTCATTTTCTCTTTAGTGTTAAATATAGCCCGAGCTGCTACGATGTATGAGGGTGATGGATTTCTCTTAAGCTTGGAGGAGGATCATTTCATTTTACTTCCAAAGGACCAAGGTTTAAAATTTAACTATTCAGGCAACTACCATTTTAGAATGGATAGTTTGATTTTAACAACCTACTACCCTGCGGGTCAATCCTCAATAATGGCAATATATACATTTGATGAATTACAGCTGACAGCAATATATATGCAAATGGACTTGCAAAAAATGTTACCAAAAAAATTGTATTTAAGTCGGGAGCTTCATGACAATGGAGCTACAAAGCGAGAAATTTATTGGGAGGATTACACGAGAAGATCATATATCGCATATATTTTCAATCTAGATAACCAACCCTTATCTATAAGCCCTTATGAAAATGGTGTGAAAGAGGGGAAAGAGCTACTATTTTATGCAAATATCCAGAATACCATTCGTGCTGTGTTGAATTATAAGCAAGGGGTAAAATTCAATAAATCGTATTACTATGAGCCTTTAGAAGTCGATTCTTCTAAAGTTAAGCTTGTGAAAGTAGAGACCTATTCACATGGCCACTTGAAGAAAACTAAAATGCCTGTAGCTCAACCAGTTTTTTATACACGCCATTTTTAGCCATTAAACTAATGTGATTTCCTTTTTCGACAATCGCTCCTTTTTCCATAACCACAATCTCATCGGCATACTGGATGGTG
The DNA here is from genome assembly GCA_964655225.1 of uncultured Chitinophagales bacterium. GTDB lineage: Bacteria > Bacteroidota > Bacteroidia > Chitinophagales > UBA8649 > JAFMKE01. The sequence goes on along the minus strand of CAZZMB010000021.1, from coordinate 8,657 downwards.
GATAGCCTATGGGCAATTACAATAGATGTTCGATTACGCATCAATTTATTCAGTGCTTCTTGCACTAATTTTTCGGACTCGGAGTCTAGTGCCGACGTGGCTTCGTCAAGGATCAATATTGGCGGGTTCTTAAGGATTGCTCGCGCTATAGTCAAGCGTTGCCGCTGACCACCACTTAGATTCATTCCCCTATCGCCTATTACGGTGTCATAAGCTTTAGGCATTTGCATGATGAATTCATGTGCGTTAGCAATTTTCGCAGCCTCAATGATATCTGCTTGCGTAGCATTAAAGCCAAATGCAATATTGTTGGTAATTGTATCATTAAAAAGTATCGCCTCTTGAGTCACAACTCCCATTAAACTTCGTAAATCTTTCTTTTTATAGTTGCGAATATCTTTTCCATCAATTCTAATTTGACCGGTATTCACGTCATAGAATCGAGGCAACAAATCAGCCAAGGTAGACTTGCCGGCCCCAGAAGGACCAACCAACGCAATCATATTTCCCTTTTTTATGGTCAGACTTACCTCATGAACAACCGGCTCATTATCAAAATTGTTGTATGAAAAATTTACTTTGTCAAACTCAATATCAGTATTGAAATTAGTTATTTCCTCAGCTTTTTCGATTTCTAAAATTTCATCACGAGCATTCATTATTTTATCTATACGCTGCATAGCTCCCAGTCCTTTTTGAAGGGTATAGAATGCTCCAGAAAAACTTTTTGCAGGCGCAATCAAAGAGGCAAACATGAGCAGGTAAACTACAAATACCGAGTCCTTAATATTTCCAGATAAAACCTCATTTCCTCCAAACCAAATGATGCTTGAAAACACAGCTATAGATAGAAACTCCGTAAGTGGAGAAGATAAAAATCGCTTGCGTAGTACCCGATTCATTAAATGAAAAAAGTTGTTGCTTTCTTTATCAAATTGCAGCATTCTATATTTTTCGGCCGTGAAAGCTTTTACAATGCGAATACCACTGATAGTTTCATCATATAAGGAAGCTATCTGTCCAAGTTTTTGTTGGCCTTCAAATGAAGGCTTCTTTAATGATTTACCTAAAGCCCCAATCATAAAAGCAATGACTAGAATAAGTAGAAAGACAAATAGGGTAAGTTTATAGCTTATAGCGAAAAGTACAATTAATGAGATGGTAATGGTCAGCGGTTCCTTAACTAATACCTCCAAAATATTTAGAACACCATGTTCAACCTCAATAACATCTGCGGTTAAAGAACTTATTAAATCTCCCTTTTTACTTTTATTATAATAGCTTAATGGAAGGTTTAACATCTTGTTATTTAATTGAATACGAATATCACGAACTACGCCATTTCGAATGGGTGCTAAAAAATATTGAGCTAAAAAGCGAAATAAGTTCTTTAAAAAGAAGACGGTGGTAATAGCAATTGCTAGGAAAATTAATCCCGCCTCTCTGCTACTGTATTGTTCTATTTGTAATGTGACTAAGTAGTTGAGATAATCTTTAAGCGCATCAATACTAAAAGCAAATTCGGGAGCTTGGTTGACCGCCTTGTCAGGATGAAAAATAATATCTAAAAATGGCATGACTATAGTCAATGAAAACACACCAAAAATGACATATAGAATGTTGAACACGACATTTAAACCGATATTGAATTTGTAATTTTTAAGATACTTGCTAAATGCCTTTATTTCCCTCATTTGTACTGCAAAGATATTTATATTTCACTTTGTTTGTATTCCAACGTATTTTTGTGCCATAGATTTTATACTTATGGAAAATAGAAGACAACATAAAATGGCGTCATTGCTCAAACAAACCTTGGGAGATATTTTTATGAAAGATCTTCGAGGACACCTGGGGAGTGGGGTATTAGTGAGTATTACTAATGTAAAGACCAGTCCAGATTTAGCAACTGCTAAGTTTTATCTAAGTGTTTTTGGTGCAGCAGTGCCACAAGAGATAGTTGACATGCTTAATACAACTTCCTATGAATGGAGGAGGAAATTGGGCGCAGAACTTAAACATCATTTAAGAAAGTTGCCTGAAATAGAGTTTTTCTTGGATGACACCTTAGAGTATGCTCAAAAAATGAACGAATTATTTATTAAATTAAATAAAGAGGGCAAGGATTAATGCAGACTGCTTTTGCAATTGCCATACGTTACTTGTTCTCTTCAAAAAGCACGAATGCAATAAATATTATTTCCTACATTTCCATGATAGGAATGGGCTTAGGAGCTATGGTTTTGGTTGTCCTGTTATCGGTTTTCAACGGATTTGAGGATTTAGTGATTCAATTGCAGGGTAGTTTTTATGCCGATATTGAAATTAACAAGACAGCGGGCAAAGTATTTCAGGCAGACGATGTTTTTATTGAGAAAATAGAAAACATTGAAGGCATTGAAACCTACGCATTGGTTTTAGAAGAAAATGCATACGTGAGCTTTGATGGCAAATCAACAGTGGCAAAAGTAAGGGCGTATGATGAACAGTTTTATTCGGTTAATACTATTGCAGACTATATAATCGAAGGTTCAGCAGAATTAAAGCACGACGGTCAGGACTTTGCCTTATTGGGCGCAGGTGTTTATTATCATATAAACGCCAGCAACAATCAACCCATTTCAATAGCCATACCTAAAAAAGGTAAAACCAGCGCAATCAATGTCTCTCAGTTGTTTGCAAGCGCACAAATTTTTCCCGGAGGCGTATTCGGTATTCAGAATGAGTTTGATAATTCCTATCTCATTACTTCTTTGGCCTTTTTACGTGACTTACAAGGATTTAAAAATGAGGTGTCAAGTATCGAGTTGAAAGTAGAAGAGGGCTTTAAGGATAAAGCTGTGATCAATAATATCAATAAACTTCTAGGACCAGAATTTGAAACCACAACCCGCGTGCAGCAGAATAAATCCTTGTATCAAGCTATGCAAGCCGAAAAATATGCCATGATTGCCATTCTATTTTTGGTTTTATTAATTATTTCATTTACGATAGTCGGGGCTTTATCGATGCTAGCTATGGAGAAGAAACTAGATATTTCTATTTTAAAAGCGATGGGGGCGAGTGATGGGTTTATATTCAAGGTATTTATGTATCAAGGGGTATTTGGTTCATTAATAGGAGCCTTGGTTGGCGCTGTTTTAGGGGTCCTTATAGTAGGAGCGCAACAGTTGTTTGGCTTTGTTACTCTCGGGGGGAATGGGGGGTTTGTAATTGAAGCGTATCCAGTAAAATTAGAAGCACCTGATGTCCTTCTGGCATTTACCCTTATTACTATTATCAGTTTTATAGCATCTTGGTTGCCAGCAAGTCGGGCAGCAAAAGGGAAAATGTTATTTGTGAAGTACTAGATAACTGACTACCATAGATTTGGATTGCAGCTCACTATCTGCATCAGGCTTATTTTCGGCCAACACACTGAAAATGTGATTTACGGTAATCGCTGCTCAACCCAAATAAAGAGGAGCTCACTGCGCTATCGAAATAAAAAGAAAGTTAAAGCTAGAAATTAGGACAAGCTGTCATTGTATTTATTCGCTTTTCCCAACCCCCAACATAGCTTAAGCCAAGCTCAAAACCTCCTCTAGAAAAGCTTGCGTTGGTAAACTGGGATACATTGATGTCATAGGCAACACCTATGTCTAAACCATGGAAATTGACTCCGGTAAGCAAGGAGATGGATTCACTATTAATTCCATTGTTATTGCTTGCGTTTAAGCCACCAACCATTCGGTATAATGCGCCAAACCTGAAGGCATTACCACTTGGGTCTTTATCATCAAAAATAAAGCGAATATCTGTACCATATAAAGTTTCAACATTCTGTCCTTGAAACTGAAGCAAAAACTTGGGGAGTAGATCAAAGTTCTTAGAAACAGGGAAATTCACTCCAGAATGAATGGAATATTTAATAGGTAGTTTAGCGTCATCAATACCTAAAGATTGATTCGGTTGATTGACGTGCTGCGCACTAAACCCTCCATAGGCAGTCGTTCTTTTATTTTTTCCTCGCATAAAATAAAGAAGGCCAGCACTCGCATCGAAAAAAGTATAATTTTGATTGAGTTGAGCTAAGTAGGCCGGGTTGTCTTGTATGATTGTTGCATCATAATTAATCCCATTCCATTGATTTCCAAAGCGTAAATTATCAATGCCAAAACTTCTTTGTATCATATCGGCTTGTAAACCAATGGATAGATAATGCCGCCCCCATTGATCCAGATTCTGCATATAACTCAAGGCTAACCCAACTCTAGTTGTACCATAATTTGAAGCAGCAGCCTTGTCGTTCATCATCTCCAAACCGATACCTAAGGCGTTCTTTTTAATCGGGATACGAAAATCAAAAGCGGCTGTCATCGTTCTGAATTGATTAGTGGATTCATCCCGCAGGACTTCTCCCCATTGACTTCTGTATAAAAAACTTGCTCGATAATTACCATTTAAAACTCCTGTCAAAGCTGGATTTAGCTGCAAGGGTGCTGTATAAAACTGCGTTAAATGCGGATCTTGTGCTTGGGATGCAAATACAGTTAAACAGAGGCAAAATAGCGTAAGGAGTTTTTTCATAAGAAAACGAAATTACAAAAAACGCGGTAATTAAATTACTATTGATAAAATTTAATCTAAAACCATAAACACTTCGAATTAGTAGCTTTATTGTCTTAAATTATGGATAAAGGGGTAATTAATCCAAAAGGATAACTATTTTTGAAGTCAAATTTTAACTTTAACATGTACAGAACACATCATTGCGGAGAACTTAGAATAGGGCATATTGGACAAGAAATTAGTCTAGCAGGCTGGCTGCATAAATCTAGAGATTTGGGAGGAATGACCTTTGTGGATTTAAGAGATCGATATGGCAAAACACAATTGGTTTTTAATATGGATACCGACAAGGAATTGTGCGCTGCGGTGCGCAAAATAGGTAGAGAAAGTGTAGTACAAATTAAAGGCAAGGTAAGGGAGCGAAGCAGTAAGAATAGCGGAATGTCCACGGGCGATATTGAGATTGAAGTGGCTGAGCTCCTTCTTTTAAATAGCGCAAAGACCCCTCCCTTCACCATTGACGACAACACGGACGGCGGAGAAGAATTAAGGATGAAATATCGGTACTTAGATATACGAAGAGACAAAGTTCGAGAGAATTTAATCTTCAGGCATAAAGTGAGCTTGGAAGTCAGAAAATACTTGAGTCAATTAGAATTTGTAGAAATTGAAACACCATACTTAATTAAGTCAACTCCGGAAGGTGCGCGAGATTTTATAGTTCCTTCTCGAATGAATCAAGGTTTATTCTATGCATTACCGCAATCACCTCAGACTTTTAAGCAATTACTGATGGTAGCGGGCATGGACAAGTATTTTCAAATTGTAAAGTGCTTCAGAGATGAGGATTTACGAGCGGATAGACAACCAGAATTTACGCAAATTGACTGTGAAATGTCCTTCATCGAGCAAGAGGATATATTGAATGTATTTGAAGGCTTAACTCGCCATTTGTTGAAGGAATTAAAAGCGGTTGACGTGCAAGAATTTCCTCGAATGACTTATGACGATGCTATGAGAAAGTACGGGAATGACAAACCGGATATCCGATTTGGAATGGAGTTTGGCGAATTAAATGATATTGCGCAGCACAAAGAGTTTAAGGTATTTAATTCTGCCGAGTTAGTTGTTGGTATTGCAATACCTGAGGGGAATACTAATTCTCGAAAGGAAATTGACAAGTTGATTGACTGGGTGCGACGTCCGCAAGTTGGGGCGCTTGGCATGGTTTACGTGCGTTGTAATGAAGACGGTAGTTATAAATCTTCAGTAGATAAATTTTATGATCAAGATGATTTGGCAAAATGGGCAGAACGGACAGGTGCAAAAGCAGGAGATTTGATTGCTGTGCTGTCGGGCGACATAAATAAAGTAAGGGCGCAGCTAAGCGCTTTGCGCATGGAAATGGCCGAACGATTAGGTCTGAGAAAAGCTGACGAATTTGCTCCATTATGGGTCCTAGATTTCCCTTTATTGGAGTGGGATGAAGATACGGAGAGATTTCACGCTATGCATCATCCATTTACTTCACCAAAAATTGAAGATATGGCGAAACTAGACGCTGATCCAGGGTCAGTGAGAGCGAATGCTTACGACCTAGTCTTAAATGGTAACGAAATTGGTGGCGGATCAATCAGAATTCATGATAAAGAAACGCAAGCACTAATGTTTAAGCATTTAGGATTTACTCCACAAGAAGCACGAGAGCAATTCGGGTTCTTGATGGATGCATTTGAATATGGTGCACCTCCGCATGGTGGACTCGCTTTTGGCTTAGACCGATTGGTCGCTATATTGGGTGGACAAGAATCTATTAGAGATTTCATTGCCTTTCCCAAAAACAATGCTGGAAGAGATGTCATGATAGACTCGCCAAGTGTTATAAATCCAGCACAGCTTAAAGAGTTAGGGATTGATTTGAAATAGTGTAATTTTATGATTCAAGCTAAATTATGACTCCACTTGTAATCGTTATAACTATTTGCGCGTACTTCCTTTTCCTTATGGGGATAGCGCAGCTCACTAAAGGCAGAGCAGATAATGCAGCTTTCTTTTCGGGAAACAAAGAATCAAGATGGTATTTGGTGGCATTTGGGATGATTGGAGCTTCACTTTCGGGGGTGACCTTCCTTTCGGTGCCCGGACAAGTAGAAGGCAATTCTTTCGCTTATATGCAAATGGTAGTCGGGTATTTGTTAGGTTATACTTTCATTGCTTTAGTGCTGTTACCGATGTATTATAAACTTAATCTAGTTTCAATTTACCAATATTTGGAAACTCGTTTTGGCACAGCCGCACATCGCACAGGTTCAGCTTTCTTTTTGTTAAGTAGAATTATTGGCGCTGCATTCAGACTTTTTTTGGTAGCAGGCGTATTGCATTACTTTTTATTTGCGCATTATGACATACCCTTCATTTTCACAACAATAATAACAGTAACTCTTATTTGGGTTTACACCTTTCAGGGGGGGATTAAAACCATCGTGGTGACAGATACTTTGCAAACCTCCTTTATGATTTTTGCATTGATTTTTGCTACCTACTATATCATGAAAGATTTAAATCTTTCCTTTGAAAGTATTTGGGATCAAGCAGCATCACTAGGATACACGAAAGTCATTTTTTTAGAAAACTTCGCAGAAAGCAAGCAACATCTTTTCAAACAATTTTTTAGTGGAGCATTGATTGCTTTGGTCATGACTGGTTTAGATCAAGATATGATGCAAAAGAACTTGACTTGTAAGAATGTGAAAGAAGCCCAAAAAAATATATTCAGTATGAGCGTTATGCTCATACCCATCAATTTTTTATTTCTGTGCTTAGGCGCATTTCTTTTTATTTACGCCAATAGCAAGGGAATTGTTCTCCCAGCTAGAGCAGATTACCTATTTCCAGAGATTGCCTTGAATCATTTTCCAGTAACAGTAGGAATTATTTTTTTATTGGGTTTAATTGCAGCAGCATACTCTAGTGCAGATTCAGCACTCACTTCATTGACAACTGCCTTTTGTGTCGATTTCTTAGGCATGCATAAACAAGAAAAATCTACAGATAAAGCGACCCGCCTAAAAGTACATGTCGCTTTTTCACTGATTATTATACTGGTGGTTTGCTTGTTTGATAGCTTAGGGGATGAGAGTGTAATTTCTAATATTTTTAGATTTGCGGGGTATACTTATGGTCCATTATTAGGTTTGTTCATATTTGGATTGTTTACTAAATTTAGGGTGCGCGATAAATTCATCCCTATGGTATGCCTGGTTTCTCCGGTATTGACTTATCTGGCTTCAGCATATTCTCCTGATCTTATAGGGTATACTTTTGGGTATGAATTGCTCCTACTTAACGGTGGACTTACTTTTCTTGGCCTTTTGGCTATTACACAGTTTAACAAAAAATTAGATTAACAAATGACGAATAAACCAGTAAAAAGTTGGACCGAAGTTCAAGCGAAATCCAGTTGGACCATGTTCAAAGTAATGAGTGAATTTGTAGAGGGCTTTGATCGTATGGAAGAGATTGGCCCATGCATTTCTATCTATGGTTCTGCAAGGACGAAAGTTGAGGATAAATATTATGAAATGGCGGTTAAGGTAGCCGAACGATTGGTGGGGGAAGGTTATGGGATTATCACAGGAGGGGGTCCAGGAATTATGGAGGCAGGCAATCGTGGCGCCCAAAATGCAGGAGGAAAATCTGTTGGGTTAAATATCGATTTACCTTTCGAACAGTTTTCTAATCAATACATTGATCATGATAAAAATATAATGTTTAATTATTTCTTTGCAAGAAAAGTCATGTTTGTTAAATATGCGCAAGCTTTTGTCTTACTTCCAGGAGGTTTTGGAACAATGGACGAACTCTTTGAAACTTTAACCTTAGTTCAAACCAAAAAAATTGACCGCGTACCCATCATATTAATGGGTAAAGAGTTTTGGGGAGGAATGTTAGCGTGGATAAAGAGCACTATGTCGGAAAAATATAAAACGATTAGCACCCAAGATCTTGAGCTCATTCATCTTACTGATGATGTGGATGATGTGGCCAACATAATAATTGATTTCTATGCTAATTCAAGCTTGCGTCCAAATTTTTAAACCATGAAA
>CAZZMB010000020.1:0-39482 GCA_964655225.1 uncultured Chitinophagales bacterium | reverse complement strand
TTTTATTATTTCCTCAAGTATAATCAATTTTCATTTCATCAAATTGATATAACCATAGGATCAGACATACCCGCTGATCTTCATTTATCTCATATTTTTATACAAAATATAGAAGCACAGATTTTCGACCATAAGGTATGGTTTGAAAAAGAAGCACTGATTATTGAAGATGATAAAACAGACTATATTGGGACCTGTTTTTATATGATAAACTGTCTGCAAGAATATAAAGATGAAGATCCAGATGAATTAGGGCGATTTAAATTTAGTAATACGTATCAAGCAAAATTTAGTTGTTCAGAAAATAACCTAGTCTTGAGCTATTTTCAGGAAATGGCTTTAATTATTTTTAAGCAAAAAATACCCTTAGAGCCATCGCAAAGTTTGATTACCCATGACATTGATTTCATAAATAATGGATGGAAAAAATCCCTAAAGAAGGCTATTCACTCCCGGAACTTAAAATATATTATCCAATCCATATATAATAAGATAAAAGGAGTTGATCCTCACCAAAATATTCAAGAAATTTTAGCACTTGAAAAATCAGAAAATGTTGGATCTATTTTCTTTTTTATGACTTCAAAGGGTTCTACAGAATTTGATAATGTTAAGAACAGCGATTATAATATTGATTCCTCCTATATCCAAAAATGCATAACTCAGATCAATGAGTCCTCAAGGCATTTTATCGGCCTACACAAAAGTATAGGTGACAACAGTTTCAAAGAAGAGCTTCATACATTGCAAGCTGTAAATAATAGATATCACTACCTTCGATTTTCAATCCCTGAATCATTTCAAAAATTATCTGAAAGTTCTATTAAGTACGATTATTCTTTAGGATTTTCAGAAAAAATAGGATTCCGAAATTCCTACGGCTTGCCTTTCAAACCTTTCGACCCAGTAAGACAAAGGTATTATGATTTTTGGGAATTTCCTTTGCTAATAATGGACAGCTCATTGCATTATTTCATGCGCAAAACAACTAATAGCGACAAGATGAAATACATAGAAGAATTTATTAAAAAAAATAAATATTCAACCGTGATATCTATCCTTTGGCACAACGACTTTTTTGATAGCGATTCATATGGCCAGTTACTAAAACTAATTAAGAGAAATACACAGGTGTTTCCCTTAAATGATTAAGGAAAGATACCCATACTTCCATAAGCATCTGCAATTTTGACGATAGAAACATAAAACGCTGCAGTTCTCAAATCTGTGATTTTATTCTTCCTCTTTGCTTCTCGTATCGTTTGATAAGCTTCGATCATGGTATCTTCCAATCCCGAATTAACTAAATCAATTTCACTTGCACCGCGCACCACTGAGCTACGCTCTCTTTTGGAAATATTTTTATTCGTTGATTTTTCAATAACATCCAACATGTTACTTTGGGTGTACTCTTCAAATCTCTTATTCATTCTACCAAATCTAACATGAGATAGATTTTTCAGCCATTCAAAATAAGATACTGTTACCCCTCCGGCATTTATATAAATATCCGGAACAATCATAACTCCCTTTTTCAACAATACTTCTTCAGCATTTGGAGTTATAGGGCCATTTGCAGCTTCTGCAATAATTTTAGCTTTAATCCTATCGACATTCTTCATCGTAATTTGACTCTCTAATGCTGCAGGAATCAAAATATCACAGTCGATTTCTAGCCCTGCATTTTCACCTTTAATCTCTTTAGACCCGGGAAATCCAATAATTGAACCATTCGTTTTTCGATATTTAAGCAGCTTTTTAACATTTAGACCTTCCTCACAATAAATTGCTCCTTCCATTTCAGCAACACCAATCACTTTTGCACCATATTCCGTAATTATATTGGCTGCATGAAAACCTACATTACCAAGACCTTGAACAACTATTCGCTTTCCGTCTAACCCTGTGGATAAACCCAAAGCCTCCATATCATCCTTATAACTTACTATTTCATTCAACCCATAGACAACTCCTCTTCCCGTTGCTTCGGTACGACCACGAATTCCATTTAACGAAACGGGTTTACCTGTCACACAACCATAGCCCTCAACTTCGCTTGGCTTTAGCGTCAAGTAAGTATCTAGGATCCAAGCCATTTCTCGCTCTCCTGTCCCATAATCCGGCGCAGGGACATCTGTACCCGGGCCTATAAAGTTTTTCTTAATTAATTCCGCCGTATATCGTCTAGTAATTTTTTCCAAAAGAGCTGGAGAAGTATTTCGCGGACTAATCTTAATTCCACCCTTGGCGCCACCAAATGGAACATCCACAATAGCACATTTATATGTCATTAATGCAGCTAACGCCATTACTTCATCTTGACTCACATGAATACTGTAACGGATTCCTCCTTTGGTAGGCATTCGATGATGCGAATGCTGCACCCTATATGCCTCAATTACCTTTACATCATTTCCGCCTGTTTTGACAGGAAATTTCATTTTGTAAACACTGTTGCATAGTTTTATCTGTTGAAGTAATCCTTCAGGAAATCTTGTGTAAGCAGCTGCCTTATCAAAGCTTCTCTCTACGTTTTCATAAAATGTTGTCACTTTTGACATAGTATAAATGGTTTGGTTGATTTAAAATTTTATTTTTTGTTCATTTTATCTTCTAATCTGCTGATTTTCCTTTCCATAAAGACCAAAAAAGCAGTTATTCCCAAAAGAATAATGAGCAGAACCACTATAACAGCTATCATCTTATTACTTTGATTCAATAATTCTAGATAAACTGGTTCTTCTTGTGCCCAGAGAAATTGACCAAAAATTAGACTTAAAACTGTTAGGAAAATATTTCTAATCTTCATATTCTTCATATTCTTGAGTTAGGGAATTATATCGAATCCAAATAGATGAAATCCACATGGATAAAGCAATCCATCCGAGAGTAGCCGGATAGAAAAACATTCTTAATGTATTGTCCAAATCATAATTACTAAATGCAGGGTTTCCGCCATTACCAGGATGCAATGAATCTGTCAAACGTGGAATGACAAAAATGAAAGCAATATAAATAACGAAAGCAAAAATATTATAAGAAGCTGCTAATTTTCCTCTTTTCATTTCATCCTCCACCGAAGACCTTAAAATCAAATAAGCAAAATAGATCAACATTCCTATTGCAGCGCCATTCAATTTAGGGTCATTGGTCCAAAAAGCACCCCATGTGCTCTTGGCCCAAACCATTCCCGTGAAGATACCTAATGCTCCGAACAGGACACCTATCTGAGCAAAACCAACAGCGTAATTGTCTTTCATTCTATCCGGCTTTCCCAAATAAGAAATACTGTAAATAAAAGAAAGTAATAATAGGAAAACCATTGAAAACCACATCGGAACATGGAACAATAAATTACGAATAGATTCATTTAGAATAGGAAGGTTAGGAAAACTCAGTCCCTCAGCACCGTGATACAAAGGAATCCATAAACCACTCACAATGGCAAACATTAATAAGCCAATTCCTATGATCTTCCACCAAAATCGTTTTAAAAATCTTTCCATAGCATATCAGTCGCGCCAAATATAAGGAAATAGAATAAGGGCTAATAACAAAGGAATGAAATTAAACCCTAAAGCTATCCACAAATTGTTATCAAAATTTAAACTTAAACTTGGATTAAACGATTCACCAAACAATTTCACAATTATACTCAATAAAGGGAGCGCTAAAGGGAACCCCAACACTACTGCAAGAGAGGCGTTTCCCCCAGATTTTGAAGCAATTGCACTGATGTATGTAAATAACAAAGAATAACCAATAGTTCCTATGCATAGACTTAACAACAAGACACCAAACTGCTGACTTGGATCGCCTAAAATAAAAACAAAAATCAATCCAGTCAATAAGGACAAGATCAAACTAACCAAGGCATTTACAATTAATTTAGCCGCGATAAAAACCTGAGGCGAAACCAAGGTATAATACAGCAACATCTTTCCTTGCGTAAGCTTTGAAAAGCTTTGAAATGTTGCATTTACAGTAGTAAACAATACAATTAGCCAAAAGAAAATCGACCAAATTGTTGGCACTAAATCCGCTCTTACACCTTGATATTCTAATGAAAAATAAACTAAATAAACCGTAGATAGCACATACATTAAAAGACCTGCAATGGCGTATTTCAACCGGAATTCTAACTTAAGTTCAAGCCAAACAAAATTTAAAACCTGCCAACCAAATTTCATGAAACAAAGATAGCAGTTTTGCATGGGTAAATGAGCAATTTTTCCCAAAATACCTATTTGCACTTTCAAGTAACTTGGTTTAAAATCTAAAAGACATAAACTTTTCATTTAAGAATAGTATTTTTGAACGCATAATTGAAAGCTATGAAAAAAGTATTGGTTGCTAATCGAGGAGAGATTGCCTTGCGGATTATTCGATCACTTAAGGAAATGGAAATCCGAACGGTAGCCGTATATTCTGAAGTCGATCGAGATGCACCGCATGTGAAGGCCGCTGATGAGGCTGTTCTTTTAGGACCAGCGCCTTCGAAAGATTCCTATTTAAGAGGCGATAAAATTTTAGCAGCTTGCAAAGAACTTGGGGTAGATGGTATTCACCCTGGATTTGGATTTTTAAGTGAGAATTCAACATTTGCCAATCAAGTAGAAGCTTCCGGCATTACCTTCATCGGCCCCTCAGCTCATGCCATGGAAATAATGGGAGATAAATTAGCAGCTAAAGAAGCAGTATCTAAATACAACACTCCATTAGTGCCTGGTACGGAAGAAGCGATAAGCGATATACCTGCTGCAAAAAAAAGAGCAAAGGAAATTGGATTTCCCATTCTAATAAAAGCATCGGCCGGTGGTGGTGGCAAGGGTATGCGAATTGTGGAGAATGAGGGAGAGTTTGAAGACCAAATGAATAGAGCCATCAGTGAAGCAGTTTCTGCTTTCGGTGATGGTTCCGTTTTTATTGAAAAGTATGTCCTAGGCCCACGACACATTGAAATACAATTATTAGCAGATAAGCACGGAAATATAGTTTATCTTTTTGAGAGAGAGTGTAGCATTCAACGTCGACACCAAAAAGTAATCGAAGAAGCCCCCTCCGCAGTGCTAACGCCTGCGTTAAGAAAGAAGATGGGTGAAGATGCAGTCAATGTTGCAAAAGCATGTGATTATGTAGGAGCCGGAACAGTAGAGTTCTTATTAGATGCTAATATGGATTACTACTTCTTAGAAATGAATACGCGTTTGCAGGTGGAGCATCCGGTAAGTGAATTGATATCAGGCATAGATTTGGTTAAAGAACAAGTTAAAGTAGCACGCGGTGAAAAATTAAGTTTTACGCAAGATGACTTAAAAATTAATGGACACGCTATTGAGTTAAGAGTTTACGCCGAAGACCCACAAAACAACTTCCTACCCGATATTGGTAAACTGGAAATCTATCAGAAACCAGAAGGACCTGGCGTGCGCATAGACGATGGTTTTGAAGAAGGCATGCAAATTCCTATTTATTACGATCCAATGATTTCTAAATTGATTGTTCACGCGGAAAATAGAGAAGCTGCGATTGGAAGAATGAAGCGAGCGATAAAAGAATATCATATAAAAGGTGTAAAAAATACCTTAGCTTTCGGAAGCTATGTGATGAACCACGAAGCATTTGTTTCTGGAAATTTTGATACGGGTTTTGTGAAGGACCACTTCAAGCCGGAAGATTTAAACAAAGAATGTGAAAAAGAAATAGAAGTAGCCGCTTTATTGGCTAGTCATATCTTCCATTCTAGTTCAGACAAAGTAGAAGAAAAAAATACTCGTACAAAAGAAAATAATTGGAAAAAGAATAGGCGAATCGTCTAAATACATTTAGCCAAAAATGCTCCTATCTCTCTTCGAATCGAATATTTAGATTGATAGGCGTGATTGATAAAAATTGCAAAAGCGATTGTTCTACCCTCTTTATTTTGAAAATAGCCAGCATAGTTAAGTACCCCCTCGGCAGAGCCGCTTTTAGCATGAACCAAACCTTTTATTCCTGCATGATTCAAATAGCGTAACGTTCCCGATTCTCCCGAAATCGGCAAACTGGCTCGAAAACTCTCATTCTCATAATGTTCGCAAATCCATTGAGCTGCAAAATGAGGAGTCATCGCATTCAACCGAGATAACCCGCTCCCATCTTTTAAAATGATTCCCTTGGTATCTAATTCTTTTTGGCTTATGTATTTATGCAAAACATCTAAACCTCCTTGAGTAGAATAATTTTTTGTATATATCAGACCGAGAGTATTTATAATCCCTTCAGCAAAAAGATTGATACTTTCAAAATTTGTCACTTGAACCAGCTCCTCTAGGCTTGGGCTCTTAGTGGAACACAAAAACTGTTCATTGCAATATGCACCTAACTTTGAACCCATCTTTACCTGTTCCATTATCTCCTCAATAAAAGTATATTGCGGATGCGCATTAGCTCCTTTTATCGTGAATGTGCCCGATCCCGCACTTATGCTTCCTGAAATTTCTCGATCCTCAGAAAATGGAGCTCCTAGAATAAAGGCATTGTCACCTTTTTGCGCTGAGCTACAAGTCACAAGCAAATCAAAACTGTAAGGAACTTGAGGCTTTATTCCTACTATTTCCGGCTTGTTCCCATCTTGTTTTTGCTGAAAAGTAAGTCGGTATAAATTATCCTTATAATTGAATTTTTGCGAAGCTACACCATAGTAATTTCCAATATCCTCATACAACCAAGATTGAGGCGTTCCGTGAACGGACTCTTGTTTGTCAAATGTAATTAATCCTTCAATCTCCTTGACGCCCTTCAGCTTTAAGGCTTGAAGAAAATCTGCCTTAAAATTTGGATTAAAATATGCCGAATTCGTTGTTGGGTCTCCTGAGGAATTAATCCGAATGGAGCCTTTCAATACCCCCGCTTCAACTTCACCTGTATAATACGCCTTTGTTTCATATCGGTAGTCGCTTCCCAACAAGCTTAAAGCCCCTGCGGTTGTAATCACTTTTTGTACCGATGCCGGATAGAAAAATTGATGAGCATTATTTCCGAACAGCGTTTCACCTGTTGATACATCCACAAAACAAATACCTATGGAAGCGCCCCTAAAGGCCATATCATTTTGTAGATCATTAAACCCCTCTTGAAATTGAGCATTTAGCCCAACAACATTTAAAGAAAGGATTAGGAGTAAGATGAGTCTCATCATAGCTTTATTCTTGAAATGAGCGATGTAATCTTTTTAGGGTCCATGATTAAAGCAATTATTTGCTCAGCTACATCGTGGGCTTGGTATAATTCATTATTCTCCTTGAGCGCTCTAAACTTTTCAATTCGGCTAAATGAACGTTCTTCCACATCTCTGATTATATCTTGCATTGAGGTGTCGACAACACCAGGGGCAATAGCATAAGCTTGAACAGGGTAATTCTGTCCCAGCTGTTCTTCATGAATAACTCGAGTAAACATATTTAACGCTGCCTTTGCACTGCAATAATTCGCCCACCCATCATAGGCACTATCCGCTGCTCCTGAACTAACATTGATAATAATTTTCTCACCTTCAAAATTCTGATAAACTGATATAAACTTATTCATCAATACAGCAGCCGAAGTAAAATTCACCATACTCGATGCAATGATATTGTCATCACTTTGCTGACCCACATAGGCTATCTCACCTATGTCACCCGCATTATTAATCAGAATAATCCGCTCGGCTCTTTCTATATTTTCAAATTTAAAAGCCTTCACTTCTGCTCCTTTTGATAAATCACATTTACAATATTCAAACTGCTTATCACCGTGCGTATTTGTGCGACTGAGGCCGATTACCTTATTGTTTGGATATTTCAACAACTCGTCTACTATTGCTTTTCCAATACCACTGCTTGATCCTGTGATAAAATAATAATTCATAAATAATGTATTTAGATGAACTCTAAATGGTTAATTTTGTTTCAATATTAAGATGTAAAACTAAGTAATCTTGATTGAATCCTATTATGAGCGAAGCATTAAGAGATAAAGAAGAGTTAAAGGCAGCAATCATTGAAGCCATGAAATCGGTATATGACCCCGAAATTCCTGTAGATATTTACGAATTAGGTTTGATCTATGAAGTGAATATTGATGATGCACGTAATGTAGAGATTATTATGACCTTGACTTCACCTTCTTGTCCAGTGGCAGGATCACTCCCGCAGGAAGTTGAAGATAAAGCAGCAGAAGTTCAGGGCGTAACGGAAGCATGTGTTGAACTCGTTTTTGAGCCACCATGGAATCAAGAAATGATGAGTGAGGAGGCGATGTTAGAGCTTGGTTTCCTGTAGAATGAATCGAATATACCTAATGAAAAATACTTGATAATCAGCAGAAAGTGCTAATTTTCGAAAAATTTAGAAAAATAAAATATTAATAACCATAATTAATCAAAATATATGTATTCACCAGATTTAGTAGCACCAATGAAAAAAGATTTAACAAGCGTTGGATTTTCTGAGTTATTAAGTGCAGAAGAAGTAGAAAAAACACTCGGCAATACAGAAGGAACTACCTTTTTAATTGTAAACTCTGTCTGCGGTTGTGCCGCAGGAGCAGCCCGGCCAGCGGTTAAAGAAGCAGTAAATAATGAAAAAAAACCGGACAGAATGGTTACAGTTTTTGCTGGCGTTGATAAAGAAGCCGTAGATAAAGCGCGTGAATTTCTGGCACCTTATCCTCCATCCTCTCCGAGTATGGCAATGTTTAAAGATGGTAAACTTGTTCATTTTATCGAACGTCATCAGATTGAAGGAAATAATGCGGAGTCCATCTCAGACCACCTGAAACAAGTTTTTAACCATTTTTGCTAAAAATCTTGCTTTAACAAGGTTCTAAATCATATTTTATGTCCAATTTCCATACGTTAAAAGTTAAAAGCATTCAAAGACAAACCAAGGATGCTGTGGCGATTACACTAAACATTCCAACTGATCTCAAAGATGATTTCAATTATATTCCCGGGCAATATATCACCTTTAAGGTGAACGTAAATGGCTCGGAACATAATCGTTCATACTCACTATGTTCTTCGCCTGCAACAAATGAAGAGCCTACCATTGCGGTAAAAGAGGTAAAAGGGGGTATAGTATCGAGTTTTTTCAATCAAGAATTAAAAGAAGGAGATACTCTTCAAGCGATGACACCGCTGGGGAACTTCCAGGCGGATATAGATCCAGAAGACGGTCAACATTACATCCTATTTGGAGGTGGAAGTGGAATCACCCCACTCTTTTCAATCGTCAAAAGTGCCTTAAACCTTTCCAGTCAAACAAGGGTAAGTTTGTTTTATGCCAATTACAATAGTGATTCCGTTATTTTCAAGAAAGAATTGGGAGAAATTCAACAATCCTTTGGCGATCGTTTTAAACTTGTTCATGTTTTTGATAAGCCTAATAAATCCGGTGGATTTCTTGGATTTGGAAAAAAAACCGAGGAAGAGCTGCCTTTTATTGAAGGTATGATTACCGGAGCGGTATGTATAGATTTATTGAAAAATCATACCAATATGAATTTTTCATCGGCGCAATTTTACATGTGCGGACCAGGTGGTCTCATGGATAGTGTGGGTAGTGCCTTACAAAAGCTTCAGATTCCGACAGAAAAGGTCCATCGAGAATATTTTACTGAAAAAAGTAAAGGCGAAAAGATTGAGGCTACAGTAGGACAAGTAGATGAGGAATTTGATGGCACAAGTCAAGTAGAAATCGTTTATGATGGGGCTAGTTTTAGCTTGGAAATTAAGGGCGAAGAAACCGTTTTAGATGCAGCTTTAGATGCCAATGTCGACCCCCCATTTGCTTGTATGGTTGGAGCTTGTACGACTTGTAGAGCAAAGGTGACTGAAGGAAGTGTTAAAATGAATGATTCTGAAGCATTGACAGATAAAGAGATTGAAGCAGGCTACGTACTGACCTGTCAGTCACACCCTGCGAGCTCCACCTTGAAGATAAATTACGATGAATAATTTTAAAAACTTTTTAGCTACTACTTTTTTAGGTGGACTGGTTGTCATACTTCCATTAGCCATCTTCGCTATGTTGGCGAAATGGGTCATAAGTTTTTTTGATGGCATCATCGACCCAATATCTGCCTTATTTCCAGAACGCTGGAATGAGATGCTCATCAAAATTTTAGCATTTGGAATCATTACAGCAATTTGTTTTGCTATTGGACTAGTTATTCGAACGCAATTTGGGAATAGCGTTTTTAATTGGATTGAAGAGCAGGCTTTTTCGCGCTTGCCACTATATAGTACTATAAAAAATACGGTTCAACAGTTCTTCGGTAAAGAAAAAACAGCATTTTCTCAGGTGGTTCTTATCGAACCATTTGCAAACGGAGTTAAAATGATGGGGTTCGTTACTGACGAAACTGAGGAAGGGCTACTAACCGTTTTTACTCCTACAGCTCCCAATCCAACAAATGGCTATGTTTTCTTAGTTAAAAAATCGAATGTCGAGATTTTAACTATTAAATCAGAAGAGGCTATGAAAAACATTTTAAGCTTAGGTGCTGATATGGGTGAAATGGTTGAACAATCAAGGAAAGATAGCAAAAGCTAAGCTTCTGTTGCCAAAATTCTTAAATTGTCTAAAATAATTTCAATTTAAAAATCGTTCATACGGGCAAACTATTTCATCTAAATTTTAGTTATTCTTCTGTTATGTAGAATAATTCTAAACAGCCCTTCTTAAATCAAGTAAATGCCCTTATTTTTGGGTTCGCAAATAAAACTATGAGTAAAGACGATAGCATATTAGAAGAAGCCACTTCAGGAGAATACAAATATGGCTTCACAACAGACATCGAGCAAGATATAGCCGAAATAGGATTAAACGAAGATGTGGTTCGATTCATTTCTGCTAAGAAGAATGAACCGGAATGGCTCTTGGATTATCGATTGAAGGCTTTTGCTATTTGGCAAAAAATGGATGAGCCCAATTGGGCACATGTAAAGTATTCGAAGCCTGATTTTCAGAGCATAAGCTACTATGCTGCTTCAAAAGAAAAAAAGAAGCTAAACAGCCTGGATGAAGCAGATCCCGAATTACTTCGGACCTATGAAAAATTAGGAATCCCAATCGAAGAACAAAAGATTTTGGCTGGTGTAGCAGTAGACTTTGTTATGGATAGTGAGTCCGTTTTCACCTCTTTTAAGAAAGAACTTGCAGAAGTGGGAATTATATTCATGTCTATTTCAGAAGCCGTGCAAGAACATCCAGAATTGGTGAAGAAATACATGGGCACAGTTATACCTCCTAGAGACAATTTTTATGCGGCCTTGAACTCGGCTGTATTTAGTGATGGGTCTTTCGTGTATATCCCAAAAGGGGTAAGATGCCCAATGGAATTAAGCACCTATTTCAGAATAAATGCAGAAAACACTGGACAGTTTGAAAGAACTTTAATTATTGCTGAAGATGATAGCTATGTAAGCTATTTAGAAGGCTGTACGGCGCCTCAACGAGACGAGAATCAATTGCATGCAGCTATTGTTGAGTTAATTGCGTTGGATCGAGCTGAGATCAAATACTCAACCGTGCAAAATTGGTATCCCGGTGATAAGAATGGTAAAGGTGGAATATTCAATTTTGTAACTAAGCGTGGATTGTGTCAAGGGGTTTCGTCTAAAATATCATGGACTCAAGTAGAGACGGGAAGTGCTGTAACATGGAAATACCCCAGTTGCATTTTGAAAGGAGACCACTCTATCGGTGAATTTTATTCAGTGGCAGTAACGAATAATTACCAACAAGCAGACACTGGAACCAAAATGATTCATATTGGTAAAAATACCCGGAGTCGAATAGTCTCAAAAGGCATCTCAGCTGGACATAGTGAAAATTCCTATAGAGGCTTAGTACAAATAAATAAAACTGCCGAAAATGCCTACAACTTCTCGCAATGTGATAGTATGTTAATGGGCGAAACATGCGGGGCACATACCTTCCCCTATTTAGAAATTAAAAACAAAACCGCTAAGGTTGAGCACGAGGCTACCACTTCAAAAATTGGAGAAGACCAATTGTTCTATTGCAATCAGCGTGGACTTGGAGATGAAGAAGCCGTCCACCTAATAGTGAATGGGTTTTGTAAAGAGGTTTTTAAAGAACTGCCGATGGAATTTGCAGTAGAAGCTCAAAAATTATTAGAAATAAGTCTAGAAGGAAGTGTGGGTTAATCTTTCATTATGCATTCCCCTTGCTATTCAAAATAATATTCAAATACAAAGCTATTAGCCAAAACCTAGAAGCAAAAAAGAAATAAAATGTTAAAAATAGAAAACCTTAAAGCAAGTATTGACAACAAAGAAATACTTAAAGGACTTAACTTAGAAGTTAAGCCTGGAGAAATTCATGCTATTATGGGACCGAACGGAACTGGGAAAAGCACCTTAGCGAATGTGATTACTGGAAGAGATGTTTATGCAATAAACGATGGAAGTATTCAATTCACAAATAAAGACCTCTTAGAACTAGATCCAGACGAAAGAGCCAGACTTGGTATTTTCCTGGCATTTCAATATCCTGTAGAAATACCTGGAGTAACCACCACTAACTTCATGAAGGCAGCAATTAATGAAAGAAGAAGACATCAAGACGAAGAACCCATGAAGGCGAGTGAGTTCTTGAAAATGATGAAAGAAAAAATGAAATTAGTCGACATTGATCAAAAGTTTATGAGTCGCTCATTAAATGAGGGTTTTTCTGGAGGTGAAAAGAAAAGAAATGAAATATTCCAAATGGCAATGCTAGAACCCAAGTTGGCAATTCTGGATGAAACCGATTCAGGTTTGGATATTGATGCCTTAAAGATTGTATCTAATGGAGTGAATCAATTAAAGAATAAGGATAATGCATTCATTATTATAACTCACTATCAAAGATTGCTCGATTATATAGTACCCGATTTTGTCCATGTTATGTATGATGGTCGAATTGTAAAAAGTGGAGACAAGGAATTAGCTAAAGAACTAGAAGCGAAAGGATACGATTGGATTAAAGAAGAACAAGCAGTATAGTTTTCAATTAGCACACACCTTCAACTAATAAACACAAATGATTGCAGTAAAAAATAAATATACCGAAGCCTTTGAAAAGTTAAATAAGTCTGAAAATAGTGCTGAAGCACAAGCCCTTAAACGCTTTCAAAAAATGGGTATACCCAACAGAAAATCAGAGGTATATAAGTATAGTAATTTAAAGCATTTCAAAAACTTGACTCCATCAACGGAGGGACGTATTCCCCATAAACTTCCTGAATATTTTACGCATAAATATTTGCTAGACAAGCATTTATTAGTTACCGTTAATGGTGTTTTTGCTGAAAGTTTATCTAGTTATGAGAGAGATGAAGATGGCATTCACATATCTTGCATGTGTGATGCAAAAAAAGAGTTTAGAGACATCGTAGAATCTCATTACAATGAAACTAGTGCTGAATATCCTGATGCTTTTTCTGAAATGAATACCGCTTTTGCCCAGTGTGGTATTTTTATCTATGCCACCAAAAATGCACAAGCCAAGAAACCAATTGTAATGCTGCACTTAGGCTATAATCAACCCAAGGATAGTCTAACATGTCAAAGAAATCTAATTATTCTTGATCAAAATAGTGAAGTTGAAATAATTGAAGATTACGTCAATATCGATGAAGAGGAAGCATTCAATATTAACCATTTTTCCGAATATTTTATTGAGCAAGATGCAAGACTTAAAGTCAATATTTACCAGGAAGATAATAATCAAGTTCATTTTATTGGTAACAAGTTTTTTGAATTAGGTAAAGGCAGTAACTTAAAAGTAACGACCCTTAATTTTCAAGGAGAATTTATTAGGAACAACTTTAGAGTGAATTTAAATGGTGAGCACGGTGAAGCAACGCTTAATGGTGTTTTTATTAACGGAGATAAAGACCATACAGATAGCAGAATACTGATTAAGCACAATGCCCCGAATTGTGAAAGTTTTCAAACTTTTAAAGGGATTTTAGATGATCAATCAACAGGGGTGTTTAATGGAAAAGTATTTGTAGCAGAGGGTGCTCAAAAAACAAATGCCTTCCAAAGTAATAAGAATATCCTACTTAGTGAAGAAGCCACCATCAATACCAAGCCCGAATTAGAGATTTATGCAGATGATGTAAAATGTAGTCATGGTGCTACTTGTGGACAATTAGATGAAAATGCAATATTTTATGCGCAAACCAGAGGAATTCCACGAGAAAAAGCAAAAAAACTTATCGTATTTGCTTTTGCTCAAGAGGTTATCCAAGATATTGATAATAAGCTATTTAAGAACTTCATGGAAAGAAGACTCGTTCACAATTTAGATTTAGCAGAGTATAGCACACATGGGAGTGTTCAAAGTGGAATAAAGGAATAAATCAAACATCTTGCGGACTTTCTTGTTATACTTAAAAATAGATTGCTTATGTTCGGATTATTCAAAAAGAAAACACCTTTAGAGAAGCTTCAAGAGCGATATGAAAAAGTAACAGCTGAAGCCTATCGTTTATCCAAAATAGACAGAAAAGCTAGTGATTCAAAGCAAGCAGAAGCAGAAGAAATTCTGAAGGAAATGGACAAGTTGTCTTAAATCCCTAAACTAGATTCCCAAATTTTAAGGTCTAAAGCTTTCACCCCTCTTTCCTCAATAACTAAACCTCCTGCTAGATTGCTGTAATACAGAATTTTACTAATAGGAAATTTAAGTGCTAGAAGTAAACAAGCCATAGCGATAACGGTGTCGCCAGCTCCTGAAACATCCACGACCTTCCTCTCATGAGCTTCGACCTTAAGGAACTCATCATTGCTGAGAGCTACTGCCCCATCTTTCGCCAAAGTCAAAAGAATATTCTTACATGCCAAACGGCTCCTCAATTCAGTACACAAAGACTTCAACTCCATTTCATTCGCTCCTTTGACAGACTTATTAAAAGCACTATTTAATTCTTTTAAATTTGGTTTAAATAAATCAACTTCTTGATACTCAAAAAAGTTTTTTTCTTTTGGATCTGCAGCAACAAGGATATTGTTTTTCCGCGCATAACGCATAATCGCATAAATACTTTTAGGCGTTAAAACCCCTTTATTATAATCTTGAAGAATGATGGCATCAAATGGAATAGATTCGCAAGCTGATTTAATATTCGCCAATAGTTCCTTTTGCACTTGATCCTCTAAATCATAGGTATCCTCTATGTCAAATCGCATGACATATTCGTTATCGTTATACACCCTTGTTTTGATGGTAGTTCTTCGAGGTGCCTCCAACAGTGAATAGTGAATCCCCTCTTTATCGAGCAATTCACTAAAGAGATTTCGTTCTTCATCTTCGCCCGTAATCGTTATGAGGTGAGCCTTTGCTCCGAGCTTGGCAATATTCAATGCAACATTCGCAGCGCCTCCTAAGCGATTATCTACTTGATTCACATCAACGATCGGCACATCCGCTTCAGGACTCATTCTTTCAATGTGACCGTAATAATATCGATCAATCATAGCATCTCCTATCACTAGGATTTGTAAATCCTTAAAAGCATCGTTTTGAAAATCATTGACATTCAACATCAGGTAAAATTACAATTTACTTCTTAAAGGCTTTAACAAATATTCCAGTCCATTTAGCTTAATTTCATACATGGTTGCTAATTGTTCTCCCAATTTACCCTTAGGAAAACCTTTTGAATGGTACCAAACCAAGTAATACTCTGGCAGGTCGCAAAGTACGCGACCTTTATACTTGCCATAAGGCATTTTTGATTGAACTAATTCTTCTAAATAATGCATATCAAAACACTGATGTAGTAGTGCCTGGAGGCTGTTTACGACTCAATTTTAACTCTTGTAAAATAGGTGATTTCACATGCAAATCTATTGAATAAGTTTGTCTAATTAATGGAAAAGCAGTCCAATTAAATGCCAAAACCCAACAATGCAAATCTCGCTCAACCCTAACATTTGTTAAGGTAATCTCCTTATTCCTAATATCAAAACCTGATGTCAAATTAATTTGCCATTTAGGAGTCAAGTTAATATGTCCACCAAAAGTCAATACATTAGCAGTGATTAAGGTACTATCGATATTTCCAGACACCCCTTTAGTAATATTCATACGATACCCTACAGACAAAGACCACGGGACATTAAAGTCATAAAATAATGCAGGGTTATTTGCAATATATGCACGTTCTTCGATGGTTCCATAACTAGGATTAGATTGGGCCTCATTGGTCGACTTACCAGAAAAATTCATCTGAAGAGATGCAAAAGCATTGTCAAAGCGAAGTAATCGTCTGTTTTTACTAAAGTGACTTTCATTAATTTTAACCCGATTCTCATTCAAGGCATAGGCATCAAACCTCGCTCCTACATTCCAGGATAAAAGATTTTTAAAAATACTTGACTGAGCAGAGAAAACCAACGGTCGAATTTTGAGAGAATCGGCGGTAAAATCGTAGCCTAGACCAACATTAAATTGCTCCAATAGCGGAACTTTCTTTAACCCACCCAAAGTATCCTTCTTATCCACTACCTTCATTTCAATATTATTTCGAATATTAAGGGTCAATAGATTCTGGAGTCCCCGGCCAGGAGTTCCGTATAAATTATTTAAAAATGCATATTTACTGTAATCCACTTCTAAGCCTGTATCATCATTAACATAGGTGTCATAGTACCCCCAACGTTCCTCGCCAAAATCAGGCCTAAATGTGTAATTTATGGTAGGCTTTACTACATGACGAATGGCTTTCAAGCGCTTAGTCTTAAAATTATACAGCCCAGTTACTGTGGTTGAAATAGAAGTATTAAAATTAAAATCCCGCACTCCATAAAATCCATTACTAAAAGTACTCTCCACTGTCTGATTCGCAGCATAGAACTTCGTTTCTTCTTTTATATACCATCTTTCATTGAAGCTAAAAGAGGGTTTCACAACAAAGTATTTAAACAAGTTAAATGGGATATCTACAGAAGCTGTCTGGATCACACCAAACTGAAGTTCATCCAGACTTTCTGGAGTAAATAATAAAGAGTCTATAGTGGAAATAGCCGCTTTTGTTCTTGCAGTATACACAAACCCAATCTTTTCATAAAACGCCTTCTTATCTGTTTGGATTTTACGTTGAAAAGGCGTAAAACGACTAGCATTAAAAGATATTTCAGGTAGCGTAATATTAATTGTGTTGTTTCTGAAATTTTGATTGTGTCTGGCACTGATTTGAAAACTGCTGTTAATTTTACCTAGTCGGCGTGTATAATTAAGGTTAGAATTGACCTGAACTTCCAGTAACTGTTCGGTGGTTTGAAGACTATTCGAGTTATAGCTACTTGAACGGCCGCTCACACTAGCACTAAAGGTATTATTTGGTCTTGCTTTCGAATCCATTGTATGTCTCCAATCAATACTGAAATCATTATTTAAACCATCATTAGATAAAAACCGATCATTAGGTGGAGTTCTAAAATATTGTAAATTCAATGCACCGTTAAACTTGTATATTTTACGATAATTTGCATTTACCGATAAACCGAATCGACCTCTTGTGTAAACCTCCCCTAAAAATGTTAAGGATAAATTATCATTTACCGCCCAAAAATAACCCCCATCTTTAAGAAAGAACCCCAGGCTGGGTTGTTCACCATATTGTGGCATAACAATACCACTTCTTCTTCCTGTTTTGGTTGGAAAAATACCAAAGGGAAGATATAACGGCGTGCTCACATCTGCAACAACCAAGTTAACTGGACCAGTTACCATTACCTTATCGGGTATAACCTTACTTTTTTTTGCTCCAAGATAAAAATGAGGATGTTCCTTATTGGTGCAGGTTGTATACTTTGTTTTAAACCCATACCACTCATCAAATTCATTTTTTTGAACAATCTCACTATGAATATATGCGCCATCCTGCTCAGAAACAATATCAAAAGTTCTACCTTTTTTGGTTTTGAAATTGTATTGCATACTATCTGCCTCATATTCTCCACTTTTTTCACTAAACATTGCGGGAGATTCTAAATCACCATCAGGCCCTATTTTCCCTCTAGATATTAAGGTGCCGCTCACCCAGTCATATTCGATTTGTTCACTATTAAGCTCAATATCTGTGTACTTCATGTAAGCATTGCCGTACAAATAAAGCTTTTGATTTTTCATATCATAAACTATTGAATCAGCAGCATGATAATTAATCGGGCCATCAATATCCCCATCATCATAGACAATATCCACTGTATCAATTAGCGTTATATTCTGAGAAGAATCAATAGCACCCGTATCCAATTGGTTTTCTATAAGCCTCAGATTCTTCTCCGCTAATGTATCACTTGCAAAAGTTTGGCAAAGTACTTGCATATGAAACAAGAAGTGTACTAGAAAAAGGTACAGCAAACGAGAAATTGTTGATTTGTAGGATTGTTTATACAATGTGTTTTAATGTAATTTTACTTTTACGTAGGACTTATAGAATAAATAAACCTAAATAGTTGAATTTATTTAGCAAAAATAAAACTTATAACGTGAATACGATACGATTATTTCTAATTCTTGCATTTGGTTTGTTCTTTTCACCATTACAAGGAACTGCACAAGGCCTAAAAAAAGTCATTATTGATGCTGGCCACGGAGGAAAAGACCCAGGAGCAATAGGCATTACAGGAATACAAGAGAAAAATATAGTCTTGAGTATTGCTCAAAAAACTGCCGATTACGTTAAACAAAACTTTCCAGATGTTGAGATCATTCTAACTAGAGATGCAGATGTATTTTTAGAGTTGCATGAGCGCTCCGCTATTGCTAATAAAAACAATGCAGATCTTTTTATTTCTATTCATGCTAATTCTGCAGGAAGCTCCAGTGCACATGGCACTGAAACTTTTGTATTGGGCCTTCATAAATCTGAGGCTAATTTAAATGTTGCAAAACGTGAAAATGCAGTTATTGAATTAGAGGATAATCATGCTGAACATTATAAATTTAACCCCAATTCGCCAGAAGGACACATTATGATGAGCATGGCTCAAAATGCCTATCTCGACCAAAGTATTTTTTTAGCATCGGAAGTTCAAGACCAATTTGAAAATCGAGTATCTCGGCACAACAGAGGCGTTCGCCAAGCTGGTTTTTATGTTTTATACAAAACGACCATGCCCAGTATATTGATTGAATTAGGATTTTTGTCTAATCCAGAAGAAGAAAAATTCCTTAATTCTCTCCAAGGTCAAGACTATATGGCATCCGCCGTTTACAGAGCGATTAAGGATTACAAAGAATTTGTAGATGCTAAATGGGTAGAAAATGAAAAAAATAAACAAGTTCAACTAAACGAACAAGAAGAATACACTTACCCTCAAGGAAGAGTTTTCCGGATTCAAGTATACGCATCTAAACACAAGGCAAATAATAACGCTAAAGTTTATCAGGACTTTAGCAATGTGACTGTCGAACAAGCCAGTAATGGTATTTATCGTTACATAGTTAATAGCTACAAGAGTTATAAGTCCGCTTCAGCTGACTTAAACAATGTTACTACAAAAGGGTATAAGGGCGCATATATTGTGGCCTATGAAGCAGATAAACGCGTTCAGGTATACAACAACTAGCTGCCTCAATTTAATCATTTTCGTGAGTCTATTACTTTCCGCTTTATTTATAAAGAAGGTAGTAATTTTTTTGTTTAACTTTGAACTAATTAAATCATCTATCAAGTGTCAAAAGAAGTCAAAGTAGCTCTATTTGTAATAGTTGTCGCCGCAATGTTCATATTCGGTATGAATTTTTTAAAAGGAAAAGGTTTTTTTGATAATAACTCTGCCTATTACGCAATTTTCGATCAAGTCGGTGGAATGTATAAATCAGATCCAATCGTAGTCAATGGATTTCAAATAGGTAAAATTGGTGAGCTCGAGTTAATTAGTGAAGGTCCGAATAGAGGTAAAATTCTGGCGCTCATGATTATATCCGATGAGATAAGAATTCCTGAAAATTCTGTCGCAATTTTGTTCAGTGCAGATCTGTTAGGTGAAATGAATGTAAAGCTTATTTATGATGAAAAAACCACTAATTTTCATCAAGATGGGGATACTATTAGCACTAAAATTGAGGGTAGTTTATTTGAGGAAATCGGCGGTGAATTAACCCCGATTACGGAAAAACTTGGTACTACCATGGATAACATCAATCAATTGTTTGATTTTGAGAATGAAAACCAGCAGACTTTAAATTACACCTTGCAATCAGTGAATGGTGTCCTAGATACATACAATAAAACTGGAGCAATTCTTAATCAACGATTAGATGGTCAATTAGAAACCTTAGATGCCTTGCTTAAAAATGTAGAAAGCTTAACAGCAACCTTGAAAGGAAATGAGGAGAACATTAATGAAATCATGAGCAATTTTAAAGATTTAAGTGCTTCACTTAATAAGCTAGAATTGGAGCAAACCTTGAATAATGTCAACGGCACCGTCACCTCTCTTCAAAAAACTATAGGTCAGATGAATAGTTCGGATAATACATTAGGTGCGCTTCTTAATGAGCGTGAAATGTATGACAATCTGGAAAAATCTACTGAAAGTCTTAATGTCCTTTTAAATGATGTTAGAATTAACCCTAAACGTTATATCAACATCAATGTGTTTGGTGGGAAGAAAAAAGAAATTCCACCAATTACTGCTGAAGACCTAGAATAATTTAATCTTCAAAACGTTTGATTTCTATGCTTACTTGGCGTTTTGTCATCTTATTCTGTTTTTGGTCACTCAGCTCCCTTGCCCAGGAAAGTTTTGATTTATCAAGTACTGAAGTCACTCAAGATACCTCATCCTACACGGAGGTAGAAATTTTGCATGCCGACAAATTAGAGTTTAACACCTTAGAAGATGGCTCCCAAATTCGAAAATTAGTTGGGGCTGTTCAGCTAAAGCAAGACAGCACCTTGATGTTTTGCGACAGCGCCTACATATACAAAGTAGATAATACCGTAAAAGCTTGGGGAAATATTCATATTCAAGAAAAAGACAGTATACATGCTTATTCGAACAACTTAAATTATAACGGAAAAACAAAAACGGCTGAGCTAATTGGCGATGCACGCATGGAAGACGGCAACAAGATTTTATATAGCGATGTGCTATATTACAATATCAAGCAAGATGTTGGATCATATTTAGACAGCGGAAGAGTAGAAATGGATAGCACTTTATTGACTAGTTTGCGTGCTTATTACTTTACGAATAACAAAATCATTCATTTCAATGAAAATGTTGTCATCACCGACCCTAATTATCATTTAGAATCAGATACTTTACATTACTTAACTGAAAGTAACGTGGCACTTTTTTTCGGCCCTACTACCATATACAATGATAGTAGCTCTATCTATTGTATAGCAGGTAGCTATGATACAAGTAATGAGATAGCAAGCTTTGGAAAAGGAACTGTGATTAGCAACGATCCACAGACCCTTTATGCGGATAGCCTTTATTACGAGCGTTATAGAGGGTATGGCAGAGCATTTATTTTCTTTGACTGGGTCGATACCGAAATAGAGGCTGGTATGGAAGGGAATTCAGCTGAATATTTTGAGAATAATCAAGAAATTATCGCCTACAATCGTCCCATGCTTAAGGTTGTGCAAGAAGAAGATACTTTATTCTTAAAAGGCGATATTATTCATACTAAGGAGAATGAACTTAGTGGAAAAAAAGAATTTTGGAGTTTTAACAATGTTAGAATTTATAAAGAGGATATACAAGGTATTGGCGATAGCTTGTTTTATTCCTTTAGCGATAGCCTAATGCGAATTTTCTATGACCCTATTTTATGGAATGAAAACAACCAGATGATGGGCGATACGATATACTTACAAATGGCCAATGACCAAATAGAAGAAATTCGGTTTGTAGAAAATGCTTTTGTAAGTATGCTGTCAAAAGGTAAATTATTTAACCAAATCAAAGGGAAATCGATTACAGGATACTTTGAGGATAATGAAATGAAGACGATGCTATCAAAAAAGAACGCTGAAAGCCTCTATTTTGGGCAGAATGATGAAGATGAATATATTGGTGGAAACTATGCAATATCAGATAGAATTCAAGTAAGTATAGTAAATAAAGAGGTAGATAAGATAAGCTTTATTAAAGAACCCGAAGCGATTTTCACGCCAATGCGTCAAATGAATGATACCGACCTATATCTCAAAGATTTCTCTTGGTTTAAAGATCTACGACCGAAAGGCAAAGGCGACTTATAAAAAGTCCATTTAGGCTCAATAAATCGTTTCAGGAACATAAACATCATCTTCCTTTAGAATTTCTCTATACTTTCTCATTTTCTTTGCTTGCCGAGATTTCTTATTTAGTTTAGAAAAAATAAAGGAAATAGGGTTAGCAAAAGGTTTAGGCTCAGGTGCTACAGGGTCACCTTCTATCTCTATAAATCCGGCATATGGAGATATCTTTTGTTTTTCTGCTCGTTGATTCAACATCGCCTGTTTTAACATAGTCGTATTCTGAGGCCAGGGAACAACCATTGCCTCCTTTAATAAAAAGGTGTCCGCGACCATATTAACCAATATTCGAAAGTAGTCTTTAGATAATGTATCAGGCACTTGATAGCTCACAGA
This sequence comes from uncultured Chitinophagales bacterium, assembly GCA_964655225.1. Taxonomy (GTDB): domain Bacteria; phylum Bacteroidota; class Bacteroidia; order Chitinophagales; family UBA8649; genus JAFMKE01. Next base: position 16,835 of record CAZZMB010000020.1, on the reverse strand, counting down.
CTTATATCCGATACTTGAAAATTTAATAGTATCGCCAGCAGCAGCAGTCAATTTGAAAGCGCCATATACATCTGTAACAGTCCCTTTATAGGAAGAAATATCTACGATACTAACATTGTATATTGGCGTAGATCCATTAACAACTTTTCCTGTCAAGTTAACTAAACCAACCTGTGCAGAGGCAAATGTGATCAAAAACAAAAAGATGAAAAATACTTTCTTCATTACTCTGGTAAAAATAAGTCTTGAACTGCTGCAAAGGGCATAGACTTAATACAAAACTTGTTAAATAAAATGATGTGTTATTTTTTAAAGTGTCTCAACTGCAAAATTTCCTTATCCCTGAGTATTCTCCAGCGACCTCTTGGCAAATCCTTTTTAGTTAAGCCAGCAAAAATCATTCGATCTAATTTCTCCACGACATAACCATAGTGCTCAAATAATCTCCGAACAATTCGATTTTTACCCATATGAATTTCAATACCTAAAACCGTCCCATCCTTCGTATCCACGTATGCGAGTTCATCAATCCTTGCCATCCCGTCTTCCAATTCAGTTCCTTGCAGTAGCAAATCAAAATGTTCCTGACTTAAAGGCTTATTTAAACTAGCTTTATAAACCTTTGCCATACTATTTGAAGGATGTGTCAATTTCAAGGATAAGTCTCCATCATTGGTCAATAGAAGCACACCGGATGTATTCCTATCCAATCTACCCACAGGATATAATCGAACTTCATAGGGCAACTTCAACTTAGTGGAAACATTTTTCACTAAATCCATTACCGTTTTTCTGTCGCGCTCATCATCCGTAGTCGTTATATAACCTTTCGGTTTGTTCAGCAATACATAAACCTTTTTTTCAGGACGAACCACTTTGCCCGCATACTCCACTAGGTCGCCAAGCTTAACCTTACACCCTACTTCTTTGACTAACTTGCCATTTACCTTAATTAAGCCTTGACCGATAAACTCATCAGCTTTTCTCCTTGATGCAACACCCGCATGCGCCAAGTATTTATTTAAGCGAATTTCTTGGGGAATTTCGTGCTTTTGTTCCTTATCCGACTTTGGCTTTCTTGATTTTTTATTACTTTTCATGAGTCACACTTTTTAAAACATTTAATGAATTTGGACCTTCATTAAACAATAAATCAACAATACTCAAATTTGAAAGGTATCCCGTTCGATCCTCAAATACTTGAAAATATCTCAAGTCTATCTCTTCCTTTCTTCTCGGAAGAAACCTCGAACGACTATCGTTAAATCCTTCAGCTGATTTTTTTTCATACTTTTCAGTAAGGTGGAATTGACAATTTAGTTTCAATAAATCTGCTATTAACTGAAATAAATCCCAGTTTAAATCGAATAGATACTTATACTCATTAAAAAAAATAGCTTCAAACTTGTCTTCATAAAACTCAAAATAGGGGGAGCGTCTGTAGCCTGCACAGAAACTATTCCAATGATCTTTTAGCCAAGTATGTTCATATGCTACCTTTGCTTCTCGATAATACTGCCTCCTATCCTTCCCGCCTACAACGGGCACTGAGAGGACTAATTTCCCATTAGGCCCTGCTATTTCACAACGATTACGGAAACTGGCTTTTTCAAAAAATTCATGCCGCTCTATATACACTTCATTAAACTGTGTCAAAAGCTGATAAAATGCAATATTGCCTAAGTAAGGGAGTTCAATTAAGAGTTTTTTCTCCATATCTTCGTAAAGATATTCATAGAAACCAAGAATAATGATTCATAACAAAAAAAGGCTGTTTTTATTTTTCCTTACTTTATTATCCTTTGCAAGCTTAGAAGCAAAACCCTTGGATTTTTACTTTACCGTAAAACGATATCTAGAGCCGAAAAGTCAAGTAAATTATGTAGAGTTTGCCTATTTAATTCCTGGAAATATACCAAAATATATTGAAGTTTCAAGCGATAAATTTCAAGCTGAAGTGCTACTGGTATTGGATTTAATTAACGCAAAACAAGAAACCGTTTTTAACCATTCATATGTTTTACAATCTCCAATCTACTCAGATAATCCTGAAAACTTGAATAATTTAAGTGATGTGCTCAATCTTAAAATGTCAGAAGATAGTCTTGAATTACAAATTCAAGTTTTAGACATTAACGACTCAACAGCCTATTTTACTGATAGAATTTCCCTCAACCAATTACCCAAAAAAAATAGATTACTTTCTGATATTGCTTTAATATCAGCGAAAAAAGAAGGAGAAGAGGGAGAGCTATTTTACAAAGCAGGATATATTTTCATTCCGAAGTTCATCAACTATTACCCTACAGAGATCACTAAACTGGGGTTTTATGTTGAAGCCTATCAAAAAGATTCGGTAAGAAGGTCCTTTATAAAATACTTTATTAGTGATGAGAATAATGTAGTTATTGAAAAATATTCAAACTTTAAGAAATTGAATTCGGAAAATTTTGATGCCCTGTATACCGAATTTGATATCAGCGCCTTGCCATCTGGAAATTATTATGTGTATGCAGAGTTAAGAAATGATAATAACGCCCTGATTGATCGAAAACGAATGTACTTTCAGCGATTCAATAATACCGAAGAGTCTAAGTTAGATAATGTTGATTACTACGAGTTAGATGTTATCAAAAATAACTTTGCCCAAAAGTATGATTTAAGAAATATCACTCATCATATTAATGCATTGAAACCAATTGCAGAAGGATTTGAAAAAGCAGCTATAGATGGAGCAATTAACGGCAAGCAGCTAGACTTGATGCATAATTATTTTTTTAGTTTCTGGATTAAGAGAGACTCAAAAAATCCCGAAGAAAGATGGAAAGAGTACGCCAAAAAATTGCAGTTTGTAGATTTGGAATTTGGAAATTCATTAATTGAAGGTCACCAGACATCAAGAGGCTATGTTTACTTAAAACATGGAAAGCCCTATGAACGAATTGAACGAAATACTAGCTCATATGGAGCTATTGAAATATGGAGATATGAGATTCTTGAAGGGCAAGGAAATATTGAGTTTTTATTTATTGAAAATAATATATTTGATGATGAGTTTCAGTTAGTTCATTCTAACCTGAATAATGAAATGTTTAATCGTGAATGGTCACAAATTTTAAAATCCAACAATTTCTAAGGTTTGATTTATCTCCTAAAACTAATTATCTATCCACTCAGTTTATTGCCGCTAAGGGCAATTCGAACTATACTATATCCTATAAAGTTTCTGCTAAAGTATATGTTGAATTATCGAAAGGAGATAGTTTTAAAAAATTTAGAAATTGCTTTTCCCTATAAAGAGCAAATATTCTACCAAAAGGTTTTAAGTCAATTCTATGAAAACCTATTTTTCTTAATTACTGAAAGTGTGAAATCCTTTACGATCTCCGAAAAAGAGGCAGCAAGAAGGATGCAGGTGCTTAATCCTGAAGTGTTGGATGTATATGCTAAAAAAGGGCAAAGTACCATTATGATGTTTGGACACTTCAATAATTGGGAATGGACTCCCCTTTCCTGCCCTTCCCAAATCAAACATCAAATTGCTGCAATCTATCAACCACTTAAAAATAAGGTGATTAATGATTGGATCATGAATAACCGAAGTAGAACTGGCGTAATCATGATGTCTACTAAAGAGACCAATTCATTTTACGCCGATAACCAATTATGCGTGTCTAACACTTTTATTGCTGACCAAAGCCCTTCTAAAAAAGGAGGAGGAGAATGGGTAGATTTCTTTGGTCGGAAAACCTTGTTTTTAGCTGGTGCAGCAGTACAAGCTCAGCGGCATAAGCATCCCGTGGTATTTATTGACATACAGCGTATCTCTGCGGGATACTACACTATAAACATCGACCCGCTTGCCTTAAATCCTGCTGCATTAAGTATAAATGAAATCACCCAGCGATTTGCTACTCGATTAGAGCAACAAATCATTGCAAATCCAGGAAGTTGGTTGTGGAGTCATAACCGATGGAAACACGATTTTGATAAAAGCAAAAAAACACACGTATGAAGAAAGTTGCCGTGGTCATATTAAATTGGAATGGAAAGGATTGGTTAGAAAAATTCTTGCCTTACGTAGTTGGTAACACATCATCTGAACTCGCCGAGATTATTGTTGCCGATAATGCCTCAACAGACAACTCCATAGAATTTTTGCAAAATTTTTATCCGTCAGTCCAGCGAATTTGTTTTGAAGAGAATTTAGGATTTACTGGAGGATATAACCAATCTATCAATCAATTAGATCATCCGTATATTGTCTTATTAAATAGTGATGTGAAGCCAGGTGTAAACTGGTTAGAACCGATGGTCCGTTTGATGGAAAGTGATCGTAACATTGCAGCTTGTCAACCAAAAATTTTAAGTTATGCTCAACCCTCTCACTTTGAATATGCAGGAGCTTCAGGTGGGATGATAGACGCTCTAGGCTATCCGTTTTGTCGAGGAAGGATTTTTGACACTCTAGAGGCAGATAATAAACAATATGACGATGCTAAAAAAGTTTTTTGGGCCAGCGGAGCTTGTATGCTGGTAAGAACAGAATTATACAAGAAGCTAGGCGGTCTTGACGAGTTATTTTTCGCCCATATGGAAGAAATTGATTTGTGTTGGAGAATGCAAAATGAAGGTTACGATATTTGGGTTGAACCATTAGCATGCGTTTATCATGTAGGTGGAGGTACGCTTCAAGCGGGCAACCCAAAGAAGACCTATTACAATTTCCGCAATAGTCTATTAATGATCCTTAAAAATCGTCCTTTTCTTATCGCATACTGCATTATATTTTGCCGATTATTGCTTGATGGGCTCGCTGGTGTACAATTTATCCTGAAAGGACAGTTTAAGCATTTTTTCGCTATCCTAAACGCGCACTTTTCCTTCTATCGCCACCAGTTTAGGTATTGGAAAAATAGAGGTCCCAAAAGAAATATTCTCACAATTTCTTCCTTTAGTATTCTAGTTAAATACTTTGTGCAAGGTAAGAGATACTTTCAATCAATTTAGCTCTTCTACTGATTGCTGTACCATTCTTTCATAGCAAGCAAATCTTTACCTTCGTATTGCTTTGATTTCTCTAGCAAGGATAATAAACTTTCAAAATTAGACAAGGTGTAGAATGGCGTATTAACTTCTGCGAATGCCTTGTCAACTTTTGAAAAACCATAATTGAATATGGCTAAGGCACCCTTTATTAAAGCACCCTCTTCTTGCAAGGCCTTTATTGCTTTTACTGCACTCCCCCCTGTTGAAAACAAGTCTTCAACCACTAAAACTTTATCTCCAGGATTTAATCTACCTTCGATTAAACTCTGGGTTCCATGTGTCTTTGCTTTGGATCGCACATAACAGAATGGCAAATCGAGAGCTTCAGCTAACAATGCTCCATGCGCAATACCTGCCGTCGCGACACCAGCAATAAGATTTACATCGCTGAAAATGTCCTTATATATCGATACAAACCCTTCTTTGATATAGCCTCTAACTTCCGGATAAGCGAGACTAATTCGATTATCACAATAAATAGGCGACTTCATACCACTTGCCCAAGTATACATTTCTTGAGGATTAAGCTTTATAGCTTTTATTTCTAATAAATATTCGGCAACTTTGAGGGCGTTATCTTTACTGTAAACCATGAAACAAAGCTATAAAATTTTCATCAACAACATAGTGATAATTTTAGCCCAACACAAACAAGGCTTCAAACTGCCGAAGCGTGCTGAGAATATCACTATATATAATATTAATAAACTTTCTAATCTACAGAAACTAATTTCGGCAATCGAAATAGGAAGTATCTCTAAGAATTTAATAATCCTCGCTGATGACTTGGATTGGTTGCAAAACAACTTTTTTAAAAGTTTTAAGATTATAGTCGCGGGCGGAGGTTTAGTCACCAACAGTAAAGGAAAAGTACTTATGATGTATCGTAAGAAAAAGTGGGACCTACCCAAAGGGAAAATTGAAAAAGACGAAAGCATAAAAGATGGTGCTGTTAGAGAAATTGAAGAAGAAACCGGCGTTAAAGTACTTGCAATACAGCGAAAGCTTGGTAAAACTTACCACACTTATAAGTTAAAAGATAAATGGGTACTCAAGGAGACACATTGGTACCTCATGAATGGGGATGACACAAGTGAACTTGTGCCAGAAACCAAAGAAGGTATTGAAAAAGTAGAATGGTGTACTAAAAAAGAAATGAAAGAATATTTAAAAAATAGTTATGTTTCCATCCAAGATGTTTTCGATCTCAAAAAGCAAGTATAGCATCTGCTTATTTGTGCTTTCTATTTTTCTTTGCTTGCAGCAAGGGGTTGCTCAGGTCGTTCTTTCCGATCAAGCGGAAATAAGTATTCTTACTTGCTCAAAAGGTGACGACTTGTACAACACTTTCGGTCATACGGGTATTCGAGTGAAAGATGACTTAAATAATCTTGACATCATTTTCAATTATGGCATGTTCTCATTTGGTGGCAGTTCTTGGAAAGATCAAACAGAATTTGGTGTCAAATTTGCACGAGGAAAATTAGAGTATTGGTTGGGTATACAGAGTTTTCAGAGCTTCATGCGCAGTTATGAAAAACAAGAAAGGTGGGTTTATGCGCAAGTATTAAACTTAGCCCCCAATCAAAAGCAGCACCTAACTGATGCCCTGTTTGTTAATTATGAACCTGAAAATAGAGCCTATCAATATGATTTTTTCTTTGATAATTGTTCTTCGCGAGTAAGGGATATGATAGAAAGTGCTGTTGGATCAGTATTTGGCGATCAAGGCGCAGCCATTTATGAACCCACTGATCAAAGCTTTATTGATTTGATAGACCCATATATTGTCCATAGCCCGTGGTTAGATTTGGGTATGGATGTTATGCTAGGTCTACCCTCGAGCAGGAAGGCGAGCAACTATGAATTTATGTTTCTGCCTTATCATTTGAAAGAGCAGTTTAGCTATGCGGAAGGTTTGGTAAAAGAGGAATATATGCTCTTAGATATGCCGGATAGAACGATAGGCCAATCTAGTTTTTCATGGAACTCTCCACTTACACTATTCAGTTTGATGTTAATCATCGTCGCAGCTGTAAGTTATAGGAATTGGAAAAAATCAGTCCATTGGTTTTTTCTGGATCAATTATTCCTTTTTGTTAGTGGTTTAATGGGTTGTCTTTTTTTGTTCATGTGGTTTGGAACTGACCACTTGCCAGCGCATGCTAATTTGAACATATTTTGGGCGTTCCCTGCAAATATTATTGCGCTGTTTTTTGTTAAAAATAAAAAATGGCAAATATACTTTAAGCTTGTTGCGGGCTTTTGTGGATTTATATTTTTGGCTTGGTTTCTAAACCCTCAACAATATCATTACTCTATTCTTCCTTTGGTGGCCATGTTATTGATAAGACACCTAAAGCTTGCTGACTTTATGGATAAGCAAATAATACAATAAGCTTGTTGTGATTCGTTCATCACATAAATCATTGTAGTCAATTCCAAGCAGGATTAAAAGCAGAAGGTCAATAGAATTTGAAAAAAGAATCTAATCCTTAAACTTATCTTCAATATAGCTTAGACATAAATCTATTGTAGCTTGTATACCTTTTTTATGGGTTCTTTCAATACCATGCGAAGCGGACACGCCCATTCCTATCAATCCTACCCGAAAGTCATTTCCTGCGCGCAGCGCAGCACTTCCATCCGAACCATAGAACGGGTATATATCCTGACAGTAAGGAATTTTATTGAACTTAGCCAGTTCCACTAGTGTCTTTCTCATTTCATAATCGTAAGGGCCACTTGAATCCTTGGCGCAGATACTGCACAAGGTTTCTCTACCGGCTTGCTGATCGCCAACCACTGCCATATCCAAACATAACATTTCCTCGATGGTATCAGCATAACCTGCTGCTGCCCCATGACCAACTTCCTCATAATTAGAAAAAAAGAGTTGAACCGGAACATTGCTATCTTTCAATTGGCGGGCAACTTCAAACAGAACAAAGCAACTTGCTTTATTATCCATAAACTTACTCTTTACAAAACCACTTTTTGTTTCTGTATAGTATGGCTCAAAACAAACAAAATCTCCAATTGAAATTCCTAACTCTTGGACATCCTTAATATTTTCAACTTCTTCATCTATGCGAATATGCATATTTGTGATTTCGCGCTTCTTAGTGCCAGACTCCCTATTGACATGAATAGCGGGATTATCCAAAAGGAACGTACCCGTTAAAGTCTTGCCCTCCAGAGTATGAACGCGCACATAACAACCCTCAAAGCTTGGAAGTAAAAGCCCACCCACCTTACTAATTCGCAAAGTGCCATCTGGATTAATTTGGGAAACTATGCCGCCTAAGGTGTCCACGTGAGCAGCCAAAACCAATGTAGGCTTTTCTCCTAGATTGCAAACTACAGCACCCTTTGCCGTGAAGCGAGGAGATAAACCATAGCTACTTAATGTTTCGTAGATAAATGCACAAGCTTCCTTAGTGAAACCTGATGGTGAATCAATACTCACCAAGTGTTTAAGTAAATCCGTATTCATTTTTTATAATCTTTGATCAGCTTTATTTAGAAATCGAATTTTATTCCTTGAGCTAATGGCAATTCCTTGCCATAATTAATTGTATTTGTTTGACGACGCATGTATGCTTTCCAGGCATCAGAACCAGATTCTCTTCCTCCTCCAGTTTCTTTTTCTCCACCAAAAGCACCACCTATTTCAGCACCACTTGTTCCGATATTTACATTTGCAATACCACAATCACTTCCCGAAACACTTAAAAACTCTTCCATCTCACGCATATTTGTAGTCATGATAGCAGAGCTCAATCCCTGAGGTACATTATTTTGCATGGCAATGGCTTCATCCAAATCATTATATTTCATGATGTATAGAATAGGTGCAAAGGTTTCATGCTGCACAATTGCATAATCATTTTCAACCTCGGCGATACAAGGTTTGACATAACAACCACTTTCATATCCCTTACCTTCTAAAACGCCACCTTCGACAACAAACTTTCCGCCTTGTTTCTCTACTTGTCCAATACTATGTAAATACTGATTCACTGCATCTTTATCAATTAGAGGTCCCATGTGATTGTTTTCATCCAAAGGGTCACCAATACGTATTTGACCATAAGCCTTTTGTAAACTTGACTTAACTTTATCATACATACTCTCATGAATAATTAATCGACGAGTAGAAGTACACCGCTGACCGCAAGTGCCTACAGCTCCAAACACTGCGCCAACCAGTGTTGAATCGATATCTGCATTTTCAGAAATAATAATTGCATTATTCCCTCCCAACTCTAATAAACTTCTTCCTAATCTACTTCCTACAGCTGCACCAACGAGTTTACCCATTCGCGTACTTCCCGTAGCTGAAACTAAAGGAACTCTTTTGTCCTTAGAAAGCAACTCACCAATTTTGTAATCTCCGTTGACAATGCAGGACACGCCTTCAGGAACATTATTCTTTTTAAATACTTTATTGATTATGTGTTGACATGCAACACTGCATAATGGCACTTTCTCAGAAGGTTTCCAAACACATACATCACCAGCAATCCATGCCAATGCAGTATTCCAGCACCAAACAGCTACTGGGAAGTTAAATGCGGAAATGATTCCCACCACTCCTAATGCATGCCACTGCTCATACATTCTATGATTAGGTCTCTCCGAATGCATTGTTAATCCATGCAATTGACGAGATAAACCCACTGCAAAATCACAGATATCTATCATTTCTTGAACTTCACCATAGCCTTCTTGCAAGCTTTTACCCATCTCATACGAGACCAATTTACCCAAGGCCTCCTTGTGCGCGCGCAACTCTTCTCCAATTTGACGAACAATCTCACCACGAGCTGGTGCCGTCCATTTTCTCCAAACTTTAAATCCTTCAAGAGCAACTTTCATTACTTCTTCATATTCCTCTTTGGTAGCGCTAGAGGTACTAGCTATGACCTGTCCATCTACCGGCGAACTGGATATTAAAGTCTCCCCTTTACCCTTCAACCAATTACTCCCTGTACTTACTCCTGAATTACTTGAATCTATGTGCAATTCTTTTAAAAAATCTTTCATATTTACTTGAACTTTTATTTATGTAACAAAGATAAGATAAATTGCTGGTCAGCACAATGAAGTTTTTTGTACATTTAGGCAGGAAAAAATAAAGCAATGAAGTATTTACTATATGGTGCAAATGGGTATACTGCCCAGTTAATAATAAAAGAAAGTTTAAAAGCCGGAATTCAGCCTACTTTAGCGGGACGAACAGCTAATAAAGTGAAAAAAGTAGCGGAAAAATATAATCTAGCATATACGGTATTTGATCTATCAAATCCTGCAAAAATTCAAGAAGAATTAAAAGACTTCAACGTGTGTCTAAACGCTGCTGGTCCATTTAGTCAGACAGCTAAACCGATGATTGAAGCATGTATCGCAAGTGGCACACATTACATAGATATAACTGGAGAAATTGCCGTATTTGAACTAGCCAAAACTTATCATAAATCTGCTCAAGAAAAAGGGATTTGCATCATGCCGGGGATAGGCTTTGACGTAGTACCTTCAGATTGTTTAGCCAATTATTTAAAAGAAAATCTTCCTGATGCTAGTCATTTAGAGCTTGCCTTTACATCCATCGGAGGTGGACTTTCCCATGGAACTGCTAGCACAATGATTGAAAATTTAGGAGAAGGAAGTGCTGCAAGAGTAGATGGTGAAATACAAAAAGTAGCTGTGGGTCATTTGTCTAAAAAAATAAATTTTGGGGAAGTTCAACATTATACCATGACTATACCTTGGGGAGATATTTCTACGGCCTATACCTCTACTAAAATACCAAACATTGTAGTTTACACAGGCGTTCCTAAACGAATTACCAAAATGGTTAAATTCCAATCCTTATTCAATCCAATTTTAAAAACTACTTTGGTAAAAAAAATAGCGCAAAATTGGATAGATAGAAATCTTTATGGCCCGTCTGAAAAAGAAAACCAAACGGGAAAATCATTGCTTTGGGGTAAAGTTTGGGATAAGGACGGCAACGAGTTTTCCGCAAGATTGCAATGCAAAGAGGGTTATTTAGTCACGGCATTAGCGAGCGTAAACATTTGTACTAAAATCTTAAATAGTCAATTCAAATCCGGTTATCAAACACCCGCAAGTGCATACGGGCATGGCCTGATTTTGGAGATAGAAGGAAGTCATATGACTGCTATTTAAACCGATAAATAGTTATTTACAATCTCGCTTATAATTCCTATTAATTTAATTAACTTTACTGCCTTTAATTTATACGTAAATACTTTAAATCTTCCCGAATGAAATTATCAGAATTTGACTTTCAATTAGAGCATGAAAAAATAGCTTATTATCCACCTAAAAAGCGAGGTACATCTAAGTTAATGGTAGTCAATAGAGCAGAAGGTACTATTGAGCATAAGACTTTTGAGAATTTCTTAGATTATTTTGATGAAGGAGATGCGGTTGTAATTAACAATACCAAAGTATTTCCTGCTCGTTTATTTGGTCATAAAGAAAAAACTGGTGCAAAGATTGAAGTATTTTTGCTAAGAGAGTTAAATGCCGAACAACGCTTGTGGGATGTTTTAGTAGACCCTGCAAGAAAAATTAGAGTTGGAAATAAGCTATACTTTGGCGAAGATGAAACCTTAGTTGCTGAGGTCGTAGACAATACTACATCCCGTGGAAGAACAGTTCGTTTCTTTTTTGACGGAGATGAAGAAGCTTACAAAAAAGCTTTATTTAGTCTTGGAAATACACCTTTACCTAAATATATCAAGCGAGAGCCTGAAGAAGTAGATACAGAAAGATATCAAACGGTATATGCAAAGAAAACTGGCGCTGTCGCTGCACCAACTGCAGGACTACATTTCACTGAAGAAATGATGAAAATGTTAGAAATTAAAGGTGTGGATATTGCTGAACTAACCCTACATACAGGCTTAGGGACGTTTAGATCAATTGAGGTAGAGGATTTAAGCAAACATAAAATGGATGCCGAATACTACCAAGTCGATAGTAAAGCTGTTGATGTAGTGAATCGAGCGATGGATGGTAAACGCAGAATATGTGCTGTTGGTACGACATCCATGCGATCAATGGAAAGTTCAGTTTCTGCTCATGATCAATTGAAGGTTTCAGAAGGATGGACGAATCTTTTTATTCACCCTCCATATGCTTTTAAAATAGCTAATTGTTTATTAACCAATTTCCACCTGCCCAAATCTAGTTTAATCATTATGGTAAGTGCTTTTGCAGGACATGAACTAACCCTAAGAGCTTATGAAGAAGCGATTAAGAAAGACTATCGATTTTATTCATACGGGGATGCCATGTTAGTTATTTAGGCCAATATTTATTTCGTAAAAAAATAATTTTAACTGAGTTATTCGTTTTACCCAAATCATGAAGACTCTTCACCTCCTCTTTTTTATTTTGACATTCACGCTTGGTGCTGCTCAACAGCAAGAAAAAGATGTTAAAGTTTCCAAGGTAAATCCTGCTGATACCAGCAAAATTATATATTTTGATCAAAAAACGTTTGACTTGTATTACAAACCTAGTTGGTTTCATGAGGATTCTTTAGTTAAGGCTAGTATATATATGCCTAAACATGAAATCCCCAAATTAAGTGACGAAGAGATAATGGATAAAATGGATAAGATCCCTACCCTCTTCCCATTCACTTTTAACCATGTTGTCAAGCAACATATTGATCAATTTTCGACAAACAGAAGACAACTTATAGCACGCAGCCTTGGCTTAGGTGAATTCTATTTCCCCATTTTTGAAGAAGTACTTAGTAAGCATGGCTTACCCCTTGTATTAAAGTATTTACCCATCATAGAGTCTAACTTAAACCCCTTCGCAGTATCCCATGCAGGTGCTTTAGGCTTATGGCAATTTATGCCTAGAACAGGGAAAAGCTTAGGTTTGGAACAAAATGATTATTTCGATGAACGACGAGACATATATCAAGCCACCGAGGCAGCGGCACAATATTTAAAGACCTTGTATGGTATATATGATGATTGGTTATTAGCCTTGTCCGCATACAACGCTGGACCAGGGAATGTAAATAAAGCAATTGGTATGTCTGGGGGTAAAACTACATTTTGGGAGATTAGGCCCTATTTACCCCGAGAAACAAGAGCCTATATTCCTAAGTTTACCGCTTGTGTATTTACCATGGAAAAATATGAATATTATAACATTCTAGCTCAAAAACCTTCTGTAGAATTCTTCGTAACAGATACCACCTTGATAAAAGATAAACTAACCATTCGTTATATAGCAGAGCTAACCGGGATTGATAGCACCTATTTGCAATTCATTAACCCCGCGCTAAAAGCAGGTATTATTCCAAAGAGTGAAGATGGATACACACTTAATGTACCTATTGATTATGTCAGTCAATTTGCAGCGCTTAAAGATTCTATGCAAAATGACCCTTATCTTGCTGAAATTAAGGCGAAGGTTTCTAAAGTTGTGGTTCCTAAATACTTAGTTTATAAAGTAAGGAATGGAGACACCCTCGGTCATATTGCAGTTAAGCATGGCGTCGGTGTTTCACAAATCAAAAAATGGAACTCCCTGAAAAGTGATAAACTTAAAATAGGACAAAAACTTGTGATCTATATTTAGTAAATCACCTTAAATTTTCTACTTACGCTCTGAATACCATCACTTAAAAGCACCAAGTATATACCCTCATCGTAATTTTGAGTACTCCATTTTAGTTTGTGACCTCCGGAAGTGAAACGCTCATTGGCTATGGTTTCTATATGATTACCTATTAAATCAAACACCCGAACACTTAGATGTGAATTATTTCTAATTTTAATGTTTAACTGCACCCTTCCATTACTTGGATTCGGATAAGGGTAAGCCACATCGAAGCTTTCTAACTCCATCGGGTCAGCAATCCCCACATTGTAGCTTTTAGTGGAGAATATGCCTCTACCATGTGTCGCGACCACAATGTTTTTATCATAGCTTCTTGAAGTAATCATTGCTACTGGCACATTACCTATTTCGTCAACCGCCTGCCTTTCCCAAGCCGTATTCTCCGCATTTAAATCGGTAGTTGCAAACAAACCAGAAGTGGTTCCAGCAAAAAATATAGTATCTGTATCATCCTGATACCAATGCATCCAATTTACTGAAGGCCCCGCTCCACTACCATCTGGATTTTCTTCCAAAGAACCGCTTATATTTTCCCAAGATGAACCCGCGTCATTGGTATAAAATATACTTTCCACTTCGTAATTCGAATAAGAAAGCAACACCTCATTGGCATCATTGGGGTTTGGAATAATACTACTCACATAAGCCCCACTTGGTAGATTGCTTCGTTTTAAATTTTCTTTAACGAGTGTTCCAGTAAGTAGACCACTTAATTTATAAACGATACCATTGTACGTTCCATAATACAGAACATCGCTATTTTCTTTACTCATTCCTATTGCACTAATGTAGTTCGAAGTGCCAAAGAGGGTATTTGTAGAACTTTCATTTAGCCTAGTCCAACCCATACTAATATCATTGTATTCATCATTAAGTAAGGGAATATCATCCAAACTGTCATTCTTCCATATAAAACTACCTGCAGGCAAGTACATGGTATTGTCATTGTTGGGATCTAAAATAAAAGGATTAATAAATCCATAGTTGGATCCTCCGGTTGGATCTATTCTTGTTAGGGCGGTCGTTTGACCATTTTCGTCAATATCAAACTTAAAAGTTTTTCCCCCTTGCCAAGACACGAAATAACTGCTTCCATTTTCAGCAATAGCACAATAAGCCCCATCACCATAAAACGTGGAAATCCAATCATCATTGGGGTTTATCGAATTTGTCAACCAAGTTCCATTATCTTGCAAACCACCCATAATTACATCTGAATCTGTTTCACCCTGTTCGATGGCCACGGTGTAAAACTGTGAAGTACCATACCCATTATTCAATGACTCCCACGAAATACTTGAAGACATGCAATTCTGGGTAATAGACAAGCCTCCGTCGTGTGCAGAAAGCATCACATTGGTATTGCTCGGTAAAAATAGTACGGCGTGATTATCAGGATGATGATTAGGCCAAATATAATTCGATGGATTTTGTGCATCGCACTGATAGCCACCAATCCATTGATAATTAAGCTCACTTTGAAAAGCATCTGTACTGCGATACAAGTTTGTTCCACCGATAAAGACAACATCCTCTTCACTAGGATGATAATTGATTAACATATCATAGGAATTTTGGGTTTGAAAGTAGCCAAAATTAAAATCATAAAATCCCAAACAATCACCTTCAGGCAAATTTGCGGATCTATTTTCCCAAGCTCCATTCACTCCACTCCCATCTCCAGAAAGATAATTATAATGCCACAGTTCGTGATTATCAATAGATGGATTGGTCGTAGCATCAACTATAAAAAGAAGTTCATCTGACACAAACGGATTAAAATCGCTCTCTATTCTACGAAAAGAAGTAGCAAAACCAATAGGCGTGATATCTGTCCAAGACAAACCATCCGAAGAACGCCATATACCCGAATTTTGAGCATCAGCGCTCAGAGTAGCGTAATAAACACCTGAAGCGCTTACATCAACACTAACTTGATTCCCAAAATTAATATAGTTAAATCCATTTGGAGAACCGTCCGCTATTAAAACATTCTGCCAAGAGACACCAGCATCTTTAGAAATAAACACTCCTGCGAAAGAAGCACATATAACATCCCCGTTAACAGGATTTACTTTAACATCACTTACATATTTAAAATCTCCAAGATTACTTATTGTGTTGGCACTATCGTTGGCTGTAGATTCCAAAATATCCCATGAAAGACCGTTATCAATGGACTTGTAGATTCCGTGTCCCTCCAAGTCTGAACTATTTCCGCTTAATTCTCCAGTACCATAATACCATATATCTTGAAAACCGACTCTCGTATCCTGGGCAATAGAAGTAATAGAGTGAAGCATCAGGTTTGTAGTAACTTTCGTAAATGATTGACCACCATTTTCGGAAATCCACAGTCCACCACTCACTCCGCCAGCCAAGATCCTATTCTCATCGTTAATATCAAGAGCTATGGTCCTTGTGCGGCCCCCCACATTCACAGGTCCTCGCTCTTGCCAATTGATATCACTAAGTGATTTTGAAACCGGAAGGGACTGGATAAATTGAAACTCCTCTTTTGAAATATCATCAGGTATTTTACCACTGATCGGACTGTGTAATCTGTCCCATTCATAATCTTGACGGGCGAGTGTGTTTTCTCCATCCCCGAGCGCATAAACCGATGAAATTTTATGTTGAGAACTTGAATTTGTGCAAGCTAATAAACCAAGTACAAGGAAATAAACAAATAGTAAGTTCTTCATTGACCAAAAATAAAAAACTCCTAGCAGAAACTAGGAGTTTTTAAAAAATTTAGTAATTAAAATATTATTTATTGAAGTACTTTTTCGCACCGTATGCCGCTAATCCACTTAATAGGATTGCTATACCCCCATCAATTGGAATACCAACAGGTGGCGGTGGCGGTGGCGGTGGTGCAGGCTGAGCAAACACATAACTTAACGTGAATGGAGCTAAGAACAACAAAGTAAATACTACAAATTTCAAAAGATTTTTATTTCTAGAAGCTTTCATTGGTTTATTTTAAGATTCAAAGATAATAAAATTGGGCAGTTTATAAAGCATCTGCCCAACTCTTATATTATTTTTTTGTTATTAAAATTGTTTCGTTGACTACTTGCTGTCCAATTTGAACTTTCACC
>CAZZMB010000019.1:32073-43810 GCA_964655225.1 uncultured Chitinophagales bacterium | reverse complement strand
TGGTTATATCAATTTGATGAAATGAAAATTGATTATACTTGAGGAAATAATAAAAGTTATCCATTACATTATCAATCGCAGCTAAAATAGGTGCGGATAGCGTCTCTTTGTACTTTATATGAAAGGGATGAGTATTCAAATTTAATTGCTTAGCTTTTTCCTAACTATTTTTTTTTAATTTTGATGTCAAAGTTAAAATATAATGCATAAATATTTATTTCTCTTTTTAATAATGTTTTTCGTGTCAAATTCATGGGGTCAAAACCAATCAAGTGTTTCAGGCATTGTTGTGGATGAGAACGGAGAAGCTGCATTTTCGGCTAATGTAATTGTTGATGTTTCCAAGGGATTGGCAGCAATAACTGATTTTGAAGGGAGGTTTAAAATCGAATTGCCTCCTGGGGAGCATACGGTGATGGTTCGTTATATCGGTTACCAAGAGCAATCCAAGCCAATCAATCTATCTTTTGGAGAAGAAAAAAAACTTGATTTTGATTTGATTAAATCCGAAGAGCTCATTGGTGAGATTGAAGTCTATAGTCCAACAAAAAGAGGAATTTCTGCAGATAAAGAAGTGGTTACTGTAGAAACAATATCATCTGATATTATTGAAAACAATGTTATAACAATTGGTTCTGATGCAGTAGATAAAGTCCCAGGAGTGACTCTTTTAGATGGTCAAATTAGTATTCGTGGAGGGAGTGGCTATGCCTATGGAACAGGCAGTCGAGTAATTTTAGTGATTGATGAAATCCCTTTGCTCTCTCCGGAGAGAAACGAAGTTCTTTGGGATTTTATACCCATGGAAAATGTTAGGAGCATAGATGTGGTTAAAGGAGCCTCTTCCGTTCAGTATGGTGCAGCTGCTTTGAATGGAATTGTAGCGGTCAATACCAAGTGGCCAAGTAAAAAGACAGAAACTAATGTTAGTCTTTTTGCAGGCTTCATGCCCGAACCTGCTATTCAAGGAGCAAAGTGGTGGAAAAAAAGCGATGTTATTCTTGAAAAACCTCACGAGTTGGGCTTGCAGTTTGCTCACCTAAGGCAGCTCAATGACCAAATGGATTTAGTGTTTTCCGGGGCCTTTATTTCCAATCAATCGCATATTCAAAATCAATTTAATAAAAGGGTTAGAAATAATATTAAGTTTAGATATTCTCCCAAGAAAGTAGAAGGTTTAACCCTCTCTTTAAATTCCAATTTGCTATACAGAAATAATGAACAGTTTTTTATTTGGAATAATGATTCCGATGGGGCATATCAAGGTCAGTCATTTGAAGATAGATATTTTCGTTACAGCATTGATCCTGTAATAAAATACTTCTTTAAAGATAAGAATCAAATTAGCCTTATTAATCGTGTTTACTATGATCAACGTCTAAATAGGGGGGGCTCTCGCAACTTTTTTGGACTCAAAATTTTCAATGATTTTCAATACAAGCGGACATTTAAAAATGGAAGTAAAGATATGAATGGCACCTTCAGTACTGGTTTTGTGAATAACAGAGATATCTTGAAAGCGTCATCATTTGATGAATATCTGGAGGAAGGAAATTCTACTTTTATTTTTAATACTTTAAGCACATATTTTCAGGGGGATTATGGTTGGAGAGATTTGACATTGGCATTTGGTGGAAGATTCGATTTTGTAACATTAGATAAAACAACCAAAGCATCAAGACCTGTTTTTAATGCAGGAGTGAGTTATGAAATCGGTACCAAGAATTTTGTGCGTTTTGGTTTTGGCCAATCTTTTAGAATTCCGTCATTAGCTGAGCGTTTTGTGAAAGAAAAAATTACATCTGTTGAATTGGGCGGCTCACCCTTAGATATTTTTGCTGGTCCTAATCCAGATATTAGACCGGAAACTGGATATACCTATGAACTGGGTTTTAAAAAAATCATAAAGAAGCCAAAATTTGAAGCAAAAATCGATGCTGCTATTTTCTATCAACAGTTTATAGATTTTACGGAGTTTACTTTTGGAAATTATATTGACCCATCTGATAGTTCAAGTTATGTAGGTTTCAGTATGCAGAATGTAGCTGACGCAAGGACATTAGGTTGGGAGACAACGATTTCTGCAAGTAACACGTTTAAAAATGCTGTCTTGACTTATCAATTTGGCTATACCTATAATTACACTTCAAATGCTGAAGAAGATACTACGCTTAGAAATTTTGGGGCATTAGTTCGAAATACTTTTGATGCTTTTAAAATTAAGGATGATGAATACGATGCATTTTATGATGATGGTGATCAAAACATTCTTTATGGCATGATGCGTTATCGTTTTAGGCATGTGATTAAGAGTGATTTTAATATCGATATCAAAAAAGTTTCAATCGGAACAAACATTCGATACTACGGTTTTATGGATAGAGTAGATGCTGTTTTTGCGTTGTTTATTCCGGGTGTCCAAGATTATAGAGACTCCCAGCTGAATAAAGGAGATTTTGTTTTTGATTTAAGGGCTCAATATCATTTCTCTGAAAACTTTACCTTGGGTTTTATCTGCAAGAATGCTTTCAATAACGATTATCAGTTGCGCCCAGCAAAGCCAGACGCACCTCGTTCTTTCACGTTTCAAGGAAAGTTCAGTTTCTAAGAGCCAATTAAGATTACATGCTTAATTTTTCTTGAGTATCTAGGCCTAATGGAGATAGTTTTTTACGAAGCGATTTGGTGGAAAGTCCGAATTTAGTTTTAAGGGACTTTCGTGATGATTTCAGTATGTTTTAATTTTTGCCGTAGCTCAATGACAGCTTGTTCAGTCATATAACAATCGCTTAAATTTAGCTCTTTGAGGGTGTTTAAGTTCCTTAGTAAACCACTGACTTGGCGACTCTCAAAATTAAAGTTAAAAGATAGATTAAGATACTCAAGTGCCTTGAGCTTTGAAAAAGCTTGGGGTAGTTCACCAAATTCATTGGCTTTGAGATTAAGTGATTCTAACAATGTTAACTGCCCAAAACTTTCTGGTAAATTATTCAATAAGTTATCCTGTAGGTCTAATGTTTTAAGTTGCGCACAATTGCCAATACTTGCAGGAATTTGCTCAATCACATTATCAGCGAGGATTAAAGTATTTAGTTGAGTCAATTGACCGATGGTATTCGGGATAGCTTTAATTTTTAACTGGTAGTTCACGAAGAAATCACCTTGACAATTCAAGTAGTTTAGCTTGACTAGATTACCAATATTTTCAGGTATTGTTTTAACATGATTAATGGCTAAATTCAAGTAAGATAGATTGCTTAGGGAAATAATTTCGTTGGGAAAATTCTCAAAGTTATTCCAACTTAAGTCAAGAAACTGGAGACTGCTTAGTTTGGCGAAACTGTTGGGTAAATCTTTAAGTTTATTTCCAGATAGGTATAGACTATCCAAATTTGTAAGAAGGCCCAATCCAACAGGTAAATTTAGAAGCTGGTTGGTTCGAAGATATACATCAGGATTATCTACTTTCAAGACCTTAAGAGAAGCTAATTTTCCTATTTCATCAGGAAGAGTGGTCAGTTCATTTCCTCTCAAGTTTAATGAAACTAGCGTCCTCAAATCACCAATATTGGGGGGGAGGTCAGTTAATTTATTATTGGATAGGTTTAAATGTTCTAGGTTTTGGTTATTGCTTAATTGATATATCACCTGCTCAACTTCCAAGTAGGGGTTTGAACTTATATCAAGGTATGAAGCTTTAACCTCTTGATTTAGCACCTTAAGTAGATTACCAGATAAACTTAAATGACTAAGATGGAATACACCAATTCTAGGAAGGCTGCGTATAGCGCAGTAATTGGCATCTAAATGGGTAAGATGAAGCATGTTGGTTATTCTTTCAAACAACAGCTCTTCATTTAAAACACTGTTATTGGATACATCAAGATGCTTAAGACGAGGCAGGGCAGTGATGTAACTGCTTAATTGAACAATTTTATTCCCCTTCAAGCCTAAACTTTCTAGATTCGTGAGCTTGACTATATTGTCTGGTAAACTGTATAATCCACAGTTTGTTAATGCCAAAGATTTTAACGAAGGTAACTCGGCTAATTGATCCAAAACTTTAGGAACATTCAAGTTCTTACAATTTATAAATACTACTTTTTTTATGTTCGAAAGCTTGGACACACCTATGGGAAGGCTGTCAATAGAACTATTGGTTATGATCAGTTCATCAGTTAACGCAGCATTGTTTATTTTTTCATTTAACGTCCTATACAACTTGGCTAAAGCGATAGAATCCTTGACGCGTAAATAGTCTTGATACTTTACGGAATACAGGGAATCAAATGCAAAATCAACTGCATCGTAATTTTTGGGGTACAATTGAGCTTGGCAAACAATTGGACTAATTAGGGTCATTAAGAAAATATAAATTAACTTCTTCATTTTAGGGATTTCAAGATTATTTAATGACAATTGTCATAGGTTTACTTGAAAACAAAGTTAAAGGTAATTTTAGTATGACAACAAGCAAATATTAACAAATATTTGAATCAATGATCACTAAATAGATACTTGAATTTATCTAAGATCCTTTCTAAAAAAGTACGTTTATTACTGACAATTTCAGCAATTCCTAACATTCCTTGAGAGAAATTAAGTTCTTTGTTGTAGGTCGTAGTTAAGCCCTTATTTAAGGTAATGTCTACCTGATAGAAATTGTCTCTGGGGACGGCAGATATGTAATTTACAGTTCCTTGAACCAAGCCGTATTCCATGTAATAATACGCTTCTAGTCGAATGTTTGCCTGCTGGCCTATCTTTACTTTTGCAATATCTTTAGAGGCTACTTTTGCAAATACTTTAAGTTTATTATCAATTTGAACGATAGATAAAATCTCAGTTTGTACTCCTAGGTATTGATTGTTTGTCCAAACCTGATTTAAAGAAACAAAACCGTCTACAGGCGAAATTATAAGATATTGTTCCTTCCATAAATTAATATCATTAGCTAATTTTGAAGCATTCTCTTTAACCAACATAGACTTACTTTGATTATCTTCTATGTCTCCAGAACTGAAATTAAATATTTGCATCTCAAGCTCTTGAATCTTTAACTGATTATTGCTGATTTGAATATTTAAATTTTCACACATCGATTTTTTTTGTGTAAAAACAGCCATGCTTTCATCCACATCTCTTTGAGATATAAAACCTTTTGAGGCCAGTTCTAAATCAGTAAAATATTTTTTGTTTAGTAATTGCACTTCTTCAGAGCAATTTTGGTTTTGTTTTTTTAAGCCATTAGTGATTTTATTCAGCTCTTTGATTTGATTCTCTATGTAGCTAATAGAACTAGTTATGGTATTTTGAGAGTCATAAAACTCATAATCTTCATAGCTTCTTAAAAAATTAGCATAGCTTTCTTGTATTCTACCAAGCTCTACATTCTCAGGAAATAAAATAGTGTCTTCAGCATTGAAATAATTGATAAAGGAATCAAGTTTTGCTTCTATCAAGAAGACCTCTTTTTCATTCGCTCCATTTTGTAATATCCCTAAAATTTGGCCTTCTTGTACATCATCATTATTATTTACAGCCAGCTCTTCGATATTTCCCGCTTGCTTAGCAAATAATGGAATAGGTGGATTAGATGAACTAATTTCCACGGTGGTTTTAATGACGTCAGGATATTCAACTATCGCACTTACTATTACAATTGTAAGTAAGGCTAGTAGAATAAATAATGAACCAAAACGAGTTAGCCAACTTGGAGGGGTACCCAGGATATCTTGGATTTCCTCACTTCTTAGATTTATATTTTTCAATTTATTTTCCATGGATATACCTTAACCTAATCTAGCTTCCTAATTCTAATTGGTTTTTAACTAAAGTGTAATAGGCTCCTTTTAGCTTGGTTAATTCTTCATGCGTCCCATTCTCAATAATCAATCCTTTATCAAGGACGATAATTTGGTCTGCATTCTTAACCGTACTCAGTCTATGCGCAACAACTAGCATAGTTTTGCCTTTTAAATGCCTATTCAGATTCTCAACAATCTCGCGTTCATTGTTTGCATCTAAGGCATTTGTAGCTTCATCCAGTAACAAAAAATCGGGATTCTTGTATATAGCTCTTGCGATTAAGACTCTTTGTTTTTGACCTACACTTAGTCCAATACCCTCGCTACCAACTTTGGTATTGTATCCCAAAGGTAAGCTTTCGATATGCTCTCGGATATTAGCAATTTCCGCAGCTTCAAGTAACTTACTTGTATCTATTTCATCTTCTCCAATTGCAATATTTTTAGCAATTGTGTCACCAAAAATAAATCCATCTTGCATTACTACGCCAATTCTGTTTCTCCATGATGTATTTCGAATATTTTTAAGGTTGGCATTACCAAGGCTAACAGATCCAGATTCAGGATCGTAAAACTGCAATATAAGTTTTAATAAAGTTGTTTTGCCACTGCCTGACGTACCTACAATTGCTGTTGTTTTCCCATATGGAATCGTACAATTAATATTAGAAAGTACTGGGGGCATTTTTGGGTCGCCATATCTGAAATTAACTCCGTTGAAATGAATATCACCTTTTTCTGGAAGAATCTCAATCTTAGTATCGTTAAGATTTTCTTCACTATCATTGTCATGTATTTCACTAATACGTTCTAAACTGATTTGAGCATCTTGGGCATCTCGAATAAATCCTATGAGTTGATCAATTGGGGTATTAAGTTGACCAACAATAAATTGCACGGCCATCATCATACCTAGAGTCATTTCTCCATCGATAACGCCTTTAGCAGCAAGAAATATGATGATTATGTTTTTAGATTGATTGATGATTTGAGCACCGATACTTTGCCATTGATCTAAACCTAATGATTTTATATTAACCTTGAATAAACTCGCTTGAATATGTTCCCAATCCCACCGCATTTTACTTTCGCTGTTATTTAACTTAATATCTTGAACCCCTTCAATCAACTGAATAAGATGATTTCTATTCTTTGCTAATTCTTTAAATCGTTTGTGGTCGATAAGCCCTCTTCGTTTTAAGAAGAAACTTATCCAAATGAAATAAGCTATTGCAGCAACAAAGAATACTAAGAATATGAGTTTGTTATAAATCATTAAAACAATCCCAAATACAAAAATATTGAATACCGAAAATAAAGCGCTTAAGGAGGAGGATGTTAAAAAGTGTTCAATTCTATCATGGTCATTTACCCTTTGTAAAATATCGCCAATCATCTTAGTGTCAAAAAACTTAATTGGCAACCTAAGGAGCTTCATTAAAAAATCTGATATCAAGGAGATATTAACGCGTGTTCCTATATGCAGTAAAATCCAACTTCGCAAAATCTCTACTATAGTCTGACCAGCGAATAACAGCAGTTGTGCGATTAGTATTAAGGTGATAAATGAAAAATCTTGATTGTTAATGCCGAAATCAACGATGGACTGTGTTAAAAAGGGAAAGATTAATTGTATCAAACTTCCCGCTAACATGCCAAACATGAGCTGAAAGATTAAACCTTTATATTGACGTAAGTAATTGAACAAAAACTTAAAACCTGATTTATGCTTACTTTCTGCAGTTTGATAAAATGTAGGTGTTGGTTCTATTTCCATTATTACACCTTGCTCGAATTCATTTTTTACGGTAGATATCCAGTGCCGCTTAAATTCCTTGATTGTATACGTAACTAAACCTAATGCTGGATCAGATACCCATACCTTTGTTTTACTTACTTTATAGACTACTACAAAGTGGTTTTGATTCCAGTGGGCAATGCATGGCATTTTTATATTTAACAAATCCTCAAATGTCAGACGAAAGGAATTGGTGCGCATGCCAATAGTCTCAGCTGCTTGACTTATTCCTTGAAAGGATACACCTTGTCTATCAATGTAACTTATACTGCGGAGGTATTGTAGGGAAAAGTTTTTCTTGAAATACTTTGCAATGATTCGCAAGCAAGTAGGACCGCAGTCCATTTGATCCAGCTGTTTGTATGATGGAAAGTTATTCATTGTAGTTAGTCTAATGGTGGACAAACAAATATCACGAATAGATATTGGTTTCGATTTTAGCTTTAGTTATCCACAATTTTAAGTTAGTCAAGCAAAGCTAACAATAAAAATTGAATTATATTTGGAGGGCTTTCTAGGGGTTTCCTTTTTTTTAAGGAATGAGAATTACCCTCTGAACCTGATCAAATTAAGATTTGCGTAGGGAAGAAAGAAGATTTGAGAATTTCATATTCCCAAGAAAGCACTATTTTTCTAATATAAATAAAGTATTATGTTTAGGTGTTTTTTTATCATTATTTCCGTATTTATTTCACATGTTGCAATGGCGCAACTAACATTAACAGGTCGAGTTACTAACAATTTAGGTAATTTGGGTTTGGTAGATTGTATTTTTTATTTGGACGGTGACACCGTGCCATTTTTAACGCTTGAGAATGGAGATTTTAGGATAGAAAATATAAGTCGTGGCAAGCATTCCATACGAGTACTTAAGGAAGGGTTTGTTGAAAGTGCATATGAATTTGACCTACAAAAAGACGAATTTTTATTAATTGAAATGTATTTGGAAGGCACAATTCCTGAGAATGCAGAAATATTTAAATCCCTCTTTACCGATGAGGTAATTGTCAGAGCAACTAGGGCAAGTGATGTTACACCCACAACAAAAGTTTCTATTGATGCAGAAGAATTGGCTAAAGAAAATTTAGGCCAGGATATTACTTATTTGTTAGATCATACGCAAAGTCTGGTCTCCTTCAGTGATGGTGGGAATGGAATAGGTTACACCTCTATGCGAATTAGAGGTTCGGATATGTCAAGAATCAATTTCACTATTAATGGAATTCCCTATAATGATCCAGAAAGTCAATCGGTATTTTCAGTTAACATCGGGGATATTGCATCTTCAGTAAATGATATTCAAATTCAAAGAGGCGTGGGAAGTAGCACAAACGGTGCTGCAGCTTTTGGAGCTACGGTTAATTTAAATACGAATAAGTTAAATGAGAAAGCATATGCAGAGTTTAACAATTCATATGGTTCATTTGCTAGTTTGAAAAATACTGTGAAACTAGGCACGGGACTGATCAATAATAAATTTACGTTTGACGCTCGTTTATCTCATATCAAAACGGACGGATATATCGATCGCGCTCACACCAAATTATGGAGCTATTATCTTAGTGGAGCCTACTACGCTGGCAATACCATTATACGTTTGAATCATTTTTCAGGCATAGAAACGACCTATCAAGCCTGGAATGGAGTTGATAGAAATACTTTAGAATCTGACAGAACATTTAATATCTCTGGTACAGATTTTCTTTCTACAACGGATCCTTATGATAATGAAATAGATCAATACAAACAGGACCATTACCAACTCTTTGTCGCTCATCAAATAAATAATAATTGGGTGGCCAACGTAGGTTTGTTTTATATCAAGGGAAGAGGTTATTTTGAGCAGTTTAAGGTTCAGAGTCGGTTGATGAATTATGGTTTAGAGAATGTTCTAGCAGGCAACGATACTATTGAAAGAACCGATTTGATAAGAAGAAGGTGGTTAGATAATGATTTTTACGGTTCTACTTTCTCATTGAATTATCAAAAAATGAAAAAATTAGATTTCACCATTGGTGGAGCATGGAATCAGTATGATGGTGATCATTTTGGTGAAATCATATGGGCTGAGTATGCTAGTAATAGCCAGATAAGAGATAGGTATTATGAGAATAATGGTCAAAAAACAGATTTTAATATTTTCATGAAAGCAAACTACTCGTTTACAAAGCAATTAATTGGATTTGCTGACATGCAATTCCGGCGTGTATCTTACAATGTTTCGGGGGTGGATAATGATCAGCAATATGTATTCCATGACGTAGATTATAATTTTTATAATCCTAAAGTAGGATTGACATACTTGCTCAACAAACAAAATAAAGTATACACCTCATTTGCAATGGCCAATCGGGAGCCTACTAGAAATGACTTTATAGATAATGACAAAACGCCAAGCCATGAGAAATTATATAATCTTGAGCTAGGATATGAACATAGCGCGAAGTCATTGCGTTTTAGTACCAATTATTACTACATGTATTACAAGGATCAATTAGTTCTCAACGGTGCATTAAATGATGTAGGCTCTGCAGTTAGAATTAATGTAGATCAAAGCTATAGAATGGGTATTGAGTCTTCGGTGGGTTGGGATCTTGCTAATGTTTTAAGCTTTGACGCAAATGCGACTTGGAGTATAAATGAAATAAATTCATTTATTGATGAGAATGGAGTGGAGCATGACAAAACTAAAATAGCTTATTCTCCTCAATGGATAGGCGGTATTCAATTTGGACTGAATCCTTTTAAGGGTTTTACATTTTCTATTTCAAACAAATTTGTGGGTAAGCAATTCATAGATAATACAACAAATAACAACTTGTCTCTTGAAAAATATAGACAAAGTGATATTCGTCTTGCCTACAAAGTGGATGCAGAGACATTGAAAGATATAGAGTTTACTCTACTACTCAATAATTTCACGAATAGAGATATTGTAAGTAATGCTTATGTTTATGCGGGTGAAGCCTATTTTTTCCCACAAGCCAAATTTAATTTTATGGCAGGAGTTAACTTCAAGTTCTAAGTTTCTTAAGTTCTTGGTTTAACCGAAAAAGGGGTAATCCCATAACATTGAAATAGTCACCTTCAATTTTTTCAATTCCAACCATACCTATCCATTCCTGAATGGCGTAAGCTCCGGCCTTATCATAGGGCTGATAATTATCTACGTAGTATTCTATTTCGGTTTTGCTAAGATCGCGAAACTTGATTTTGGTCAATTCACTAAACAATACTTCAGTATTTTTAGAGCGCAAGCAAACCCCAGTTATCACCTCATGAGAGTTGCCGGAGATTTGCTCCAATATATCTATTGCCTCCTCTCGGTCTTTGGGTTTGCCATAAAGCACTCCTTTCATAGCAACCACAGTGTCAGAGGTGATGATTAACTCATTATCTTTCATACTTGCAATGAAAGCTTTAGCTTTTAATTGAGCTAAATATACAGGCACATCCTTGGCAGCTATATTATTTGGATATACTTCTTCAGTTTCCTTTGTTCTAATTTCAAATTCAGGAACTATGTGTTTTAATAATTCTTGTCGTCTAGGTGATTTTGAAGCTAATATAATTTGAGGCATTGGCAGAATGTATTGTTAAATGAAATTTGAAATAGGAAGTAACATGCCTAAAAGCATCAATGCTTTTAGGAGATAGCTAGACCATTTATATCCTGTTGAATTTTTACTAAAGGCAGTTTGTATGATTCCTATTAATGCCAACACAATTAGTGAAAGAAGATAGAAATGCTGAAAAATATTGTCTTCAACTGAGTTAGAAATGTACCCAAATATGCCAACAAAAGCCAAAAGCACAAAGACAATGATGGCTTTCGTTCCAGTAGCACCGATTAGTATTGGAAGACTTTTTCTGCCACATAATCGATCTCCATCTAGGTCCTCTAAATCCTTAACTAATTCTCGAATCCAGTTAAGTGTAAAGGCGATGCTAGCATAAACCCAAACTCCGATTAGCTGCAGTGAATAGTATTTTTTTGTAAAAATAGACTGCTCCAGCCCTTGATAGAAGCATAGTAGGATGGCCATTGCGATTAAAAAGCTAACAATTAAGTTGCCAATAACTTTGTATTTACTTAAATAGTAGGCATAAACAATTACTAAGAAGCTTGCGA
>CAZZMB010000019.1:0-31973 GCA_964655225.1 uncultured Chitinophagales bacterium | reverse complement strand
ATAACTTTGTATTTACTTAAATAGTAGGCATAAACAATTACTAAGAAGCTTGCGAGTAAAAACCAGAGGTATAAATAAATAGAACATTGGATGCTCACGATCAATCCACATAAAAGACCGAGCATAATAAATGAAAAGCCAATTCTTTTAGCAACAAGACTATTATCCTCATTGATCCATTTAAGTTTATGATTCAGCCGATCTATTTCAAGATCCTGAACATCGTTTAACAGATAGCCCCCCATGGCAATAAGTATTGTGGCAAGCATAGTAAAGAGTAGGAACGATGAGGAATAAATCTGAAGAAGATATTCGCAGACAAGGTATTGGACAAGCCCAAGCATAAATATATTGGGAAGCCTAAGCGTATTAATAAACAACAAGAGTTTATTCATAGTAAGAATCAATACTTTGGGTAAACCATAAATATAATTCTTTTAGTTTAGGATCGGTAAGCATAGACTCATGCTGAGTGATTGTCTTGTAATCCTTTCTTTTGGCAGGACCCGTTTGAATATCTTTTGGATTTTGCGCTAAAGCTTTCAGCATAGTTTCCTGCATTAACGGCTTTAAAAGATCAAAGTCTAAGTCTAAGCTATCTGTATATTCTTTGGTTAGAGCGAATAAATGATTACTAAAATTATTAACGATAACCGCAGCAATATGAAGTTTTCTGCGTTGCTCATCATTTACTTCGAAAACTTTATTTGATATCAATTTAGCTAGCTGCATCAAGATATTTGTGCAGGTTTCATTAGAGCCATCAATTAAAAAAGGAACTTCCTTTAAGTCCACTTCTCTAGTTTTAGTAAAAGTTTGTAAAGGGTAAAAACTTCCATAATTATTACTAGAAATACTTAGTTCATTCATACTGACAACTCCGCTTGTATGTGCAATAATATGCTTAGTTGTTTGAAGTTGTTTGCTAATACCTTCAATAGAATCGTCAGATGCACAAATGATAATCAAATCACAAACCTTACTTAGGTGTTCTAGATTTTCGACAAACTGGACTTCAACCGCGTCGGCAAGAACTCTTCCCGTATGTTTATTTCTTGTATAAAGTGCTGTGAAATTTATGTCTGGATGATAATAGAATGCATGAGCCAAATGATGGGCTACGTTGCCCGACCCTACAATGCCAATCTTATGATCTTCTATCTTTTTCATTTTTTAAAGTACCTCTTTATTGCACTCATAAAAGCACCGAGCAACATAACGATACCGCCAATCCAAAGCAGATTGATATAAGGAAAGACTATAGCTTTCATGATAATAAAATCTTCTGAGCCTCCAGAATCTTTGATAGCTAATCCAAGCGTTTCAGATTGAGGGTCAAAAGATAAAACTTGAAACCCTAATGAAGCTTTTAAATCTCGAATCTCGGGTGTTTCAACATTACCTGTATTCAAGTTAATAATATAGAGAGGAGTAATCGCTTTTTCAGATCCATCAAATCCATTAATTTTAAGTTGAGCTCCTAATCCTAACAAGGTATCATTAAATGTAATATTCTCATTCAAAGGATTCGAAACTATATCTTCCAATATGGTAAAATGCTTGGTGGTGAAAATAGTGTCACCGATTTGCATTTGAACCAGCTGACTCTCCACTTCTTTAGGTTTCTCAGGTATGGATGTTACGTGTGTGAATATATCTTTAGTAAGATAATGCTTGGTGTCTGGATTCGAAACCAGTCCCATGCCATCATTTACTTGAGCATCTGGCTCAAGGGTAAACTCTTCTGTATTAAGTCCTTGGGTATCTTTCTTTGCATAATGAACTTTAAATACTTCTTTGTGTCCGTCTTCTTCTCTGCCTTGAAAACTAACCCAATAGTCTTTCATCCGGACGGTATCTCCCTGAGGTAAGAAAATATTTGTTTGCTTATCATCCTCTTGAAAACCTTCTCCATAATCAATACCCATAGTGTTAATAGAAATGGTTTCTTGTCTTCCTTGTGATATCAATATACCAATAATAAATAATGCAAAGCCAATATGGGAAATTGAACCTGACCATTGCCAGATTTTACCTTTAACCACGGTAAGAATATAAGTGATATTTGAAACGAATGCAAAGCAAGCACTTAACATAAGCAGCCAGTAGGAGGATAGAAAAGAAATAGAACGATCTGCAAATTGGTATTCCAAAATTAATGGAAACTTGAATACATATCCTAAAAGAATTGAAAACAAAAGGGCTGCGATAAAACTCAATATGAGGTGTTTATAGAATCGGCTTACTCTGCCGGTCTTATAGGATAGATATTGTATTGATGCAGCTCCAAGGGCTAAAAAAATACCAATGATTACTTGAACTTTATTGTAGTGCCCAACTACATCTGTTCCTATTGCCAGATTACTACCAAAGATTTTATTGGTAACGGGTAAGGAAGTATCCCAAGTTATTTGGGCTGCACTTATCACAAACACTAAGGCTCCAATAAACATCCAAAATTCTCTACTTAGAAAAGCTTCTTCACCTTCAATCTTTGGGATACTTCGAATTCTAACGAGTAATAAAATCACCGATGGAATGGTTAATAAGGCCATATAGATGAGGAGCTGACCAGTCATGCCCAAATCGGTAAAACTATGCACAGATGTATCGCCCAAAACTCCGCTTCTTGTGAGGAAAGTGCTGTACAAGATAAATATGAAGGTTAATATCAAAAGAAGATAGCTTATCCCTAAACCACGTTTAGTATATTTGTAAGCAACCAGCGTATGGACACCCGCAATAATTAACAACCAAGGCACTAGAGATGCATTTTCAACAGGATCCCATGCCCAAAATCCTCCAAAACTTAAACTTTCGTAAGCCCACGCGCCACCCATGAATATACCCGTTCCTAAAATACCCACGGTAAAAAGTGACCAGGCTAAGGCGGGTCTAAGCCAATTGGTATAGTCTGCACGCCATAGACTTGCAATGGCATATGAAAAAGGAACAACTGTTGATGCAAATCCAAGGAACAACACCGGAGGATGGATAACCATCCAATAGTTTTGCAAAAGCAAGTTTAAGCCGTTGCCATCTAACACATAATTTAAATAGTCAGCTTTGGCAAAAATAGGGGCATCGGCCATTACATTGCGTAAAAGTGTAAATGGGTTTACTCCAATTTTGTACCCCAATAAATAAATGCCAAGCACCATGCTTCCTAACAACAACTGACTGAATGAGAGAACAGCCATGACGGGGTTTTCATAGTTTTTACCAATTCTAATCAATATAAAACCTAAGATTACATGCCAAAACTGCCAAAGTAAAAAACTACCCTCTTGTCCTTCCCAAAACGAAGATATGATGTAATAAACCGGAAGGTCATTTGAAGAGTGACTCCATGCATAGTGATACTCATAGTGATGATTGAGTATCATATAAAATAAGAGAGAAAATATACTAAAAATAGATGCTCCATGAATAAAAAAGCTCCAACGTGCAATTTTATTCCAGTCTGCCTTTAGGCTGTGATCTTTACTGAGCTCTGCTTTCAAGAAAGAGAAGCTAGCTAAGCTTACCATGATAAAACTTAGTACTATGAAGAAATGACCAAGATTACCAATCCATAGTGCCTCCCCTTCAAAAAATCCTTGATTAAAACGTTGTACTAAATATTCTTTCATGTCTTTTATTCGTGCTTAGCTTGCACCGGGTGCATTTGCTTCGACATACTCTATTTCATCCTCAACATACTTTGATGGACATTTCATTAAAATTTGTTCGGCATAGAAAACTCCGTCTTGACTTTTTCCAGTTATAACTAACTGCTCGCTACGCTCGAAATCTTGGGGTTTGGCATCTGCATAAATTACTTGTTGCGAAATACCTTCTTTATCTATCATGTAAAAAGTAAATAAATTTGGATCTACTTCGGGGGCATAGTTCATTACGCCGTCAATGTCAAGGTTACCCACTATTTTGAATACTTTGCCATTATTTGCATTAGCTTTGGTAAAACCTTCATAGGAAGTGTAATTGCTTGCTGATATAGCTATACCTGCTATAGCAAAGGCAATTAATACTAAACCAAGAATGTGCAACTTTTTCATATTACGAAGATAGGGCAATTATGCGTTAAGTTAAGAATGTAAGAAGTTAAAAACCTATTAACTAAACCTCGAGGCACATGAATTGTTTTTACCTGGTTCACTTTTAATTATTCTCTTAGCTTTTGTTAATTTTGTCCAAAACAACAAAGACATGGGAAGAGCATTTGAGTTTAGAAAAGCAAGAAAGTTTAAACGATGGGCAGCAATGAGTAAAATTTTTACCCGAATAGGTAAGGAGATTGCTATGGCGGTGAAGGAGGGAGGGGCGGATCCAGATAATAATGTTCGTTTGCGTAATGCGATTCAGAATTCGAAAGCCGCAAATATGCCTAAAGACACAGTAGAAAGGGCGATTAAAAAGGCTTCTTCTAAAGATCAAGCGGATTATAAAGAAGTAAATTATGAAGGGTATGCACCTCATGGTGTTGCTATATTTGTAGAAACAGCAACCGACAATACCACTCGAACTGTGGCTAATGTCCGAAGTTACTTTAATAAATTAAATGGAAGTCTAGGAACTTCGGGGTCAGTTGAGTTTTTGTTTGAACGCAAGTGTAACTTCAAAATAGAAAAAGGCGGGCTGGATCTCGAAGAGCTAGAATTGGAATTAATTGATTTTGGGATGGAAGAACTTTTTGAAGAGGAGGAGTTTATTATGATTTATGGAGAATTTTCAGCGTTTGGAAATATCCAAAGAGGATTGGAGCAAATGTCAATTCCAGTGGTAGAATCAGCTTATGAAAGATTGCCGCTAAATACGGTTGATTTAAATGAAGAACAACAAGTAGAAGTTGAGAAGTTACTCGAGCGAATTGAGGAAGATGAAGATGTGCTTAATGTTTATCATACTATGGCGTGATATGAATCCTGTAGTATCCTTTCCTGTTTATGGAAAAAGATTGCGTCTTCTCTAAAGTGATTTTAAAACCATTTTAAGATTATATCAACCAAAAATTTGCTGAATTTATTATATGGAGGATGTAAGAGCTGAGACATGCTATATTTAAAATGCTGCCTCATTACAGAGCGCTCATTACTAAAGTCTACAAAACCCCATTTACCGTGACTTTTACCTATCCCTGAGTTGTTTACTCCACCAAAAGGTAAGTTTGGCTGGGAAATATGAAGTAGGGTCTCATTGATACATGTGCCGCCAGCAGAACTATTATCAATGATGTATTTTATGTTCTTTTCTTTTTTACTAAAGATATACAAGGCCAATGGTCGTTCCTTGCTGTTTACAATATTCATAGCTTCTTCCAGATTTGAAAATGCAAGAACAGGCATAATGGGACCAAAGATTTCTTCTTGCATGACGCTGGAGTCACTAGATATATTGCTTAATATGGTAGGATCGATAAAATTATCCGCATCGTTAAATTGACCACCTATTTCTACTTTTGCACCTTTATTTACTGCATCTTCAGCTAAAGATTTAACACGAGCGTAATGTTTCGCATTGACCATCCTACCTAGATTTTTACTTTCCAATCGTGCTTTGGTATCTGCTCCATACTTTTTTTCAACTTCGATTTTCATTGCTTCGACTAATTCATTCTTTTTACTTTCATGAACCAATACATAATCTGGTGCAATACATATTTGACCTTCATTAAGAAACTTACCCCAAACTATCTTCATTGCAGCCTCTTTAATATTGGCTGTTTGATCTACAATTGTTGGACTTTTCCCGCCTAATTCTAATGTGCAGCTTGTTAAATTTTTGCTTGCAGCCTCCATTACAAGCTTACCCACTAGAGGACTTCCGGTAAAGTGTATATGGTTAAATTTCAATTTAAGCAATTCACTAGAAACGGAATGGTCACCTTGAATGACAGCGATTTCATCTTCTTCAAAAAGCTCCTCAAGCAACTCTTGCACCAAATGAGAGGTGTGGGGTGTAAATTCGGAAGGTTTAAGAATAGCAGCATTTCCTGCAGCTATAGCATAAATAAGCGGTGAAATAGCTAAATAGAATGGGTAATTCCATGGGGTAATTACCAAACAATTTCCTTTGGGCTCAAAATGAATGTATGCCGAAGAGCCTAAAAGTGTTATCGGAATATCTACTTCTTCATTTGACATCCAATCCTGAAAATTAGCAATGGTATTGTTTAGCTCAGAAATAGTCGGGTAAATCTCTGAAATATCCGATTCGATGTCTGGTTTTTTAAAATCAGCGTGTAAGGCCTCTTGTATTTTTTCACGATAATCATAAACCTTTTTCCGAAGCGCTTTAAGTTTTTGTTTACGTTGTTTTCCCGTTGTGTTTTTTAAGGCTTGTAAATTAGCTCTTTGCTTAGCAAATACATTTTGGATTCGTTGAGTTGTATGATTTTCTGTTTTAGGAATATTTGCTTTCGCTCGTTCTAAGGTGTTTTTTGTCATGTTTTAAAGTATTTACCGTTTTAAAGATAGTACAAAATATACAGATTTAACTTTATGGGAAGCAACCTTAAAATGCCTAAACTTATTTTTTTGCAATGGCAGAATCCATTTTAATGGGCCAAATCAGAGAAGCAAATACCGAGAGAATTAATACACTTGCTACAATAGCCAAGGATACAGGAGAAGAGATGTGGAGGAATGGATGGATTAACATTTTCACACCAATGAAAGTCAGAATAATTGCTAGCCCATAATTCAATCTACTAAACATGTGAATGAAGTTTGCCAGCAAGAAATATAAACTTCTTAAACCTAGAATAGCAAATATATTGGAGGTATATAAAATTATCGGGTCATCTGAAATAGCAAAAATTGCAGGAATAGAGTCCACTGCAAATAACAAATCTGAGAATTCAATAACACCCACAACAACCAATAATGGAGTGGCTAACTTAACTCCGTTTTCAATCGTAAAGAATTTGTCTCCATCAAATCCCTTACTAACCTTAAATAATTTATAAACAAACCTGGCTCCAGCACTTTTGCTGAAATCTTCATGCTCATCGTCTTCATTTTTTATAAACCATGATTGAATACCCGCATAGACAAGGAAAGCCCCAAACAAAGTAAGTAAGGCGTTAATTTGTCTTGGTTCTCCCAAAATAATGATGTTTGGTAGATACATCAATTTGATTAAGCCCACTCCTGAAAAGATAAAGATTGCGCGCATGACTAATGCCCCTAAAATACCCCAAAATAGTACCTTATGCTGGTATTTTTTCGG
The DNA here is from genome assembly GCA_964655225.1 of uncultured Chitinophagales bacterium. GTDB lineage: Bacteria > Bacteroidota > Bacteroidia > Chitinophagales > UBA8649 > JAFMKE01. The sequence continues at coordinate 24,743 of CAZZMB010000019.1, read as the reverse complement.
AACCTTAAAGAAGCCAAAGACTAGAATAAAGACAAATAGATTATCTATTGAAAGGGCTTTTTCTATCCAGTATGCGGATTGAAATTGAGTGAAAGAATCGAATCCTTGAGTGAAAAAAATAAAACCACTGAAGAGCATGGATAAACTTATCCAAGCTATTGTCCAATAGACCGCCTCTTTGTTGCTAATCACACGACTTTGCTTATTAAAGACACCCAGATCTAGCAGCAACATAATGATAATTACTACTACGAATAGGACAACACTTAAAGGGTGGCTTAGAAAGCTTTCCATTTAGCAGGAAGAGTTAATTTACTCCAAATATACATGCTGAAGTTTGATTTATCGAATAGACAAGAATGCAATTCTATTTTTTATGAATTTCATAAGCTAAGGATATATAAAGCGTCCTCCTATCTGCTGGAATTATTCCAGGTCCGGGATATCCAGCCGCTCTTCTGGTGAAATAGCTTGTATTCATCATATTATTTATACTTCCTTTAAAAGTCCAGTTTTTGATTTTATAAGCTACTGTTAAATCGATAACCTGATAACTGGGTATAATTCCATTTACTGCATCACCGGATTGTTCCGAATTTGTAGCGTCGGTATATTGCTTGCCAATATAAGAATATTGCATAGATAGATTGAATGTCCTCCATGAGAAAACCAAACTGGTTTTAAGAATTATATTAGGAACAAGTTCTACTTTATTTTTTCTAAAAGCACTTTCTTCAGAACCCAAATATCGCCCGTCAATATAGGAAAAGTTTAAGAGTTGCTTGAGACTAAAGTCCTTAGAAATACCTTTTTTTAAGCGCAAAAAATCAAATTCTAGAACACTTTCCATACCCATATTTCTAGAATCCGATATATTGGTTCTGAAACGATATATATTGAAGAGTGTGGAGTCATATTCCAAAGTAAAACCTATGCGATTGCTATAATAAAGATAGAATAGACTGAGATCATAAGCTAAAAGATCACTTATGGTCCCCCGAAATCCAAGGTCTGCATTAAACCCTTTTTCGTCTTGCAAGCTTGGATCAACTTTAAAATTCGGGTTTACAATTCTTAGATCATTGAAGTTTACTGCGCGATAATTTTGAGAAATACTTGTATATATTTCATGTTCAGGACTGGGTCTAAAACTCGATCCTATTCCACTGATAACAAATGTCCGTTGCGCATTTATGTTTTCATTAAAGCTGGTATCTGTTAAAATATTCCCTGATAAATCCCTGGATATCTCTCGATAATAGCCTGATGCATTAGTGGAAATGTTTTCAAGTCTTATACCCGGGGTTAGGCTCCATTTACCAAAGTGGAATATGTTTTCAGCAAATAGTGCAATGTTCCTACTTGGAAAAACATAAGCTGAGTTTTCCAGATATTCTGGATTTATATATTCAAAAACGGGCCTTACTCCATCATCTCCTAAACCTTGGTTTTTATTTGTATTTCCTCTGTAAAGACGGCAGCCAATCAATAAAGAATTTAAATTTTTCCCTAGATTATATTTAAATAATACTCTTGTTTCATTACCAATATTTTTATAGAGGTCAACTAATAAATCTCGATTACTTTGGGGGTCAACTCTTGTAATATTTCCTAAAAATCCAAGTGCATCTCTACGGGCAATCAAGCCAAAGGTGATGGATTGCATCTTCAAACGACTTGAAAATTTATGATTCAATTCAATTTGTGGCAAATGCCATCCGATTCTAAAGAAATTTCGATCACGAATCGATTGTTTATCGTTTTCTTCAAATAGTTTATCTGTCAATCCACCCGCCTGCTGCGCAAGGTAGCTGTGGTAGGTGTATTCTGCACTTATTTGGGTTTTTTCTGATGGATTATAGGTGAATTTCGAAAATGAAAAGATACCATAGAATGCGGAGTTATCCCTCCAGCCATTTCCTCGTTTAAACTGAGAAATATGCATATAGGCTATTTTTTTATGCGTCCCATCTAATTGTAAATGCGTATTACTAAATCCATAACTTCCATATGTTTGCTTAATCTTCATACGAATAGGAGTGAACACATTGGCTTCTTGCATTTCATAGTTTACTATTCCTCCAAATTGAGTACCATATTGAAGTGAAGATGCTCCGCGTGTTATTTCAATTTGTTGAACAGCATCTGCAGGAGGCACATAATACGCATCAGGATAACCTAGTGCATCTGCACTAATATCATATCCGTTTTGACGCACATTAAAATTTGAGCTTCTTTCAGGGCTTAATCCTCGTCCGCCAATCTCTGTGCTTAAGCCAGATCCGACGCTTTCCCAAATATTAATTCCGGCAACCTTTGCAAAAATTTGCCTATTATTGTTTGCAGCTAAATTTACAGTTAGATTATCCAATATAATTTTTTCAGATTTTTTGGACTCATAAACACTCATGCCTTCAACACCTCTCATTTTCAGTGAGTTAATCGTTTGCTTGGCATTTACTTCTACTGTATTTATTTCTTCTTTGAGCGGTAGTAAGGTAATTGTTTTTCGAGTTTCTTCTTCAAATTTGATTTCAATTACTTGACTTTTGAAAGATGTTTTGAATAGAGAAAGATTGAGCGTGTTACCCATATATTTTGGTAAAATGACTTCGCCTTGCTTATTGCTTAGAAGTTCTATTGCATTTGCATGTTCAAATACAATTACATCTTTGATAGGAGAGTTGTTCTGATCTATAATTTCGAGGACATTCTGAGATTTGATACAACCCGCTATTGACAATATAATTAAGAGTAATACCCTCATGGATAATTGATTATAAATTTTTTCGAGGCAAATGTATCTCTTTCTTTGCTTAAATCAATCGTGTTGTCTATAAATCGTTTGGATCCATCACCGTTTAAGCTTACAAACACGTCAGCATAGACTTCCGGCTTATTAAATCCTTTTTTTATGTACGCATTGGATAACATCCTTGCATACTGAACAATAAAATCAGCCTGCGTACTCATCATCTTTTCTTGAAATGGTGTCAGGTATTCCTTATTGTCTACAATTTCAACTTTACCTGAAGAATCTTGAACTCTAAAGGACGCATGGCCTGCTTTTTCCATCAGCATAACTCTCCAAGAGAAGCGATAACCTTGTTCTGCCCAAAATAGATTTTCAGCATACAGCAAATATCTAAATGGGAAAGTTAACTGTATGATCACATAGCTAAGAATTAAGAGGTTTGTTCTTAGTTTTATTTTTCTTTGCTGAATTGGTTTTACTTCTTTATTTCTGCCGATAAATCGCTCATAAATTTTAGCGTGAGATCGAGTAGAAAAGAAGATTAAATTACTAAAAATCATTACAAATGGGAACATTCCAATGGGGAATAGCCAAAATGTAAGCAGGTGAAAAATGACTACCGCTAAATATGCAAATATTCGGGTTCGTTTATAAATTAGGAAAAAGAAAATACTCAAGTCAAATATTATCCCTGTCCAAGAAAACAAATAGGCTGTTGAACTGTAGGTCATTAATTCTCCAATGACTGGAAGGTGCATATTGGCAGGAAGCCATATTTTTAGTGGTAATGCTTCAAAAATCCAAGAACTATTTAGCTTCGCAATACCAGCATAAACATATAAAACACCCACCTGAAACTTAATAATATTTATCTGCCAAGCATGAATATATTTTTGCTTATTCTTGAAGAGCAAATTATCTATTGCGAAATATTTATTTGCAGGTAAAAAAATGAGACAAAATGAAATCAGTGATATAAAGTAATAATGGTTGAGGTAGTTAGAGGCATCGATTAACTCGGTATATGTAAAAAGAATGAAGAACAATAAGGTGCATATCCTGTAAAAAAGGCCAAGGCCAATTCCTATGCACGCTAAAATCATGCTAATGAAAACAACATAAATGCCCTCTTCGGTTGGCGCAGGCACCCAGTGAAAACCAAAATACTTGAAGTGAAAAACCGGATGAAGATATAGTTCTTCTATCCACCCGTTTGCATAAAATCGAATGATACTAATGAGCATCAAAATACTGAATAGAATTCTGAAACTAACCAGGGGTTCAATTCCAACCAGATTATTTAGTATGTAATTATAGCTTTTTTTGAGCCTTTGAGGATTAATCCCCGTCATTATCTTGGTAACTTATTAAAACACCTAAAGTACTTGGCAAGTCAATTTTGAGATAGACAACCAACTCTTGCATTGAATTAAATATAAGACTTACCGATTCAGGGTCTTGAGTGATTGAATAATCAACACTTTGGTTCAATTGATTAGTATTATTTCTTATTTCCATAAACTGATCAAGAATGACCTCGTTTAATGAAGTCCCAGAATGGGTGGCATTAGAAGCATTAAGGTAGTCATCTAAGCCTAGACCATCAATACCGTTTAATGATGTCCCGGTGTAGAGATCTTCCAGTTTATCTATGCTTTCTTTCAGTAAGATTATGGAATATCCACTGAAGAAGGCCTCGGTTTTATTTAACTGAGGATTTCCTAGACTTCTAATTCCAAGGGGAATACCAACTTTACCATCTCTAATGAACCTTTCAAAATCTAAGTTTAATTCATTGACCAACATGCCAAGAGAACTTCCTATGTCAATGCCATTTGCATTTATAAACACAGATCGATATTGGTTGGACCAATCAGACGAAACAATATTAGACTTAGTTTTTAGCTGCGCACAAGCCTCTACGAGATACGTAATTGCATTTGAATTGTTGTTGAAGTAGGAAAGTGATTCGGTAGTTTCTCCTTTTCCAAAAAGTAAAAAATCTAAAGCGGGCAATCCAATTGCTGCTTGGTTAATTACAGCATCCAAGTTATAGTTTGAACTTGATATATTGTTATTTATTTGAGATGTATCTACCGGGTAGATATTAAATATTGCTTTGAGTGTTTGAGAGCCTGCAGGGCCAAAATCCATGCTTGAGCATGCTTGCCAAGAGAGATAAGTTTGCTCAAAAATTTCTTTGAGGCTTTCTAACTCACTCGCATTTATATTGGATTGAAAACTGAGACTTGCTTGATACAAAAGCTCACAGTTCAAGGCAAGTTTTTCATAGCGAGGAATGATAATATTATCTGCATAATTTACGAGCATGGCATCACGATCAAAGTTGACTTGATCAATATTTTCCTTATCACATGCTGAAAAAAGTAAGATGAAAAGGGAGAGAAAAATGATTTGTTTTGGATTCATATGGAGTGTAAAGTTAAAAGTTTTTAAAATTGTAGCGAGGAACCTGACATTTTATTGTCAGATTCCTCGCACAATCACAATGAAAAATAATAATTTTAAAGAATGTCTTTAACGCTGTTAAGACCATAAGCAGCGCTTATCATATCTTTTGCGTCATTAATATTTTGGTTAGTTACATTAATAAGGCTAAAGACTGGGCTAGGCGATCCTTGAGGAGTTTCTTGAAAGTAGTCTAAAATAGTGCTGATTTCAGTTGAAGACATTAATTTATCACTGTTGTAGTGAAGTGACATAATAAATGCTAAAGCCTCAGATAATTCATGATTTCGTAATGTTTCGTCACTAAAGTTAGATTGCGCTCCGTTCAAATAATGAATAGCAGTTGTGGCAATAACCATTTCCCACTCAGCTCTTAGTTGACTCGCAGCTTGATCTCTCATAGTATAGTCATTATTACTAATGCCAAATCTTCCTTTGATAAACTCATTCATAACATTTCCTACAGTGTTTAAACCAGCATCTTGGCCAACACCTGCATACTTCCCATGATACCGAACTTCGCCAGCGTCAAGTTTTGTATCAAAATTGGCAACAGTTAAATCAGTTGGCACACCAAAATAACCAAATGCTTCATCCCAATGATGCTCCATGTCTGTGCCTTCATTCGGAGTTATGATTACATTATCTACAGCATCTCCAATTTTACCTTCTCGTGTATATGACTCTGCTGCTTGATAATAGAATACTGCTCCCATTAGACCTTTTTCGATGATTTGAGTATACTCTACTCCATAAGCATCAAAAAAGTATGACTTGGTACCGTTAGTAGAAACACCTGCATTGCCAGGAGAGTATGCCCCAGTAGCCGTTAGCGTTATTCCACCGTAGTAATTCATTAAATACTCGTAAGTCGTAGCGTCATAAACACCACCTGTTCCACCTTCGAAACATTTGCTTTTAAGCTGCTTGGATGAAGCATTCAGGTTGGCAGCCGAGAATGGGCTATTGCTATTACTGAACATGTTTGTAAGTTTAGTCGCGTCGACTGTTCCACCTGAATTAGCTGATTTCATTTCAGCAGTCATTTCACCCATCATATCAAGTCGATCTGTTTGACCACCAAAACTCACATTTTCGAAGTTGTATGTTGATGGAAGGTCTGGACCTGATGGCGGTTCAGGATCATTATCTTTTTCACATGAAGAAAAAGAGATTACTGCTGCAAACAGCAACAGGGAGAATAAATTATTTGATTTCATGGTTACTTTTTTTAATTGTTTTTAATTGTTTTTTTAATTACAATGCAAACTTAACAATAATTAGACTAATTCTAAATAAGAAGTTAATTTTATTTTAAGATCTATTGATTTTTACATTATTTTGACAATCCTCTTACGCTTAGTATTTTTCAATCGATTGCTGTCTTTTTACAATTTTATAAAATGGTTTACTATTTTTGTTCTTCTACAAATAACTAAATATGCAAGATAAGTTTGATTTGCTCAATAATAAAAGAAAGCAAGCCCTTCTAGGGGGCGGTGAAGAACGAATTGCCAAACAGCACAAACAAGGAAAACTAACAGCACGCGAACGTATTCATTTTTTGCTTGACGAAGGTAGTTTTGAAGAAATTGGTATGCTTGTTACCCATCGAGCTACCGATTTCGGCTTGGATAAACAAAAATTTTTTGGAGATGGTGTCGTTACCGGGTATGGAACTATTCATGGTCGACTAGTTTATGTTTTTTCTCAAGACTTCACGGTTTTTGGAGGATCTTTGAGTGAGACACATGCGGAGAAGATTTGTAAACTAATGGATTTAGCTATGGAGAATGGAGCTCCAGTCATAGGATTGAATGATAGTGGTGGTGCCAGAATTCAAGAAGGGGTTGTTTCTTTAGGCGGGTATGCGGATATTTTTTACAGAAATACCATAGCTTCCGGGGTAATACCTCAAATTTCAGCAATAATGGGGCCCTGTGCAGGAGGGGCTGTATACTCGCCAGCTATTACTGATTTTATTATGATGGTAGAAAATACATCATATATGTTTGTAACAGGACCTAACGTGGTGAAAACTGTAACCCATGAAGAAGTAAGCAGTGAAGATTTGGGAGGTGCTTCGGCACATAGCACCAAATCAGGAGTAACTCATTTTTCATGTGCTAATGAAATGGAGTGTATTGAATACATAAAAACTCTATTGAAATACGTGCCACAAAATTGTGAGGAAGATGCTCCAGTATACCCTTATGAAGTGAAAGATGATGAGAGCCGTTCAAAATTGAATAGCTTAATTCCTCAAAATGCCCAGCAGCCTTACGATATGCGAGAGGTAATTGCAGAGTTAACGGATGAAAATGGCTTTTTTGAAGTGCATAAAAATTATGCAGAAAATATTGTTGTAGGATTCGCTTTGATAGCCGGTAGAAGTGTCGGAATAGTAGCCAACCAACCAGCAGTTTTAGCTGGAGTTTTGGATATTGAATCCAGTAAAAAAGGTGCAAGATTTGTTCGATTTTGCGATAGCTTTAATATCCCTTTATTAACCTTAGTAGATGTGCCTGGATTTCTACCAGGAACAGATCAGGAATGGCATGGTATTATAACTAACGGAGCGAAACTCTTGTATGCTTTTGCAGAAGCAACTGTTCCTAAAATAACCGTGATAACACGAAAAGCATACGGCGGAGCTTATGATGTAATGAGTAGTAAGCATATTGGTGCTGATTTAAATTTTGCTTGGCCAAAGGCCGAAATCGCGGTGATGGGTGCAAAGGGAGCCTCTGAAATTATTTTTAGAAAAGAGATCGCCTCTGCTGATGATAAGGAAGCTAAACTTCAAGAAAAAACGGATGAGTACACGGAAAAATTTGCTAATCCATACCGGGCTGCAGCAAGAGGTTTTATTGATGAAGTGATTGAACCTGATACAACTAGAACGAAATTGATTAAAGGATTTAAAATGCTGGAAAACAAGGTTAAAAGTTTACCGCGTAAGAAGCACGGAAATATTCCGTTATAGTTGTGTTGAGTTTGCCGTCGTTTAGTAAGCAATTTTCAAATTCAAAGTTATTATTATTTACTTTTTATGGCTTGATTAGCCTGCTCATGTTTAGAAATACGCAAGAGGCGGGCTTGGTATTCGACTTCAATGGTTGGGCAAAGGTTTTTGAAGAACATTCTTTTATCGATGTTTTTTCATGTTTTGGTTATCCCGGTTTACATCAGTTAAATCACTTATTTTTCTATTCTTTTTATAAATTTTTTGGCTTTAATGGTACTGCTTGGTACATATTGTTTGCAATGGTGCATGCCTTTACGGCAGTTGTAGCCTTTTCCCTAATTCAAGATATCTGCGCATATTTTTTTTCAAGGGAGAATTTTAAATACTTACCTTTTCTTGCTTCTTTTTTATTCTTGAGTTCTCCATTTGCGGTGGATGTAGTAGTTTCCAAAGTTTGTCTACATTATATGTTGTGTACAATCTTTTTTTACACTAGCCTGCGTTTATTTATTCAATACTTGAATCAAGCTCAAGTATTCTATTTATTGGGTTCGCTGATTTCCTTTGTATTAGCCTTGTTTTGTATAGAACTTGCATATATTTTACCGGTAGTGGCTCTATATGTGATGTGTTTTCATGGATTCAAATATGACCGTAAATGTGTCTTTAAGTTTTGGAAACCTCCCGCTCTATTTTTTGGTATTTTGTTTATTTTTTTATTGCTTCACAAATTGATGGTGGGTTCATTTATTGGACACTACGGGGCAGGAGTTCATACTAAGTTCCAGTTGGGTGAGCTTTTCGCAAACTTTTTTTATTACTTAAATAATTACCTACTCTTTTTTGATTTTTGGCCATACGCGTTCAAACAATTTCAAATGAATTGGATTGGAGAAAACGCCTTATTATTGATTTTAGCTTCAGGGATATTTGTTTTTATACTTCTTAAAAAGAATTATAAAATTCATAATCGTATAGTTTCAATCCTTTTTTTTGGAGGCATATTCCTTTTAACCTTAGCGCCGATATTAAATTTGTATTGTGTGACGCTTCAACCTATTGAGGCGGATCGATACGCATATTTGGCTTCCATTTTTATTTATGCTGCCATAGCCATCTCGTTTCTCAGTGTTTCAAGGTGGATGCAAATTCCATTGGCCTTGGTCTACATGTTTTTCCACTTTAGCTTTACCTTGCAAAATATTGAGGCATTTAGTGAAATGGGACAGGTAAGTCGTGGCCTACTGGATGATTTCAAATGGCAGGACAAAGAAAGGGTTATTATTTTGGTCCAAGCGGAAAATAATAATGGAGCACGAGCATTTACTACGATAGGTAAGCATGGTTCTGAATTTGCTGAATCACTTTATTTAGAAAGAGGGATTGATATCCGAGACAAGGTTGATTTAATCTACGAAATGAATATCAATAGTGTGAATGATTCTATTGTGGTAGAAGTAATTGATAAAAGACATATAAAAGTGAAGGTAGGGTCCTGGGGCAGTTGGTTTTGGAAGCATCATTTAGGTGCACAATCATTTAAAACTAAAAACTACTCAGCAATCGTTCATGATGGTCTTGCGTTTGATTTGATCTTGAATGAGCCGCTTAAAGAAAATGAGGTCATGCTATACCTGAAGGGAGATTCCTGGCAAGTAGTAAATTTTTAGAATCTAGCATCCGTAATATCGATGTCCTCGTATTCTTCCGGATTAAATTTAAAGAACTCATCTTCTAGCGGAACGTTAGGCGTAAAAGCATTGATTTTATATACATAATGCATTCCAGAGCGCTCGTAAATCTTAGATTCAATAATGCTCTTCTCTGCAGGGGAAACTTTTAAGTCAATTTTAAAGAAGCTTTGATCTTTATCAACTGGAGTTAATTCGATGACTTTTATCAACTTCCCGCTGGAGGTCTTGTACTCTTCCTTCAATCTGTAGATATAGTCATTGCTGTAAAGATCAAACAACATGGAAGGTGAAAACATAGCTTCATCTTCATTGTAATCATTGATTTGAACTTCATTATACTCTTTTAAATAGTTCCAAATAGTCACATTATCTGAAACGAACATTTGATCTATCAGCTCCACTTTAAACTTGTCACCTTTGAACCAGGCTTTTACCTCTGAGACTTGGTCCTCTTCTATTTCTGGCAAATTAATAGACAAGGTAAGATTCATCTTAGCTGAATTGAATTTTTTATATTTTTCGGAAACTGATTTTAGCAAAGCATCTGCCTCTGCATCCAGCACATTATTTTGCGCAAAAATGAAATTAGTACCTACGATTAAAAGGAAGATTATTTTTAGAGTGCCCATGAATTATATTTATATTTTATTCCTGCGTCAAAAATTGTTCCAATTCTGCTTCTGTCTTGCAATAAACGTCTCTTGGCTTACTTCCAAGATTGGGGCCTACAATTCCCGCATTCTCTAACTGATCCATAATTCTTCCCGCTCGGTTATAACCGAGTTTTAATCTTCGTTGAATCATGGAAGTACTTCCCACTTGATTATTGACAATTACTCTTGCCGCATCTTCAAAGAGTGCATCTCGTTCCTCTTCACTGTAAGCGCCTCGATCCTTGCCTTCTGCGCTTGGATCGACGTATTCAGGCAATTCAAAAACTGTCGGATATCCTTGTTGCTGACTGATAAAATCCACTAATTCTTCAACCTCTGGAGTATCGATAAAAGCACATTGCAAACGAACCATATCACTTCCTTGAGAAAATAGCATATCTCCACGTCCAATGAGCTGATCCGCGCCACCAGCATCTAGAATAGTCCTTGAATCTATTTTGGATGAAACTTTAAATGAAATTCTTGCCGGAAAATTTGCTTTGATTACTCCTGTGATAATATTCACAGAAGGACGTTGTGTAGCTAACACCAAATGAATTCCAATTGCTCGTGCTAATTGAGCTAATCGGGCAATAGGGGTCTCTACTTCTTTACCTGCGGTCATAATTAAATCTGCAAACTCATCGATAACCAGAACGATATAGGGTAAAAATTTATGCCCGTTGTTTGGATTTAATTTTCGTGAAACAAATTTTTGATTGTATTCTTTTAGATTTCTCGCTTTCCCATCTTTTAAGAGGTTGTAACGATCATCCATTTCTATGCAAAGCGCATTGAGCGTAGCGACTACCTTCTGAACATCTGTTATAATAGCTTCTTCTTCTCCTGGTAGTATGGCCAAGAAATGTTTTTCGATTGCATTGTAAATGGACAATTCCACTTTCTTCGGATCAACTAATACAAACTTTAATTGTGACGGATGCTTCTTGTAAAGCAAGGAGCACAGTATTGCATTAATGCCAACTGACTTTCCTTGGCCGGTTGCACCTGCCATTAAGAGGTGAGGCATTTTGGTAAGATCTGCAATAAATATCTCATTAGCAATATTCTTTCCTAAGGCTATGGGAAGTTCCAACTTCGTATTGCTGAATTTTTCAGATGATAGCATTGACTTCATAGAGACAGTCTCTTTCTTGGCATTAGGGACTTCGATCCCAATCGTTCCTTTCCCCGGAATAGGTGCAATGATCCGTATACCAAGCGCGGCTAGACTTAAGGCAATATCATCTTCTAAGTTTTTTATTTTTGAAATACGCACTCCTTTAGCTGGTACAATTTCATATAGGGTTACCGTAGGACCTACCGTCGCTTTAATTTTGGATATTTCAATATTGTAATTCTGCAGAGTTTCAACAATCTGATTTTTATTCCTTTCTAATTCCTCTTTATCAATACTTACTTTGTCTCCTCCGTGATCTTCAAGAATACTCAGTGGCGGGTAGTTATAATTACTCAAATCCAAAGTGGGGTCGTAGTTGCCATCATTCTGTACTGATTTAACTGTTTTTTCTTCAATAGTTTCAGTAATTGCCAATTCTAGTTCCTCTGTTTCTTCATCTAATTCTTCTGGAGGTTTTGTTTCGGCAATGTTTTTGACCGGTAAGTCATCTTTGCTGCTTAAATCAAAATCCAAGGAACCATCCTCTTCTTCTTCCACTATTTCTTCTGCATCATCCGAAATACTTACTTCAATTTCTTGAAGCTTATCTTTTTCAAATATAGATTCATCCAAACTGATTGACACTTTTACATCATCTTTGTCTGCAGTCTTCGGTTTTGCTTTTAAATGTTTTAGGAGTTTGTCGAAATCTAAATCAAAAGCTACCATCAGGTATATGACGCCAATAGTTAGTAGTAGCGCTGCTGTACCAATACTTTTAAAATTATTGATCAACCACCCATTACTTCCTGCCATATAATAGCCTACACTTCCGCCTGGATGAAAGAAAGCATTTTTAAACAATGAGTAACGAATAAACTCACTTACAGCAGCTATAAAGAACATTAAGAAAATACTATGATAACTGATCGTTTTCCATTTGAATATTCTTCGTCGAAATAGGAGGTTGACCCCATAAACGAAAAGCATAACGCAAACGAAAAATGCACCAATTCCAAAAGATTTTTTAATCAATATCGATGAGATATGGTATCCAAACTTCCCCAAAGAATTCGCATAATTGACTTTGAAAGATTCTTGATTAAGTTCGTCAACAACCAGACTGCTTAAACTGGCCTCGTCGATATGCCATGTAAGAATGTATGAAGAGAAGGACAAGAGCAGAAGCAGCGAAAATAGGATAAATACCAATCCAACTATCTTGGTGTATTGTTTTTTATTCCCCCAGTTTACCGCATGTTCATCCAGTTCTTCTGTCATCTTCTTTTTACTTGTGTTGGCCATTTAATCGTGTTGATGATTCAATACACTAAAATCGTGTTTAATAGGTAGTTACTTAAATAAATAGGAATTCTTTTACCAACAGCAATGTGTTAATTGAGTAAAGTTGATAAAAAAAGGAGCGACTATGCGCTCCTTTTTTTTTACAGATGTATTAATAAGAACTTATTTTTTAATGAACGTTTTCGTGAAAAATACACTTCTTTTGCTATCAAAAAGTTTCACTAAATAAACCCCTTGGTCTAGGTTTTGTATATCCACTTTCAGGTCGTTCAAACTTGAAATTTCTTTTCTCAGAACTTCTTTGCCTATAATGCTAAACACTTCAATTGAATTTACATTATTAGCGTCTTCAATACCTTTAATTTTTATGAAATTACTCGCAGGATTTGGGAAAATAGAGATTGCTTGAGCATCAATTTCTTTTACTCCACTGATTGGCTCTGCTGTTATGTCGGCTTTGTATAAAACTGTCACCGAAGATCCAGCTAATCCATCCACTGAAACACTTACACTTATGTCACTAACACCACCTTCAAGAAAAGGTAAATAAGCCATTTTTAAAATAGACGTAGAATCAGCTGGTAAAAAGAAAGTACTTTCGTTAGTTGTTCCTAGATCAAGGCAATTGGTGTTATCACAAAATGAAACGTTCCAAGACATTGGCGAATCCTTACTAGTCACTCTCCATTTAAAAGTAAGGTCATCGCTTGAGTCGTTTTTAACATATGCAGTTAGAACAACCTCGTCATTATTGCTTGTCACTGTTTCTGCAACATAAACAGAATCCGAAGGGCTTATGCTAAACGTTTGAGCACTTACAATATTTAGAGGGCTAAAGCCAATTAAAATAAAGAATATATTTTTTGTCATTTTAGTTTATTTACTAGGTAAAGGTAGAAAAAAATATTAAATTAGCTGTCTTTCAATTTAATTAAAAATCATCACATATGAATAAGAATATACTTTCAACCATATTGAGTCTTATGACTCTCTCCTTAAGTTTTGCTCAACTTCCTTTCAATGAGGATTTCGCTACGGGTATTCCAGCCTCATGGCAAAATATCGATAATACTTCAAACGGCGGTGGAACATGGGAATGGATTGCCCAAAGTAACGGGGTAAGTACTAACTTTGCAGTTTTTGATTCTGACGGGCAAGGAAATGATAATATTCCTGAAAATGCCGATTTGATTTCTCCTGCTATCAATTGTTCTTCCGCAAGTTTTGTTGCAGTATCTTTCTTATCTTCATTTAGACAATTTCAGAGCAGCGTAGGTACAGCATCAATAAGTACGGATGGTGGATCAACGTGGACTGCATTTTACACGGTTAATACCTCATCCACAGTAATTATTTTAGAAGATATTACCGCTGCAGCTGCTGGTGTGGCTGATGTGCGATTCAAATTTAATTTTGTTGGTAGTTATGATTACTTTTGGATAATCGATGACTTTAGCGTGTATACTCCCTCAAGTAAGGATTTTTCTTGTTTTGATATCACCACAGGATTATATAATGATATAGCTGACAGTCCAATTACAGTTGCAGGTAGCTTAGAGAATCTAGGTAGTGAAACAATTACTTCTTTTGATATCAATTATAGGGTTGATGGCGGTGCTCCGGTTACTGCACCAATTACTGGGGTGAGTATCGGTTTTGGCGATGCTTACAACTTTACACATACAACAGGTTTTTCTCCGAGTGCTTCTGGTGATTATGAAATAACTGTTTTTGCATCTAATTTAAATGGCGGTGCTGATGGAAATACTTCGAATGATGAGTTCTCTAAAACTATTACCGTATTTGATGGTGTAGTACAGCGAGTGCCTTTGTTTGAAGTTTTTACTGCTTCAACATGTCCTCCATGTGTTCAAGGTAATGAGAATTTTCATGATGTACTAGACCCAGAGCCATCTCATGAATGGGCAGGCATTAAATATCAAATTTTTGGACCTGGTGCAGGTGATGCCTATTGCACAGATGAAACAGCGCAGAGATATGGCTACTACTATCCAAGTGCTTTAAATGGTGGATATTCTATTCCTGCAATGTGGGCGAATGGAGGAACAGATTTAGATCCAAGAAGCTTATCTACAGCAATAGTTCAGGATGAAAAGCTTAGACCTTCGTTTACATTTTTACATGCCACCTATGAAGTTGATGTTGCCTCACAATCAGTTAGTGTGAGCGTCGAGGGACTTCCAATTCAAGATTATGCCCAGGGCAATTATCGTCTACAAGCCGCAATAATTGAAAACAAAACAGATCAAAATGTTGCATCAAATGGTGAAACCGAATTCTTCCTAGTTTGCAAAAAAATGCTTCCCGATGATAATGGAACAAGTTTATCAACTTTAACAAACCTAACTCCTTTTTCATTCAGTTCAAATTATACTTTTCAGGGAAGCTACAGATTGCCTGCTAATGGTCAAGCAGCTAATAGAATTGATCATGCTACAGAACATTCTGTTGAGGAATTTTCAGATTTAAGAGTTGTTGTCTGGGTTGAGAATACAGATAATGAAGAAGTTTTACAGGCATTTAATGCGGTAAATCCCTTAGATTCAGATGGTGACGGTACTCCGGATGAAGTGGAAGCATATTCAGGTACTAGTCCTAGTGATGCTAGCGATTTCCCAGATTTAGATAACGACGGTCTAAGTGATTGGAAAGAAGTAAGTGATGGTACAAATCCATTGGTATCTGCTAATGTAGGAATTAGCACCGTTCAGTTTGAAATGGCAGTTGTTGTTTCTCCCGTTCCAGCTAGTCAAGCTTTAAATGTTGAGTTTACTTTAGAAAATGCTGAAGACATTAACTTGTCAATTGTTTCAGTTGATGGAAAAGTAATTACATCTAGAACTATAAGAAACGCTGAAAATGTAAACACTTCTTTTGATGTGTCTTCAATGGTTAATGGAGTTTACTTTTTGCAAATTGAAACCCATGAAGGTTTATCTGCTAAGAAATTTGTGGTAAATCACGAATAAGGTTAAATGATTTATTTTAAAAAATGCCCCCGATTTATCGAGGGCATTTTTTTTGATTATAACTGATTGATGTTGGAAAACTATACTCCTAAGTTAAACTCTTTTTTATCTCGCCTCTCTCAGCCTAAAGTGTTGTTTTTGCTTATGCTTGTCGTGGCTATTGGTGTAAGCGTTCAAGCTCTTTTTCAAGGGACTAGGTCTGTGGCAGGAGGCGAATACACTCATTACAATAACTATTTAATATTCAAGCAGTCCTTCTATCATTTACTTGAAGGTCAAAGTCTATACGGAGCATATCCTCAAGAGTATTTTGACTACTTTAAGTATAGTCCTACCTTTGCCTTATTGTTTTCATGCTTTGCAATTTTGCCCGATGCATTGGGATTGTCATTGTGGAACGTTTTCAATTTATTCATGATGCTTTTTGCTTTGCTTGCGTTACCTAGTTTCGATAAGAGATGGATTGGGGCCATAGTCCTACTTAGCATCTTTGAGCTAATAACAACTACGCAAAACGTACAGAGCAACACCTTAATGCTGGCATTTTTCATAGGAACTTTTGCTTGTTTGGAGCGAGAGAAGTATTTCTTTGCGGTGGTACTAATTGGTTTAGCAATTTATACCAAGTTATATGCCATAGTTGGTTTAAGTCTTTTCCTGCTTTACCCAAATAGAATAAAGAACATAGTTTATCTCCTAATTGTAATGACTGCATTGTTTTGCTTACCATTGCTAGTTGTGGATTGGTCTCAATTAATTTTTCAATATCAGAGTTGGTTAAATCTATTGAGCCTTGAGCATGATCAAATTTATGGAATTTCAGTAATGGGCTGGCTGAATACTTGGTTTGGTTTAAGTATAAATAAATTTATTCCAGTAATTGTTGGCGTCTGTTTGTTTTGTTTAGCCTTATTTCAGTTTAAGAAATATCAATTTAAGCAATATCGATTATGGATGCTATGCTCCGTGCTCATTTGGGTGGTCATATTCAATCATCGGGCTGAATCTGCTTCTTACATCATTGCTTATGCAGGAATCTGTTTGTGGTTTCTATCTAGTCCAAAGAATAAACTTACTATTTTCTTGATGGGGGTTTCATTTGTTTTGGTTACACTTAGTCCCACAGATTTGTTCCCTAGGATTTGGCGAGAACAATACGTGCAAAAGTATACACTAAAAGCAGTTCCTGCTATAATAGTTTGGCTTGCACTTCTTGTTCAAATGATTAGACCTATAGATCATTCAATTCAGGAAATAGATGGGGAGCTTAATAAGTTAAAGTAAATATAGATTTGCATTGATATGAAGAATTGTTCGTACTTCTATTTGGCTTTTAACTGCACTTGTGTGAACAGATCCTTAGCTTTACCCGCGAGATTATTGTAATAGGTTTTACCTGACTCATTGACAATAATTTGCATAAAAACATCTGATCCATTGGTATAAACATTTGCAATTAAAAGATTCTCCCCATTTTGTAAAAACATTAAATGGCCGATCGGATTGGTGCTCAAAGCTTTCGGGCATTTCAAGGTGATTAATTGCATAAATGCTGCAACACTTGCTGGGTCAAAGAGGGAAAAGCTTGCTCCTGAATTATACATGGTGGCCTCTATAGCATTTGCAGAGCCAAGCAGACCTTGCAAATAGTTCGTCGGTGCAAATTCTAACAGCTCTTGTTCAATGGTTTCTTTCCCACCAGACATCTCGTTGGATGAAACAGCGCCATCATTAACTTCTAGAGAATTTTGACAAGCAAATAGCATTACGCTAAGGGTGAAAAGTAGGATTGATGTTTTCATTGGTGCGTTTATCTTGCAACGGTAACTGCACGCATTTCTCGAATTACAGTTACTTTAACTTGCCCAGGATAGGTCATTTCTTCTTCAATTTTTTTCGAAATCTCAAAGGATAGTTCTTCAGAACGCTTATCATCAACTTTTCCGCTTTCCACAATGACACGTAATTCCCTACCCGCTTGGATGGCATAAGCTTTATCTACACCTTCATATTCTAAAGCTAAAGTTTCAAGTTCTTTAATACGCTCTAAGTAGCTTTCCATGACTTCACGGCGAGCACCTGGGCGAGCCCCAGATATTGCATCACAAGCCTGAATAATGGGAGAGATGGCATAACGCATTTCCATTTCATCATGGTGCGCCCCAACAGCATTACAAACAGCAGGATGTTCTCCATATTTCTCACAAAGTTTCATGCCTAATAATGCATGAGATAATTCACTCTCTTCATCCGGTACCTTGCCAATATCATGCAATAATCCTGCACGTTTAGCAAGCTTTACGTTCAGACCTAATTCGGCTGCCATTGTTGCACAGAGATTAGCTGTTTCTCTTGAGTGCTGCAATAAGTTCTGTCCATAAGAAGAACGGAATCTCATACGACCAACATAACGCACAAGTTCTGGATGCAAACCAGAGATACCCATGTCAATTACGGTACGCTCGCCTATTTCCATTAAGTGCTCGTTCAATTGTTTCGTGGTTTTCTTTACTACCTCTTCAATTCTGGCTGGATGTATTCTGCCATCAGCGGTTAGCTTTTGCAAGGATAATCTGGCAATTTCTCGACGTATGGGGTCATATCCGGAAATCACAATTGCTTCCGGTGTATCATCTACTACTATCTCACAACCAGTAGCGGCTTCTATTGCTCTGATATTTCGACCTTCTCGACCGATTATCTGGCCTTTTTGGTCGTCTGATTCTAAATTAAAAACTGAAACGGTATTCTCAATAGCATGTTCTGCTGCAGTCCGTTGGATAGTCTGAATAACGATTTTCTTCGCCTCTTTATTGGCTTGAGCTTTCGCATCATCCATTATTTGTTTGATGTGAGACATCGCATCGGTTTTCGCCTCTTTCTTCAGTGTATCAATCAATTCCTCTTTAGCATCAGTTGCAGAAAGGTTTGATATTTTCTCTAGTTTGCTTACAAACTCCTCATGCTGCTTATCCACCTTTTCTTTCTTGATGGACATTAGCTCAACCTGTTCACTTAAATTAGATTTCAAGGCATCTAACTCTTTCTCTTTACGAGAGTTCTCTTCAATCTTTTTACTAATGCTTTGCTGGTTTTCTTTAAACTGTTGTTCCTTCTGCCTCAAGCGCTCCTTTCGTTCACTGGTCTCCTCCTCGAACTTAGCTTTCTTTTGAATGAAATTTTCTCTGGTCTCAAGTATTTTACTTTGCTTGATACTTTCAGATTTTGCTTTGGCTTTTTCAAAGAAAGTATCGGACTTCGCTTTGGCATTACTAATAATTAACTCAGCTTCTTTTTTAGCCGCTTCATCAATTACTTTGGCTTTACTTTTGCTTAGTATTTTACCTATTACCAGGCCTACTGCTAGGCAAATAGCACTGGCAATTATTGTCATTATCATTGGATTCATATTACTTTGTTTTTAAATAAAAAATAAAGTAAGACCACCGAATTGGAAGGGATAAAATAAAATTCTTAGCCTTTTAAGATTTGCTCTAATTTTGAAAGTTCACTTTCAAAATTAAGCTCATTTGAATTTTTAATTCTTTGACTTTCAATATTCTGTACTGCATACATCAAAGCACTCATGGCTAAATAATCCTGTTTGTCTTTAGCGGCATACATCTGCTGAAATTGCTTAACCTTATCATTAATCTCCTTAGCAGCATTTCTCACATCTTCTTCTTCACTCTTTTTTATCTTCAAAGGGTAAGGTCGATCCGCAATTATCACATTGATGTTAATAATGTCTGCTGAGTCTTTATTCATTTTAATGATTGAGCAAGGCAATACACCTATCTATCTCCTTTATATATTCGTTAATCTTACGCTTCAACTCTTTTGTTTCTTGTGGTTTGTCATCTCCACGGATACTTTTTGCTAATTTAAGCGTTTGTAACTTTTGATTTAAGTCTTCTAGTTCTATTTTGTGAACATCTATTTCTTTAATCAACGCTAAATTAGTATTAATCATTTCATTTTTCTCATTTTTTAGCAAGGCAATTTCCTCAATAAGTTTTTCTACTTGTTGATGAACAATTTTTATTCTGGAGGCACTACTATTCATTATTTTCTAATTGTTGCATTAAAATTTTTTTCTAAGGTCGCAATTATTTTATTCATTGTTGCATCTATCTCCTCATCGGTGAGTGTTTTCATCTTATCTTGTAGTTTGAAATTTATAGCATAAGACTTTTTGCTCTCACCAATTTTATCCTTGCTTTTGAATATATCAAACAAATCTAATCCTTTTAGTAATGAACCTGCATGTTGGGTTATTTTATTTTTAACAGCCTCAAATTCTATTTCATCATCGAGTATTACGGCTAAATCTCTGTTAACCTCAGGAAATTTTGATTGCTCCTCAAAACGAATTTTTTGATTATTTAAAACAGACATAATTTTATTCCAGTGGAAAACTGCCACAAATACCTCTTGCTCTATTTCAAATATGGCTAGTTGATCTGTATCAACAGGTCTTATATCAACAAGGATATCTTTTTTCTTCTGAAAATACACAGTGCTATCGTCAGCACTTACCCACTTGCCTGTTAGTTTTAAGTTTCCAAATAGGGCTTCGGCGATTCCTTTTAAATGAAATATTGAGGTGTTTTGCTTTGGACTTATCCAATTAGCATGGGTGACTTCTCCGGTATAGTAGAGCGCTAGTTGGGCGTCTTGTGTGTGGTCGACATGGTAAATATTACCAAACTCATAAAACTTTAAGTTGGCTTTTTTTCTGTTGATATTATGCCGCAAGACTTGAAGGGCTTCTGGTAATAAAGACGCTCGCATACTATCTAATTCTGAGGTCATACTGTTTTGCAACTTGACTAACTTTTCCCCTTCAGGATAAAACTTGGATTGACTAATAGAGTTTGTCATGATTTCGGAGAAGCCAAATCCGTTTAAAGTATGCGCAATTCTTTCTTTTAACTGGTGCTCATCTATGCCTTCATGGAAGGAAAGCGTGGATCGAACCGTGGAAGGAGTTTGGATATTGTTGAAACCATATATCCGCATTACCTCTTCAATTACATCAACTTCTCTGAGTACGTCAGCTCTCGATAAAGGAGAAAGTATGCTTAATCGATCAACATCTTCGTCGATCACTTCAAATTCTAAATCGATTAAAATTTGTTTAACTAAACTCATCTCAAACTGATGGCCTGAAAGGCTATTCAGTTTTTGTAATCTCAAGGAGATTTCTTTCTTTTTTATCTCTTCGGGATATTCATCATACCAATCGCTTGCTACATTTCCACCCGCTATTTCCTCTAATAATTGCACCGCTCGTTCTAAGGCAATGATAGCGATAGATGGGTCAGCTCCTTTTTCATAACGTTGAGCGGCATCAGTTCTTAATCCATGTCGCGTGGATGTTTTTCTAATGGTCGCACTTTCAAAATAAGCACTTTCTAAAAAGATCGAACGTGTTTGATCGGTAACACCCGATTTGATTCCGCCAAACACTCCCGCCATACACATCGGTTCGCTTGTATTACATATCATAAGATCATCGGCATACAGCGTTCTTTCTACCTCATCTAAGCTCACAAATTTACTTCCTTTAGGGAGGTTTTTGACGATAATTGTATCACCTTTTACTTGTTCCCAATCGAATGCATGCAAGGCCTGGCCATATTCTTTCAGAACATAATTACTTATATCCACAACATTGTTAATCGGTCTAATACCAATGGAAAGTAATCTTTGCTTTAACCAATCCGGAGATTCCTTAACTTGTAAATTCTCAATGATAACTCCCGCGTATCTCGGGCAAGCGAAAGCGTTCTCCACTTTTATACTTGCCTTTAAGGCATTTCCCGCGGTCTTTACAGTAACTTTCGGTAGCTTAACCGTCAGCTTATTCTCCCCAAAGACATTTAGTGCAGCCGCAATATCTTTTGCTACTCCAATATGACCCATTGCATCTGTTCTGTTGGGGGTTAAGCCAATTTCAAAAACAAAGTCTTCATCTATATTGTATAATGTTGAAAGGAGCGTACCTACCGGGATTTGATTGCTTAAAACCATGATTCCTTCGTGACTGCTTCCTAAACCTATTTCATCTTCAGCACAAATCATTCCTTCTGAGGGTTCGCCTCTGAGCTTTGCTTTTTTGATGGTAAAACATTCTCCATTAATAGGATGTATTGTTGTTCCCACGGTCGCTACCACGACCTTTTGTCCAATGCCTAAGTTTGATGCCCCACAAACAATATTTAGATTTTGTTCTTCTCCTATATCAACGGTGGCTATTGAGAGTTTATCTGCGTTTGGATGCTTTTCTTTGCTTATCACTTCCCCAACCACTAATCCTTTTAGTCCTCCTGGCACCATACTAAATGGCTCAACATGCTCTACTTCCAAGCCTGTATTTGTTAAAATCTCAGCTAACTCTAACGGGGTTTGGTCGATTACCAATAATTCTTTCAGCCAATTATAAGATATTTTCATTTTTTTATTCTTATTAAGGGATTAGTTCAGCCATAGTGGCCGTTTCAATATCATCATTATCAAGTCTTACAAATGCCACCACATACATGTGATTCATCGTCCATAGCTTATTGGTATCGTAGTCATCAATATCAATTTTAAATTCTTTGATGGTGACTGTGTTTTGCGTCACATCACTGCCAACATTAGCACCAATCAAGGGGGAAATAGATTGGCGAAGCACAAACTCATGTTCATAATTACTAATCTTGACGCTACCATCTAATTGCTCTGCAATAATTTCACTTTCAGTAAGGTAGAAACCTAAATTGTGGTTGGGTGCATTTTGATTATAGCTTAGTGTTATTCTGTATCTAACTGTTCTTTCAGTTTCGTCTGCATCAACAATTTCTAGGTTCATTTTTACGAAGCTGCTTTGTGCCAACTCACTATTTACAAGACCGGACCAAGTGCCAGGGGATTGTTGTAGTCGACTTCCATTTATTATTTTCCGATTAACAAATGTCGATGGTTTGACGCCTACTGGACCTAAACTGCTTGCTAAATTATTGGCATCACTATTTCTTAAATCTTGATCGTTTCCATAGGGCAAGGCTAGAAAATCGCTATGAACGGTAACGGGCACAAATCGATCACCTAGACTATTAAACAGACCGTTGGTTACAGCATTGCCCAATGGACAATTAGAACACCTTACACCTGAGAATTCTTCAAAAAGAACATTCTTATTGACCGATGGGATAGGAGTGATAGAGACATAGCTTGTATCAACTAATGTTGCTTGTTCTTCTTCAAAATTTATAAAAGGGCCTTCCTCTTCACACGCACTAAGAAGGGCAAATAGACATACTAGAAAACCTATATTTTTCATCTTCATTATTTTTTAGTTATAAACTAGAAGCTAGTATTTAATCCAGCTCTTACACCATTAAACGCTGGCTCTAATCTACATATTCCTCCAGTACAAACAATTCCTTCTACTTGTCTTACATATGAAATGAAAAACCGGTGAGGGCCTTCAGTATAAGACGTATAAACGGAGTAGTAGTGTTCATTTTTACTTGATTTATTTGGTCCAGGTTTGAAGTTCCACATATCTGAAATGGAGATTGATAATTTGGGTGCCATATTAAATTCAATCAAGGCATACAGCCATTGCCCAAAATCTCGCTGCGCACTTTGATATTGAGCTTCAAAACGCAAGGATTTCTTTCTATCTAACTTGTAAGTCAACTCAAAAAATGGAGAATAGACTTGCACATCCGTTGGGAGGTTTGCAGGTCCCTCATAAAATTCTTGATTGTATTGAACGAACTGTAAACCAATTAATGTCTTCACTTTTTTACTAATCTTCCATTCTGTATCCAGGTATAATTCTCGAAACAAGTTGTCTGCGGCATAGCTTTCAAGTTTGATTTTATTGCGATGAATTTCGGAAAAGCTGTAATTAAAGGTTATCCCTTTTTTCGGCGTATACGTTCCATCCAATGAGAAGGAGGTTTCCTCTATTTCTTGAGAAGCGGGTTGGTATCTAGCCGGCAACCTCAATGAGTTTTGGCGGTTGGTGGGAGGTATAAAATTGAGTGCTCCATTGATTAATGTCTCATTGTCCTCAGGGGAAGTTCTAAATTGGAAATTATCCGTCCGTTTAAACTGAGCAGAAATTCCAAAACCTTTTTTAGAATAGGTTAAACTGGTATAGATAATATTTCCAGGCTTATTGGAATAGACATTAAATAAAGGATCAACAATAGATTTATTTAAAGGGTCATTAATTGCTTCAGATGTTTTAAATGCTCCTTCAATAAACCAGGAAACTTTGCCTATGTTAAGTCTGTTGTATAAAGAAAAAACATAGGTGTTATATTTTGGTATAAAGCGATCTTTTAACTCATATCCGTTAATTACGTTAGCAATGGTTGTCATAGATTCTTCATCTATCGTTCTATTCACTGCTGAAGCACCAGGACTAAATGTTACTTTTTCACCAACACTTAAATAGCCTTCCACGTTGACTCCTTTAATGATAGGATTATAAAAACTAAGTCTGTTTTTACGAACCCCAACAAAACCTTTTGCAAACCAATTATCATTAAATTGATATTTTGCCTTAACTCCAAAAATAGCGTTGTCGATACCTAGGAACCGGTTTTCATAGGCCCTAAAAGTAATACCACTTCCGAATTGGTCATAAAAGTGCCCTCCGGTGATTGTGAGCTTCTTAAAATCTTTTTCTACGTACCAACGACCTACACCGAAAGCCGTGTATGCATCCTCGTTCGGATTGTGGAATCTAGAATTCATAAACATATCCAATCGAATACCCGTTC
>CAZZMB010000018.1:26927-44906 GCA_964655225.1 uncultured Chitinophagales bacterium | reverse complement strand
TTTTTAATTAAGTTTAAGGCACTTCCTTCTTTGAACCACTCAATTTGAGCTTGATTATAGGTATGTGCAACTTCAAAGCTGTCGATTGAACCATCAGCATGATTTAGAACTAGGCTTAAGTTTTGATTTGGAGTAAAGTCTGTCAAACCGATAATATCAATAGTATCATCTTCTTGAATTTTATCATAGTCTGCTGCATTAACAAAAGTCAAACCTAACATTCCTTGCTTTTTCAAATTAGTTTCATGTATACGTGCAAATGATTTTACAATTACCGCACGAACGCCTAAAAATCTTGGTTCCATTGCGGCATGTTCTCTAGAAGATCCCTCACCGTAATTTTCATCTCCAATAACGACAGTTCCAATACCAGCCGCTTTATATGCACGAGCTGTTGCAGGAACTGGTCCGTATTCTCCCGTTAATTGATTTTTAACACTGTCTGTATCTTTTGTAAACGCATTAATGGCTCCAATCAAACAGTTGTTTGAAATATTATCCAAGTGACCTCTGTATTTCAACCATGGGCCTGCCATAGAGATATGATCGGTTGTGCATTTCCCATAGGCCTTGATTAACAATTTCATTCCTTTAAGGTCTGTCCCCTCCCAAGGTGCAAAAGGGGTTAACAGTTGAAGCCTATTAGATTCAGGATGGACAACTACCTCAACACCACTTCCATCTGCAGCAGGAGCTTGGTATCCATTATCTTCTACATCAAATCCTTTTGGAGGCAATTCATATCCTGTTGGTTCATCTAGTTTGACCTGCTCGCCTTTTTCATTTGTCAAGGTATCCGTCAAGGGATTGAAATCCAATCGACCCGAAATTGCAATTGCCGCTACCATTTCTGGAGAGGTGACAAAAGCATGTGTGTTTGGATTTCCATCCGCTCTCTTGGAGAAGTTTCTATTGAATGAATGCACGATACTATTCTTTGGTGCATTTTTTGGGTCGCTATATCTCGCCCATTGTCCAATACATGGCCCACACGCGTTTGTAAATATAGTAGCATCTAAGTCCTCAAAGATTTCCAAGAGACCATCTCTATTTGCAGTATAACGCACTTGCTCTGAACCTGGGTTAATGCCAAACTTAGCTTTTATGGTCAGCCCTTTATCTATGGCTTGTTTTGCAATAGAGGACGCTCTAGAAAGATCTTCGTATGAGGAGTTTGTGCAGGAGCCAATTAATCCCCACTCTACATCTAATGGCCAATTTTCTTTGGTAGCTTTTGCATTCATGTCACCAACAACTGTTGCCAGGTCAGGGGTAAATGGCCCATTGATATGCGGCCTTAAAGTATTTAGGTCAATTTCAATTACTTCATCAAAATATTGCTCAGGATTTGTATAGACTTCAGCATCACCGGTTAGGTGCTCTTTCACTTCGTTAGCTAAATCTGCAACATCATTTCTATCTGTTGCTCTTAAGTATCTTTCCATACTTTCATCGTAACCGAAAGTTGAAGTTGTTGCTCCAATTTCAGCGCCCATATTACAGATCGTTCCTTTTCCAGTGCATGACATGCTAATGGCTCCTTCACCGAAGTATTCAACAACAGCGCCTGTCCCTCCTTTTACGGTTAGGATACCAGCCACTTTCAATATAACATCTTTTGGTGCCGCCCAACCATTCAATTTTCCGGTTAATTTAACACCAATGAGCTTGGGCATTTTCAATTCCCACGGCATGTCAGCCATAACGTCGACAGCATCAGCTCCACCCACGCCAATAGCAATCATTCCTAATCCACCGGCATTAACTGTATGAGAATCGGTGCCAATCATCATTCCACCAGGAAATGCATAATTTTCTAAAACAACTTGGTGAATAATTCCTGCACCTGGCTTCCAAAAACCAATACCATATTTATTACAAACTGAACCCAAGAAGTTGAAAACCTCATTGTTTAAGTTCATAGATTCTTGTAAATCTTTACTAGCGCCTAACTTTGCTTGAATCAAGTGATCTGCATGAGCGGTAGTCGGAACTGCGCTTTGCTTTTTACCTGCTTGCATAAATTGCAGCAAGGCCATTTGAGCTGTTGCATCTTGCATAGCTACTCGATCTGGCGCAAAGTCTACATAAGAGTTGCCTCTTTCAAATTTTTGAAGTCGAGTTTCTTTATGAAGGTGTGTATAAAGAATTTTTTCAGTAAGCGTTAAAGGTCTTTGAAGTGCGTTTTTAGCTGCTTCAATTTTAGCAGGAAGCTCTTGGTAAACATTTTTAATCATTCCGATGTCAAAAGCCATATTATTCTTTCGTTTTAGGTTGTGTAAATTGTGCCACGTAAAGATACAACTTGCGTAAGATAATTTTAAGGATTTGCCACATTAAGTAATTGACCAATAAAAAAGAAAGAAAGCTTTTAAAAAGCTTTAAATTTGTTTCGTGAATTTTGGTGAATATATTAAGCTTGCATTTTCTGCATTGAAGGCAAACCGCTTAAGAAGTGTACTTACTTTGCTCATAATTTCCTTTGGGATAATGGCATTGATAATTATATTTACTTGTATTGATGCTATCCGAGGAAATATAACTGAAAATTTCATTGAATTGGGTGCAGGGGCTTTTACTATTCAAAAGGAGGGCAGTGTTACGAGAAGACGATCATCCAATTCAGATTTAAAGATAATTACATACGCTGAAGCGGAATCATTTGCGAAGAAATATACCTTTCCTGCAGGTTTATCTTTGAATACCACGGTAGATAAAAATATTACTTTAAAGAGTAAGTTCAAGGAGTCCAATCCAAATGTAAGTATTGAAGCAGGAGATTTGATGTATATAGATATTGCCGGTAAAAATATTGCCGCCGGAAGAAATTTTACCGAAATGGAAATGCTCAATGGTTCCGGAGTGTGTATTTTGGGGTTTGATGCTGCGGCTATAGTGTATCCTGCAGCGGACTCTGTTGTTGGGAGTAAGATTCTAATCGATGGCAAAAAATACACGGTCGTTGGCATGCTTGAGTCTAAAGGAGCATCAGCAGGTAAGAACGATAATTTTGCTTTAATTCCATATACTAATGCACGAAAAGATTTTGATTTAAGTCAAGCCAGTTTTAATATAATTATAGAGGCGGCAAATTCGGATTTAATTGAAAAAGCAATAGCAGAAGCAGAAGGAATAATGCGTAATGTGAAAAAGCTAGGTGCTGTAGATGAAAATAATTTCAGTATTGTCCGAAGTGATAAATTAGCTAATACTTACTTAGAACAAATATCATTTATTGAAATTGCTACCGGGGTTATAGGTTTTTTAACCTTACTGGGAGCAGGAGTAGGATTGATGAATATTATGCTCGTTTCTGTTAACGAGCGAACACGGGAGATAGGTTTGAGTAAATCCTTAGGGGCAACTAGACGTACTATATTTATGCAATTTTTATTAGAGGCAATAACAATCTGTGTTTTTGGAGGATTGGTAGGGGTTGTTTTAGGTTTAATATTAGGTAATTTGATTGCTGTGTTTGTCTTGGACTCAAAGTTTACGCTGGCTATAGATTGGGTAATAGGTGGGATTGTTTTTTGCACGATGATTGGCCTACTGGCTGGATTATTTCCCGCGTATCGGGCTAGTAAGTTAAATCCTGTCGATGCCTTGAGATATGAATAGATATTACGATACTGATTAAATTACTGCAGTGAGCTGCTCAATAGCTGCTCAAAACAAAAAGCCCCCCGAAAATTCGGAGGGCTTTTTCATTAGTATGTTTAGTTTGGGTATTAATTACTCAGCAACAACATTAAATTTAACTTCTGCTTGCACTTGCTCGTGTAAATCCAGAGATGCCACATATTCACCTAAATTTTTGATTTCATCACCTTGAATAGTAATTTTTCTTCTATCCACTTCGACACCCAACTGAGTCTTGATTGCTTCAGCTAAATGATGAGTAGTAATTTTACCAAAAATTTTGTCAGTTGTACCTACTTTAGCTCCTACATTTACAGTAGCGCTTTTCAAGACAACTGAAATTTCTTTATATTCAGTGATAATAGATGCTTCTCGTTTGTCTTTAAATTTGAGGTTATTTGCTAATATTTTTTTATTAGTCGCGTTAGCAATCATAGCCAAACCTTGAGGGATCAAATAGTTTCTTCCATACCCAGTTTTAACTGTTACTAAAGCATCCTTTTCTCCTAAACCAATAACTCTTTCTTTTAGTATAATATCCATTGTAATTGATTTTAGCTTATTTTAATAAATCTGTAGAGTACGGCAATAAAGCTAGGTGCCTAGCTCTTTTTACTGCTTGTGCAACCTTGCGTTGATACTTTAAAGAATTACCTGATAAACGACGAGGTAACAACTTCCCTTGATCATTGACAAAGCTCAGTAAAAACTCTGGATCTTTGTAGTCGATATACTTGATTCCGTTCTTTAAGAACCGGCAGTACTTTTTCTTTTCTTTTCCAATCTTAATTGCTGATAGGAATCTTATGTTTTTATTTTGCGCCATTTTTATGCCTCCTCAGTTTTTAGGGGTTCTTGTTTCTTTTTGTTTCGACCAACTAAGCCAGCGCGTTTGTCATCATTATACTTTAAAGAATACTTATCTAGTTTTACAGATAAGAATCGCATAATGCTTTCGTCTCTACGAAGGGAAAGCTCAAACTTCTCAATCATTTCAGGAACCGCTTTATATTCTACATGGTGGTAGATACCTGTGGTTTTCTTCTTGATTGGGTAAGCCATTTGCTTTAAGCCCCAGTGAGCTTCTTCAACGATCTCAGCACCATTGGATTTTAAAAAGTCCATATACTCTTGTATAGTCTTCTTTACGTCCTCATCAGAGAGAACTGGTGTTACAATAAATGTAGTTTCGTATTGATTCATAATGGTTATTAAATAATTTTAAAAATTCGGAACGCAAAGATAGCTTTTTCTTTTTAGAATTTCAAGTGATCTTTTCAATGTTTATTCAAGAAAAAATTAATGCACTAGAAAGTTCAATTAACCAAGTGTGTTTACAGCATTCATTACTTTAAAAAAACCCCGTAAATCCTGATCTGTAAGTTTTTTGATTAAGGTTTTTTCCATCTGAAAAACAGCGCGTAATGCCACTTCTCGTCGATCCTTTCCTAATTCAGTCAAGCGAATCAATACAATTCGTTTATCAGCCCTGTCTTTTTGCTTATAGATGTAGTTCTTTTTTTCTAAACGCTTAAGCAGTCGTGAAAGGCTGTTAGGCTCCATTCCAATGCGTGGAGCTATTTTGGTGACTGGGGTACCCGATTCCTCAAATATAGCCATCAAGACAAAAGCCATAGATAAGCTCGCGTCATATTTTGAGGCAATTTTGTCGCCCATTTTTTGGATTTGCAACCAAGCTGTTTTTATTTGATAAACAACCAGTTGACTTGCTATATGCATAAAGGCATCGGCACCGTGTGAATCTTTTTTTTTTGTCATAAATTTTTGTCTTACATTTGCAATGCACGCATTGAATATTCAAAAGTAATAAAAATGAGTAAGAAAATAGTAGTAATAGACGGTTGCCGAACACCTTTTTTGAAATCGGGTACAGATTATATGGATTTAATGTCCTACGAATTGGGGACTTATGCGATAAAAGGTCTACTGACCAAAACAGGTATTGATCCTAAAGATATTGAGCAGGTGATTATGGGAACGGTAATCTCCAACCTACAAACGAGCAACGTTGCTCGGGAAGCGGCCTTAACTGCAGGCATTTCAAACACCACGCCTTGTTCTACAGTTACGATGGCTTGTATTTCTGCAAATAGAGCAATATCGAATGCTTATGTCGAAATGTTGGCTGGTCAATATGATGTAGCAATAGCAGGAGGGGTCGAGAATACATCTGATACACCTATTGGCTTCCGAAGAGAAATGCGGAAGAAGTTATTCAATGCGCAAAAATTAAGAGGACTTGGCGATACCTTGAAATTCATCTTTTCGCTCTCTTACAAGGATTTCTTACCAGAAAAGCCTCGTGTTGCTGAGTTCTCTACGAATAGGGTTATGGGCCAAGACTGCGATATGATGGCTGCTCGATTTGGAGTTGAACGAAATTCGCAAGACGAGTTTGCCGTTCGTTCTCATTACTTAGCTGCGAAGGCTTGGGAGGGTGGTCATTTAGCAAAAGAAGTATGCGAAGTTACCCTTCCTCCAAAATTTAAAGCAATTCAAAAAGATAATGGTGTGCGGGGTAATTCTAAAATGGAAAAAGTTAGTAAACTTCGTCCCGCATTCGATAAGAAGTATGGGACACTTACTGCAGCAAATTCTTCTTTTTTAACCGATGGCGCAGCAGTTACATTATTGGCAACAGAAGAGAAGGCGAAAGAATTAGGTTTAACGCCGAAAGCAGAAATTGTTGATTATGTTTTTACCGGACAAGATTTAATGAATGAATTGTTATTGGGTCCAGCCTATGCAATTTCAGAAATCTTGAAGAGGAACGATTTGGAGCTTGATGATATTGATGTTTTAGAAATTCATGAGGCATTTGCTGGGCAAGTTCTAGCTAATATAAATGCGCTTGAAAGTGATGAATTTGCCAAAGAAAACTTTGGAAGAGATAAGGCCGTGGGAAAGGTTGATTTTGATAAATTGAATTTATGGGGAGGATCTTTATCCATTGGCCACCCATTTGGAGCAACGGGTAGTCGATTGTTAACTACAGCGGCAAACAGATTGCATGCGGAAAATGGCAAATATGCTTTATTATCCGCTTGTGCAGCTGGTGCTCACGGGCATGCTATGTTGATTAAGAAGTACTAAGTGAGCGGAGTAAGGCAAAACAATATTAAAATTACACATAATTAAAAGAGTTGATAGTTTGGTGAAATCCCCGGTACTCCTAACTTGGTACTTGCTATCGTAAATAATAAAACAATGACAAGAAAAGACGTATTAAGACTCGAAAAGAAAAATGGTATTGCCACAATCTGGTTAGATCACCGATTGGAGAAAATGAATGTTGTATCTCCCGAAATGATGGGGGTTTTAGATGAGGTTTTTGAAGAAATAAAAACCGATGATGAAATCAAAGGAGTAATAATTACCTCGGCGAAGAAAGATTTCATTGCTGGAGCAGATATCAAGGCATTTAATATTGAAAAAATTGGTGACTTTAGACCTATTCAATCGAAAGGTCATGCTGGGTTAGCAGAATTAGAAGCTGGAAAGAAGCCTATAGTTGCCGCGGTTCATGGCACTGCTTATGGATTAGGTACAGAGTTGTCACTGGCTTGTCATGCCATAGTGTGTTCTGATCATCCTTCAACAAAGTTTGCCTTACCCGAAGTAAAACTTGGTTTGTTACCAGGAGGTGGAGGAACGCAACGACTTCCCAAACGAGTAGGATTACAAAAAGCATTGGATATGATGTTGACAGGGAAAAATATCTTTCCATTCCAAGCGAAGAAAATGGGCTTAGTTGATGAAGTCACTAATCATAGTAAGCTTCATTCGGTAGCCACGCAGATTTGCCAAAAAATGATTGCCGGTAAATGGAAGAAACCTGTCCGTAAAAAGTCTTTAATGGATAAGTTTTTGGACGATACAAGTTTAGGTAGAGGCTTGGTTTTTAAGCAAGCTAAAAAAATGAGTTTGAAACAAACTCAAGGAAATTACCCCGCTGTGCCTGCCATTATTGACTGTGTTGAAACAGGTTTGAAGAATGGAAATGCAGCTGGTTATGAAAGAGAATTGGTCTTGTTTGAAGAATTAATGTTGACACCTGAAAGCGAAGCCTTGAGATCCTTATTTTTTGGAATGAGCGACAACAAAAAGAATCCTTACAAGAAGGGAGGGGAGTCAGTCAAAGCACTTCATACGCTTGGTATGTTGGGTGCGGGTTTTATGGGTGCTGGAATTACAGAGGTTAGTATTTTTAAAGGGATAAATGTCCTCCTTAAGGATTTACAAGCTGAAAGTTTACAAAATGCACAAAAGCAAATATGGAAATCTATAGCCAAGAAAATCAAACGAAGAACAATTTCTAAAACCATTGGACAGGAAACCATTAATCGGATTCAAACACGATTAGATTATACTGGTTTTGAACATGCTGACATTGTTATTGAGGCCGTAGTTGAGAATATGAAAGTAAAGAAAAGTATTTTTAAGGAGCTCGAAGAAATTTGTCCTCCAGATACCATTATCGCAACTAACACATCTTCTTTATCCGTAACAGAAATGAGCAGCGAAGTTAAGCGTCCTGAAAATATAATAGGTATGCATTACTTTTCCCCAGTTCCAAAAATGCCATTACTGGAAATTGTTAAAACAGATAAAACTTCAGAATCGGTTATTGCGTCCTGTTATGATTTTGGCATCAAGCAAGGAAAGACGGTAATCGTGGTTAAGGATGGTGCTGGGTTTTATGTCAATAGAATTTTGGCTCCATATTTAAATGAATGTTTAACTATGGCAGATGAAGGTGTAGCGCTTGATTTCATTGATAAGTCTTTAATTAAAAAAGGTTTCCCTGTAGGTCCAATTTCTTTATTGGATGAAGTCGGTTTGGATGTAGCAGCCCATGTAGCCGAGAGTAGCGCAGAAGCGTTAAGTCAAGGTAGAGAGGGATTTGAGGCAAACACTGCAACTACCCAGATGTTTAAGGATGGACGAATGGGGAAGAAAAATAAAAAAGGCTTCTATACCTACCAAGAGAAAAAAGGTCGTGTGCGTAAAGCGGGGATTGACCCAACAGCCTATAAGTATTTTAAGGGGAATGGCGATAAACAAATGGCAATAGAGGATGTACAAGATAGAGCGATTATGCTAATGCTTAATGAAGCAGTTATGTGCTTGGAAGAAGGAATTATTGCGAATACCGCAGATGGTAATTTAGGCGCTGTTTTCGGCATTGGCTTTTTACCATTTACCGGCGGACCATTCAGATACATCGATCAGTTGGGTGCGGATAGGGTAGTCGCTCGTATGGATGATCTAAAAACAAAATATGGAGTAAAATTTGAATCAAGACCATTACTGAGAGCTTACGCTAGAGAGGGTAAGCGCTTCTCCTAATTAATACAGCAAAATCAAATATCTAACCAAAAAAAATGCCCAGGTATTTAGCACTATTTTTATAAACTAACTAGGCCGCACGATTCAACTTACGAATACTATCCATAGTCAATCCCGTTTTTGGTATTTTTTTTGTTCGCGCTTTTAAAATAGCGATGATCTCCTCTTCAGATTGGTACATGCCATTAATGTTGACGACATGACTTGCCAGCTTTTGATAATTTTTTTTCATGAGATTTAGCCATATTCCGCCAAACTCAATCCCTTCAAAAACAATAGCTTCATTATCCGCATAAACCTGTTTGTTCTCCAATAAATGAGCAGGGTGGTCAGTCCAGTGCAAGGTTGGTTTTACATGGTGACTGATGTGGTATCCATCATTCCAACATCGTCGATTAAACTTATGATTGATTACAGTAATCGAATTCTTGTATTCATTGGCGGGATCCATAGAGTCAATAAATGAATGTTGTGCCCAGTTGCCAAGCATCATGGTTATTCGCGTAGTGATAAATGGAATAATAAAAACGACAAGGGTCGCCTGCCAATTTAAAAAACATAAAGCGAAACTGCCGATGAAAAATAAACTTTCACCAATAATTGCGTTATTCCTCAAGCTTGGACGATTCTTTTTATTGAAATAAGCAGCTAATCGAAAAAGCCCAAAAAATAAAAATCCAAACAAGTATTTAGCAAAATCCAACTTACTGTCTCTTTGGTAGTGC
This sequence comes from uncultured Chitinophagales bacterium, assembly GCA_964655225.1. Classification (GTDB taxonomy): domain Bacteria; phylum Bacteroidota; class Bacteroidia; order Chitinophagales; family UBA8649; genus JAFMKE01. Next base: position 35,169 of record CAZZMB010000018.1, on the reverse strand, counting down.
ATTGTTGTGCTATCATCATCTTCTAAATTTCCTTCGAGGTGATGCATGCCGACGTGATGACTAAAATAAGCTTCCGGAGATTGCCCCATAAATGGCCCTAATATCCAAGGTAAAAACTTATTTAAATAACTGTATTTACTCTTAAACCAAGGTCGGTGACTAGTAATGTGTAACATTAAAGTAAATCTACTTTTGTAACGAAAAACATTAACCCAAGTATACAGTAAGGCCAATGGAATCCAAATGTATGGGGGCAGGGGTAGATAAAGACAAATTGCCAATGGAATAAAAATAGCTATCAATCTTAGCGTAAAATAGAAAAGGACTAAATCTCTTTTATCCCGCATTTTATCAACCCAAAATTGATCAAAACTATTCAAGTTTTCAATTGGCTCGTAAGTAGGGTCTGTTATAGTTGGAAATTCTCGCATTAACTTCTTATTTGATACAACAAATGTCTAACAATTATCTCAAATTTTCTATTTTAGACTATTATATCTAGTTTAAAAAAAATAAATTAGCATTTATTTTTAAATTTTTCCCTATATTTAAGAGATATTACTCAAATAATTAACCCAATCAATTTAACTTAAAACCAACAATATGAGAAAGTTATTTCTAAATGTTCCGCTTTTTTTATTTTTACTAGGAATGCCTGTAATATTGATGACTTCATGCAAAAAAGATGGTGATGGTGATGATGGAGATAAAACCATAATTATTTCCGCTGGTCCTAATGCGGCAGATGAGGCGCAAACTGCATTTATTGAAGCGGAAAATGGAACAACAATAATGTTTGAGGAAGGTACTTTTTCATTTACCAACACTTTGTCGATTGATGGTAAAAGCGATATCATTATTATTGGTGCGGGGCGAGATTTAACTAGTTTAGATTTTAGTGCTCAAACATCAGGTGGAGACGGCGTTTTAGCTACAAATTGCGTCAATCTAAGATTTGAAAATTTTACAATAAGAGATTCAGAAGGAGACGCATTAAAAACAAGAGATTGCGATAGAGTTAGTTTTGTTAATGTAGCAACGGTATGGAGCGGCACTCCAAGCACTTCAAATGGTGCTTATGGTTTGTATCCAGTTTTGTGTTCAAAGGTATACATTGATAATTGCTATGCTTATGGAGCTTCAGATGCGGGTATATATGTGGGTCAATCAGTCGATGTGATTGTAAAAAATTCAGTAGCCGAGGGCAATGTTGCAGGTATTGAGATAGAGAATACCATTAATGCAGATGTTTTTGATAATGAAGCATTTGATAACACAGGGGGAATTTTGGTTTTTGATCTTCCTGGATTAACTCAATATGGCACGCATGTTCGGGTTTTTAATAATAATGTTCACGACAACAACAGAACTAATTTTGCTCCAGCAGGAAACATCGTTGGAACAGTTCCTTCAGGGACAGGTTTTATGGTTTTAAGTACGAATACTGTCGAAATATTTAACAATGATTTTAACGGTAATGAGTTTGCAGGAATATTAGTTGCTAGTTATTTGTTTGTTGAAGACAACCCAAATGACCCTAATTTCCAGCCCTTACCATATTTAATATCTATTCATGATAATACGTATTCAATGACGGGAAATTTGAATCCTGTTCAACCTCCTGCCATTGCTGACATCGTAGGTTTATTAGCGCAGAGTGGTTTTGCCCAACCCTATATTCTGCTAGATGGTATTTATGCAGCTCCACAGGTTATATGTATTCAAGAATCGAATACGCCAACTTTTGTTAATGTGAATGCTTATGCTGATCCAAATGGTGGTCAAATTACAGACAATATGACTCCTCATGATTGCACTCAACCAGCGTTAGATGCAGTTTTATTTGATCCTTTTTAGTCAGTGAATTTGTTTAAATATTCTATTTTTCTGCTGAGCATTCTGGTCATGTTAAGTCAATGTGCGAAAGATGTCTTACCCAATTCAACGGATATTAATATTCCTGCGGGGAGGGGGCATGACTTATTGTCTAGTTACAACTTTTTTCAAGGGAATATTGCCGATTTGATTCCTAATGCTGAGGCAGGTGTTTTACCTTATGATTTAAACATGTCTTTGTTTAGTGATTATGCATTGAAAAAACGCTTCATTTATGTTCCAAGAGGAGTTTCTATACCATTTGATACTACAGGTATTATGAACTTGCCTGTTGGAGCTGTGCTGATAAAGCATTTTTATTATGAGGATGCCAATGGTGCTGAAGATTATGTTGAAACTCGTCTGTTGATTCGCAAGGATAATGGATGGTATCCTGAGACTTATGAATGGAATGATGATCAAACGGATGCAAGAAGAACGGTTGTTGGCGGAACAAGAAGTATGTCTGTTTTTATCAATGGACAGATGGAAGTTGTTAACTATCTCATACCCAATCAAAACCAATGTAAGAATTGTCATGCAGAGAATGGGAAGATAGCTCCAATTGGACCTGTAATACAAAATTTGAATCGGGATTATGCATACAGTTCGGGATCAACGAATCAATTAGATCGTTGGATTGCCGATGGAATTTTATCAAGTACAACTTTAAGTGATATCCCTTCATGGCCAGGAATCGATCATCCAACTGCAAGTTTGAATGATAAAGCAAGGGCTTATTTGGCGGTTAATTGTGCATCTTGTCACCGATTAGAGGGTTCTGCTGCTAATTCCGGATTCTATTTGGAATATTACAATACAGACTCCTTAAGCCTAGGATATTGGAAAACACCAGTAGCCGCTGGAAGTGGTTCTGGAGGCTTGCAATATGTGATTAAGCCTGGTTCGGCAGATGAATCTATTTTATTGTATCGAATGATATCTGATGAAGTAGATAAGCGAATGCCTGAGATAGGAAGATCTCTTTCGCATGATGCAGGAATTCAACTTATTCGAGATTGGATCGATAGTCAATAAGATTGAGGGATGAATCCTTTATCGTGTCTAGGCAAGGTCTCTTTTAAAATATGGCTCTTACTTGCATTCTACCACCATGTACCAGCGGGGATTCTCCTACCTTTCTCCCATCATACTGTATAGAGAGTTGTAAGAGCTTAGCAAAGGTCTTATCTATTCCTAAATTCCAGACAAAATTATTACCCTCTTGCAGGCCTTGTAACATATCAAATTGGAGTTGCTGGTTTTGAAAAAGCTCATCGTTGTAGCCAACTGTAGTAAAGCTGAATTGGCCAGTAATACTGAAGTTATTTGCTTTGGCATATTTAAAATTCGTATTTATCTCATTACTCACAGCAAACTGACCTCCGTTAGTTGCCAATGGATTAGATTTAAAACCATATTCATAGGCTAACTCCACCCGAAAGGTGTTTTGGTATAACCAAGTTATATTTCCACCCGCTTCATTGATTATATATTCATAGGTTCTATCGAAAAAGAAATCAGAGTTGTTCTGTTTGAAGCCAGTCGCGTAATTTGCATTAATAGTCAAATTTTTTGCAAAGTTCCACCTAGAATTGAAGGTGTTCAGAATAAATTTTCTGTTTTCAAATCCACTGGTAAGTAGTGTTTTGCTATTGCTAAACAAGTAAGTGTAGTCAAAACCATATTTTGTATCCGTTCGATTAAAAAAGACGACATTACGAATACTAGTTGCACTTGAAACCAATAAGCTATCGTTTAAGCTTAACTGGAATGGACTGACGACATTGCCAAAATTGATTTCCTTGGATGCAAATACTTTTTTGTTAAACTGTAAGCTCGTATTGGAAGAAAATCTTGCTAGAAAAGCTTTAAATCCTTGTTCATTAAACCATACAGCTTTTGGATTTAGACTTAAGTTCTGATTGAATCGAGTGGAGTTTACGGGTTGAAACTCTAATGAGTTGGTATAAACACGAATAAATCGATTTTCATTTTGAAATGCTGACACATAAAACTCATTAATTTCTTGTACACCATTTTCATTGATATCCTCCCATGCAAAACTACCTTGACCATTCGGGTCTTCAATGTAGTTGTACTGAACTTTTTGCTCTCTTCCTGCACCTATTTCGTATAACGTATTACTTCTAATAGCTCCTTTTGAAGCAGAAACACCATAATCGAACCTGCCTAAATAGAAATGTTCTAAATCACTATCTGCATTAAACAGGGTATCTTGTTGAAGGTTTCGATAAATTAAATTCCAATTTAAAGTATGACTTTTCTTGGCTATGTATCTTCCCTTTAATTCAACGTTCTGTGCTTTTAAATAGGCGTCGTCGAATTTTTCCCCATCAGATAAGTGCTGGTATCTCAGTTTATAGCTAAGGGCAAATTGATTTTTAGAGGAATCGGCATTTTGAATAAAAGCACCATATTCTTGCCATAGGAAAGAACTATTCATTAGGCTGTCCGAAAAAACTGCGGTCGCTTTATTTATTTCATGATTGACATGAATACCTAATTTCCAATTATCGAGCCTAGGCATTTCTTTAGCTAACATAAGATTAGGTCTGATGAAGTGAGTTTCTATTTCTTGGTTTTTTGCGTACAGATACCGAATATTATTGGTGCTTTGCCAATGATTCGCATTAAAGTTACTAGAGACGATGTTTTCTATTCCTTGATAAATGGTATCACGTTTAAGGTAGTTGAACCTATAATCAATGGATCCCCTACTGTTTTTACTTAGCTTAAATCCTATATTAGCCAAATGTTCATCTAGGTTTAAGGTATCGGTAAAACTAAAATTTCTACTAAATTCTACGGCTCTATATCTTTCGAGTGGGACAAATTTACTTTGCTTGAATTCATAATTACCGGTGAGTAAAATTGTTTTTAGGGTGTCTTTTTTCAAACGAATATCCTGATTTATAAATAGGTTCAAACCTAATCCTATATTGTCTCCAGCATCAAGATCAGAAAAAGTATTTAAATCTTGATTGCTTAAAGCCAATTCAAACCCTAAAGCTGCTTGCTCGCTTGGCGTGAAGGTAAACCTTGAGCTAAGCAATTGTTGTTTTTGTGGAGCAATTAATTGAATGACAGGAAGGTATCCTCCATTTCCTGGACCAAGATATTCAAAAACTCGACCATTTGCGACCGCATTTATTGGATTATAAGATCCTAAGCCTTCTCCAATCAATGAGAAGCTTAAACTGTATAATTGAATATTATCATTAGTGGAATACACATAAAACGTGTCGATGATTCCATTGATTAGGGTGTCTTTTTTTTCATAAAGTACTCTGCTTTCATCAAATTCTACTGCATTTACACCAGAAGCAAGCGCATTTAATAAATTATCTCCTGCATTTTCTAAAACTTGAGTGCGATCATTGTTTAGGTCTTGATTGATTGCTTGACTTTTGGCGTCTTGTTGAGAAAAGAAGTTGATTTCTGTTTTAAATTTATCATGTTCAAATCCGCCGTTAACGTGATATAAAGATCGCAAAAAGTAACGATCAGCATATTCAAATTCAACTCTGATTCTCATATCTTGCGTGACCATTTTGTTTGGAGTAAAGGTAATTTCTCCAACATTATAGTCGATTGTATAATCATTATTGTCTCCTCTACTTTGTAATACACCATTGATAAATACCCGTTCTGAGCCACTTAAAACGATAATGAATGTTTCACCATTTGGTCCAGACAGTCGATATGGACCTTGGTTACCCTCTTGTGCACTTATATTATTGATGACAAATTTGCCTCTGGAAATGGCAAAACTTGCCATTCCGCTAGCTACACCAAACTCGTTAATTGCTTGGGATCCTTGATAGGACGCCCCTTGTAAATTCCGCTGAAACTTCATGAAATACCCAGGAGAGCTTTTTAGGTCAAAATCCCCGACGGTTAAATAGTGTTGATCCTTTCTTAGTTGTATAAAGACCTTATCAAATTCTTGTAATTGGGCTGTATTTCCCTCGGGCTGGATGGGTATATTGTTGTCTGTTATTGCTGCTTTTACCTCAATATCATCCGTAATCATTCCTGATAGTTGTATGTTGAAACTCGAATTAACATTTAAACTTTGAGCATTTCCAAAACCAACTCCTCTGGAAAGATTTCCATTGTAGTCTAATTCTCCAAAATCTATGAGCTCGGTGGAGCTTAGGTTAGAGCGATTTACTTGAGCGGATTGTATAATAAAACCTTGTTCACTGGTTTGTTTTTTGTAGGCGTTATAATCTTTTGAGTAATACCTGCGGCTAAAAAGAAATGGGAATGTTCTATAGGAGAAATATAATTCTTGACCAATTAAGCCTTTATCAATAATTACATGAGTGGTGTAGGGATTTAGTAGGTATAACGAGGAGGTCAGGCTTGAACCATCTTGTAATCGGATTTCAAAACTTGATTCCAATATACTCACACTATCTAAGGTGATTGTATCGGAAGTGGGGGTTAATTTAAAGGCTCTAAAATTTGAAAGACTTTGTGCCGAAGCTTGAGAATAATAGCAAATAAATAATATGGCAAACAGTCTAAATAACAAATACGATTCTTTTCGTGTCTTCTTAACGCTTAAATGAGCTTGAGATTATGAGGAAACATCTAGGTATTCTTGGACATACTTTTCAACTCCTTCCTCTAAAGATATAAAAGGTTTTTTATAGCCTGCCGAACGCAGTTTATTAACCTCGGCTTGTGTATAGTATTGATAAGATTCTCTGATATCTTCAGGTGTAGGAATATATTCAATATTTGCTGCTTTTTTTAATGCTAAAAATACGGCATTGATCAAATCATTGTATGTTCTTGCCTGTCCAGTGCCCACGTTATATAATCCGCTTTCCTTTGGGTGAAGAAAAAAATAAAAGCAGATGTCGACTACGTCTTGAACAGCAATAAAATCTCGCTTTTGTTCTCCATTACCAACAGCTTCTTTGTGAGACATGAAAAGTTTCATTTTACCTGTTTTTTCTATTTGATCATATGCGTGAAGTATGACACTTGCCATTCGATGCTTATGGCCCTCGTGTTTGCCGTATACATTAAAGAATTTTAATCCGGCCCAAAAGGGCGGCTGTTCATTTTGTTCTTTAACCCATAAATCAAAGTTCTGCTTACTCCAACCATAAGGGTTTAAAGGCTTTAATTGCTGAATGGGATATTGGTCATTGTAGCCAAATTCTCCATTACCATAGGTGGCTGCAGATGAGGCGTAGATTATTGGGATTTGATGTTTGGTGCAAATTGAAAAAATCGATTTAGAATAATTTAAGTTTAACTCAGTAAATATTTTTGCGTTTTGTTCCGTAGTATCCGTCCTTGCTCCAAGGTGAAAAACAAATTTGACTAGGCCATAATTTTCAACAAACCAATTCAAAAAATGAGACCGGTCGATAAGTTTATCATATCTACAGTCGCTTAGATTAACGGTTTTGTCCTTATTTTCTAACTCATCCACTAGAATTAAATCTACATATTCCGCAGCATTCAACTTTTCAATTAAATTACTTCCAATAAATCCTCTTGCTCCTGTAATCACTATCATTTTTGCAAAGTTGCGATTTTTACACTAAATATTTTCATCTTTTTGAAGTGCGAATTTTATCATATATCGATATTCAGACACCCGAAATGTTGAAAACTGCCTTAAGCAAGGTTTGAATTACCTATTTTAGCAATTCAAAAATATTATTTATATGAAAAACATTTACATTTTAGCGTTCATCTTTTTCTTACCGATGTTCTGCTTTTCTCAGCAAGCCAATCTTTTTACAATACCCAATCAAAGCGCGCAATTTATAAGAATGCCTTCAAGGGCTACCGCGATAGATGTGGATGCAGTCTTTTTTAACCCTGCAAATCTACCATCTCTGGGTGAGGGTTTTCACATTGACATCAATAATCAAGCTTTAAATCAATTCAGTAGCGTAGAAAGTGAGTATGAGTTGTATAAGACAAACCCGAAGAGGTATGAAGGCAATGCAAAGAGTTATGTATTTCCAAGTGTATTTGTAAACTGGAACATTAATAAGATAAGCTTACATGGAGCCTTTATGATTGTGGGTGGCGCTGGCGGTGCTGACTATGCAGATTTACCGGTTTCTGATCGAGGTATTGCAGATGTTCCTGCAGCCATAACTAACTTGCCGGGCTCTCGAAATTTAGTTGATTATGATGCCAATAATGGAACGAGATACAGCAATATAACTGATTATCGTTATAATTTCCAGAATAAAGGGGTAGGATTTAGCCCAGGAGTGCAGCTTGGTGTTGCTTATAAACTGAATAAATTCTTTTCATTTGGGATGGATTTTAGGTGGAGTCAACAAATCGTTTCAAGTGAAGG
>CAZZMB010000018.1:0-26827 GCA_964655225.1 uncultured Chitinophagales bacterium | reverse complement strand
TCTTTTCATTTGGGATGGATTTTAGGTGGAGTCAACAAATCGTTTCAAGTGAAGGAGAGGTTTCTAACATTGAAATCTTAGCTGAAACTAATAATTCGGCCTTAAATGATTGGATGAGTCCCGGAGATTATTTGCGCGCTGTTGGTAACGAAATTGCACAACCAGCTTTTGATGGAATTGCGGGCATCTATGATGACTTAGGTGGAGATCGATTTATTAATATTAGGCAAAAAGGAAGTGGTTTTAATTTTATACCGAGTGTCCTTATACAGCCAACTGATAAATTATTTATCGCTTTAAAGTATGAACATCGCACTAAAATTGTGATGACCACGCTAGTTAGAGATGGAAAAGATGGGGGTATGCAAGGAGGCCGTCCGGTGTTTATTGATGGTGAGGAGATAAGATCGGATTTACCGGGCTTTATTAGCGGTGGTATAGGTTACCAAGTCACGGATAAATGGCGAGTAAATACGGGGGGTCGATACATGTTTTTTAAAGGAGTTGATTTTAATGGACGAGAGCAGTATTTAAAAAATGGATACTATGAGGTAGAGTTAGCAACGGAATATCAATTGTTTGATAAGTTTCTTATAAGTGGTGGATATACTTATAACCGAGCAGGTGTTGAAGAAGAGTATCACAACGATGTAGATTTCTGGATACCAGGTCACGCTTTTGCTTTGGGCGGTCGAGTAACATTTAATCCGTCTGTGTGTATTGATTTTGGGGCCATGTTTACTCGAAATGTTGGTCAGCAGAATACTTATAACCACAATTATGCGGATGGAGAACCTCTAGCAGGTAGGCCAGCCAATTATACTGGCACTTACACGATGGACTTTAAAAAGTACTCCTATATCATTGGATTGGGACTTAATATAAAAATCAATAAGGAGAAAGGAACCACTCCAGATTTGATGAATGAATAAGTGGCTTGAATGATAGCCTCAAAAAAAGGTCCTTCATCATTTGATGAAGGACCTTTTTTTATTTACTAAGCTTGATTAGCTTTTCTGATGCTTGTGTTTTATCACTAGAAATTCGAAGAATATACATGCCGTCGCTGCCTTCAAATGATAGCGCTCTGCTCCATTCAACTCCAGGCCGTTCTTTAGAATATTTCCATGATTTGATCAACTTACCTTCTAGGTTTACGATGCTTAAATGTAGATCACTAACTTCGTTCAATGTATAGTTAACCATAAAGTTTCCATCGTTGACAGTTGGGTAAAGCGAAAATTCATTGAAATCCTCACCAAGGTCACTGACAAAAGTAGGTGCATTAACATAGGCAAAAAGAGTATCTTGATTGATAAATACAAAAGAGGATAATGGATTATAATCTGCTAAAACTTGATTATTAAGTTCCCATCGATTGAAACTGTTCCCTGAATTAGGAATTGCCTCAATAGCTAGGTTTGAATTCACAGGATAGAGCCCCGTGTAAGGGGAGGAGATTACCGTATTGCCTCCAATATTTAATGTGGCAGCATTGTTTGGAAACATAACAACAACTAAAGTGTCCAATAAGTTAGAGCTAAAGTGAGCAATTACTGTATCATTTGACGAAGAGGTGAAACTTGTAGCCGCGTTATTGATGTTGCCAATAGCATTGTTATTTGCCTCCCAGTAAGAAAATATGAAGTTGGCATTGGCATTACCTTGAATATTCATATTGCTGCCTGAAGGATTTATTGCGGTGAAAGGCAAGGGTGCAATTGGTGAGGAATTAAGATCAATTGTACCGCTTCCAACAGGTTCAACCAAATATACAATCGTATCCAAAATGATTGCATCAAAATTAACAAATACTGTATCATTTGCACCCAAGGTGAAAGTGATATTTGGCGATTGGTTATTCGGTGCACCTGCATGCATGCTCATCACCCAACTATTAAAAGTATACCCACCATTTGGATTTGCGTTTAAATTCATGGTGCTTCCACTGTTATAGACTCCTGTGAATGGGAAAGTATTTTGAGCTATTCCATTGATAGTTAAATTACCAGCTCCTAAAGGATTGACGATAAACACGAGGGTATCTACAGGGATTGGGTCAAAAAATGCGTAGATGGTATCATTCCCATTTAAGTTGATGGCAATATTGCTAGACGTATTGTTTGGATTTGCAACATTATTTGTCAGACTCCAATTAGAAAATAAGAAACCAGGATTTGCATTTGCCGCCAAAGTTAAAAGAGAGCCACTATTGAAGAAGTCTGTATGCGGAAATGCAGATTGATTGGTTCCGTTAATATCAATTGTTCCAGACCCAGCTCCTAAGACAATAAATGTAATGGTGTCTTGGGGAACAACTACATCAGGTATAAAGTGTGCGACAATGGAATCATTTCCACTAAGATCAAACAATGCATTTTCAGATAAGCTATCCGGTAGCAAGGTGTCATTTGCTATGGTCCAATAATCAAAAACCCATCCTGGAAGAGCATCTGCATCGATATCAATATTAACCCCACCAAAATAGGTAGATGTGTAGGGATAAGTAGCAGGAGTAATTGAGCTTAACTCTATTTCGCCAGATAATGGTGGGTCTACATTAAACACTACTTCATAAGGCCCAGAAATCTCTGGATTACAGTTAACTAATCCAGCAGGCACATCTACACAACGCGTATCGATAAAGTCGTGAATATCTTGCACATTGGATAGCCAAGTATTATAATTCCCATTCCATCTATTGGCATGTCTTTGCATTTCTGGTTGGATCTCGGCAACCATTCTATCCAAAAGATTATGCATGCTGTCGCAAGTAAAAACTGTACTGGTTAATTCCGCATATCGATTGATGTAGTCAGCGAAGAAATCATCATTGGTCTGTAACTTATTCCAAATAGGTACATGACCTTGACCACCAGGATTTCCAAGAGATTCAGGGTCACAAGGGTCGGCGTTAGCAGATTGACTTGGTACGCCAGTATAGTTGATGTAATGCCCAAAAGAAGCATCCATATCCCAGAGGGTATATCTCCATTTTTTCTTATCTCCTGCTGGATCCATACCTCTCCACCAACCTGTATTCCAATTTAACCAATCTGCACAAACCACAAATCCGTTTAAAATAAAGTAATCGATTAGACTGCCTGTATTGTAAACAGAATCAACATAATCATAGTTAGCTGGAACTGTCATGTTATTGTTGTCAATAAAATCAACCAAATCATCCCAATCATCCTGCGAATTAGGTTCACCATATTCTTCCCAAGTTTGCCCCCATGTTTTGAGGTATTGAATATTAGGGACATCTTGGTCATAATAATAATCCGTAAAATCACTATCATCTGTTTTTTCCCTGATATCATAAACTCCCCAATATTGTCCGTTTAGATATAAAACGGCAAATTCATTAGACCGTTCATCCATTCGTAAGTCTCCAAGTTGAGACATTTCATTAATGTAAGAATCCCTGATGTGCGCTCCTCCCGGCTCAAATGGAAAATTATCACTAGCTCCGCACTTTAATATAACTCGCTGAAACTCGTCTCGATCTTTCGTATCAAAAATTTCATCTTCCAAGGCATGGTTAATGCCGAATTGATCTCGAGCAATAAAATCAACACCTCTTTGACCGTAAACCCAGGAATCATTACCATGTTTGTTGAATTCTCCAGTTGCTTCTGTTAGAAAACTCCCATCAACTTCAAATAATTCAAGTGAGCCTTCAGGTTCTATTTGGGTTCCTCCAAATAATGTACCTACACTATTGCCACTTACTGATAAAATTTTAACGGTATGGTTTTCATTAATGAAGTAAGAATTGGTCTCAGTATGACTCGGCAAAACCTGCGGGTCAGATGAAAATGCTTTTGCTCGAATAACTGTAGTATTGGATATATTTAATGGAACACTGTATAAGTTTGAGGCACCGGTAGGGTCACTTCCATTGGTCGTATATCTTATGCTTGAATTGGGTTCAGTCGAACTAAGCGTGACTGTTTGTGCATTAGGATAGGCCCCTGGAGCAACATCAAATAAAACTTCATCTGCATACTTAGCAAAAGAATTAGAATTTGACGAACCTTCGCTCGGGTCAGTAAATACTCCCCAAACTGCATCTCCATCACTTATACGACCTCTAGAATCATTCTTTTGATTGGCATAATTCAGTCGAATGCTATCCACTATTATTCCCGCTGCATTAGCGAGTATGACATATTCATTTCCGTCGGTTTGAGTCAGCTTGAAATTAGTATTTTGATATCCATAGTTTAATCCGTTTTTGCTTGAAGCTAAAATTACTAAATGACCATTCCCGGGAATGGTTACTCCGGCTGGAAATGACCATTTCTGTATATTATTTAGTTTGTCACTTAAAAAGTAGCCTCCTAAATCAACTGTGGTTCCGGAAGTATTGTATAACTCAATCCAATCTTCGTATGCACTTCCGGGTCCTGTTTGAAAATCAATATCCGAATAATTTGCGGCCGAATATTCATTGATGACAACTTGTGTAGAAGCCAAAAAACCGAGGCAGACGAAAAACGATAAAACTATTTTCTTTTTCATATTGAGAACTATGTTTTTTAGATAATTTACTCGAAGATACGCTTTCTTGGGTAAATTTTTTCGACATTTTCTTGATATTGTAGGGCATTTTATGATGTATTATGAACTATCATTCCTTAACTTCGCAGTCAGATAAAACGACCTATGGATTTTAATTTAACCGAGAATCAGCAGATGATTCTAGAGATGACAAGAGACTTTGCAAAAAAAGAAGTCCTGCCTTACCGAAATGAATGGGATGAAAAAGAACATTTCCCTGTAGATGTTTTAAAAAAAGCAGGAGAGCTTGGTTTGCTAGGTGTTCTTGTCCCTGAGGAATATGGAGGGAGTGGTATGGGGTATCTCGAGTATGTGTGTGTGTTGACAGAATTAGGTAAAGTTTGTGGAGGATTTGGATTGTCTGTAGCGGCGCACAACAGTCTGTGTATAGGACATATTTTGCAACATGGAAATGAAGCGCAAAAAAATAAATATTTGCCAGCATTAGCTTCGGGTGAGCATATAGGTGCTTGGGGTTTAACAGAGCCTAATACCGGTAGTGATGCCATGCGCATGCAGTGTGTCGCTAAAAAAGAGGGAAATGAATGGGTGATAAATGGTTTAAAAACATGGATAACACACGCCTTAAGTGCAGATGTTTATGTAATACTTGTGCGAACTGGAGATTTGTTAGACTCGAATGGTATTTCTGCATTTATTATTGAAAAGGGTACGCCGGGATTGAGCGCCAACAAAATTACCCAAAAAGTTGGGGTGCGTGCAAGTGAGACTGCTGAGTTATATTTTGACAATGTTCGAGTTCCTGCTGAAAACTTGATTGGAGAAGAAGGTAAAGGATTTAAACAGGCTATGAAAGTTCTAGATGGAGGTCGTATTTCGATTGCAGCCTTGTCATTGGGCGTCGCAAAAGGAGCTTATGAAGCTTCTGTCGCATATGCTAAAGAAAGAGAGCAGTTTGGTAAGCCAATAGCTCAATTTCAGGCTATTTCCTTCAAATTGGCTGATATGGCAACTGAGTGTGAAGCGGCGGAATTATTGTGTATGCAAGCGGCAGATATGAAAAATAAAGGAATGAACATTACAAAGCAAGGCGCTTTTGCTAAATATTATGCTTCAGAAGTAGCAGTTAAGAATGGTAATGAGGCTATGCAGATAATGGGTGGGAATGGATATACAAGGGAATATCCAGCAGAAAAATTCTTAAGAGATGCTCGATTGATGGTTATTGGTGAAGGTACTTCTGAGATCCAAAAATTGGTCATATCAAGGGAGTTATTGAAGTAACTCTATCAGCTGAATTAAAAATATAGAACTAAAGCTGTAATAAATCAAAGGAAGTTGTTTAATGTTAAAAAAATATTTTTATCTTCGCAATTCAAATTTTTAATCAAAACAAAAAGAGGTATTTAATATGCTTATTATAGATGCAAGAGATAGCGACTCAATTGACAAGGCGCTTAGAAAGTACAAAAAGAAGTACGAAAAAGCTGGAGTTATCAAGGAATTGAGAAAACGTCAGCAATTTACTAAGCCGTCAGTAGTGAAAAGAGAGCAAAGAATCAAGGCAGCTTATAGCGTAAAAATCAGAAGAGAACAAGGATTGGATTAATTCTTTCTTGTCTAAAAATAAATGGAAGGTGTTGTTTTACAACACCTTTTTTTATGTCCATTGCCAAAGTTTATATATCTTTAAAATATGCCGTTCGAAGATTTTTTATCTTATGTTAAGTTTGAAAAGAGGTATTCTAATCACACATTGGCTTCCTATGAATCTGATTTGAATCAGTTTACAAGTTTTATTGATTCCATGGGTAAACAAATCCAAAACGCAGGACCACGAGATATCCGATTGTGGATAGCTGAGCTAAGTGATAAGAACGTGCCAAGTACGATAAATAGGAAATTATCTACCATAAAATCGTATTATAAGTTCCTTCTTAAAATCGAAAGAATAGAATCTAACCCAGCTAAGGATTTAACGAACTTGAAAGCTCCTCAACGTACCCCTCAATTTATTGATGAAAAGGAGCTTCTTCGATTGTTTGATCAGCTACCAATTGCAGATGATTTTAAAAGTGCGCGGAATTTGTTGATTTTCGATTTGTTCTATGCAACAGGAATGAGGAAATCAGAGTTGATTGCTTTAAAACCTGCTGATTTGGATGAATCTTCAAATGCTGTTAAGGTTTTAGGGAAAGGGAAAAAAGAACGTAAAATCCCAGTCAATAGCTTTGTTTTTTCGAAAATAAACAGGTATCTTAATTATCGAAATGAACAGTTTCCAAATAAACAGTTCAAAACACTTTTTGTAAATGATAAAGGTTGTAAGATGGATCCGAAAACAGTGTATAATATAATTAATCAAATATTATCTTCTTGTTGGTCAACTGAAAAAAAGAGTCCCCATGTACTTCGCCATTCCTTCGCTACCCATTTATTAAATAAAGGCGCTGATTTAAACGTAATAAAGGAGTTGCTAGGACACAGTAGTTTAGCGGCAACTCAAGTATATACCCACAATTCTATTGAGCGCTTGAAAGAGGTACACAAGCAGGCTCATCCGAAAGCCTAAAAAATGTAAAATTATGGATGTACAGTTTCACCCATCAGGATTCACTGCAGCAGAGCAGTTAAAGGATTTTATTGAGAAGAAAATTGATAAGTTAGAGACCTTTTTCGATAAAATTATCGACGTAGATGTTTATTTAAAATTAGAAAGTCATCATCAGGTGAAAGTTAAGGCCGCAGAGATTAAGTTAAATGTACCTGGAGTGACCTTATTTTCTTCTGAGGTGTCAAAAACTTTTGAAGCTGCTATCGACTTGGCGGTGGAGTCTCTCCGTAGACAACTTAAAAAGTATAAGGAGAAACATAAATTAAATTACTGATATTCAGTAATTTACAAACAGTTTTTTTGCCTTTCAAAAAAAAAACAAAATTATTTTCAAAAGAAGTTTTTAAGATATGGAAATTATCCTTATTTTTGCACTCCGTTTTTGCTAGTTTGGCGAACGGATTGTTCATTGAAAATAAGAGATTTGAGCTGAAAATCATTGGGTTTCCGATGTGTTTTACTCATATTCCCTTCAAGTATATTAGGGTATGCCGATGTAGCTCAGTTGGCCAGAGCAGCTGATTTGTAATCAGCGGGTCGGGGGTTCGAATCCCTCCATCGGCTCCACGAAATGGGAGTGTCGCATAGTGGCTATTGCAGCAGACTGTAAATCTGTCACCTCACGGTAACGGTGGTTCGAGTCCATCCACTCCCACTTAATATGAAGGGTTATAAAAGCGGGAGTAGCTCAGTTGGTAGAGCATCAGCCTTCCAAGCTGAGGGTCGCGAGTTCGAGTCTCGTCTCCCGCTCCAGATTAACTGGTAAGGAGTTTTAATTGTGGTGCAATGAGCTTTTTATGGTTTTACCTACAAGCCGATGTAGCTCAGGGGTAGAGCGTTTCCTTGGTAAGGAAGAGGTCATGGGTTCAATTCCCATCATTGGCTCGAAGTGAAAGTGTCTTGTTTTAATGGGTGTGTGGATTAAAGTGAATTAGTATTACTTAATTATAAATAAAAATAAAAATCAAAAAAGATGGCTAAAGAAAAATTCGAAAGAACCAAGCCGCACGTTAATGTGGGAACGATTGGTCACGTAGATCATGGAAAAACTACTTTAACTGCCGCTATCACAACTGTATTGTCTGCAAAAGGTTTTGCAGAAAAAAGAGATTATGACGCAATTGATGGTGCTCCTGAAGAAAAAGAAAGAGGTATCACAATTAACACTGCTCACGTAGAGTATGAAACTGAATCTAGACATTATGCTCACGTAGATTGTCCAGGTCACGCGGATTACATTAAGAACATGGTTACAGGTGCTGCCCAAATGGATGGTGCTATTTTAGTTGTAGCTGCGACTGATGGTCCTATGCCTCAAACAAGAGAGCATATCTTATTAGCTCGTCAAGTAGGTGTTCCAAAAATCGTTGTTTTTATGAACAAAGTTGATTTGGTTGACGATCCTGAATTCTTGGAATTAGGTGAAATGGAGATTAGAGATTTATTAAGTTTCTACGAATTCGATGGTGATGAAACACCAGTAATTTTTGGTTCAGCATTGAAAGCGTTGAATGGTGAAGCCGATGGTGTTGATGCCGTAAATAAGTTGATGGAAGCTGTAGATTCTTGGATTCCGACTCCAGAAAGAGATACAGATAAGCCTTTTCTATTACCAGTAGAGGATGTATTCTCTATTACTGGTAGAGGAACAGTAGCAACAGGTAAAATCGAAAGAGGAGTAATTAACTCTGGTGAGCCTGTGGAAATAGTAGGTTTAGGTGCAGAGAAAATGACATCAACGGTAACAGGTGTGGAAATGTTTCGTAAAATCTTGGATAGAGGTGAAGCAGGAGAAAACGTTGGTTTACTTTTAAGAGGTGTTGAGAAAGATGACATCAAGAGGGGAATGGTAATTGTTAAGCCGGGATCTATAAAGCCTCACACTAAATTCAAATGTGAAGTTTACGTTTTGAGTAAAGATGAAGGTGGACGTCATACTCCATTCTTTAACAAGTATCGTCCTCAGTTCTATATGAGAACAACAGACGTTACAGGTGAAGTAACTTTACCAGAAGGTGTAGAAATGGTTATGCCAGGTGATAACATCACATTAACCGTTGAGTTGATTTACCCAGTAGCAATGGACAAGGGTTTACGTTTTGCAATCCGAGAAGGTGGTAGAACTGTAGGGGCTGGTCAGGTTACTGAAATCATAGAGTAGGAAAAAATGAAACAGATTTGAGCAGTCTCGATTTTATCGGGACTGCTTCGTCTGTTTTTAAAAACGGGTGTAGCTCAGCTGGTAGAGCAGTGGTCTCCAAAACCAAAGGTCGTGAGTTCGATTCTTACCTCCCGTGCAAAGTAGAAGAAATGGAAAGTTTAAAATCATATATAGTAGGTGCATACCAAGAGTTATTGCATAAAGTAACTTGGCCGTCATGGGCTGAGCTGCAAAGTAGCGGTGTTATTGTTTTTGTAGCTTCTGCGATTATTGGAATAATTATTTTATTAATGGATTTGGCTTCCAAGAATGTTACGGATGTTATTTATAAATTTTTAATGTCATTGTAATGTCAGACGATAAAAAGTGGTACGTACTCCGTGTTGTAAGTGGCAAGGAGCGGAAGATTAAGGAATATTTGGATGTAGATCTAGCAAGAATGGGTTTCGATAAGGTGGTAACTCATATTCTAGTTCCAACTGAAAAGGTTTATAAAATAAGAAAGGGGAAAAAGGTGATTAAGGAAAGAAATCTTTTTCCAGGGTATATCTACATAGAAGTAGTTGAAAAGAAATTTAGTGGAGAGATTATCCAACATATTTCTAGTACAACAAATGTTATTAGCTTTCTTGGAGGTAAAAGAGGAAGCCGGAAGCCGGAGCCAATTCGCCAATCCGAAGTGTTTAAGTTGCTTGGTAAGGTAGATGATATGGCTGATTCAGATGAGGTGATAACTGAACCTTATTTGATTAATGAAACGGTTAAAATTGTAGATGGTCCTTTCAATGATTTCTTAGGCACTATAGAAGAGATATATGACGAGAAGAAGAAATTGAAAGTAATTGTTAAGATTTTTGGAAGAAGAACACCTGTTGAGGTGAATTTTACACAAGTAGAAAAAGTATCATAAAATGGCTAAAGAAATAGATGGCTTTATAAAGCTACAAATTAGAGGTGGGCAAGCAAATCCAGCTCCTCCAGTAGGACCTGCATTGGGTGCGAAAGGAGTAAATATTATGGAGTTTTGCAAAGCATTTAATGCTAGAACTCAAGATAAACCTGGGCAGGTTTTACCTGTAGAAATCACAGTATTCAAAGACAAGTCTTTTCAGTTTATCATCAAAACTCCTCCAGCGGCAATATTGCTATTGGAAACTGCGAAAATGAAAAAAGGATCTGCTGAACCAAATCGTGATAAAGTAGCCAAAGTTACTTGGGATCAATGTAAAGCAATCGCAGAAATAAAAATGCAAGATTTAAATGCATTCAATATCGAATCAGGTATGCGCATGATTGCGGGTACAGCAAGAAGTATGGGATTTACCGTGACAGGTAAAGCACCATGGGAACAAAATTAAATTAAACCAGAGGAAGTTTACATTTGGTATGTAGATGCTTGACCTCAAAAAATCAGTATTATGACAAAACTTTCTAAGAAAAGAAAAGTGTCTGAGTCTAAAATAGACGCAGAAAAAGTATACACTCTAGCGGAAGCTTCTAATTTGGTTAAAGAAGTAAACACTGCTAAGTTTGATGCTTCAATTGACTTACATATCCGTTTGGGTGTTGATCCTCGTAAAGCAGATCAAGCTATTCGTGGTACAGTAAGTTTACCTCATGGAACAGGTAAATCTAAAACAGTTTTAGTTTTCTGTACGCCGGATTTAGAGGAAGAAGCAAAAGCTGCTGGTGCCGACTATGTTGGACTGGATGAGTTTATTACTAAAGTTGAGCAAGGTTGGACTGACATTGACGTAATTATTGCTACGCCAAGTGTTATGCCTAAAATTGCTCGTTTGGGTAGAGTATTAGGTCCAAGAAACTTAATGCCCAATCCAAAATCAGGTACAGTTACTACAGACTTGACAAAAGCTATCTCTGAGGTGAAAAAGGGGAAAATAGCGTTTAAAATTGACAAGTTTGGAATTATACACGCTTCCGTAGGTCGAGTTTCTTTTTCTGGTGAGCAATTAAAAGACAACGCGGCTGAATTGATAGTAACCCTATCAAAAATGAAACCATCAACTGCAAAAGGAATTTATTTCAAGAGCATTACGATGGCGAGTACAATGAGCCCGGGTATTCCGGTTGATTCTAAATCTATAAGTGGTATTTAATTATGACAAGAGAAGAAAAAAATCAAGAGCTCCAAAGTTTAACAGAAAAGATTTCTGGATTAAGTAGTTTTTACCTAACGGATTCATCGACATTAAATGTTGCTAAAATCACTGAGTTTAGAGGACTATGCTATGAGAAAGACGTTCAGTTTAGAGTGGTAAAAAACACTTTATTAAAAAAGGCATTGGAAGCAAGCGAAACAGACTTCGAAAGTATTTATGAACTTTTATCTGGTCCTACCGCTTTAATGTACAGTGCAGAAGCAAAGAATTCTGCTGTAGTTCTCAAGGAATTCAGAGAAGACAATGAGAAGCCTGTATTGAAGGGTGCATATATCGATGGTAGTTTCTATATCGGTGATGATCAGATTAATGAGCTTGCTAGTTTGAAATCTAAAGAAGAATTAATTGGTGAGGTTATTACCTTGTTGCAGTCTCCTGCTACAAATGTGATTTCAGCGCTTTCTTCAGGGAGTTCAACAATTGCAGGTGTATTACAAACACTTTCAGAAAAAGAGTAACAAACAAATTTTTAAAAAATCAATTAAACATTTATCAAAATGGCAAATATTAGTGAAATCGCAGAACAATTAGTAAACCTAACTGTAAAAGAAGTAAAGGAATTAGCAGACATTTTAAAAGACCAGTACGGTATTGAGCCTGCTGCCGCAGCTGTTGCTGTTGCTGCCGGACCTGCTGATGGTGGTGGAGATGCTGCCGCTCAAACGGAGTTCGACGTGGTGTTGAATGCTGCAGGTGGTCAAAAGTTAAACGTAGTAAAAGTGGTTAAAAATATCACTGGATTAGGTTTAAAAGAAGCCAAAGATATGGTTGATGGTGCACCTACCAACATCAAAGAAGGAGTTTCTAAAGAAGAAGCTGAATCTATCAAAGCACAGCTTGATGAAGCAGGTGCTGATGTAGAGATCAAGTAATTTCTTTTGAAGTTATGATTAAAGGCTTGTCCCATAGTGGGACAAGCCTTAACCTATTTTAAACATAAACTAATATTTAATGGCTGGTAAAACAATTGCCTCTTCTAAAAGAATTAATTTCGGATCGATTAACTTGAATGTTAAATCTCCAAATTTATTAGACATACAGGTAGCATCTTTTCAAGAGTTTTTACAACTTGAAACTACCCCAGAAAATAGAGCTAACGAAGGTATTTTTAAAGTGTTTCAGGAAAATTTTCCAATTTCTGACGCTAGAAGCATCTTCGTTTTAGAGTTTTTGGACTACTTTGTAGATCCTCCTCGATACTCTATTCAAGAATGTGGGGAAAGGGGTCTAACCTATAGCGTACCTTTGAAAGCAAAACTAAGATTGTCATGTAATGACGAGGAACATATTGACTTCCAAACAATTGTTCAGGATGTTTTCTTAGGAAACATTCCTTACATGACTCCTAAGGGTACTTTTATTATTAATGGTGCAGAGAGAGTTATCGTTTCTCAATTACACCGTTCTCCTGGTGTATTTTTTGCCCAAAGTTTCCACCCTAATGGAACAAAAATATATTCTGCAAGAGTAATCCCATTTAAGGGAGCTTGGATGGAATTCGCAACAGACATTAATAATGTTATGTATGCTTATATTGATAGAAAGAAAAAATTTCCTGTAACTATGCTCTTAAGGGCTATTGGTTATGATAATGACAAAGAAATTTTAAAGATTTTTGATCTTGCGGACGAAGTAAGCTTAAAGAAAAAGGCACAGCATAAAAAAGTATTAGGAAGGAAATTAGCCGCCCGTGTCTTAAAAACATGGTTTGAAGATTTTGTTGATGAGGATACAGGTGAAGTGGTTTCTGTTGAAAGAAACGAGATAATTCTTGAAAGAGATGTAATAGTCGATGAAGCTAATTTGGCTTTAATTCTTGAAAATGAGATTGAAACTGTAATTCTTCAGAAAGAAGAAGCTTCAGCTGATTATGCAATTATCTATAATACTTTGCAAAAAGATACTTCCAATTCTGAACCGGAAGCATTAGCACACATATATAGACAATTAAGAGGAACTGATCCACCAGATAATGATACTGCACGTGGAATAATTGATAAATTATTCTTTTCGGATAGACGGTATGATTTAGGTGACGTAGGACGATACAAAATCAATAAAAAGTTAGGCTTAGATATTCCGGTGGAAATTAAAGTTTTAACGAAAGATGATATTATCTCAATAGTGAAGTATTTGGTTAATTTAAGTAACCAAAAAGCAGATATTGATGATATTGATCACCTTAGTAATAGAAGAGTAAGAACAGTAGGTGAGCAGTTGTATGCTCAATTTGGTGTAGGACTTGCAAGAATGGCTAGAACTATTCGTGAGCGTATGAATGTCCGTGACAATGAGGTCTTTACGCCAATGGATTTAATTAATGCACGAACCTTATCTTCAGTTATTAATTCTTTTTTCGGAACAAGTCAGTTGTCTCAATTTTTGGATCAAACGAATCCTTTGGCTGAGATTACAAATAAGCGAAGAGTTTCAGCATTAGGCCCTGGTGGACTTTCGAGAGAAAGAGCAGGATTTGAGGTTCGAGATGTTCATTATTCTCACTACGGTCGTTTGTGTACTATTGAAACTCCAGAGGGACCAAATATTGGTTTGATATCAACATTATGCGTTCATGCTAAAATCTCACACATGGGATTTATAGAAACGCCTTATCACGTGGTTGAAAACGGGAAGGTAAATTTGAAAGATCATATCTACTTAACTGCTTCTGAAGAGGATACAAGAAAAATTGCCCAGGCGAATGCTGAGTTGAAAAAAGATGGAACTTTCTTAAATCAACGAGTGAAATCTCGTCACCAAGGTGACTTCCCAATATTAGCACCTAAGGAAGTTGAATACATGGATGTAGCACCTAACCAAATTGTTGGTGTGTCTGCTTCCTTGATTCCTTTCTTGGAGCACGATGATGCTAACCGTGCCTTGATGGGGTCAAATATGCAACGTCAAGCAGTTCCTTTGATGCGTCCTGAATCTCCGATTGTAGGTACAGGTATTGAAGGTAAGGTTGCAACTGATTCAATGAACTTGATTAACGCTGAAGGCGATGGGGTAATTGAATATGTTGACGCTACTGAAATAATCATCAAATATGATCGCACTGATGATCAGCGATTGATCAGTTTTAATGATGATAAAAAGGCATATAAATTATCAAAGTTTAAAAGAACCAATCAAGGAACTTGTATCAATCTAAAACCTATTGTTCGAAAAGGAGATAGAGTTGTTAAGGATCAAATTCTTTGTGAAGGTTTTGCTACCCAAACTGCAGAATTAGCGCTAGGTAGAAACCTTATGGTTGCTTTCATGCCTTGGAAAGGATATAATTTTGAGGATGCAATTGTAATCTCGGAAAGAGTGGTTAAAGAAGATGTATTTACTTCTATTCACATTTCTGAGTATGAGTTGGAAGTTAGAGATACTAAATTGGGTGAGGAAGAATTAACTTCCGACATTCCTAATGTAAGTGAAGAAGCTACCAAAGATTTAGATGAGCATGGTGTTATCCGTGTTGGAGCTTCTATCAAGGAAGGAGATATCTTAATAGGCAAAATTACACCAAAGGGTGAAACAGATCCAACACCAGAGGAAAAGTTGCTTAGAGCAATCTTTGGAGATAAAGCGGGCGATGTGAAAGATGCATCTTTAAAAGCTTCTCCATCTGCTAAAGGTGTGGTGATGTATTCTAATTTGTTTGCAAGAGCAAAAAAAGATAAGAATTCAAAAGCTAAAGAGAAAGTGATTATTCAACGCTTGGATGCTGATTTTGCTAAAACTGAAGCTGAGTTACGTGCTGTGCTTGTAGATAAGTTGTATAAGCTTATTGGTGGAAAAACTTCAGGTGGTGTAACCAATCATTACAAGGAAGATGTAATTCCAAAAGGAACGAAATTCACGCAGAAGAGCTTGAATGAGATTGATTTTAAAATGGTTAATCCTGCTGGATGGTCAAGTAATGAAGAGTTAAATACTGCCGTTAAAAAAATGATGCATAATTATGACATCAAGGTTAATGAAGAAGCAGGTAAGTTAAGAAGAGAGAAATTTAACTTGACAATTGGTGATGAACTACCAACAGGTGTGTTGAAGCTTGCCAAAGTTTATGTTGCTCAAAAACGTAAATTAAAAGTAGGGGATAAGATGGCTGGTCGTCACGGTAATAAGGGGATTGTTTCTCGTATTGTTCGGGAGGAAGATATGCCATTCTTAGAAGATGGTACACCCGTAGATATTGTATTGAATCCATTAGGAGTGCCTTCTCGTATGAACTTAGGACAGATTTATGAAACTGTATTAGGATGGGCTGGCAAGAAACTAGGACAAAAATATGCTACACCAATATTTGATGGTGCGTCGGTTGCTGAAATTCAAACAGAAGTTGATAAAGCAGGCTTGCCTGAATTAGGTCAAACCTACCTATACGATGGTGAAACTGGAGAACGATTTGACCAAACAACTACAGTAGGAGTTATTTATATGCTGAAATTGAGTCACATGATTGATGATAAGATGCATGCTCGTTCTACTGGACCATACTCATTGATTACACAACAACCACTGGGTGGTAAAGCACAATTTGGTGGTCAGCGTTTTGGTGAGATGGAAGTTTGGGCATTAGAAGCCTTCGGTGCAGCTAATATTCTTAGAGAGTTACTTACGGTAAAATCTGATGATATTGTAGGTAGAGCAAAAACCTACGAAGCCATTGTAAAAGGTGAAAACTTGCCTGAGCCTAATATTCCTGAGTCGTTCAATGTATTAATACATGAGCTCAGAGGATTGGCACTAGATTTAAAATTTGATTAATTAATACTCATTAATAACTTGGAGGTTAACATGTCCTTAAAAAAGGAAAGACTTACAAATAGCGATTTTAAACAAATAACAATTTGTTTATCATCACCGGACTCAATTCTGGAAAGATCATATGGTGAAGTAAAAAAGCCTGAAACGATCAATTATCGAACATACAAACCAGAGATGGATGGTTTGTTTTGTGAAAGGATTTTCGGTCCAACAAAGGATTTTGAATGCTATTGCGGGAAGTATAAGCGTATTCGTTACAAGGGAATCGTTTGCGATAGATGCGGAGTAGAAGTAACAGAGAAAAAAGTACGCCGTGAAAGAATGGGCCACATTAAGTTGGTTGTGCCTGTTGTCCATATTTGGTACTTTAAATCTTTGCCAAATAAAATTGGATACCTTTTGGGTGTATCTTCTAAAACACTAGAATCAATCGTATACTATGAAAGGTATTGTGTTATCCAACCTGGTCTTACTGAAAATGGAGTTGCCATTATCAACGAAAAGGATGAAGAAGAAACCTTGACATTAAGTAAAATGGATTTAATAACGGAAGAAGAATATCTTGCAATATTAGGCCATGAAGATTACAAGAATAATGCTCAATTGAGTAATGATGATCCGAACAAATTTATCGCCTTGATGGGTGCTGATGCTGTTAAGGAATTATTGGCTCGAATTGATTTAGATGAATTGTCATATAATTTAAGAACCCAAGCTGCCAACGAGACTTCGCGTCAACGTAAAGCAGAAGCTTTAAAACGTCTGAAGGTTGTTGAAGCTTTTAGAGCTGGAAATGAGCATATTGAAAACCGTCCTGAATGGATGTGTATTGATTACTTGCCAGTAATTCCGCCAGAGTTAAGACCTCTTGTGCCTTTAGATGGTGGTCGTTTTGCGAGTTCTGATTTGAATGATTTATATAGAAGAGTTATTATTAGAAACAATCGTTTGAAAAGATTGATTGAAATCAAAGCTCCAGAAGTAATATTACGTAATGAGAAACGTATGCTTCAAGAAGCTGTTGATTCCTTATTTGATAATTCAAGAAAATCAAATGCGGTTAAAGCAGAAGGTGGACGTGCATTGAAATCTTTGAGTGATGTACTTAAGGGTAAGCAAGGTCGTTTCCGTCAAAATTTATTAGGAAAAAGGGTAGATTATTCTGGCCGTTCTGTAATTGTAGTAGGACCTACGCTGAAGTTACATGAATGTGGTATACCTAAGGACATGGCAGCTGAATTATTTAAGCCATTTGTAATTAGAAAATTAATTGAAAGAGGTATTGTAAAGACGGTAAAATCAGCGAAGAAACTAGTTGACAAAAAAGAACCTGTTATTTGGGATATTCTAGAGAATGTATTAAAAGGTCACCCTGTTTTATTGAACAGAGCCCCAACATTACACCGTTTATCTATTCAGGCATTCTTGCCAAAGCTGATTGAAGGAAAAGCAATTCAATTACATCCATTGGTTTGTACATCTTTTAATGCGGATTTTGATGGTGATCAGATGGCTGTTCACGTTCCGTTAAGTAATGCAGCAATTTTGGAAGCACAAATGTTAATGTTGTCTTCTCATAACATTTTGAACCCTCAGAATGGTACTCCAATTACGCTTCCTTCTCAGGATATGGTATTAGGACTTTACTACTACACTAATGTTCGTCGTACTACGAAAGATGAAAAAGTGAAGGGTGAAGGAACCGCTTTC
Organism: uncultured Chitinophagales bacterium; assembly: GCA_964655225.1. Taxonomy (GTDB): domain Bacteria; phylum Bacteroidota; class Bacteroidia; order Chitinophagales; family UBA8649; genus JAFMKE01. The sequence continues at coordinate 8,871 of CAZZMB010000018.1, read as the reverse complement.
TACAGTGCTGAAGAAGCCTTAATTGCTTACAATGAAGGTAAAGCTGATTTGCACGCATGGGTAAAAGTGAAAACTAAAGTTCGGGAAGGTGATGAATTGATATATAAGATTATTGAAACTACTGTCGGACGAATCATGTTTAATCAGGTAGTTCCAGAGAATGTTGGTTTTATTAATAAATTGCTGACCAAGCGTGCGTTGAAAGACGTGATTGGTGAAATCATTGATTTGACGGATGTACCAACTACCGTAAAGTTCTTAGATAAAATCAAGGATATTGGATTTAATTCAGCTTTCAAAGGAGGTTTATCTTTCAATATTGGGGATGTAATTATACCTGTAGAAAAAGATGGTATAATTGATAAAGCGCAAGGAGATGTGGACAATGTTCAAGATCAATATGGTATGGGATTCATTACGGATCGTGAACGTTACAATCAAGTAATTGATATTTGGACAAGAGCCGATAATAAACTAACTACTACCTTGATGGATCAATTGGCTAGTCATAAGCAAGGATTCAATTCTATATTTATGATGTTGGATTCTGGTGCAAGGGGTTCAAAACAGCAGATTAAGCAGTTAGGAGGTCTAAGAGGATTAATGGCTAAGCCAAGAAAATCTGGAGCTAGTGAGGGTGGTGATGTAATTGAAAACCCAATTTTAGCAAACTTTAAGGAAGGCCTTTCTGTATTGGAGTATTTTATTTCCACTCACGGTGCGCGTAAAGGTTTGGCAGATACTGCACTTAAAACTGCAGATGCGGGTTACTTGACCAGACGTTTGGTTGATGTTGCTCAAGATGTTGTAATCTCTGAGGAAGATTGTGGAACTTTAAGAGGAATTGAAACCTTCGATTTGAAAGATAATGATGAAGTTGTAGAGTCATTAGAAGAAAGAATAGTAGGTCGAACAAGTCTTCATGATGTGTATCATCCTGAAACTGATGAGCTAATTATAAAGGCAGGACAAGGTATAACTAGATCATTAGCTAAAGCTGTTACGGAAGCAGGTTTGGGAAGTGTAGAGATTCGCTCTGTTCTTACTTGCGAGTCGACCAAAGGTGTTTGTGTCAAATGTTATGGGATAAACTTAGCAAATAACAGATTAGCAGAAACAGGTGATGCAGTGGGAATCATTGCTGCACAATCAATTGGTGAGCCGGGTACACAGTTGACACTTCGTACTTTTCACGTAGGTGGAATTGCTGCAACTTCTGCTACTGAATCACAAGTTAATACTAAGTTTGATGGTGTGGTTAAGTTTGACGGAATTAGAACAGTTGAATACATTAATAAAGACGGTGACAAAGAACAAGTAGTCATTGGACGTACAGGTGAGGCAGGGATTCATAAGAAAGGATCGACTAAGTTGTTAATTAGTACGCACATACCTTATGGTTCTATCTTGAATGTGACTGAAGGGCAGCAAGTTGAAAAGGGCGATTTAATTTGTAAATGGGATCCTTTTAACAATGTAATTATTTCAACTGTAACAGGTAAAGCGGAATTTATTAATATAATCAATAATATTACCGCTAAGGAAGAAACTGATGAACAAACGGGATATAAAGAAAAAGTAATTATTCAATCTAAGGATAAGAAAAAAATTCCTTCAGTTCAGATTGTACCTAAGGGTAAAAAATCTGAGCCGATGAATTATAACTTACCAGTAGGTGCCCATATTACTGTTCAAGATGGTGATGAAGTAGTCACAGGTCAGGTTCTAGTAAAGATTCCTCGTCAGTTAGGTAAATTGAAGGATATTACGGGTGGTCTTCCACGTGTGACTGAGCTTTTTGAAGCAAGAAATCCTTCAAATCCTGCAGTGGTTTCTGAGATTGACGGTGTGGTATCTTTCGGTGGTATAAAGCGTGGCAATCAAGAGGTTATGGTTGAATCTAAGGAAGGAATTAAAAAGAAATACTTGATCAAACTATCCAATCACATTTTGGTTCAGAACAACGATTTTGTGAAAGCTGGAATGTCTTTATCTGACGGAGCGGTTACTCCTCTTGATATTCTTAAAATTAAGGGCCCACAAGCTGTTCAACAATATCTTGTTAATGAAGTACAGGAAGTATACCGTATGCAAGGTATCAAGATAAATGATAAGCACATTGAGGTTATCGTTCGTCAAATGATGAGCAAGGTTACTATTTTAGATCAAGGAGATACGAGCTTATTGGAAAATGAGAATGTAGAGAAAATAGAATTTATTGCTGAAAACGATAAAATCTATGACAAGAAAGTAATCGAAGATTCAGGAGATTCAGAACATTTGAAGGCAGGACAAATCGTTACACTCAGAAAAGTGAGAGAGGAGAATTCTACTTTAAAGAGAAACGATATGAAGGTGGCAACCTATCGGGATGCTGTTCCTGCAACTGCTCGTCCTTTATTACAAGGTATTACTAAATCATCATTAAGTACATACAGTTGGATTTCAGCTGCATCTTTCCAAGAGACTACTAAAGTATTGAGTACAGCGTCTATTGAGGCTAAGCGAGATTACCTAGAAGGCTTGAAAGAAAATGTTATTGTTGGGCATAAGATACCTGCCGGAACTGGAATGGAGCAATTCAACTCATTGATTGTTGGCTCTCAAGATGACTATGATGCAATGAAAAGCAAAGCAGCAACTCCAGAAATGGAAGCGTAATAGATTTTTATTATAATTAAGTAAAAAAGCCCTTGTAGATATAACTATAAGGGCTTTTTGTTTATAATAATAATTGTCTTATTGGCAATGTGCCCTCTTTATTTAGAGCGATTGAGCTATCATGACATAAATACTAAGCCAAAAATCTATAATTTCTTATTGTTAATTTTGTTCAGTTTTGGATGATTCTTGAGTAAGGTTGTTGATGGCTTTCAACTCTTTCTTACTTAGATGCCTCCATTTTCCATCAGCCAAGTCTAAAGAGATATTCATAATCCTTACACGCTTCAATTTTTCTACTCGATAATACAAATGCTCGCACATTCGCCTAATTTGTCTGTTTAAGCCCTGTGTAAGAATAATCTTGAACTCATATTTGTTCATTTGTTTAACTATACATTTATTAGTTATGGTATCTAAAATAGGAACACCGCCGCTCATCGCATTTATAAAATCTCTTGTAATAGGTTTATTAACTTTAACAATGTATTCTTTTTGATGATTGTTTCTGGCTCTTAATATCTTATTGACGATATCTCCATCACTGGTTAAGAAAATTAGGCCTTCGCTAGCTTTATCTAGACGCCCAATTGGGAAAATACGCTTAGGGTAGCCAATGAAATCAATAATATTATCTTTTTCTACTCCAGTATCGGTGGTGCAAACAATCCCCACAGGTTTATTAAAGGCTAAATAAACATGATCTTCCTTGGGTCTAGAAACTTCCTTGTCATCGACACTAACAATATCATCAGCAGATATTTTAGTGCCCATTTCGGGGACTTTGCCATTAATCTTTACCCGTCCTTCTTCAATAAGTTTGTCCGCGGCTCTTCGCGAACAATATCCAATCTCACTGAGGTACTTATTAATTCGGGTTAGATTTACTTCATTCATTAGCATTTAAAATTACAAATATTCAGTGTTAAAACTAGCTTATTAAAAAATACATAGAAATGAAATGGGCGATACTGCCGGCCATTACGAACAGGTGCCAAATAAAGTGATTTTGTTTCAAATTTTTCCAGAGATAGAATACAATGCCTGAAGAGTAAAACCCACCACCTATCTTTATCCAAAGCATTGAATCTTGCGGTATTGATTGTTCCAATGGCTCAAAGATGAAAATAGCCATCCAGCCCATAACCAAATAGGCTAGGGTAGAAGCTAGTTTAAATTTATGCGTTAGGAATAACTTAAATATACTTCCTATTAAGGTCATTGCCCATAATATAGCTAATATGGCATACCCTTTATCTGTTCCTAAGTACATTAGAATATAGGGTGTATAACTTCCTGCTATCAAAAAATAAATACTAATGTGGTCAAAAATGCGCAGTTTTTTTCGCAGGCTTATTCGATATGTACTATGGTATAGGGTGCTGCTGGTATAGACCATGAAAAGAGAAAAGCAATAAATGAATAGGCTAATAAATGCATATTTAATATCACTTTCCGCAGCTAAATAAAGTAAAAAGGGACTAGCGATTAGTACCATTACCCAGCCGATACCATGGCTTATCTGATTCGCTAGTTCCTCAGGGATACTTTTGATATCATTCTTGACATTGTGAGGAATTGACCTTGGTGTTTTAAATAAATCCATCATTTATTTAAATCATTAAATTGAGTAAAAAAAGTGTCTATGTTTCGTTTGTTTTTGCCGAAGTCTAAAAATTGTGCAGGAAAAAGACAAGTGCTTTTCACTAATATTTCTGTTTCTCCCACATAGATTGTAATCCTTTCAGCAAAAGTCAACATTGTTCCTTGCGTTCTATAATCAAAAGCATCTTTCATATATCCTATTTCTATCCATGGCAAACTAGCTAAAGTATCCTTAACAATTGATTTGCAGTCTGTCCTCAACATTCCGTGTTTTTTACGAACTTCATGATATGCGGGTAAACCAATAGCCATTATACGACGAAATTAACGTTTGATTTAAATATTTTGATCGCTATTGCTAATAGAATTACTCCAAAAATCCTTCTTAGAATTTCAAGTGTACTTGGTCCCATTTTCATTTTCAAAAACTTACTTGTTTTCAAAACGACATAGACGAATACCAAATTACCGACAATTGCTGAAAAGATAACCAAGGTATCAAACTCTGCTTTTAAAGAAAGAATTGTAGTAAGCGTCCCCGCACCTGCTATAATGGGGAAAGCAATAGGCATTATGCTGTGGTCGCCAGCGTCTTCATTTCCAGCCTTGAAAATATTTATACCTAAAATCATTTCTAACCCAATAATAAAGATTACAATACTGCCTGCTAAAGCAAAACTTTGAACATCGATACCTAACATTTTCAAAAGGGCATTGCCAAAGAATAAGAATGCGAACATAAGTATTCCCGCAAAAAGAGTTGCTTTTGCAGATTGAATTTCACCTCGTTTTTCTCTTAAGTCTAGTATAATCGGGATAGATCCAAGTATATCTATTACTGCAAACAAGGTTAAAAAAGAGGTGAGAAAAGCGCCAAAAGTCATAATTAAAATTTTTGCAAATATCTGATAAACTTCTGCTAATATGGAATAAATATTGTTTTTGTTGAAGTTAAAGTTGTAATTTTATTTGTAAAACCAATTGAATATGGCACGTTATCATAAATTAGGAAAAATACCTCAAAAAAGACACGTTCAATTTAGGAATTCCGAAGGTAAATTATACTCGGAAGAACTTATTTCTACTATTGGATTTGATAGCGTTTATTCATTGGTTTATCATTGCAATATACCCACTGCTGTTAAGGAAATTGAAGAGCCATATTCAGTTGCTCCTGAAATAGCACACCCTGAAAATATTAAATCAAGAAAGTACTTCGGCTTTGAAGTCAAAGCAGAAGATGACTTCTTGGATAGTCGAAAAACGCTAATGGTTAATAGCGATTGTCAAATTTCTTTGGCGGCTCCTAGAAAAAGTATGAAGGATTATTTTTATAAAAACGCTACTGCTGATGAGGTTATTTTTGTACATAAAGGAGGAGGTGTAATGCATTCTTTATATGGCGATTTACCTTTTGTGACAGGTGATTATATTGTTATTCCAAGAGGTACTATTTATCAATTAGAATTCAATAGTGAAAATAACAGACTATTTATTGTTGAGTCTTCAAGTCCGGTTGTAACTCCCAAACGATATCGAAATGATTTTGGGCAATTACTTGAGCATTCTCCCTTTTACGAGCGTGATATTAATCCTCCCACTGAGTTAAAGACCTACAATGAGGAAGGTGATTTCAAGGTTATGATTAAGAAGAATGATTATATGTATCCCACAACATACGCATATCACCCATTTGGTGTTATTGGTTGGGATGGTTATTTGTTTCCGTATACTTTCTCCATTCATAATTTTGAACCAATTACAGGTAGAGTGCATCAACCACCGCCAGTTCATCAAACTTTTGCAGCTGCAGGATTTGTTCTTTGCTCATTTGTTCCGCGGAAGTATGACTATCACCCCGACTCGATTCCTGCTCCTTATAACCACAGTAATGTTGATAGCGATGAGGTCCTTTACTATGTTGAGCCTAAATTTATGAGTCGAACAGACGTTGTAGAAGGTATGATAAGTTTACATCCGCTAGGTATTCCTCATGGGCCCCATGGCGAAGCGGTGGAAAAAAGCATCGGAAAGGAAGAAACAGAGGAGTTAGCGGTAATGGTTGATACGTTCAAACCCTTACAATTAACTAAATTCGCAGCTTCAATAGAGGATGAGAGTTACTATAAATCCTGGGTGCATTAATGCTAAAAAATACGCTCTTATCTTTTGTTGTGTGTTAAAAGAAGATGAACGGAGTTTGATAAATGCATATTATAAAGGTTGAAATTAAATATGAGTATTAGCAGATAAACTCAATTGTGTATGTGCGCTTATTGAAATTTACTTGATCCCCTACCGTTTTGTTCAAGAAAAGTCGTCCCAAAGGGGAGCCAATGGACATCACCAGGTAGTCACCCATTGGAGAATTTATTTCGCCTAGTCCAATGCTAAGATAGATGACTTCATGATTGCTAAAAATCATTGCTCCAGCTGATACCTGCTGTTTTATTCGTGCGTTTTGGAAGAGCTTTAACTGACTCAATAAGTTGTTTTGTTGCATGAGTTGCGTTTCCAATTGTTGTTGCGCAATTTGCATCATTGCTCGACCTGTTTCATATTTGTCGCCTGCAGAACTCTTGGACTCAGCGTCCCTTGAGGTAATGATATCATTAAGTTCGTTTTTTAAGCGAACTATTCTTTCTTGAATTAAATTTTCAAGATAATTATACAGCGCCTTTTTTTCTTCGAGTTGTAAGATGGTTGGAAATTATTTAAATTGGGTTATTGCTTGAATTCTAAATTGGAATTATTGATTTTTTCAAGTTTTAAGGAAATTGTATCTTTTATATAGTTTTGATGTACTTTCCACGGTTTTTTAGACCCTTGTTTAGGAAGATGTTCTAAGGCTCGTTTTACATATCCTGCATCAAAATCTAGTAGGGGTTCAGAGCCGTATTTGTCAATGTCAAATCTTGGGGTTACAATCGATGTTTGACTTTTCTTCATATGATTGAGTAATCGGGTCACAAATTGACAGTTTAAATCACTCTTTAAGGTCCATGAAGCGTTGGTGTAGCCCACAGCAAACGCAAAATTTGGAATATCACTAAACATTACTCCTTTATAGCTATGTAAGGTGCTCGGGTCTATTTTTTTATCATTCACGGTGACACTCATCCCTCCGAGTAATTGTAGTTTAAGTCCTGTGGCACTGACTATAATGTCAGCCTCAATAAATTTACCTGAATTAGTCTGAATTCCTAGACTAGTGAATTCTTTAATTTGATCGGTAATTACTTCCGCTTTACCCCCTCGAACAGCTTTGAAAAAATCGCCATCTGGGACAAAACAGAGTCGCTGATCCCACGGATTATAATTGGGCCTAAAATGGCTATCTAGTTTATCTGTTTTTAACCCTCGATGAACCCCCTTCATAATAAATGCCTTCATGGATTCCGGTCTTTTCTGACTATACTGATACAAAAACATTGCAAGTAGTACATTTTTCCATTTGATGAGTGAATAGGCAAAGTTGCCTGGTAACCATTTATTTAGAAAATTAGCAAATACATCTTCACTTGGTAAAGACATAATGAAAGAAGGCGAGCGCTGAAGCATAGTCACTTTCTTTGCCTTTTTAGCCAATTCCGGTACGAGCGTAACAGCCGTTGCCCCACTACCTATCACAATAATTTTTTTATTGGTATAGGTAAGATTTTCATCCCACTGTTGTGGGTGTATGATAGGTCCCTTGAATAGATCACTTCCTGGAAAGCTTGGCGCATAGCCTTGCTCATAGTTGTAATATCCGCTAGTCATGAATAAAAATTTACACTGATATTCGATGAGTTGGTCTTGTGTATTAATTTTAATTGTCCACAGTTTATCCTTAGCAGACCATGAGGCCTTTTCTACACGTTTTTTGAACTGGATTTTTTTATCAATTCCAAAATGAGCAGCCGTTTCTTTAATGTATTTAAGAATTGAAGGACCATCGGCAATTGCTTTGGGATTTTTCCATGGATAAAAAGGGAATCCCAAGGTGTACATGTCTGAATCAGAACGAATACCAGGATATTTAAACAAATCCCATGTCCCACCAATAGCTTCCCGTGCTTCAATTATGGTATAAGATAAATCAGGGCAATCTGTCTGGATTCTATAGGCAGCATCTATTCCCGACAGGCCTGCTCCTACTAGGATGACATCATATAATTTGGACATAATTCTATACTATATTAAAAGCTTTTAGCAACATTAAACATCCAAGCACAATTGGAAGAAAACCATAGAAAACAAAGTGAATCATTTTCCCTTTATCCTCGCCCCATTGCTTTTTCATGGCATTGAGTTTGGTCGAATCTGCAGCTCTTGCTCTGATAAATATGGCATAAAGCCCAAAAAAAATTGCTAAAATTCCGACTATCAATCTAAACCAATCTATTTCCATATGTTATTGTTTTGTATACCGTGAAGTTAGAGAATACTTGATTAATAAGAAATTCAGTTGAGAAATCTAAACATCAAAGGCTCGCAGATAGCCTAGGCATATCTTAAATTCAACTTATTTCACTTTACTGTTTAAATTGCTTAAACATTTGATTATAAATAATTTACATTCCCAATAAGATATCTAAAGGATCTGCTCCCAACAACATACTT
>CAZZMB010000017.1:45546-46916 GCA_964655225.1 uncultured Chitinophagales bacterium | reverse complement strand
CTTCATCAATACCTTGTTCAATGATGTATTCTTTCGCAGCGTTTGATCTTCTTTCAGATAGTACCATATTATAACTGTCTGAACCTTTAGAATCGGTATGCCCCTCTATCTTCAATATAATTTCTTCATACTTCATCATCAGCGCAATCACCGTATCCATTTCATCTTGGTACATTTCACGGATTTCATTCATATCGAATGCGAAGTATACGTTCTCTACAGTCGCTCTATTTATAGCTTCGAGAACTAAGACTTTGAGAATAGTATCCTCCTCAGCTTCGGTGATTTCAACCATATTTACATTTTTTATACTAGGCCAATAACCTTCTTTGTTGCCATTTAACTTATAGTTGGCTTCTTCTACAAAGAAAACAACTTCATCATCTCCAGTTATACCTTTATTGATAAACTCGGAATCCTTCTCACCCTTAACCGCATAAAGTGAAACATCTACAGCATCCAATGAAACCCCTTTAGAGTTTGTCGCTTGTACAAGTACATATTTATCTGTCTTCAGCTTTACTCTAAAAATATCATCACAACAAGTTTCTCCTCGATTAGAAGTCGTACCAGGACGATTTGACACCATATATCCTTTAGAACCTCTCTCATTCAAGGCAAGATATAAATCATCAGCACTAGAGTTCAGCGGATATCCACCATTAACGACCTCTGACCATTCACCATCAATTACCTCAGCCTTAAATACATCTAAGCCTCCCATTCCAGCAAAGCCATTAGAACTAAAATATAATATACTATTTTTTGCATCATAGAAAGGAGTTACTTCATCATATTTAGTATTAAACTCAGTACCCATATTTGTTGCAGATCCTAAGTTTCCATCTTCATCTAAGGTAGCATAGTAAAGATCCATTCCGCCTTTACTTCCCGCACGACTAGAAACGAAATACAAAACTTCATTGCCTGCTGCATCCATACCTAAGGCTGGCTGAGTTGTTGAAGAATTCGCCTTATTTATACTTAACATTTCTGGATCTCCCCAAGTATCTCCATTTTTAGTCGAACGGTAAATATTACAAGACATTTTAAACGCATTGACTTCCGCGCATTGTGTGTAATATAGTGTGCTCCGATCTTCAGTGTATACGCCATTACCATTGTGCAAACCCGGCACATTAATATTTTCAGGCAATAATTCATTTGACCAAGAATCTCCACCGTTGCTAGCAACAAAAAGTTTTGAATAATAATCAGTATTTGCATCTCGTGCTTCATCCAAGTTAACAGCTTCTTCCGGTAAAAGAGCAGCCATTAAAATTTCATTCTCACTGAGGTATTTAGGCGAATAGTCCTGAAGCGGATTGTTTAAACCAGGTATCGTTGTTACTTCAGATTCTTGTTTTTCG
>CAZZMB010000017.1:0-45446 GCA_964655225.1 uncultured Chitinophagales bacterium | reverse complement strand
TTATATCCAAAAGTTGATCCGAAATTAATTTCCTTAGTTTGTGCGGTTGTCTGAAACAAAGCACCTGGGATAATGACTAATTTTTTAACTTCAAATTCAAATCCTGCATGTGCCACATGCCTAAATGGTGTTTCAAACTGAGGATTACCATTGTTGTCAGCAATAAAATCATCCTTATGTCGCAATATGTTCATAAAAGAATATCCGCCATAAAAAGTCATCCAATCTGTAAATTGTCCATCAAACAACAATCCAGCATTCATATCTACAGAATTAACTGGCTTTGTAATTGAAGCTAAAAATTGATCATCTTGAAAAGTAGGATTAGCAATTAATTCTTCTTCAAAAGTGAAATCAGGATTTATATTACGATTCCCATAAATCCCTTGTAATCCCAAAGATAAATGATACTTATTATTTTTGTCTAAGCCTTTATGATAAGCTAAACTAACACCAGCTTTCATAGTTTGCAGACCCCCAACTTTATCGAACAAAACAACGGCTCCTAATCCTAAAGCATCTGTTTTCAATTTATTCTTCAATAAAGAAAAGTCAACTGAAAGCGAAGGCGTCATATATGCCGTTGGGTTCTGATTTACAGCGTTTCTAAACTGATCTCTATATATACTATTTACTCTCCACAAACCATTAAACTTACCCGTCAAAGCAGGATTAAGCGTAAGCGGTGAGGCGTAATACTGAGAAAAATGAATGTCTTGCGCACTTAACTTAGTGCCTATAAGCATCAAGCAGGCTAAAAATATTAAAATTCTTGGTTTCATTTATTCGGGTTTTAAGTTTTATCTAATTAGTGTGACTGATCCTGAGATCACAAATTCAGTGGCTACCTTATCTATCACCAAGTAATAAGTATAGACGTCAGCCGATTGATCTTCGCTTTGCCAAGTTCCATCCCATCCATTATCACCATTGTATTCATATACGACATCTCCCCATCGATTAAACACTTTAAACACACTAATAGTGGTGCTAAGATCAAGATTAACAGGAAAAAGCCTATCGTTAAGATTGTCACCATTAGGCGAAAAAGCATCTGGCATCATTGGATTTCCTAGTACAAAAATGTAAACTTGGCTTGAGTCAGATTCTGAGCAAGTATAAAGACTTCCGTCATTTAGGGTAAATTCTGCTTCAGCAACAACTGAGACTGTTTCAAAATCGTTACTAGCCGTATTCGCTAAGAAATTACTTCCTGTAAAATTAGGTGCCCATGACTCATTACTTAATGGGAAATCAGTATTTACCGTATACGCTTCACTTGCCCCAAAGACTATAGAATCTATATCAACGATGTCTGGATTTAAGCAATTCGTTTGAAAAGTAATTTGAGCAGCAGTGCCACATCCGTCTGAAGAAACTACCAATATATCATAGGTGCCATCCTCATTTGAAGCAACGGTAGCGCTTGCACCCGAGGCTGTGGAACTATTTTCCCAAAAAGCTTCTCCAAACCCAACTCCGTTGGTAATCAAACTAGCAAAATCAACAATTACCTCATCTCCATTGCAGCAAAGAATATTTCTGACCATGTTTGGATCAAGGATTGGATTATCATTAAAGCTAACCAAAATAGTAGAAGAAGATACACAACCATTACCATCTGTCGATGTCAAAACATATGTACCTTCTGCTGTAACAGCTAAGGAAACACCTGACCCCGTTTCTGGACCTGTCCAATCGTTTGTCCAGCTTGAATTCGCATCACTTATTAGATCGGCATTAGCACCATCACAAACAATCTCTTCAGCTACTCCATTATTAATGGCTGAAACAGGTAAGGCATTTACCACTACAGTCACCGTATCCACTACACTGCAATTTGTTAAATCTAAACTAACTACATAATCCGTTGTAGCAGCAGGTGTTGCAACAGGATTTGAAATAGTAGTCGATGTTAATGTTTCATTATCCGGAGTCCATGAATGATTTGACCCACCATTCGCCTCCAGTTGAACACTTTCACCTGCACATACAGCGGTATCGTTTGTAAGTGAATATCCTGCTCCAAAAGTTATATTAACTGTATCTATCGAAGTACAGCTTCCCGCTGTAAGTGTTACCGGATATTGAGCTGTTGAGCCCACATTTAAGGCGATAGGGTTTTCAACAGTTGCATCTACAAAAGATGAGGTCGGAGTCCATGCAGCATCTATAGTAGCTATTCCTGCAACTAAATTCTCATAGTTGAATCTCAAATTTGGTCTTTGATTGGAGGGAACATTGGGAGTTCCTAATGTACAACCAGAAGCATTATCAGCAAAATCATAAATTGTTGTATTTCCTGCAGTAGGAGTAACTGCTACATCATCGTCAGTTGTCCATGCAGCATTATCGAAACAAACTTCAAACAATAAATCTGTTGCTCCATCCCAACAAAATGGGGTATCAAATGTATGTGTATTCCAACCTATTTGTGTGGTATGCGAATATGGATTTACAACTTGCGTAAAACCACCATTATCAAAAGCAGTTAATGCCGCTAATGTTGTTGGTTTAACTGCAACTCTAAAATTGTTAAAGGGGGCAGTGCTACCCTTCACTACAACATTAAAAGCAATAGATTGCATTTCACCACCAGTAAATCCTGCAGCATTTAAATCTGCAGCTGTGTATAAAATCTGCATTCTACCATCTTCCCAAAAACCTTCATATGGAGTACCAGTGACAGCAGAAGTACCTGTACCAGTGCCAACTTCACCTAAAGTATAATTTCCTGTACCACCACTACATGGTCCAGGACCATTGGATAAACTATTGAAAATTGAAGTTTCAAATTGAACATTGAATTGAAATGAGTCTTCAGGACATTCAAGGGTGTAGTCTAAATCTCCTACAGCCAATAAAGAATCAACATTAACGAATACTGAAGTAGTCGATGAGCAAAGGCCATCAACCATAGTCACAAAGTATTCAATATCGCCATCAGGTGAAGAGGTGACCACAGCTCCACTAGTATCGTTTAGATACAATGGAGGACTCCAAGAATAAACAGGATTAACAGGACCTGTTACCGGAACAAATGACCAATTTTCTCCAATAGATGTAATTGCTACATTATTTATTGCAGGGTCAGAAACCCCACTCGTACCTGTTGCATTTTCTATACCCTGAGTCATCGTTCCGAATGCATCCGGTAAAACACTAATATTGTTAATTTCAATTAAGCCATTTGAATAAATGACAACTTGAACACTTATTTCCGTTCCAACAGCCCCTCCAAAGTGAGGCACGTCAAGATAATTGATTACAAAATATTGGTTTGGGGCAGCTCCACCAACATAATAATTGACTGTACCACCATTATTAAAGTTCATATCGTCCCAACCCCATGCAATGATATTATTGGGTTGAGCAGCATTGGGAATATTAAGATTACCTAGAAATGACCCTGCTGGAGCAGTAAAAGTCATATATCCATTGGATGATATCCAAAAAGAGTTATAAAGATTTCCGAAGAAAGGAAAATTAAATCCTATGTTAATCGGACCTACTGTATTGTCATCAGTCAAGCCTGTAACCGGAGTTCCTCCTGCAGTAGAAAAAGGATTGTAGGTTCCTTGAATTAAAGTGTAAGGGGTTGGGTTTGCCTCTGTAGCAGCTGTTAAAACAACAGATTCTCCAGAACATACGTCTGGGTCACTCGGTGTAACAGAAATAGAAGATGCAAAACCATCAACCACCAATAGAGTAGAATCCTGAATCACACAACCACTATCGGATGTGACAGTTGCTACATATTGGGTGGTGGTGGTTGGACTTGCCAAGACCTGATTTCCTGTTGGTGTATTTAGTGTACCGGGGAAATTCCATTCAACACTTGCAATAGAAACTGATGATGGTGTTGTAGATAGGTTAATGAAAGATGAACCATTCAAACAAATTGTGTCGGGTTGAACAATATCAATATCAAAAGACTCTTCTACAAAAACAGAAACAATATCCACACCGCAATCGGATGTAAGCGTATAGTCAGTATCTACTAATGGGTTCGCAAAAGGACTAGGATTTGTAACACTGGATAAGCCAGAAGCCGGCGACCAAGAAACAGTAGACCATGGTGCAACTCCATCAGATTGCAGTAAGGTACCAATACCATCACAAGCCACCATAATATCGGGACCTGCATCTGTAGGATTCAAGGATACGGTAGCACTGGTTGCACAAGTATCATTAACACCATTCGTGTAAATAAAGTTATAAGTCGTATCATCAGTAGGACTTAATGAAAACGTATTTGAAGGTAAAAAGTTACCCGCTTCATCAAACAAGCCATAAGCTGGATCTGCTGCCAAGATTTGAATATTATCTAAGCCCCAATGATCACAACATGCTCCGGAGTTAAACTCCTGGATCCACTGGAAAGAAGTATTTGATGTAAGCGCACCAGGAGGTAATGGAAAACAAACTGAATTCCAAACCGTGAAAGGCGTACCCGTGGCATTAAAAGGCGGGTTAGTCATTGGATTTCCTGGTCCGGGATTGGACGGCAAGAACTCCCCATTTGGCTGCATGTATTGAAGGTCTTGCCAAGTCAATCCATTATCCGTTGAATATTGAAGCGTAATTCCCTCTTCAGATAAATCAGGCCCTTCTATTGGTGCATTTCCTCCCTGAACAGCGTATGCAAAATCAAAACAAACTTGCCCCCCAAATGAAACATCAAACCCTACAGAGCCTAGTGCTGCTGGCAGAACATTGGTCGCTCCCATCCAAAAATAAGTATCATTTGATGGACTAGGTATAAAAGGAGTGGTATATATCGCACCCGCTGTTTGGGCCCACCCTGGATCTGTAGGCCCCGTTGGACCAAATACTTCAGTAAGTAGTGATCGTGCAAAACTGTTAATGGTTACATTGACCGAATCTCCGCAATCTATGGTATCTACATCTAAAATAGCATCCGTGACACATTGCGCCTGAAGCGAACTCAGAGATAACGCTGTAACTATTGCAAATAATACTTTTTTCATAGCTTCTTATTTTTTAATTGATTCTATTTTGTTAATTACTAATGTTGTCAACTTACTTTTCCAGGCTGTTGGGACGTTGGTATTAGAATGATCAAATATTTTAAGGTAATCCTCTGAAGAAGAGCATGTACCCGTAATAGAGGAATTGGCTGGTATTGATAATGTTCTTATTGTATTGTGGTCTCCGTCTGAGCAACCATGACAATAATCTGCATTATACCATCGTTCCATATTAAAGCTAATCTCTAGGGCCTGATTGGATAGATTTTCAAAATTTAATACGGTGTAGTCGTAATCGTAACCCTGAGTAGAATTACATATAATATGAGTTTTCTCGATTCTATAGTCTACATCCTCTGCTAGAACTTCCCAATTCTGGGCAACTAGACTAGATGACATTAACACGAATAATAAGGTAAATAGTTTATTCATCATTAGTTTTTAGTTAGTTAGTAATTAAATTAAACAGTCCTAAATTTGGCAATAGAACTACTCAAGCCGTCCAAAAGTAACAATTTTCATTAAATATTAAGCAGATTTAATCTTTTTTTTAACCTAATTGAATAATCAATGTAAATCATTTTAAAAAATAAAGCTTGAAAAGGTAAATTACCATAATTCCAGTTCCGCTATACCCTAAAAAGAAAACATATCCTTTCAATATTTATAAAAATTAATTACCTTTAAATAATAAAAAAAAATTAAACCAAATGAAAAATTTAAATCTATTTTTTGTGCTTTCGGGATTAGTCGCTTTAAGTTTTTTTACAAAATGTGAAAAAAATCCTAGCTCTGAGGGCTTAGCTCCTTTGCTTACTATTTCTTCAGCAGGATTAAGTGCTACCAATACGATTATGGAAGGAACCACATTTGATGTTACTGTTGTTGCTAATGAAAACTCAACGAGTGGTAAACAACTTTCATCGCTGGAAATTCAATTAACTGGAGGCGCGGATACTTCCATTGCAATCAATACAGCCTCTTACACTGAAACATTTACACGGGATGCTCCTGAAGATGGTGTTTCTGAAACTTACACATTTATTGTAACAGATAGTGATGGTGAATCTGCTTCTAAATCTTTAACTGTCTCTGGAATAAGTGGAGTTGTTTCTACACCTTTTGGGCCTGAGATTATTGGCGATTTTTTCCACGTTGGTGGTTCATTAGAAGGTGCCTATGATTTAGTAGCTGAGACCGTTGTGGCATCTGCAGGAAGTGAAGCAGATAAAGACATGAAAAATATAGATATTGCCGGTGGAAACTTTACGGGCTCTTGGACCACAGGTACAGGCAATGGTTCGCAGTTTGTAAAATCAAATACTTTCGACTACGCTAATGGTACGGTAGAAGATGCAATGGCAGTCTTTGCAGCAGGTTCCGCTACAAGTACAGTTCTTAATCCATCACTGAACGACATTTTTATTG
The DNA here is from genome assembly GCA_964655225.1 of uncultured Chitinophagales bacterium. Lineage (GTDB taxonomy): Bacteria > Bacteroidota > Bacteroidia > Chitinophagales > UBA8649 > JAFMKE01. The sequence continues at coordinate 39,027 of CAZZMB010000017.1, read as the reverse complement.
TTAAGCTCAGAGGAGGCTCGGACTATGCGCTTCTTCAAGTGACAGACAGAGACGTCAGCGATAACACCTGCAACTGCAGCGACCTAGGTAAGATTACCTTCAAATTTAAAAAGTCATAATCCATACTAACTCTTTGAAAAGCCTCGATTTTATCGGGGCTTTTTTTTGGCATATCATTTGAAACTACTAAATTCGAAATTCTCTTCTTAAATTAAAATTAGAGTTATGAAGCCATTTATTGCATCTGTTTTATTAACCCTGTCTAGTCTTCACTTATCCTATGCTCAGGAAGGCTATGAATATAATGACCAAATACAAGTTTTGTATGGTGTTGTTTTTAATGGGGACACCATCCCTTTATTAAATATCCCCGAAATTTCAATTACCGGTCACAAGTTTGAGAACCGGCAAGATGAATACTGGTATAAGTATTATTTAAAACGAGTAAAAAAAGTTTATCCTTACTATCAAATAGCAAAGTCAGTAGTGAATGATTTGGAAGAAGAGAAAAATAATTTGAAAAAGAAACACTTCAAAAAATATAAAAAAAATAGAAAAAAAGAGTTGATGAATGAATTTGAAAAAGAGCTGCGGGATTTAAAGATTTCTGAAGGCAAAGTGCTGGTAAAAATGATTAACCGGGAAACGGGCCAAAACTTTTATGAGCTCATTAAAGAATATAATAGTGGAATGAAAGCCTGGGTTTATAATATTGTAGCAAACAGATATGACTATGACTTGAAAGCCCCATATGATCCAAAATCCAAAGAAAATAGTATGTTAGAGCTGGCAATTAAGCAGGTTTTAGAAAATAATTTAAGGCCGTAACTACCTCATTAACATCAATATCTTGCATACATTTAAAATGCCCTTTGGGGCATTTTTTATATCCAATTTTTGAGCATGGACGACAGTTAAGCTCTTTCACCTGAATAGCAACAAATTCACTCTTTTCTAAGTATGGATACATCCCCAATTCAGGCATTGTATTTCCCCAAATACTGATTATTGATTTTTCAAATGCAGCGGCAATATGCATTAATCCCGTATCATGGCTAATAACCAGTTTTGCTTCTTTTAATATAAATGCGGATTGGTTCAGATTCAACTTACCGCATGCATTAAATATCTTCGTGTCACCACCTTGTAAAACAATCTCCTCTCCCCTTGCTGAATCATCCAATCCTCCAAGCAAGATGATTGGCAGTTCTATTTGCTCACATATTTCAACGATTTTAAGGTATGGTAAGCGTTTTGTTGAATATTTTGCACCTATTGCAAACGCAACATACCCAACACTTGCTTCAGGGAAAAGCTGATGAATGTCAAGCTCATCCTCTTTTGGAATAAAATAATCAAGTCCTCCTTTATCATAAGATACACCTATTGATTTTACCGTATGTAAATAGCGGCTGACAATATGCTTATAATTGGGTAGCTTGTCGATTTTAAATTGTGTCAACAACCACTTTTCCCAATTTAGTTTATTGACGGAAACACTCTTTACCCGGAGCCTCATCTTTATAATCTGCGTCCGAATATTGTGATGCAAATCTAAAATCAAATCAAATTTTTCTTCCTGCAATTCTTGAATCAAGGTGTTGATGTCATCCTCCAATACATGCACCTTATCTAGATACGGATTATTATCCACCAAACCTCGATAGGCCTGTTTCGTTGCAAAATGCAAAGTACAATCCTGCACTTGTTCCTTCACACACCTTATCAGAGGCGTGGTCAGTACAATGTCTCCAATAGAGCTAAAACGTAAGATTAATATTTTCATAGTGCCGAATGCAAAGTACATAAAAAAAAGGGCTATATAGATAGCCCTTTTTTAAAAACTGTTTGGGCAAATTATCCTTTTATACTTAACTCTTCTTCTTCGGTTAATTCGATGCCATCCGCTTCCGGAACCATTTCTAAATCTTCAAAAGGATTTGCGGAATAGGAATTATCTCCAATACTTCCAATAGCTTCAATCAATTGATTTTCATCAACCAACTTACTATCAAAAGATATCATCGCATAACTCTCCTCATAATTAACAACTGCTGAAGCGACTCCAGGAGTAGCTCTCAACTTATTTTGAATAGCAGAAACACAGCCCATACTGCATACCATTCCTTCCACCGCTAACTTAGATTTTGAATCTGCTAAAACGTCTTCATTCACTTCAATTTTTTCGACTGCTGTTTGACTAGAATCACTTGAACATGAACTGAGGGCCAAAAGAGCAATCAATAATATACCTGCGTATTTCATAATATTAACTTTTAATTACTTAAATAAGGTGCTAAATTAGGCATAAATCTGTAAAAATTTGCTAATCACTTCGCATTCTTTTATTTGCCACAAAGCATAAGATGTTTGTTCTTTTTGGGAAGCCCAAAAGAGAAAAGTTAAACTTATCACTTGGTAGATACTGGAAAAATTTACACGCTAGAAATTGAATAGCTTGAACTGTGAAATCAACAAACTGTAATTAAATAAAGGGCAAGTTACTCACATCGCACCGCTACAACCGCCTACCCTTGCTTCGATCAAGACCTGGGGGATTCAGCAGGAGCTGGTCGTATAAGACTTGCCCAATCACAAAGTTAATAAATATTTGATGCTAGAATCAAATAAGGGCTAACTTTTTTTTCTGTAATTTTTTTAATGTATTTTGCATGCCATTCAAAATCAATAATTGATGTCAGACAAAGATTTTAACAAGAACGAAGATAATATGCGAATTATGCTTGCCGATCTTAAATATAAAAAGGATCAAGCAGCATTGGGTGGTGGCGAAAAGAGCATCGCCAGACACAAGGAAAAAGGCAAACTTACCGCTCGTGAACGCATCGCATTTTTATTGGATGAAAACAAATCGCAACTTGAGATAGGTACCTTAGCAGGTGATGGAATGTACGCAGATTATGGGGGTTGTCCTTCTGCCGGAGTGGTTGTCGTGATGGGATATATTGAAGGCCGACAGTGTATCGTAGTAGCTAATGACGCCACAGTAAAAGCAGGTGCATGGTTTCCAATCACTGGAAAGAAAAATCTTCGAGCCCAAGAAATAGCAATGGAGAATAAAATACCTATTATCTATTTGGTGGATAGTGCAGGCGTGTTTTTACCCTTACAAGATGAAATCTTTGCCGACAAAGAACATTTTGGACGAATATTCCGTAACAACGCAGTGATGAGTAGTCTAGGAATTACTCAAATAGCTGCAGTTATGGGCAGTTGTGTCGCAGGAGGGGCTTACTTGCCTATTATGAGTGATGAATCACTTATTGTCGATAAAACTGGTTCTATTTTTCTTGCGGGTAGCTACTTAGTTAAAGCAGCCATTGGCGAAGTTATAGACAATGAAACACTGGGAGGAGCTTCGACACACACAGAAATTTCTGGAGTGTGCGATTATAAAATGAAGGATGATAAAGAATGTTTAAAAACCATTCGAAAACTAATGAATAAGCTTGGGAGTAATGCAAAAGCTGGATTTAACCGAGTGGAGTCCAAAGAACCAATAAAAGACCCCAAAGAGATTTTCGGTTTGGTTTCAGAAGGAAATGCAAAACCATATGACTCTGTTGAATTAATAGAAAGATTAGTTGATGATTCTGAATTCACAGAATATAAAGCAGGTTTTGGCAAGACTATCGTTTGCGGTTATGCACGAATTGATGGCTGGGCCGTTGGAATTGTCGCGAATCAACGTGAAATAATTAAAACTAAAAAGGGTGAGCTTCAATTTGGAGGAGTCATCTACAGTGATAGCGCAGATAAAGCTGCTCGATTTATTATGAATTGTAACCAGAAGAAAATACCATTGGTTTTCTTACATGATGTAAGTGGTTTTATGGTTGGTTCACGTTCTGAGCATGGGGGTATCATAAAAGACGGCGCCAAAATGGTTAATGCCATGGCTAACAGCGTAGTTCCCAAATTTACCGTTGTAGTAGGCAACTCCTATGGAGCGGGCAATTATGCCATGTGTGGTAAAGCCTATGACCCTCGTTTAATGTTGGCTTGGCCTAGTGCAAAGATTGCCGTTATGGGCGGTGCACAAGCAGCAAAGGTCTTATTGCAAATTCAAGTGGCTTCCTTAAAGAAAAAAGGAGAGGAAATAACTCCTGAAAAAGAAGCGGAGCTATTCAATAAAATAAAAGATCGTTATGATACCACAACCAATCCATATTATGCCGCAGCGCGCTTATGGGTAGATGATATAATAGATCCTTTAGATACACGAAACGCAATAAGTATGGGCATTGAAGCAGCCGATCACGCTCCTATTGAGAAACCATTTAGCACAGGTGTATTGCAAGTGTAAAATTGATCTTGATCCTACCTCAATTAAATAAGTGCACTTGACTAAAACATTGTATTAATTTTATGGTAATGAAACACATAGGACTCTTAGTGATTATGTTTTGCTCTTTGTTTGAAAGCACTGTTGCCCAAAGTATCGAAATAAATTTTACTGAAAGACCAAGCTTTGCTATCAAGTTTGCCCCTCGTCTTCTCTCTCCACGAATAAGCTTTGAAAAGATAATAAGCCATAACTCTAGTTACCTCTTAGAATTGCGAGGACACACTTATTGGCTACCCTCAGGATTGCGCCTTGAAGGGGCCTACAGAAGATATTTTAGTGAAAATGGCATTTTAGGTCCCTATATTCAGCCAAAATTGGCATTTGGCTACTTCGATTATTTCTTTGTTGACCGAAATACTCGTGGGATACAGTTTGGAGGAGGATTAGTTGCAGGAGCGCAGTTTAATATAGGTTCGAAAAATTGTTTAATTGATGTTTTTGGAGGATTTCAATGGATTGCTCCTTTCTTTCTTGAATTGGAAAGAATCAACATGGGTAATCAACTGAGAAATTATGGCTACAATGCAATTCATTACATAATGATTGCTAGTCCAATTGAAATAGGAGTTCGTTTTGGCCTTATGGGGACGAAATTGGTCCCAAAAACCTTTACTAATCAAGAAGAAAAATTTTAACTATGAATAATAATGATGTTTTACGACAGCTTCGATTCATATTTAATTTTTCTAATAAGGAGATGATTAACATCTTTAAATTGGGAGAGTTAAGGGTTGAAGAAGAGGAAGTTGTGAAGTGGATGAAGAAAGAGGAAGATCCAATCTTTTTAATTCTCCAAGATCATAAGCTTGCCCATTACCTCAATGGATTTATAAATTTAAAGCGGGGCAAAAAGGAAGGGCCATCGCCGGAAACTGAGCAAATATTGAATAATAATATCATTTTAAGAAAACTCAAAATAGCTTTGCAGCTCAAAGATTTTGACATATTGGATTTATTCAATTCAGTTGACTTACGTCTAAGCAAGCATGAGTTAAGCGCATTTTTTAGAAATCCTAAGCAGAGTCAATATAGAGAATGTCAAGACCAGTTTCTTAGAAACTTCCTGTACGGATTGAAAAAGAAATATCGACCTGATAGTAGTATATCCTAGACTTATTTAATCACATATCCGAACTCATCTAGCATTATAATGAACAGGCATACTAATTCGGACGCATTTATGACCTATTCCCCCGTATAGAAGTCAATCAGATCAGCAAAATAAGTATTGTTCCAGCCTTCAACCATGGCATCAAAATCTTCCGCTGGAATATTGGTATGAATTAACTCCGCAGATGTTCCTTTTTTGTGCGGGTGCAATTTTATGGTAACCACGGATTGTTGTTCTTGTTCTCCAAAGTACCACTCTTGCTGAATCATTTTATTGGGTTCGAATTTCAAGTTCTTTCCAGATATATTCTCATCCCACATACTAAACTCAGTTCCTTCTTCTTCTTGCATGCTTGCATCAAAGCCGGTCCATAATTTTAAAATTAGCTCATTTGTCAAAGCTTTGTATACAATTTCAGGAATCTCCGGAATGATATAATATTGTTTAAAATCTGCCATATCTATTTATTAAGCTGTTTTAATGCATCTTGAACACTTGCCGTTGGTAGTTTACAAACCTTATTTTGACAAACATAAATGGTTGTTGCTCCTTTAACAAGTTTGTTTTCCAAAATGGGTAACTTACCTTCTATTCTTCCTCCAGCTAGAAAAACATTTGGCAAGAAGTGCTGATCAAACTCCTTTCGCATTGCCAAATAATCCTTCCCTACAATAACTACCTCAAAAGGCTCACTTACAAGCCAAGATAAAAGTATATCCCAGTTGGCATAATATGACATTCCTGTTGAAGTTTGTTCTTTGACATTATTAAGCATTTGAACGGACCTATCAATATATTCGTCTTTGTAAAGTAATTTTCCGAGGATATATAGGTTTTTTGCCATAGCAGAGTTAGACGAAGGAATCACATTGTCAGTTACTTCCATTTTTCGCGCAACCAAAGCTTTATCTTCATCTGAAGTATAGAAGAACATCATAGAATTTTCATCACCAAAATGAGCCAAAGCATATACCATCAATAGATCTGCTTCTATCAACCATTTCTCATCAAAGGTAGCTTGATAAAGACCAATAAGGGCCTCAATGGTAAAAGCGTAATCATCTAAAAAGCCATTGATGCTCGAGTGACCATTTTTGTAATTCCTGTTTAATCCTCCATCTGCACGTTTAAAATTTTCAAGAATAAATAAAGCACTTTCTTCTGCCATGCTTAAATATTCATCACCTTCAATACTTCGATATGCATCAACATATCCTTTCAACATTAAAGCATTCCAAGCACATAAAATCTTATCATCTAAGCCTGGACGAATGCGTTTGGACCTCTCCTTTAGCAATGCTTTCTTTGCTTTTGCCAGCTTTTGGTCAAACTGATCTAAACCTAATCCATATTTGTTCGCGACATCTTCTTTAGACCTTGTCCTATATAAGATATTATTCGATTCCCAATTGCCGGATTCACTTACATTGTAAAATTCTTTTATTAAAGCACTTTCTTCACCGAGTACAGCGTCTAATTCCTCAGCTTTCCAAACATAAAACTTTCCTTCTTCTCCTTCACTATCCGCATCTAAGGAGGAATAAAACCCTCCTTCATCTGAAGTCATTTCTCGTTTGATGAATCCCAAGCTTTCTTCGACAATTTGCTTGTAATAAGGATTTTTAGAATGTTGAAACGCTCGCGCATAAAGCCCCACCAACTGGCCATTATCATAGAGCATCTTTTCAAAATGAGGCACTTTCCATTTAGCATCTGTTGAGTAGCGGGCAAACCCACCTCCGATTTGATCATAAATTCCGCCATCAGCCATTTTGTCCAAGGTCACTTCAGTGATATTAAGGGCAGACTCATCCTTACTCAAGAAATGGTATTGCAATAAGTATTCGTAAGAAACTGGTAAAGGGAATTTTGGTGAACGATCAATCCCTCCTTGATTAAAATCCATTTTGGGCTTCCAGTTATCCCAAATCTTAACTAAATCACCTTTCGTATGTTTGCTTGCCTCTTCCTGAAGTTGAATAAGTTCAGAATTTTGAACACCTGCCGTAAGCGCTGCAGCTTGTTCTTCTGCTTTTTCGGGGTTTTTCTTGACAAAATCACCTACTTGTTCAAGTAAATTTAACCATTGGTTCTTAGGGAAATAAGTGCCTCCATATATAGGCCGGCCATCTGACAAAGCGATACAATTTAATGGCCATCCACCACTTCCTGAAAGTAATTGAACAGCATTCATATATACTTGATCTATATCGGGTCGCTCCTCTCGATCGACCTTTATGGCCACAAAATGCTCATTCATATAAGCTGCTACACTTGAATCCTCAAAGCTTTCATGCTCCATCACATGACACCAATGACAAGCAGCATATCCGATACTAATCAAAATCAATTTATTCTCGTCCTCTGCTTTTTTTAAAGCTTCCTCACCCCATGGATACCAATCAACAGGATTGTATGCATGCTGCAGCAAATATGGGCTAGTTTGATCAATTAAATGATTAGTATTCTTCATTTCCTTTTCAATTTGACCTGCATCATTTTGAGCACATGAAGAAAAGAATATCAAACTAGTCAAAGTGAATAAAAAGGTAATTTTCATAAGTCAAAGTTAAAATTTATCAGGTGCGCTGTTATTTACAAAAAATGGGATGTTGATTGATCAACATCCCATTAATCTATTTAAGGTATTCGAATTACTTCAATATTAACTTTTCACTTCTCCAAACACCCTCGGTTTGCACATAAACGAAATAAATTCCGCTTGCAAAATCCTGCAGATCTATAGTTAACTGCTTAGTTTCATTAACAGAGAATTTAATCAACTCTCTTCCCATCGCATCCATAATCTTTAGCGCCTCGAAATTACTTTTACCTGAAATGCTTAAATAACTATCTGAAGGATTTGGGTATATTTTCCAATCTTTCACTGCATTTACTGCAAGAATATTTGTTGGATTACCAAAATCATCACAACCCTGTTGGTCTGGTTTTTTCAAGTTTGCAGCATTACAATCTAACAAGTTATATAAGAACACCCCAAGATTATCTCTAGTGTCATCCATACGCTGCGACGTATTCAAAGGTGGATGACTTCCACCTGTATAGGTATCTAAAACATTATATATACCAACATTATTGAACCTTTTTTCCATTTCTCCGCTGCCATATAAACTTACTGGGATGGTAATAAAAGGATTTTCTAAGGGTGCGCCATAGCCATATTTTACCGTTTGATCTCCTGTGGAATGACAGGCGTAGTAAGGAACATCATTTGCATCTATGAATGAGGTATCTCCGACTGCTCCTGCGAAACCAAAGGCCCCATTTGGATATGAACAATAACCGGGATTACCACTCAAACCATCTATGCCTCCTATTTCTTCTGCCCACCCTTGCCATTCGCTTGGTAACTTACTCAGGTCATCTACATAAGCTAAATTTGCCGCTAAAATTCCTCCTGCAGATGTACCACCAATAAATATATTGTCTGGACTTATCCCCAAAGCGTTTCCATCCTCAAAATCTTTTCTAAAATAGCGAATAGCTGCTTTTCCATCCTGCACAGCTGAAAACACAACCTTTATAAGATTTTCCTCAGAGATTAGTTCGAATAAACTTCCCGCTAAACGATAATCAATCGAGGCGCAGACAAAACCTCTCTTGGCTAAACTCGTAGCAAATGTCACCAATTCGTTTGATGTCCTTGAACCAGCTATAAAAGTACCGCCAAAACAAAAAATAACTACCGGACGGTCTATTGCTGTATCACCGACAGCCTGATATATATCCATTTGAAGGATTTGTGTATCCCCTAGACGTGTTATAGCGCTTCCATAATCAACAGTGGTCACATCCACTTGACTATATATTTCCGATTGATATCTTCCTGCACAAGTTTGAGCAATTAATCCTGCAACAGATAAGGAAAATAGGTAAGTAAGAATTTTTTTCATTTAGATTGGTTTTTCATAAATATACAAAATAAAAATTTTAGCGGAAAGCAAGAAAATCAAGCAACTTCACTACCATTTTCTAAATCATGAGGAGGGGAAACAAAATGAAGTTTACCCTCTAGATCTTCTGCAAACAAAATCATACCTTGTGACTCAATACCTCTCATTTTACGAGGGGCTAAATTTACCAAGACCTGCACCTGCTTACCAATAATATCCTCCGCATTAAAATATTCAGCAATACCGGAAATTACCGTGCGTTTCTCAAAACCCAAATCCACCAAAATCTCTAGTAATCGATCTGCTTTTTTCACTTTTTTTGCCTCTATAATAGTACCGATACGGATATCCATTTTGGCAAAGTCATCAAATTGTATTTCATCTTTCACGGGTGCGTATTTTTTATCTGTTTGTTGACTCTTGGTCAATTTCAATTTTTCCCTTTGAGCATCTACAAAATCCTCATCAATTTTTTCAAATAATAACTTCGGATTTCCTAATTGATGTCCGGCTTGGATAAGATTTAGGCCTCCTGCATCATTCCAAGCGCTAGCTTCAATATTAAGCATGTCAAATACTTTGGCTGCAGCTTGCGGCATGAAAGGCTGCGACAAAACTGCCAAATTAGCTACAATTTGGGTGCAGGCATGGAGTACAGCTTTTGCTTCATTTTCATCTGACTTAATACTCTTCCATGGCTCATAGGTCGTTAAGAATTTATTTGCATCTCTAGCGACAAGCATCAATGCATCAAGCGCATCTCTAAACTTATACTGTTCGATTAAACCAGCAATATTTTCTTTTGCTCCCTTTACCACAAATAAGGCATCATCACTTACGTTCTTGTATTCGGATGACGAAGGGGGAACAACTCCGTCAAAATATTTGTGATTAAGAACCATAATTCGATTCACAAAATTCCCATAAGCAGCCACTAGCTCACTGTTTACCCTGGTTTGAAAATCAGCCCATGTAAACTCCGAATCTTTTGTCTCTGGAATATTGGCACAAAGCACGTAGCGAAACTCATCTATTTTTTCAGGATGTTCATCCACAAATTCATGCGCCCAGATTGCCCAATTTCTAGAAGTAGATATTTTGTCTCCTTCCAAATTCATAAACTCATTGCCTGGGACATTCACTGGTAAATTAAATCCTCCTTTTGCATTTAAAATTGATGGAAAGATTATGGTGTGAAAGACAATATTATCCTTTCCAATAAAATGTATTAATGCGGTATCATCATCCTTCCAATACTGCTCCCAATTATCAATTTTTCCATCCAAAGCTAGCTGTTTAGTTGCTGAGATGTAGCCGATGGGTGCATCTAGCCAAACATATAGTTTTTTATTTTCAGCACCTGGAATTTGAGGAGGAACACTCACTCCCCACTCCAAATCTCTTGTAATCGCTCGGGCTTGCAGACCATCGTTTAACCAGCTACCTACTTGCCCCATCACATTTTTTTTCCATTCTTTAGGGTCGTGATGGATCTTCCCTTTATACATTCCATTATTTATCCATTCCTTCAACCATTCCTGATCTTTATCCAATGGGAGATACCAATGTTTGGTTTTTCTTAATTTGGGCTTCTTTCCGCTTAGTACAGATAATGGATGTATTAAATCCAAGGCATTTAAAGTGCTGCCGCAGCTCTCACATTGATCCCCATAAGCCTCTTGGTAAGAACATTTAGGGCAAGTACCTTTTACATAGCGGTCTGCCAGAAACTGCTTAAATTCTTCATCGTAAAATTGCTCAGTTTCTTGCTCTACAAAAACCCCTTTATTGTACAATTCTAAAAAAAATTCTTGCGCAGTTTCGTGGTGAATATCCGATGAAGTCCGATGAAAAATATCAAATGAAATTCCAACTTTTTCAAAGGAATGCTTCATTTGAGCATGGTATTTATCAACAATTTGTTGAGGACTAACCCCTTCTTGCTTGGCCCTTATAGTTATCGGAGCTCCATGTTCATCAGACCCACAAATGAAAACAACATCTTTACCGATTAATCGAAGATATCGAGCATATATATCGGCAGGCAAATAAGCTCCAGCTAAATGACCGATATGTAATGGACCGTTGGCATAAGGTAAAGCAGCAGTAACTGTATATCTTTTGGCATCTTTCATTCCGATCAAAGGTAGCGGTATTTTAATAAATGAGCAGTTTGATACTCAAGTTTTATCCACTAGGATTCCCTTATTGCTTAATTAATTTAAAATTAACAAAGGACCCTGCGCTCTGCACTTGGATAAAGTATATTCCCGAAGCATAATTCAATTCAAACTTTTTCTTAAACAACTGACCTTTACTTAATCTACCTGAATAAATCTCGCCCAGTGATTGTCCTGAAAGTGCAACTAGATTTATGGTGAAATCAACATCCATTACTGCCTCCAATTCCAAAACAAAATCATCAATAACTAAATTGGGGTAAAGGTGGATAGCGCTAAAATCATTGCCCAAGTCGTGAATAGCTAAGATATTATTAAGGCTTGCAAACAAGGTATCTTGACCCGTAAATATAAAAGCTGATGCCAGACTGTAATCTGGCAAAGTTGCCGGTGATAGGTCCCACTGATTGAACACATTAGAAGCATACGGTGAAATACTAATAGGAAGCAACTCTCCCAATTGATAAATCCCCATATAAGGTGAACTGGTGATTATATCCCCTCCTACTTCTAGTTGCGCTGTGCCAGCTGGTTTTGTAACCACCCATAGGGTATCCACTTCATCATACCAAGCAGTTATTGTATCATTAGCTAAAACATTAAAATCAACTACATTGGAAAGATTGGATGGGTTTAAAGTGCTAGTGAGTGTCGTCCATTCTTTAAATATAAAATTCGGATTATTATTCGCATTAATAATCACATTCGTTGCGGATTGATAAGTCTCCGTATATGGGAATACAGTTTGATTAACTCCATCAATATCCAAACTACCCGCTCCAACCGGATTGGTCAAATAAGTAATGGTATAATTTGGAATGGCCGTAAAATTAACCATCACGGTATCATCACTGAGCCAAGTTGTACTAATCACTGGATTACTTGTGTTAGGCAAGGGTAAATTATTTTGAAAGTCCCAATTGTTAAAAAAGAAACCGGCATTTGCAGTTGCAACTAGATTTGCAGCAGCACCTTGAACATATTGGGTGGTAAAAGGAAACCCCGGAATGCCTGAACCATTTATACTTATAGTTCCAGCTCCAACAATATTGATAAGATAAGTTACTGAGTAAGTAGGTACGGAATCAAAATTAATATAAACCGTATCATTTGAAACCCACTCTACTTCAATGTTCGAAGAAGTATTATTGGGTAATGGAGTATTGTTCTGGAAATCCCAATCTACAAAATTAAAGCCTACATTAGCTATAGATTGAATATCGGAGGTGTCCCCTTGAAAATGGTATTCGGTATGTGGAAAAATACTTATGTTACTTCCATCAAGAGTCATTGTACCTGCCCCAATTGGTTGAACAATATAAACCGTGGTATCGGTTACAATAGCCTCAAAATTTACGATTAAGGTATCATTGGTGTATGTGAAAACTGTTGAATTAGAATCCGTCACGTTTGGCAATGGGTTATGTATTTCCCAATCCCAGTTAGCAAATGAAAAACCTGGATTGGCAATCGCATCAAAAAGCTGATTAGTAGAATCACTGAGGCTTTGTAGGCAAGGGAATTCAGTGATAACTGTACCATTCATAAGCACATATCCAGATCCAGCAGGTTGAACATCCACATAAATACAGTTTATTGGTGTTGGAACAACATTTGCCTTTTTCATCTTCCAAACATAAATATCTTTCTTTCCAAGAGAAGAGAGAGATACTCCATCTATATTAGCAGTTTGCTCATAGAAACCCACAGCATATAAATTGCCTCGCCCATCTTCACAAATATCTCCAGCTCTGTCATCATTTGATGGACCACCGCCTAATTTAGCCCAAACCCAGTTAGCCGTTGAGCTACTGCCATCCAACTGAGCTACAAAAGCAACGTCGGAAGTGTCTCCTGTGCTCAAAACTAAATTGCTATCAAATCGAAGGGAGTCCCCAGCTACACCAGCCAAATATACCTGCATGTCTTCATCCACAGACATTTGATAGGGTTTATCTGTCCCTTCACTTCGAGCCCGCTTGGCCCAGACCCAATCTCCATTAGTGGTTATTTTAGCTACAAAAACATCTCTCTTCTTATTATGACTTAGAGTATCTGTGCCATTGGAGGCATTCGCTCCTGAAAAAACCATTTTATTTCTATATTCCCCTGCAACATAAACATTATCGCAATAGTCTATAGCAATACCATTTGCTCTATCTGTTTTGTTTGAACCGACGTTTTTTGCCCATAGAAAATTCCCATCCTTGTCCATTTTAAATATGAAAGCATCCCATTCGCCTATACTCGTAAGAGCGATTGACCCATAATTACCCGTATTCTCAAATCCGCCAACTACATAAACATTGGAAAAATTATCGATTGCAATTCGATTATCCCTCGACCCTCTTTGATCTTTTATACCGTCAAATTTATGCGCCCAAATGAAGTCACCATTATCGTCTAGTTTGGCAACATAACCCAACGGTGCGCAAGTAGAACCCCAATTTGGATTATTTAATGTTATGCCGTCAAAATCAGCGCTTATCCCTGAAAAGAAACCCGTGATATAAATAAAACCATCTCCATCTACCTTTACGTCATAAGAATGGTCATCTGCATCGTAAATCGGAAAAGGACAATTGGGTCCACTACCTGCACCTGCATTTGCTCCAAAGCTTCTAGCCCAGACGCAATTCCCATTTGGATCTATTTTTGTTAGTAAAGAGGAATCATGGCTGTTACCATTTGTAACGCTGCAAGATCCGATATTAAATGAAGACCAAAAAGTACCGGTAACATATACATAGCCATCTGGGGTAACATGCATGCCAAGAGCCCTATCATCGCAACAACTTCCAGTTTGATCACCTCCTGCTATAGCCCACAGCACATTACCGACAGAATCCATTTTTACGATGAAAACTTCTTTATTGGTTCCTGATGCAGGACTATTTGTCAAGGTTATTGTTCCGAATGTAGCAGAAGTATTAAAGTATCCACTAGCATATATAAAACCTAGGCTATCCGTTCCAATACTTATTCCTTTATCGGACTTGGGTCCACCTAAAGAAACGGCCCATTCTGTATTTTGAGCTTGAGTAAGAGTACTTAATCCAATAAATACTAAAATAAAAAGTATTATTTTACGCATATTTCTAATCATATATTGTTTAAATATAGGACTTTATAATCAAAAAATCCATGGCAGCATTCAAGCATCCTCCGTTTTTAAACGCCGGAGATAAAATAGCAATCACAAGCACCGCTCGCTTAATATCAAAAGAAGAAATTAAGTGGGCCAAACAAAAACTAGAATCATGGGGATACGAAGTGGTTATTGGCGCTACTATTGGATTAAAACATCAACAATACGCAGGAACTGATCAAGAAAGAGCCGATGCACTCCAAGAATTAATCAATAGCGACGATATTAATGCTATTCTATGCGCTCGAGGAGGATATGGGACAGTGAGGATTTTAGACAAACTTGATTTCACTTCCTTCATGCAAAAACCGAAATGGATTATAGGCTATAGTGATGTCACTATTCTCCATGCGCATATCAATAATTATCTAGGTATTCAAACGCTGCATGCGAGTATGCCGATTAATTTTGAGAACAACTCAGCAGAGAGTCTAATGTCCATTAAAGAAAGTTTAGAAGGGAGCTTAATGAGTTATCATTTCCCCAGTCATCCACTCAACAGAAAAGGCAATTGCACAGGGGAAATCATTGGTGGAAATTTATCTATACTTTACAGTATTTTAGGGACAAGTTCGGGATTTAATCCTGATAATAAAATTCTGTTTATTGAAGATATCGATGAATATCTTTATCATATCGATCGAATGATGATAGCACTTAAAAGGGCCGGAAAATTGAACAAACTTAAGGGCTTGATTGTCGGTGGAATGACAATAATGAATGACAATAATATTCCTTTTGGTCAATCAGCAGAAGAAATTATTCTTGAACATTGTAAGGAATTTGACTATCCTATTTGCTTTCAAGCACCATTTGGTCATCTGGAAGACAACCACTCGCTAAAGTTGGGAGCTATGCATAGCTTGTCAATAATCGATGATGGTGCAGAGCTGAAAGCGATATAGCTTATGCAATTTTAAAGGCTGGACTCATATTTCCCATTTCTGTCTGACTAAGTAAAAAAGCGTTAAAAGCATTCACCACATCACCACTCTTCCACAAACTAGATTGCAAGACCATTCCTTTAAATCCTAGCTGATTAATTCTGTGTTGATTTTTAAATTCAATGCCTCCATAAGCATATACATTCTTTGTGGTACTAGAAATTACGTTTTTTACTTCAAATGCATCAAAATTACTCGATGAATTTTGTTCACCCAGCTTTTTATACATTGGGCCAATAAATACAATATCAAACATTGTATCGACAAACTCTACGTTCTTTATATTATCAATAGTTGTTGATAATTGGAACCGCTTGATTCCGTGGAACTTTATTTTTTTGAACTTACCAAAAAAACCGTTAAAATAACTCTTAGGAAGGTGTATACCCTTTAAAATAAAAGATTTCATTAAACTATAGTGCTGGTGTAAGACAATACGAGGATGATATTCTCGATTGATCAAATTTAGCAAAGAACATAAATCATCCTTGGAATAACCTGGCTTTCGAATGTGTAATTCATCTAATCCAGACTCAAAAAGTTGATTTATTTTATCGGCTTCATTGCTTATTGCATATGGTAAGGTATAAACTATGAATTTCATTATTTAGAGTCCTTTTTTTTTATAAACTTTGGCTGATAAAATGCCAAAGTCTATTTTATGTTACTTAATTTTGTTTTATGTCGCTGATAATTGAAATTTTAGGTCTTTTCTTTGGAATTTCATACATCCTTAGTATGGTGAAAGAAAAATGGTACAGCTGGCCTTTTGGTTTATTAGCTGTAGGATTTTATGCTATTTCATGTTATCAATACAATTTAATAGGAGAACTTTTTCTTCAATTAATCTATGCAATAATAGCATTATATGGATGGTTTAAATGGCGAAATAATTCACATAAGCACTTTACTATCAGTAAACTGTCCAAAATCGAATACATCTGGGCAATACTAGGTGCTATTCTAATTACTTTCGGAAGCTATTCCATTCTCACAAAGATTGGAAGTTCTTTACCCGCGCTAGATGCAATTACGAACGGGTTTGCTATTGTTGCAACTTTCCTTGCTGCAAGAAAAAAAATCGACAACTGGCTTTTTTGGATACCTATAAATGCCTTAACCGTTTGGATGATGGTAACCAAGGGAATGCCCTTCTATGCTGTATTGTACTTTTGCTACGGGACGTTTGCATTGTTTGGTTACTACCTATGGTATTTAAAATTGAATAAACCTTGAGCATCACATTAAGGAACATGGAAAGAAGCAAAAATAAAATTATTAAAATTGGAATTACTGGACCCGAATGCTGCGGAAAAACTTCCCTTGCTCAAAGATTACATCATGAATTGAAACTACCCATGGTTCATGAATATGCGAGAGGTTATTTTGAAAGCCGACCAATCAGCAATCGGAAGGAAACCATATATCATATTGCACAAGAACAGATCAAACTAGAAAATGAAGCGAGTGCCCTTCACAACGTAATAATTTGCGATTCTGATTTAATCAATATTAAAATATGGCTACAATATTACAATCAAGACATTCCTGATTTTATGGAGTATCATTTAAGAACAAATCCTTATTCATTTAGCCTATTATTGTATCCCAACATACCCTGGGAAAGCGATGGCATGCGTGCTAACCCGCTCAATCGATTAAGCTTATATAAGCAATTTGAAGCAGAGTTAAAACTATACAATATCCCATACATTTCAATCCATGAGATGGAGGAGGCGAGATATTCAGCTGCGGCAGGGGCTATTCAAACTTTAATTCCTAAGGCTTGAGCCGTTGACTTGTTCTTGGAAACGGTGAAGCCTCTCGGATATGCTTTAGTTTACAAATCCAAGTAATCAAACGCTCTAAACCTAAACCAAATCCAGCATGAGGCACAGAACCAAATCGGCGTAAGTCAAGATACCACTCATAATCTTCTTGACTGAGGTTCTCCTCTTGAATTTGTTCAATGAGGAATTCGAGATCAGTTTCGCGCTCACTTCCACCTACAATTTCACCATAACCTTCAGGAGCTAAGACATCTACACCCTTTACATAATCAAAATTCCCTTCCACTCTTTTCATGTAAAAAGCCTTGATTTTTCGAGGCCAATTGTATACCATGATTGGACAACCAAAGAGGCGAGTTAATACAGTTTCATCCGACCCACCTAAGTCACTTCCATGTTCAAAATTCTCCGCGGATTTTATCCATTGCGGGATATTACGGGCATCTTCCTCAAGTTCTTTTACTTGCGCTTTTAATTGCGCCACTCTGTTTCGATTGAAGTTTTTGATCCCTTTCTTACTTACATTGTCATTGACAATTGCTTCACGCTCTTCTATCTCAGTATTTACTTTGATAATCGCTTCCTGCGTAGCTTTTAAATCATTCCCTAGCATCTGAATCGCATTAACTCCATTCACTTCCTTTTTACCTTTGAGCATTTCTACAGCCTCATCATAAGAGATTCTTGGGAATTTTTGATTGACAGACTTTAGCGCTTCAATATCTCGACCTAAAATTTCCAGCTCTGTTTTACAACGATCAATTACTTCATTGACTACAGCCCTTAACATTTCTTCAATCAAATCCATATCCATGTCTAGATCATAAAAAGCCATTTCTGGTTCTACCATCCAAAACTCAGTGAGGTGTCTTCTTGTTTTTGACTTTTCTGCCCTAAAGGTTGGGCCGAAGGTATATATTTTCCCTTGAGCCATGGCCATCGCTTCTCCATACAATTGCCCCGTTTGAGCTAAATAGGCTTCCTGTCCAAAGTAATCTGTCTTGAACAAATCAGTGGTTCCTTCTGCTGCGCTTCCTGTGAAAATCGGCGAATCCATTAAAGAAAAGTCCTTCTGCTGAAAAAAGTTATGAATCGCATATATAGTTGCATTTCGCACTTTCATGATTGCCCATTGACGCTTGGACCTCAACCACAAATGCCTTCTTTCCAATAAAAAATCAACGCCATGTTCTTTAGGTGTAATTGGATAATCTTCCGCAACATCAATGATTTCAAAACTGCTTGCTTGCAGCTCGTATCCTCCAAGCTGCTTTTCATCTTTAAGCACTTCTCCACTAATTGAAACCGAGCTTTCTAGACTCATTGATTTGGTTAAATCAAAAGTTTCAGAAACTTTATCTTCCGCAATAACGCATTGGCAAAAACCCGAACCATCTCTCAAGTTAATAAAAGCTATCCCCTTACTATCTCGACGATTAGCCACCCAGCCTTTTAAGGTCACAGTCTGTCCTACATGTTTTGACATTTCATTAATGTATATCCAATTCATTGCTACAGCTTTAAATGAAACACAAAGTTAGCTTATTCAATTCTTATTTTATGTATCCTTTTATTCAAAATATATAAGTGTCCTAAAGTTTTGATCCTCCAAAAAGTTTTTAATAGGTTGGCTATTTTTTTCTTAATTTTGAGCTTGAAAATCGATACTTTTTATGCTCAATCAACGTTTGTCACAAAAGCTGCAACAAAAGCTCAGCCCACAACAAATTCAATTAATGAAATTGTTGCAGATTCCCACGGCCAATTTGGAACAGCGTATAGAAGAAGAGCTAGAAGCTAATCCTGCTCTGGAAGAAGGTGATGTCATTGATAACGTATTGGATGACTTGGACCAGGAAATGGAAGAGGATAAGACAGAAAAAGAGAGCGAAGATGATCTTGAAGATTTTGGTGTAGAAGACTACTTCGATGAGGACGGCGATTACCCTGAATACAAAACAAAAGACCAAAGCTATGATAATCGTGATGAGGATAACAAAACTATTCCAATAAGTGTTGGGATAACCTTCCACGAATTTTTATTGAAACAACTGGGGATTAAAGATTTGCCCGGAGATGACTATATTATAGGATCGCAAATCATAGGGAGTATTGACGATGATGGGTATTTGAGAAGAGAAATGATAAACATTGTCGATGACTTAGCTTTTGCACAAAACATAATAGTAAATGAAGAAAAGATTGAAGAGATTTTAATCTTAGTACATACATTTGACCCTTCAGGGGTAGGTGCCCGCGATCTGCAAGAGTGTTTAATATTACAACTTAAAAGAAAACAGACCAACCCCTTAATAAAGAGTGCAATCATCTTATTAGAAAATCATTTTGAGCACTTTTCAAAAAAGCATTACAATAAATTGGAAGCGGCCTTAGACTTGAGCTCTGAGGATTTAAAAAGTGTAATAGATGAAATATTAAAGCTAAACCCTAAGCCGGGCAGCAGCTATACGGGAGGAAACAATTCAAAAATTCATCATTATATTATACCAGACTTCACCGTCAAGAACGAGGCCGGAGAATTAGAGCTCTTGTTAAATATGCGAAATGCTCCCGACTTAAAAGTAAGTAAGTCATTTAAGGATATGTACACCTCTTACAAGCAGAGTAAAGAGAAAAATAGTGATAAGAAAAATGCGATTATTTTTATCAAACAAAAAATGGATGCGGCTAAATGGTTCATAGATGCTATCAAGCAGCGTCAACAAACCATGATGCTTACCATGCGGGCTATTCTTGACTATCAGAAAGATTTTTTCTTAACTGGCGATGAAATGACCCTAAGGCCTATGATTTTAAAGGATATTGCCGAAGTGACGAATTTAGATATTTCTACGGTATCCCGTGTAGCTAATTCAAAGTACGTACAAACAGAATTTGGAACCATCTTGTTAAAATTTTTCTTTAGCGAGTCCATGCAAAATAGTGATGGAGATGAAATATCAACTAGAGAAATTAAAGCCATACTTCAAGAAATTATTAAGAGTGAGAATAAGAAAAAACCTTGCTCAGATCAAAAATTAATGGATTTATTGAAAGGGAAAGGTTATGAAATAGCCAGACGAACAGTAGCAAAGTACCGCGAACAATTGAGTATCCCTGTCGCTCGTTTAAGAAAAGAATTATAAAATATGCATACTAAGCTAGCCAAGTTAATATCCTACATACTTCATCCCATTTTAATGCCCTTATACATGGCTATGTTGGTTATTTATGCGCATCCGCAACAATTTACCGATACTTCTATCATCCATAATGAAGTTAGGCTGATGTACTATGGTGCATTAACTGTTTTTTTTCCATTGTTTTCGTTTATGTTAATGTGGAAATTGGATGTTGTTTCTTCCTTCGATATGAGTGATGGCAAGGAACGATTTATTCCATTGATCGCCTTAGCTACTTTTTGGTTATGGGCATACTTTCTTTTCAAGGAGGAAGGGCTATATCGCACCTCGAGTTATTTTCCATTGGGTTTAATGACTTTGGGATGTATATTTTCCCTATTTATCTTATTTCCGCTCAATTTCGTAGCAAATACCTCTTGGCACCTCGTAGGTATGGGCGGATTGATCAGTTTGATTATAAATATTATGCGGACAAGTCAATACAATCTCGTATTCGTATTGATTGCCGCGATAATCCTAGTAGGCTTATTAGCAAGTGCACGCCTAAGCTTGAATTTAGTCAATAAAAACGGGCTAATGATTGGCTTCCTAATCGGTTTCTTTGGGCAGTTTTTTGCTTTTCAGGTATGGGGAAGTGTACTCTAAACAAGATTCACTTTTAAAAGATATAAATTTACTATTTAAAATTTTTAAACTTGATCAAATATACTCAATGCACTCAAACTATAAAAAATTACTAAAGTTTACCAACAAGATTGCTGACATTAAAAACGCAATTGCTATTTTAAATTGGGATCAAGAAACCTACATGCCTCCGAAAGGCCAGGGATTTAGGGCACAGCAGATTGCAACTCTAAGTGGCATAGCTCATGAAACCGCAACATCAACGGCTTATGAAACTTGTATCAACGAGTTGTTAGATGAGCCCTCATTAAGCCCAGTTGAATCCAAAAATATACAACTACTTAAGCAAGATATGGTCAAAGCTAAGAAACTGCCAAGCGACTTTGTTATTGGATTATCTAAGGCAACTTCTAAAGCTTTCCATGCCTGGATTGCCGCGCGAAAAGCAAACGACTTCAAGCTATTTGAACACGCTTTGAGCGAAATGGTGAAAATTCAGCAAGAAAAAGCGGAGATATATGGATACAAGAATCATATTTACAATGCGCTGATGGATGATTATGAGCCGAAAGCCACGGTTCAAGAAATTGACACCCTTTTTAATGAGGTGAAGACTAAACTCAGTCCGCTACTCACCCAAATTGCGAAGAGTCCTCAAGTGGAAGATGCTTTTATGTATAAGCACTTTGGGAAAGATAAGCAATGGGATTTTGGAATGAGCATTTTAGAGCAATTGGGCTATGATTTAGAAGCTGGTCGTCAAGATTTAGCTGAGCATCCATTCTCGACTACTTTTAGCCCCTTGGATGTGCGCGTGACTACCCGAGTAAATGAAAAAAACTTCTATGACATGCTTTGGAGTTGCATCCACGAATGTGGCCATGCTTTATATGAGCAAGGATTAAGTGCAGATCATTATGGGATGCCTTGTGGTGAAGCTGTTTCGCTGGGCATGCATGAGAGTCAATCCAGGTTTTATGAAAATAATATCGGACGGAGTAAGGCGTTTTGGGAATTTAACTATCCCGCCGTAAAAGCTAAATTCCCAAATCAGTTTGAAGGAATTACCAGCGACAATTTTTACAGAGCGGCCAATATTGTAAAACCCTCTTTAATTCGGACGGATGCCGATGAACTCACCTATCATTTTCACATTATGATTCGCTATGAAATTGAGAAGCAGATAATTGAAGGAAGTTTGGCTGTTTCTGATGTAAAGGATGCTTGGAATGAGGCTTACTCAAAATATTTAAACATTATTGTTCCTTCTGATAATCAAGGAGTTCTTCAGGATGTCCACTGGAGTCATGGTGGGTTTGGCTACTTCCCCACTTATTCATTGGGTAGTTTTTATGCTGCACAGTTTGAAGCAAAAATGGTAAAGGACATCCCCGATATGTTTCAAGAAATAAGAACTGGAGAATTTAGTAACATCTTGACTTGGTTGAGAACGAACATCCATCAACATGGGCGTTTTTATACCTCACAAGAATTGTGCAAAAATGCGACGGGTGAAACGCTTAAATTCGACTATTTCATGGATTATGCACTGAGAAAATATTCAGAAATTTACGCTTTATAAAAGCTGCGAAATCAACTAACATTGCATGCATTTCACTGCATCAAATCCCGTATTGCATCTTGCATTTCTTCAAACTTAAAAGTAAAGCCCTTTTCTAAGATTTTATTTGCACTACAATTTTGACTTAAAAACAAAACATCACTCATTTCACCAAGAGCTAGTTTAAGTCCAATTTTTGGGGCAGGGAGGACTATTGTGTTTCGAACATCAGCGATTTCTTTTGCCAGCTTTGCTTGAGTAACTGGTTTTGGTGCAACAGCATTGTACACCCCGGATAGGTGCTTATTTTCAATTGCAAAAATGAACATATTTGCCAAATCATCAACATGTATCCAAGAATAAACTTGTTTTCCATTGCCTAAAATACCTATAAAAAAAGGTAAAGTCTTTGTCATTTCTGGCAGTGCTCCTCCATCTTTTGCAAGTACAATACCAATTCGGAAAATAAGCTTTTTGATGACTTTATCATTAATCACATAGCTCTCCTCCCATAACTTACATACCGCAGCAAGAAAATCATCTCCCGCCGCTTTATCCTCAGACAATATTCCGGCTTGTTTTCCATAATAGCCTATTGCTGATGCACCAATAAACTGGCTTACCTGATGATCTTGTTGATTTAAAAAATTCATAAGCAGTAAGGAAGATTCAACGCGGCTATCCAAAATTTCTTTCTTCCTTGTTTTAGTCCATCTTTTATCTGCAACTCCTGCTCCAGCCAAATGAAGAACGCTAGTAACACCCTCAAAAGCCTTAGCATCCATCACTTGCATGCTAGGATCCCAATAAAACACTCCAACTCCTTTCCTTTTATAACTTTTACGAGTGGACAAATGAGCCACTTCTATTCCTTTCTCCAATAGTATTTCGGTGATTCTTGTCCCAAGCAGCCCGCTTCCTCCTGTTATCAGTACTTTATTCATGTTGTTAAAATTATTGATGAGTATGGTAAGTTCACCTTACCTTTATAAGCTAAATACTTTAAAATTTGTTCATCTATGAAAAATAGCCTATTCGCATTAAACTTACTTTTCCTGTTCGCTTGCAACACCAATGATGTTGCCTACACAGATGTAAATTTAGCTGATCTTCCGTATGAAGGCGAAAAAAAATCCAAAGAACTTCTCGTTCATGAATTGAGTGATCCTGATAAACTAAACCCATTAACTTCTCAAGGCGCGGGTAGCTCATACATTGAACATTGTATGTTTATGTACTTACTGGATATTGATAAAGAAAAACTGGAGGTTATTCCTTGGCTAGCAAAAGAAAGACCCAAAATCAGCGAATTGACAGAAGGTCCATACAAGCTAAAAATTGATTACGAAATTCGAAAGGAAGCAACTTGGGATAATGGCACCCCAGTTACCGCATATGATGTTGATTTTAGTTTCAAGACCACGAAAAATCCACACGTAGATGCCGAGCATCAAAGACCTTACATTGATTTTGTAGCGGATATACTTATTGATGAGGAAAATCCAAAAAAGTTTTCTTTTTTGACCAATGAACTGCATTATTCTGCAGAGTTTTCCAGTGGAGGAGTTAATTATATTATTCCAGAATACATATACGATCCCGAGCAACTTATGCGAAAATTCAGCTTAAAACAGTTAAGTGATAAAGATGAAATTGAACAAATAAGAGGAGATCTTGATCTAATTACATTTGCTGAATCGTTTAACGGAGAAAAGTTTCAACGAGAACCAGGATTTGTAGTTGGCTGCGGCCCATATAGCCTAGAAGAATGGACCACTGGACAGCGAGTTGTCTTGAAAAAGAAAGAAAATTGGTGGGGTAATGCCTTGGCAGGAACGCAGAGTTTCGATAATCATCCGGAAAAAATAATTTATGAAATTATCAATGATAAGGTGACTGCCGTTACGGCGACAAAAGATGAACAAATAGATATCATGCGTGGTGTTTCTCCTTATAATTTTAAGGAGCTTAGTAAGGATAAAGCATTCAATAGCAAGTTCTTTATGTTTAATACTGATTTTTTATCCTACACCTATATAGGCTTAAATATGAGGCATCCGATTTTGAAAGAAAAAGAAGTAAGACAAGCGCTTGCCCATTGCATAAATGTTCCTCAAATCATCGAGATTATTATGTACGGTTATGCAAAACCGATCGGAAGTTTTGTTCATCCAAGCAAACCCCATTACAACAGCGCGCTCAAACCTTATGAATTTAACCTCAATATCGCCAAAAAATTACTGGCTAGCGCAGGTTGGATTGATTCTAATCAAGATGGTGTATTAGATAAAGAAATTGATGGAGTTAAAACACCTCTTCGATTGAGCATAAAATTTAATTCAGGAAATGACAGCCGCGAAAAAATATGCTTATTTCTAAAAGAGAATGCTAAAAAAGTAGGTATCGATATAGAAATTCAAGTAAAAGAATGGACGGTTTATTTGGATGAATGCACCAACCATGAATTCGACATGTATGTCCTGGGGTGGGTCCAGGAGGCAGTTCTGGATGACCCCAAACAACTTTTCCATACCGATGCCTACAATGGAGGAAGCAATTATACCGGTTTCGGCGATGCCTATACGGACGTACTTATCGATAATTTGAGAAAGGAAATGAATGATGAAAAGCGGACCAAAATGTTCAAGGAGCTTCAAGCAATCGTTCATGAAGAAGTACCGTATATCCTCTTGTATACCCCAGACAATTTACTTACAATAAGTAAACGTTTTGGAAATGCTCAACCCTATATAGCACGTCCTGGCTATGAGGAAAGAGAATTAATACTTAAAAGTTATCAAGGAGCCCAACAATAATTCTGTGCGCAAAGCCTATGTTTTAATTAATCGAACTTCCTTTGATTAACTGAAATTTTGCTATTTTAGCGCAACTTACCAATTAACAAAATAAAACCTCAATAATGATAAACTCTAAAAACTTATTCAAATTAATGATGCTTGTTCCTTTAGCGGCATTTTTTACCAGCTGCACGAGTAATTCCGACGGAGGGAAAAATGATGGTGTAGTGATCAGTAAAAAAGCAGGGAAAAATGAAGTATATGTTCATTTGAGTTCAGATTTAGATAAAATAAATCCGATAATTTCAACAAGTGCAAATGCGAGCTTAGTTGAACGTTTTTTATTTTATAATCTCCTAGAATCAGATCCTTCAACACTGGAACTAACACATGTTGTAGCAACAGGAAGGCCTTCCATAGAAGAAATCGAAACGGAAGCTTTTGGTGAAAGTATTAAGGGTTTGGCTATAACCTATGAAATAAGACCTGAAGCTACTTGGGATGATGGAACTCCAGTTACTGCTGCAGACTATGAGTTTGCTCTAAAAGTTGTAAAAAACCCAAAAGTGGATTGCGAGAGTCTTCGTCCGTATTTTGAGTTTATTTTTGATATGGAAATAGATCCAAATAATCCAAAAAAATTCACCGTCTTCACTCAAGACAAATATATCTTATCTGAATCAGTGAGTTCGGGTTATTTATATCCCAAGCATATTTATGATGCGGAGGGTTTAATGGATGATTACAGCGTATACGATTTAAGCAACCCAGCTAATTTTTCTGATTTATCGGGTGATTTGAATATCATCACTTTTGCGGAACAGTTCAACAGTGAAAAGTTTTCAAGAAATCCTGATTTTGTTATTGGATGCGGACCATATCGATTAAAAGAGTGGACCACAGGACAGCGTGTTGTCTTGGTGAAAAAAGAAAATTGGTGGGGTGAGCAATTTGTGGGGAAAGAAACTCGATTTGATAACTATCCTGATAAAATTGTATACGAAATAATCGTCGATAATACCACTGCTGTTACCGCGATGAAGGATGAAAGCATTGATGTAATGGGCGGTATTCCTTCCAAGGATTATGTAGACCTCAAAGAAAATGAGGACTTTAAAGCCTTGTTTAATCTTCATGAGCCTATTGCACCTTCATATAGCTATATCGGTTTAAATAACAAGAGTCCAAAATTGGAAGATAAAAGAGTTCGACAAGCCTTGTCAATGGCACTGGATTATGAGACCATAAATAAAGTGATTAACTATAATTTAGCCGAACGTACCGTAGGTCCAGTTCACCCAAATAAAACTTATTATAACAAAGACATTGCCTTATATCCTTATGATTTGAATGCGTCCAAAGTTCTTTTAGACGAGTCGGGATGGTTAGATAAAGATGGAAATGGAGTAAGAGAAAAATTTATTGATGGCGAAACCATCGAACTAGATATAGAGTTTTTATTGGTTGCTGGAAGTGAATCTGCTGAAAACATTGCATTAATGTTGAAAAACAATATGGCCAAGGTGGGCGTAAATATTGAGATTGTGCAGAAAGAATGGACTGTATTCCTAGAGCAAGTGAAATCACATGATTTTGAAATGAATACCATGGGTTGGGTAATGGGTCCGGATTTATCGGACTTTAAACAAATATGGCATACGGATTCCTACAATGGAGGAAGCAACTATATCGGCTTTGGAAATACCTATACCGATGAATTAATTGATAAGATTCGATACGAATTGGATGAGGAAAAGAGAAACGCTATGTATCTAGAGTTTCAAGAAATCCTGCATGAAGAAGCACCCTACATCTTTATGTTTACAGGAAAAAATAAGATGGCATTTCACGGAAGATTTGAAAACGCTGATGGATACCTGCTGCGTCCAGGTCATTTTGAAAATGAATTTAAGTTAAACCCTAATTTTGGCGCTGCTGCAGCTCAATAATTTTAGTAAACTATGTTTAAATACATTCTAACCCGGATATTATATTTTATTCCGACCCTTTTAATCATTACTCTGCTAACCTTTTTGCTTAGCCAGGCAGCACCAGGGGACCCTGTCGAAACAAGGCTTCAAGGTGGTCAAGGTGCTCAAGGTGGCGGGATGTCGGAGAAACAAGCTGGAGAGCAAGCCTACATTGATATGAGCAAAAAGCTCGGCTTAGATCTACCCCCTTTTTATTTTTCATTGGGTTCGATAGCAGAACCTAAAGACCTCTACAAGATATTTCGTAAAAAAGAAAGGGAAAATCTTGCTAGACTCATCAATGAATATGGGAACTGGGATAGAATAGAACCTTATTACGAATCCATCAAAGCATTTGAAGTTACGCTCTATGATATTGAGCGAGATACCAATAGCTATACTGACTTGAAGATTCTGAAAGAAGGAATCAACAATTTACTTAATAATTACGAAGAGGGTAAGGTTTCAAATACTTTATCTAAAATGGAGCAATCCATGAACACCATGAGCAAGCTTAGAGTGGATAGTAACACTATTATTGAAAGGAATTATTTCGAAAGTTCCATTCCTGCATTCACCGCCATGAGAGATAATTACTTAGCCATTAAAGCTAATCCATCCGTATGGAAAACTAATATTCCTAGTATTAAATGGATTGGAACAGGCAATCAATACCATGTTTGGTTGTTTGGCAATAAACCTTGGTTCTCAAAATCTAAAGATCCGAGTCTAAAAGGTGGTTTTATTCGAGGAGATTTTGGGGAATCTTACCTGGATGGAAGACCCGTATCCTCCATTATTAAAGATGCTTTACCGATCACCATGAGTCTAAACATTATTTCGGTGTTAATCGCTTATTCCCTTTCGGTTTGGCTAGGTGTATTTTTATCCAAAAGAAAAGATTCAAAATTAGACAGAGTAGTATCCATTGTGCTTTTCATTTTATACAGTCTCCCTGTTTTCTGGGTAGCAACAATATTCATTGTTTATTTAACCACCAATGAGTATGGCATGGATTGGTTTCCAACCTATGGTCTTTTCTCTAACGACCTTTCAGATGATGCTACTTTCTGGGAAGTTGCCAAAGATGGCGGTGCGCACGTCATTTTGCCTATATTGGCGATGACCTACGGCTCCTTCACTTATATTACCAGACAAATGAGAGGCAGTATGCTTGCTGTTCTAAAACAAGATTACATAAGAACAGCAGTTGCTAAAGGTTTACCAGACAATAAGGTAACTTGGAAGCATGCATTTAGAAATTCCTTAATACCAGTCATTACAATGTTTGCCAGTTTATTTCCAGTAATGATTAGTGGATCGGTTGTTATTGAGGTGATTTTCTCCATACCAGGGATGGGTAGAGTTGGTTACGAAGCAGTACTCGCAAGAAACTATCCAGTTTTATTTACAGTGTTAATCTTCTCTGCAGTATTGACCATGATTGGAATACTTATAGCAGATATTTTATATTCAGTGGCTGACCCACGAATTTCATTTACTAAAAAGAAGTAAAGGTATATGAGTGCTAACAATGAAAATATTGAAAAATCTACTGAATCAGCTGCTCAAGTTGAACCAGTTCATAAGGCTGCTGAAGATCAAAGCTACAGCGCAATTGTAAAGCGCCAGTTTAGAAAAAATAAACCGGCAGTTTGGTCTTTACGGTTTATTATTTTAATAGTTATCATTGGTCTATCTGCGGATTTTTTAGCCAATGAAAAACCTTTGATGTGCAAATATGAGGGAAGCACCTATTTCCCAGTTTTTAGAGAATATATAGTGGATTTAGGAGGCTCTTGGCCCAAAGAATTAAGTAGTATAGTTGATTGGAAAACTGCAGAATATGATTACGTCATTTGGGCACCTATCCCTTACGGTCAAAGTGAAACGGATTTTGCGAATGCCAATTATGCGAGTCCTCTGGACGATCAGAATGTTAAAAGCAAGCGCTGGTGGCATTGGCTGGGAACAGATGAGATAGGCCGAGATGTGATGTCAGGTATGATTCATGGTACACGAATAGCCATGATGGTGGGTGTTGTCTCGATGTCAATCGCCTCGATTATAGGTATTTTCATGGGAGCCATGGCAGGGTACTTTGGAGATGAAAAGCTGAAGACCTCGTGGGCAAACATTTTGTTGTTTTTTGTCAGCTTACCTTTTGCCTTCTTTTACGGCTTTCAAATCAGAAGTTATAGTATCGGTGAAGCGTTTGCAAACAGTCTATTTAGCGCGCTATTTCAAATTTTTATAGGTATTGTCATTTTTACCGTTTTCATTTTTATTGGTCAGCTAATCGCCAAAGGTCTAAACAAGGCCCTCAAACTTAAAGCGAATACCAATGTCCCTATCGATATCATTGTTTCTCGTTCCATTGAAATTTTAATTTCTGTGCCTCGATTATTATTAATTATGTCCATAGTTGCAATCGCTAAACCTTCTATTATGCTGGTGATGGTTATTATTGGGGCAACCTCATGGACAGGAATTGCTCGATTTACTCGAGGCGAATTACTGCGTGTAAGAAACTTAGAATATATCGAAGCAGCACAAAGTTTAGGATATAGCGAATGGAGAACCATTTTTAGACACGCTATACCTAATTCATTAGCTCCGGTATTGATTGCTATTGCCTTTGGTGTAGCAGGAGCCATTTTAACTGAGTCTTTCCTATCTTTCTTAGGAATAGGTGTCGAAGCCGAAGTAGCTACATGGGGCAAGTTGTTGTCTTTAGCGCGTAAGAATTTTAGCGCTTGGTGGTTAGCTTTAGCTCCTGGTTTTGCGATTTTTATTACTGTTACTATTTACAATTTAATGGGTGAAGGATTAACAGATGCTTTGGATCCACGCTTAAAGCAGTAAACTACTAAAACAAATTTGCTAAGCAAGCGTTAAAAACGTAAGTATTCTTTAAGCTAATAATTTGTATGTCAGGTAAACCAGCTTATCATATCACATTAAGTCTAATTATTCTCGTTTTATATGGCGGTCTAAATGCCCAAAAATCACAAGTATCTAATGGGGTAAAGCTGAATAGTAAAGTATCTAATTTTAAAGTTCTTGGTAAAGTAGGTGACAAGTTTGTAGTGGAAAGGTATGGCAACAACACCCATATTCTTGATGTATACAACACCGGCCTGAAAAATCAAATGAGCAGACAAATCCTCTTGAATAAAAATGAGTTTATTGAGACCATCTGGCTGCAGGCAAATTCAGGCTGGATTATTCGGGTAAAGAACGATAAGACCAACAATTATTTGATTGCTTCCAAACTAGACGAACGCATTTCCATATCTCAAAAGCCGGTTATTTTAGATTCTATTTTGGAACGAAAGGATTTATTGCAAGCCAATTTACGAACCAAATTATCGCTTAACGAAAGTAAGATACTCATTTATGCGCCCATCTTTTCACAAGGTGAAGTAAACTATTTCTACACGAGAGTTTACGATATCAATATGCAACTGATATCAGAAAAACTGATTAAAGAGCCTAGTTTGTTGGATTATGATTTTGTGAAAGTTATTGTTCTTAATGATGGAAGCTACCTGTTTATCTCCAAGCAAGATGGCGGGGAAGATCCTGCGGTCTACTATTTCAATTATGTTAAAAGGGATGGCACATTAAGTAAATTCCAATTTACCCCGGTAAAAAATGTATTTAAAAAATTAGAATTTCAAGTAGATAACCTTAACCACGCCCTCTTCATTTCAGGATTTTTCAGTGCGAGAAGTGAAAACAAAAGAGACAAGAATGGCGCTAGTGAATTCTTTACTACAAAACTTGACCTTGACAATTTCCAGACCCAATATACCGAAATTGTGCCTTTTACAGATGAGTTTTATCTTAAGTTAACTAGCAAAAATAGCGCGCGCACCCCCCCACAATTGTTTACATTCTATATTCATAGCTTAATCCCGCAAATAGACGGTGGAGCCCTTGTATTTACCGAGTCGTATTTTAAAACAGAAGAATCTAATGTAAGTGATAGCTATTTTTCTCTTGGAGGTGTAGCTAATTATAATTATTCTACTGTTTATAATTTTAACGATATTGTGGTTTATCATTTGGATAGCGCGGGACGTTGCATACAGCAGGAAATTGTCAGAAAAAAGCAAATTTCACGAAATGATGGAGGAAGCTTCTCTTCATTTTACGTTTTTAACAGTCAAAATCAACTTCAAATGATGTTCTTAGATGAGATCGATAGATACACGCATCTAAGTGCCGCCCCCTTAATAGATGAATTGGAGACAGAATCAAAGTCGATCTTAAATATTGGCAATAAAAATGTGTTTCCTATTATGAAAATGAGTAAACAAACTGCTCCAAATGAACTGCTAATCCCTAGCTACAATAGAAACAAAATGCAGTTAATAAAAATGACATTTTAGGTATGTTAGCTATTTTGTCAAAAAAGCATTTTAATCTTGGAGTAATTCTCATTGGATTGGCAACAAGCATACTGCATGTCTTCTCTATGGAAACAGCTATAGATACAAGCGTATGGAGAACAAGTGGCCCATTAGCACTTAAGTTATACAACATACTCGGTGATCAATTCTTTAGTAATACAATTACTGGTTTTGCTTTTTCAATGATTCTTATCACTTTTCAACTCGTTTTAGTTTATCGAATTATGGCTAAGAGTAAGAAACTGGAAAAGTACAACATGCAAGTCACTTGGATTTATGCGTGGTTAATACATTTATTTCCAGAATGGAGCTCTTTGTCCCCTGTATTGATTGCCACGAGTCTATTATTGTTTGTCTTATATAGATTTTATAAGCTAGTTGATTTTCAAAAAAATAATTTTCTTTTTAATGTTAGTACACTGCTGGGAATCGCTTTTCTATTCTGGCACCCTAGCATTATGATTATTCCCTTCCTTATTTTCTTACTTTTTCAATACAATGTAATCAGTTTAAAAAGAGTGAGTATTCTATTGCTATCATTTAGTATTCCTGTAATTTGGTATAAAGTCTACATTTTATATATGCTTGGAGTAACTGAGTCGCTCTTTAATTTCAATATATTTCATATTCATGAACTTGATAGGCATATTCTCAACAATACACAATGGGCTTCACTATCGATTTTATTAGTATATGTCGCTCTTGGGCTCTTAAACGCGTGGTCACTTTCAAACCAAACATCTAAAAATTCACGCTTGTTTATTAACTCTTTATTGTCGCTAAGCATCTTTGTAGGTTTAGGGTTTACCCTATCCTTAAATGCATTAATCTATTCATTTCCAATGACATTATTCCCTGCTTCATTTTTCATTATCTTGATTCTTAATAACTTTAAACGAAGTAAGCATTCAGAATTAGCACATATTATTTTACTTTTGGCCATATTGTTTAACTTTGTTAACGAAATCATATCCAA
The DNA here is from genome assembly GCA_964655225.1 of uncultured Chitinophagales bacterium. GTDB lineage: Bacteria > Bacteroidota > Bacteroidia > Chitinophagales > UBA8649 > JAFMKE01. Next base: position 6,081 of record CAZZMB010000017.1, on the reverse strand, counting down.
ATGAAAACTGACACCTTTCCAAGCAATTCTAAGCTGCTGAAATTAATGCTCTTAGCCGTTATCCTTTTTGTTACAAAAATTGGGGTTGCTCAGGATTTAAACCCCATTTCTTGGCAAGTAGATTGTACTAAAATGGGTGATGTTAATCAGCTTGAATTTACTGCTTCTATTGAGGAAGGCTGGTATTTGTATAGTCAAGAAATAGACGAAGGTGGACCTATCCCCACCAGTTTCAAACTTTCTTATGATGGAAAAAAATTTGAATCTATAAACCCCAAAGAACTTAGCACAAATAAGCTCGTAAGTATGGATGAAATGTTTTTAATGGAGTTGACTAAATATAAAAATGATGTTCGCTATACCTACCCCTTAGACGAAGCAATGACCAACGGAACGATTCAGGCAAGCGTGGAGTTCATGTGTTGTGATGATACCCAATGCCTAGCACCTAAAACAGTTGAATTAACACTTAATTTAAAATAAATCACTTTATGAAAACTTATTTATTATCCTTACTTACACTCAGTACAATATTGTTATTTTCATGCCAATCAGCGTCTACTAAAGAAGCAGAAGTTGATGAAAGCACAGAGATTTTGGAAAAAGAACCGATTATTCAAATACTTGAACCCGTAAAATGGGCCTACACCGCAGAGCAATTAGAAGAAAACCAATATAAGATTACATTTAATGCAACCATTGAAGACGGATGGTATGTTTATTCCTCTTCTGTAGATGAAGATGGACCTATCCCGACAAGCATTTATTTTGATGAGAATGAATCGCTTGGTGCCTTGAGCGATATTGAGGAAAATGGTGAAGAAACAAAAGATGGATATGATGAGATGTTTGATATGAACATCAAAAAGTTTGGTCATGCCGCTAGTTTTAGTCAGGTTTTCAATATTAATGGAGCTGCAACAATAACTGGGTATTTAGAGTTCATGACATGTGATTCAATGCAATGCTTGTTTCCTGATCCAATTGAGTTTACTGTAAATGCCAATTAAAAGCCACTCCATGAAGCAATTTATATTTATCCTAGCTTTCATGCTCTTAGCTTTCATCCCTCCGGTTGAAGCTGCGCATGATATAAATTACGATTGTCATCCTTATTATGAAGCTGATGGGCACTTCGATAAAGGTATTTTTCTAGAAGCTCTAGTTTTGGATATTGAGACATCTGGAGAGGAAAATACTGGCGGTAAAGATAGCATCTGGATGGTTTTCTTGCTAGGTGTTGGTGGTGGTTTAATTGCCCTGCTGACTCCATGTGTATTCCCTATGATCCCCCTAACTGTAAGTTACTTTACCAAAGGTTCTGGAGATAAAAAGCAGGGAATGTTTCATGCTATCCTTTATGGCTTTTTTATATTCTTGATATACACTTTAGTAAGTGCACCTTTTCATTTATTGAATTTGGCACCTGATATTCTAAGTGAAATAGCGACTAATGTTTGGCTTAATCTTTCATTTTTTATCATTTTTGTTGTCTTTGCATTCTCCTTTTTTGGCTTTTACGAAATTCAATTACCTAGTGGATTAGCAAATAAGGTAAGCAGTGCTGAAAGTGCTGGAGGAATAATTGGGGTATTCTTTATGGCATTGACTCTCGTAATCGTTTCTTTCTCGTGCACAGGTCCTTTAGTGGGATCTTTACTGGCAGGGACACTTACCCAAGGATCATGGTATTTAACAGCTGGGATGGCAGGTTTCGGGGTAGCCTTAGGCTTACCTTTTGCTTTGTTTGCCTTATTCCCTGGAATTATGAGTTCATTGCCAAAGTCAGGTGGCTGGTTAAACACTGTAAAAGTAATTCTAGGCTTTTTAGAATTAGCGCTTGCGCTTAAGTTCTTATCCAATGCAGACCTTGTTGATCCTAGTACAGTTTTGATTAAACGAGAAATATTTTTTACCGTTTGGATCGTTATTGCTTTCCTAACCGCAGCTTACCTTTTTGGTTGGTATTCATTCAAGAAGGGACTTAAAGAAAAAATAGGAAAAGGACGTATTGCTTTTGGAATTCTCTTCGCACTTATAGGTGCTGTATTGATTCCAAGTTTGTTAGGAAAAGACATCCCTATGGTGCGCAACGTAATTGCAGGATTCCCGCCCCCAATGCAATATTCTATTTTTGCTCACTCCTCTACCACGACCAACAACGTAAGTGAAGAAGATTTAGCAACTTATAATTTTTCAAACGAGTGTCCGCATGACTTACCGTGCTTTCATGACTTTTTTGAAGCAAAGTGCTATGCAGAACAAATCAACAAGCCCTTGTTCTTAGATTTTACGGGCTATGCCTGCGTAAATTGCAGGAAAATGGAAGAGAATGTTTGGATTGATCCAGAAATATTAAGTATTCTAGCCAATGACGTCGTATTGGTTTCAATGTATGTAGATGATAAAACTCCATTACCAGCAGAACAATTATTGACCATAAAAAATGGTGGATATGAAAAGAAACTGAGAACAGAAGGAAATAAATGGTCTTATTTTCAAGCGATAAACTTCACCTTCGTTTCTCAACCGTTATACGTCATTTTAAGTCCCGACGGTTCTGAAGTTTTAATGGACCCCATCGGATACACCCCAGATTTAGAAAAATACAAAGGCCTAATACAAGAGGCATTAGCTAGGTAAAAACATTTAGCGGTAAACTAAGCCAAAGTAAATGAGAAAGTAGCTCCTCCGAATTCATTATTTTCAATCCAAATCTCTCCCTTATGCTTATCAATTATTTTCTTGCATATCGTTAAACCTAGACCTTGACCAGGAAAATCCTGATAGCGATGTACTCGCTTAAACATATTAAAAATACTTTCTTTAAACTCATCAGGAACACCAATGCCATTATCCTTAATATAATAGATTAAACGATCATCTATTTTAGTAGACCCCACCTCAATTAAGGCAACATTTGAATCATTAAACTTAATTGCATTAGATATCAAATTCTGAAAAAGTTGTCTTATTTGCGAGGCATCTCCATTGATTGAGTGTAAATCGCCTAATTTAATTTTCACATTTTTTTCATCAATCAAAACTTGTAAATCCGCTATAGTTGATTGTATAATATCATTTAAATCTATCGTTTGGTTTTGCAAATTACTATCTACCTTAGAATAATCTAAAACTCCCTGAACCAAGCTCTGCATGCGGATATTATGACTAGTCAATTGAGCTAACAATTGATCAAGAGAGCTATTTTGCTGTCCTTCCAATTCAATCTTAATCAATTCTGAAATTGCATTTATACTTCTTAAAGGTTCCTTTAAATCATGCGAAAGAATGTATGCGAATCTTTCAAGCTCTGAATTTTTTGCAATAAAATCTTGCATTTGCTCATTTTGAACAGATAGTTGTTTGACCTTTTCATCTAAAGCCAACTTTAATTTCTGAGGATCTGTAACATCCCGAGCAAGAACATTTACTTCGCGTTCGTTAAGCTTAGAAATAAATGCTGAATAATATGCACTGGAACCATCTTTAAAATCGTGTCGAAAGTCGTAGGGTTTTAAATCTCCGGTTCGAATACATTCTTTAATTAGCTTTAGGAGGTTTTTAGCATTTTCTGGACTTAAACGTTCAAAAATACTTTTTCCAACTATTGATTCGTCACCACTTACTTTAAAATTTACCCCTTCAAAAACTTGCCTATAAAAACCTTCGTCATCTATTACCATTAATAAATCCGGAATAGCCTCGAGAATAGCACTTATTGTCTGTTTGGATTTATCTATGCGATCTAAGGCTAGTTTATATTGAGTAATATCTGATGCAACAATAAGAATTTGATCAGCTTCACCTTCATTATTTTTTTTAAATATTTTTGAACGAAGCAGCATCCAGACTTCCTCACCATCTTTATCTTTCAGAATAGCCTCCGTTATGAATTCATCTTTACCTGAAAGTTGTTTCAATTGATTGCTTGAATCTTTGAGATATTTTATCCATCCGGATTTTTTTTGAGCCTTTGAATTTTTAATCCAATCTTCAGAATCATAAGCTAAAAATGATTTATCCTGTAAATTATGGAAGATGATCTTCAATGTTTGTGCATCGAAAACAGTGATAGCATTTGGTAACAACTGAGTAACATCGGTAATAAAGTTCTCCTGAGATTTAAGTCTTTCTTCGATTTCCTTTTTAGCAGTTATATCTTGGATCGTACCGTAAGAAAAATTTATACCATTATTGGTATTTTGATGAAGGGGAACAGATTTTGCGCGTAACCATCTCCAACCTTTATTCTTGGATTGGAATCGATATTCTACCTCCACAAACTTACCTAAACCTTGAGAATTCCTAAAGGCAATACTTGCTTCATTCAACTGATCAAAACTTTCTGGGTCAATTTTACTAATTAAAAACTCAACTACATTTTTATCACCTAGATCTTTTAAATCGTAACCATAAGATTGAAGTATATCCATATTCTGATAAACGTATTCTTTCTTTTGAACATCTAGGATGTAATGTATATCTGGATTTATTGACAAGATTTGACTCAGGGTCTCGTAATTACTTGAATCACTTAACGGAACTAAATCATTGGACTCCGCTGAAATGAAAATACCTAAAATATATGTTTGCTTATCTATCTCTACTAGAGAGGTATTAATAGCTCCAAAAATGCCCTGACCTTCTTTATTTTTAAAAGTGCGCTTAATCGTATAACTATCAATTTTATGATTAACAAGTTTTTCTAAATTTTTATAATCGTAGCTCAAATCTCCTAGCCTAGAAAATTCAAGAAAAGACTTTCCCAATAAATCTTCTTTATTCTGCCCTAAAAGTTTGATTGCTTGATTATTCAGATCTACTAGAGTAAAATCTAAAGAACTCAGCCCCATTGGCAAAGAACTGCTGTGAAATATTTGATTAAGCTTAGAATTATAGCTAGAGTTTTGATGCATTTCTTTTGATTATACCTTATCAAAGTAAATATACAGCTAAAAAAGTAGATCTTGATAATAAATTTATTTTGAAAATAAGATAAAAAACGTAGTTTTAAAAAGGAACTCTTTTTCAAGGCATATTTTTTTATATTCATCTTATAATTCTTTTTTATATTCTGAAAAATGAACAAGAATAATTTTAAAAAATCAAATGATACTTTGCTCGTTTCCAGCTGGAAAGATTCGATGAATAGAATCTCAAAAAAAGTAAACATTCAAGCTATTCTAGACTTCGTTTTAGATCAAGAAAAGCAAGGAAAAATAACATGTCCACCCAATCAAAAGATATTTAGTGCCTTCATTAGCTGCCCATTGAATTCCTTAAAACTTGTACTCATTGGTCAAGATCCGTATCATCATCCGGGACAAGCCAATGGGCTCAGTTTTTCGGTCCCCCTAGGCGTTAAAATTCCACCTTCACTCCGTAATATATTTAAGGAAATTAAGAGCGATATTGGTCCTTTACCTACAGAACATGGTGATTTATCTTCCTGGGCATCACAAGGTGTATTATTGCTCAACTCCTTGTTAACCGTAAATGCCCATGAACCTGCCTCACACAAAGAAGCGGGATGGGAAGCTTTTACCGATTCAGTTATTACAGATGTCTCGTTGCATCAAAAAAATATTGTTTTCCTTTTGTGGGGTAAATATGCTTGTTCAAAAGCGAAACTCATTGATGATCAAAAACATCTTATTTTACAGGCTATGCACCCGTCGCCTTTTTCTGCCTATCGCGGTTTTTTTGGATGTAAGCATTTCTCTAAAGCCAATACATATTTAACGAAGTATAATAAAGAAACTATAGATTGGTCCATCCAATCTCAATCGCATTTAGATTTCCCTGATCATCGGGATATAAAATAATCTTCTCCTTACCCGGTATTAAGTCCACCACAGATACATAGGTACTTGAAAGGGGGAAATCGGGATGAAGATTACCTATTTCATCTATCAAGAAGGTATGCTCATTTGTTTTTAGCAAAAACCACAATTTAGATTTATAGGTAAAACTTTCCATTTCTTGGATGCTATCCTCCGTTGAATAAGAACAGTAATTTTGCCATTGAGATAGCTGAAATTTAAAGGTATTATTATATGTGAATGCATAGGCCTGTTT
>CAZZMB010000016.1:0-47269 GCA_964655225.1 uncultured Chitinophagales bacterium | reverse complement strand
TGATTTTTAAGATTGGAAATTTCTACACTGAGATATCCTCCTCTCGTTTTTATTTCAAAAATCATTTTATTCTGGTAATTTGCGGCCACAATAGACGCTGCAACTGCTCCTGTACCGCATGCCAGCGTCTCATTCTCCACTCCCCTCTCATAGGTGCGAATATGAATTTGATTTTCCTTAATGACAATAAAATTTACATTAATGCCCTCCTTTTTAAAGCGATTGTTGTACCGTATATTATGGGCTTGCTTCAATATATCTTCAGGCATTTCATCAACTACAATTACATAATGTGGTGAACCGGTATCTAAAACGTATTCATTTTTACTGACTTGCTCTATATTTTCCACATCGTTCATTCCTAAGGCCACCCTTCCATCTTCTTGTACCACTGCATGGTGCAGGCCATCAATGGCTGAAAAAGTTGTTTTATTTGCTATGAGACCAAGTTGCTGAGCAAAGGAAACTATACATCTGCCGCCATTTCCGCACATAGTACTTTCTTTGCCATCCGCATTAAAATAGACCATTCGAAAATCGATATCTCTCTCATTTTCCAAAAGGATCAAACCATCTGCTCCGATACCAAAACGTCGGTCACAAAGTTTGGCTATCAAAACCGAATTGTCTTTCGGAAAAACTTCCTTTCGGTTATCGATCATCACGAAATCATTGCCGGCTCCTTGATATTTTGTAAATTCTATATTCATTCTTTTGACGCCTATTCTGAGTAGAACAAAACTAATGCTTTTGAAATTATTTAATGAGCATACCACAAAATAAATACTTGCATTTATCAAACAGTAATTAGTCAAGCAGACCTAAATCTTGTCTTTTAAAACATACAAATCATTCTTAAACGGATTGTTTCCCTCATCAGAGCTCTGCAGGTATTTAAGTTTTATAAAGTAGTATGCTGCATGCTGCTTCGCAGCAAAATCATTCCGCCTTCGACCGGACACGAACATCAGCGAATCATTTTTCCCAAAAAAAAAGCTTTTTTACACAACATTTTCAGTAAAGAATATGTTTACTTAATGAAACAAGTAAGTAGCGTTCGCTAGAGCTAAATAAAAAACAATTGAGCGCAGCATAGAACGTTGTTTGTTGTCGAAGATAATGGGTTTTTAGGGTTGAAGAAAGGTTCTCGGTTTAATATTGGGAACCTTTCTTTTTTTTATGACAACCTACTTAATGCAAGTTTCATTCGTTTTACTGCTTCTTTCAAACTATCCTCACTAGCAGCATAGGATATTCTTATGCAGTTTTGATCTCCAAAAGAATCCCCTCCAACCGTAGCTACATATACTGTTTCTAGTAAATACATAACCAAATCTGTTGGGGTTTCTATTTGATGATGCTCAAATTTTTTACCGAAGTATGCACTTACATCTGGAAAGATATAAAAAGCACCTTCCGGTACGTTCAATTTTAGTCCTTCAATTTCTCCTAACAACTGTAACATTAAATCTCTTCGCTCCTTGAAAGAGTCTCTCATGGCTAGTGTAGGCGCTAAAGATGAATTCAGTGCATGAGCTGAAGCAGCCTGAGCAATAGAACAAGCACCTGAAGTAAACTGCCCTTGCAACTTGGCACAAGCCTTTGCCAACCACAATGGAGCACCCATGTATCCAATACGCCAGCCCGTCATAGCGAATCCCTTACTCACTCCATTTACCGTAACCACCTGGTCTTTCAATGCTGGAATTGAACCCAAACTAAAATGCTTTTCTTCCGTAAAATCTATGTACTCGTATATTTCGTCACTGATCACTATTAAACGAGGATATCGAGCAATCACCTTAGCTAAGTTTTCCAGCTCATTTTTAGTATACCGAGAACCCGTTGGATTGCAAGGCGAACTGAAAATAAGTAATTTTGTCTTGTCATTTATAGCAGCATCCAAATCACTTGGACTAAGCTTAAAATCATGCTCAATACTGGTATCTATAATTACTTTTTTTCCATTACACATATCTGCAATACCTGCATAACTGACCCAAAACGGTGCGGGTAACAGGACCTCATCTCCTTCATTAATTACACTTAATGCAACATTAGCAATCGTCTGTTTTGCCCCACATGATACTACAATTTGATTGAGGCCAAAATCTAAATCATTATCCCTTTTAAACTTATCACAAATGGCCTGCCTCAAGGCAATGGTTCCGGGGACAGGAGTATATTTTGTGTCTCCCTTTTGAATTGCTTCAATAGCCGCTTGTTTAATGTGCTCAGGCGTATCAAAATCAGGTTCTCCTAAAGTCAAACTGATTACATCTTTGCCTTGCGATTTTAAATCTCTAGCTTTTTGAGCCATTACGATGGTAGCCGAAGCGGGTACCCGGGTTAATAGGTCGGAAAGGTCCATGGTTTTTTGGTATATTTTTAACAAATATAAGTGAGTGTTCAATAGCGGAACAAAAAATATAATAACAATGTGTATAAAATGTGTAAGCTATCCCTATTGCTAAACCTATGTATTTTACTTACATTTGTCTTGTAATTTAAGTGAAGATATATGAGCGAGTATCAAGAAAATGGTGAAGTAGACGTAGCTGAAATAGAAAAAACTATCGACACCTATCAGTTAATTGTTCATAATGATGAAGTTAATACATTTGATTGGGTAATAGCGGCATTGATAGCTGTATGTAAGCATAACTATGAGCAAGCCGAGCAATGTGCAGTCTTGGTTCATACTAGAGGTAAATATGCGGTGAAAGAGGGGAGCATGAAACAACTAAAGCCCCTGAAAGATGCCATTTCAGAAAGGGGCATTAATGCTACTATCGAATAATAAATTAAGTTAATTCCGCCAATAAAATAGATGCACTCACTGCAGCATTCAAGGACTCTGCAGCGCCTTTCCTTGGGATAGTAAGAATACGATGCTTAAGTGACTTTAAACCCTCAGAAACGCCCTGCCCTTCATTCCCAATAACCAAGATGCTTTTATTTAATTTTGCAGTCTTGTAGTCCTCCCCTTCCATATCCGTTAAGACTAAAGTGTGGGTATTTAAATCATCTACTAATTCTAAAATTGGCATGTAATGAACATGAACCCTTGACAAGGACCCCATGCTTGCCTGCACTACCTTTGAATTGAAGCAATCTACGCTTGAAGGAGAGCAAACAATTTGATTTAAGCCAAACCAATCAGCCGCACGTATGATGGTCCCCAAATTTCCAGGATCTCTCAAATCCTCTAAGGCCAGAACCAAATCTGCTTGCTTATCGATTTTCTTGAAAGCGGAAATTTCAAACATTGCAAGAATTCCCTGGGGCGTCTTTAAACCACTTATTTGCTCCAACTGCTTCTTAGAAACAACAAAACAAAGATCCTTGGGTAGCGAAGGCCCCAAACGAAGAATTTCCTCTTCCGAACCAAAGACACCAAGGCATCTTATCGAACTCCCAAGAAATTCATCAATACTTTTACGCCCTTCTACAATAAATTGGTTGTATTTTTGTCTAAACTTTTTTAATTGGAGCGCACGAAGATGTTTAATTTGTGCACTGCTTATTTTATCGAACATCATAAAAACAAAGTTATAAGAACTAATTGGCAAAATAGTATTTATTGGTTTGTAGGTTTTATTTTTCTTGTATCGTTTCAAGCATGTAAAGTTGCCCAATCCGTTTCTGATGGCGAGCATCTCTTGAAAAAGAATAGGATTAAACATACAAAAAAGATAAAAGGCGTTAATATCAATAAAGAGGATATTCCTGGATTAATTATTCAAAAACCAAACACAAAAATGTTTGGTTTAATTGCTCTTCGACTAGGTATTTACAACCTCGCTTACGATAAAAAAGAAAACAAGTTTAGATGGTGGCTTAAAAATAAGCTAGGTGAGGCTCCAGTTATATACAAGGAGGCGATATCCTCCAAATCTTCGGAAAATATAAGGCGATATTTGTTTAATGAAGGCTTCCTAAACAGCCAAGTATCCTACACGCATTCATTCAGTCCAAAAAAGGTAGTAGTTAACTATAAGGTTTTTGCAGGCGCTCAATTTACAATCGGCAAAATTATCCTGCCCGATACTACCAACTCGCTCTTAGAGCATGTTAAACAGGTGCAAGAAAACACGATAATAGCAAGCAATAACCCTTTTAGCATTAACACCCTAGACGATGAAAGAGCAAGAATCACGACGCACCTCAGAAACATGGGGTATTATAATTTTCGGAAGGATTACATCATATTTGATCTAGACACTAACAATATCTCAAAAAAGGTGGACATTGTCATGAGTATAAAAGGACCTTCACCTGAATCATGGCATTTAAAATATACCATAAACAATATTTACGTCCTAACAGATAACCTAGAAGTTCAAGATGCAGGTACCCTATCAGATACCGTAACTTACAATGGAATTTACTTTGTAGGAACTGAGGAAAATTACAAACCAAAGATTATTGCCAATGGTATTTTTCTGGAGAAAGATCAGTACTTCCGACTCGACTCTTATCAAAGTACACTTAGAAAATTAGCTAATTACGGAACATTTAAGTTTGTAGATATTCAGTTTAAACCATTAATGAAAGATGGCAATAATTACTTGGATGCATTTATCTATTTGACCTCTTCCAAAAAACAAGTCATATCTGTCGATCTGGAAGCTCGACATAATTTCATAGGCCTTGCAGGAGCATCCGCGGGCGTAACCTATCAAAACAAGAATTTATCGCGCGCTGCAGATATGTTTGAGTTTAAAGTCTCCTCAGGAATTGAGTTTAATGCGGGTAATGGACAAACTACTTTAGTCAATAATGCAGATGTAATCGTTGAAACCAATTACTACCTCAATAGGTTCTTAGTGCCATTCCCATTGAAAAAAACTTCGAAGTATAACAATGTTAAGACTCGTTTCTCCTTGCAATATAACTATGAACGAAGAATTCAATTTTACTCCTTACACAGCAATACCTTTAACTTTGGCTACGAATGGAACGAGTCAGCCAATAAAAAGCATATTTACAACCCTATATCGGCTACCGTTTTCTTTTTACCAGAAAAAAATGTTTCAGCTGATTTTAGGGACAGAATTAATGAAATACCCTCGCTTGCAAGAAGCTTTGAAGAGCAGTTAATTTTGGGTTCTAATTATACTTTTTTTTACAATAATAAAAAATCCGAAAGTGACCGTTCATACCTTTTGTTTAAAGGGAATATTGCTTTAGCTGGAAATTTAATACACGGCATAGTAGCCTTAAGCAAACAAGCCAAGAATAATCCAACTCCGTATAGCTTGTTTAATCAAGAATACTCGCAATTTGCTCGGTTGGAGGCTAACCTTATTCACAACTTTAGTATTGGCAAGCATTCTAGTCTCAACTCCAGATTCAATACCGGAGTTATTGTCCCTTTTGGGAATTCCACGGTAGCACCCTATTTCCAGCAATTCTACGTAGGTGGATCTAATAGTATTCGAGCATTTCGATTGCGTGCATTGGGACCAGGTACATATGCAGATGAAGCAAATATTGATAATCCTAATTTTTTCTTCGATCAAGCGGGTGATTTCAAAATTGAGGGGAATGCTGAGTTAAGATTTGATATATACAAATTCTTCAAAGGAGCCTTATTTGTGGATGCAGGAAATGTATGGCTGCTCAAGCAAGACCCCGACCGAGAAGGCGGAACCCTTCGCAAAGGAAATTTTCTTAATGCGATAGCGATAGGTGCTGGGTTTGGGCTAAGATTAGATTTTGATTATTTTGTCATTCGAACAGATTTTGCTTTACCATTAATTGACCCGCGCTTTGATGACTCGCGTAAGTATCCACTCAATGACTTTAAGTTTAGTTTGGGTAAAGAAAGTTGGTTTAGAAAAAACAGTATTTTTCATCTTGCCATTGGATATCCATTTTAGAAGAAACCATAATTTTAAGAATAAATTAATCGAATATCCTACCTTAGCGATAAGATGAATTTAAACCTAGATCCAGATAAAGATAAGCTTAAACCTGACGAGCTCGATATAGACCGAGCTTTACGTCCTAAAAGATTTAAAGATTTTGAGGGGCAAGAGAAAATAATGGACAATCTTGAGGTTTTTGTTCAAGCCGCTATCCTAAGAGAAGAAGCACTTGACCATGTTTTACTCCATGGCCCACCGGGATTAGGCAAAACTACATTATCGCACATTATAGCTTCAGAGATGGGAGTTAATGTGAAAATTACTTCTGGGCCAGTACTTGAAAAACCAGGAGACCTAGCTGGCCTTCTTACCAACTTGGATGATAACGATGTACTTTTTATTGATGAAATCCATCGTTTAAGTCCTGTTATTGAGGAATATTTATATTCCGCCATGGAGGATTATCGAATAGATATTATGATTGATACAGGGCCAAATGCACGTTCTGTGCAAATTGAATTAGCCCCCTTTACCTTGATAGGAGCAACTACCCGTTCGGGCTTATTAACAGCTCCGCTTCGCAGCAGATTTGGCATTACTTTACGCATGGAGTACTATGATATTCCAACGCTAGCAGGCATTGTTGAGCGAAGCGCTAAAATCTTAGCTATTGATATAGACTCAAAAGCTGCAAGTGAAATTTCAAGGAGAAGCAGAGGAACACCTCGGATTGCTAATTTGTTGCTTAAACGAATACGAGATTTCGCACAAATAAAAGGAGATGGCAGAATAACCATGGATATAGCCAAATTTGGATTGAATGCATTAAATGTAGATGAAAATGGTTTGGATGATATGGACAACAAAATTCTAGAAACGATATTGGAAAAATTTAATGGTGGCCCTGTAGGATTAAGTACTATTGCCACTGCCGTAAGTGAAGATTCAGGCACAATAGAAGAGGTTTATGAACCTTTTTTGATTCAAGAAGGCTATCTCAAAAGGACCCCAAGGGGTAGGGAGATTACGGTAAAAACCTTTAAACATTTCGGGAAAAACCCTCCGGCTAGCGCCGAATCTTTATTTTAGTTCAAACGTCAATCCATGCTTCAATACGATAATAAAAACTGGTTCAGCTTCATCTTTAGACATGGAAGTAAACATGTAGATGGAATGTGGTGGAGTATGCTCTTTATGGGACTATTGACAAGTGCCTTAATTTATGTAAATGAACATACAGCATGGCTTCATTTTGAAATCAGTACCACATTTCATACAGTTTTGGGCTTGGTACTTGGTCTTCTTCTTGTTTTTAGAACAAATAGCGCCTATGATCGATGGTGGGAAGGACGAAAACAATTGGGCGCGTTGGTAAATACTACACGAAATTTGGCACTTAAAGTTAAAACGTATGCTCAAGTAGGCAATCCAGCTTTAAGCGAGGAAACTTTGAATCTAATTTATGCCTTTGCATTTAGCATGAAAGAGCACCTCCGTGAAGAAGATTTTTCCAGTATATTTCAGGAAATTCCCGCCGCTTTTTTGAGCGATTTCAAGAAATTTAATCACAAGCCTAATTTTGTTTTAGGTAAAATTGCTAAGAATTTACATCAGCTTTTCAGGGAGAGCACAATTAATGGTGAACAGCTAATTATACTAGAAAAGGAAGCTAATGCATTAATCAACATATTAGGCGCATGCGAAAGAATAAAAAATACACCTATACCCATGGCTTATGCCTTGCATCTTAAGCGTGTATTGCTCATCTATGCCTTAACCTTGCCCTTTGGCTTTGTCGGTCAATTAGGTTGGGTGGCTATTCCCATGGTTCTGATTGTGTTCTATACCATGGTTGGAATAGAGTTGATTGGTGAAGAGATTGAAGATCCTTTTGGTCTCGATGAAAATGATCTACCCGTAAATGAATTGTGCAACAAAATAAAAGCGAATATTTTGGAAATCAATAAGTATTAGATGAATGATAAGGTTGCACACAGTCTTCGGTAAATTGACTGATAGTATCTACTCACTTACAATTTTGATTCAACTATTCTTAAAATCTCATCCTCCGCCTCTTGAGCTGAAGAAGCTATTTTAGCTGCTTTCCCTAAGATATCGGTTTTAAATACTTCATCTTTTAAATCAGCAACATTAATCTTTACATTTAAATAAGCGCCTAACACCGCACTTCGAGCGCTCAAGGCACCTACGCCAGCATCACTTACTGAATTCGGATTACCATTGAGAGCCATTTCTTTTAACAAATCAAATGAGGCAAAAGAGGTTTCCATTACCTGATAAGGAATTTCAATGGCATATTTCGTAGCATCCTGTATAGCTTGACTTCGTATGGCCTTTTCCTCCGTCGAACTTTTTGGCAATTTAAAAGCATCCATAATTAAATTGAAGGAATTCGTGTCTTCATCCACTAGCCAAAGTAATTTATCTTTTAGGGCCTGCCCCTTGCTTGCCCATTCAGAAAATTCACTCCAGCGATCATCCCATCCCCTTTTATGTGAAGAAAGATTCGCGACCATAGTTCCCAACGAAACACCAAGAGCTCCAAGATAGGCAGCAATACTTCCCCCACCCGGCGCAGGACTTTCGCTTGCAGTTTCATTAGCAAATGCTTTCAAGTTCATCTTGATTAAAGGTCGAATATCATCCTCACTGATCATATACTCAATAATATTTTTCTTCGGATCAAAAGGACCCAATTCATCCAAGCCCATACTTTTAACAGCGATTTTAATCAATTCATCTTCACAAACACCCGTACTTCTTTCTTGCTTTTCAAGAAAATACTTCCCAGCATCCAGAATACTTTTTAAAGGGACCAAGCCTACAAGTTCGCTACCTGTCACCCGCATTCCTCGCCGATAAGCTGATTGAGCACATTCATCAAAAGCCTTGTGCAATGGAGTGTCATTGACATTCGTAATATTCATAGATATTTGAGCTACACCGTATTCCTCTATAAACCAGCCTATACCTTTAACTCCTTTGCAAGTTCCCGCAATTCTTACCGGATTGCCATCCTTATCCAAGACTTTCTTTCCATTAGGTTTTCCATCTTCCGTTTTAGTTCGGCCTTGCTCACGAATATCAAAAGCAATATTATTTGCTCTTCGTACTGAAGTGGTATTTAAATTAACATTGTACGCAATAAGGAAGTCTCTCGCACTTATGGCAATATTTCCACTCTTTGCTTGAAAACTAGCAGGTCCAAAATCAGGTTTCCATGCTGGAATGACTATTTTCTCTGCTATACCCTCATATTCGCCCGACCTCACTGTTGCTAAATTTTTCCTGTCCAGTTTTGTGGCTGCATTTTCATATAAATAAACTGGAATATTGAGCTCATTACCCACCCGTTCACCAAGCGATTTAGCGCAAGCTATGCAGTCCTCCATTGTAGCATTAGCAACCGGGACAAATGGACAAACATCCGTGGCACCAAAACGAGGATGCTCCCCCTTGTGCTTGGACATATCAATAAGCTCTTGTGCTTTTTGAATTAGCAAGAAAGCTGCCTCTACTACCGCATCTGGTTCTCCTACGAAAGTAATTACGGTTCTATTGGTCGCTCTGCCAGGGTCTACATCCAAGAGTTTAACCCCTTCTATAGTTTCCACCACACTATAAATAGCTTTTATCTTTGCATCATCTCTTCCTTCCGAAATATTGGGAACACACTCTATCAATTTTCTCATCGTTATTGCTTAGTTAAGTCAAACAAATGTAACAAAATGGAAGTGAAACATCTACATATTTATCGAAACAAAATACGCTTGCATATTTTCTTTCTTTCTGGAATTACTTTTATTGTGATGCCTGGTATTTGGGTAAGTAAAACTAGCTAATAAAATCCCTCAACATTTCCTTAACTTCACCGAATATATGGATCAAACTGAATTCTTAGAAAAAAATGTGTTTATTGATTTAACAAACTTAAATGGAGGTTTGGATAAAGAAACTATCTATAGTTTTTCCGAATCAGATTTTGAAATCATCCTACAACGAGTTGAATATTTCGGAATTGGTGTCTATAGAATTGAGTCCTGGCTCAATGGAGAAGCATATGCTGTCGCTATGCATGAAAAATTTAAAAAGAAGGCAACAAACCCTCGATGGTACAAAAAAGCGTTTTTAACTTTTAAAACACGCCAATCTGAACTTTCTTTTTCCGCAACATTTAAAGTTTCCAAAAAACTTTTAGCAAGATAGTACTGCACATTCGCTAATACCTTAAGCGATAAAGGCCATTGGATTCTGGCAGAGAAAATATGTGTTTTTAATCCCGTGAATCGCAGAAACCATAAGCATACTAAACATTCACTCAAGTATCTTTATTTTAAAGAACAAGAACGTCCTTTTAAGTGTTAGGTTAATACGAGTTTAACAAAATTATGTCTGAACACTTACGTGCGGGATTCCGCTTCAAACCATACGAGAAACCTTTTCAAACACCCTTCGAGGTCCTGTTTGAAGTTTTTAAGGAACTTATTGTCCATACTTCTGGTGATTTTGATGAGGCCATAGATTGGTTGCGTGAACTAGACACCGAATACAAACTAAGCACCCCGGACTACTCAATCGAGGACTTCATTGAAGATCTTAAAAAGAAAGGTTACATCCAAGAAGATATTGGTGCTAATGGTGAAAAGGGCATGAGTATTACTGCTAAAACCGAAAGAGTAATTCGGCAAGCTGCTTTAGATCAAATATTTGGCAAATTAAAGAAAGCAGGAAGCGGTAATCACAAAACTAAAAGTAAAGGCCACGGAGATGAACATACTGGAGATAAGAGAGCCTTCCAATTTGGCGATAGCATTGATAAAATTGATTTGACCGAAAGCATTAAAAATGCTCAAATCAACAATGGAGTGGATGGATTTAAACTAACTGAAAATGACTTAGTGGTTGAAGAAACACAGCTCAAGGCTCAAATGAGTACGGTGTTGATGATTGACATAAGCCATAGTATGATTCTATATGGGGAAGACCGAATTACGCCCGCAAAAAAAGTAGCGATGGCCTTAACAGAGTTAATCACCACACGTTATCCGAAAGATACCATAGATATTTTGGTTTTTGGAAATGATGCATGGACTATTCCTATTAAGGAATTACCCTACCTGCAAGTGGGACCCTATCACACCAATACCGTTGCGGGTCTTCAACTAGCAATGGATATTTTACGAAGAAAAAGAAATACAAATAAACAAATTTTTATGATTACGGACGGTAAACCAAGCTGTGTTCGTGAACGTAATGGGGACTATTATAAAAACAGTAATGGCTTGGACTCATACATTACCGATAAATGTTATAATCAAGCAGCCCAGGCTCGAAAGTTGCATATTCCAATAACGACATTCATGATTGCGAGCGATCCATACCTCCAACAATTTGTCAATAAATTTACAAAAGCTAACCAAGGAAAGGCATTTTATACCGGGCTGAAAGGTTTAGGTGAAATGATATTTGAAGATTACGAAAACAACAGAAAAAAAAGAATACGATGAGTGAGATAAGCAAAATATTGACATTAGGAGCATTGAAGAAAGCAGGCTATCAATCCAAAGGAATCAAGGATGAACTCCGAGACAACCTTCGGAAAAAAATTATGAATGATGAAACTACCTTCGAAGGAGTTCATGGCTTTGAAAATACAGTTATTCCTGAATTGGAGCGCGCCATATTATCTAGACACAACATTAATCTACTCGGGCTTCGTGGTCAAGCAAAAACTCGTCTAGCTAGAAAAATGATTGAATTGTTGGATGAGTTCATTCCGGTGGTAGCAGGCTCCGAAATCAATGACGACCCCTTACAACCATTATCCCGATTTGCTAAAGACTTAATTGCTGAATATGAGGAAGAAACTCCTATTTCTTGGCTGCATCGATCAGAAAGATTCTTTGAAAAATTAGCTACACCCGATGTAACTGTTGCAGATTTAATTGGCGATATAGACCCTATAAAAGCGGCTAACTTAAAGTTGAGTTATGCCGATGATCGCGTTATTCATTTTGGTATGATTCCAAGAGCTAATCGCTGTATTTTCGTTATCAACGAATTGCCTGATTTACAAGCTCGAATTCAGGTGTCGCTGTTTAATATCTTGCAGGAAGGAGATATTCAAATTAGGGGTTTTAAAATACGATTACCTCTAGACATGCAATTTATTTTTACTGCAAATCCTGAAGACTATACCAATAGAGGAAGTATCGTTACGCCTTTGAAGGACCGAATAGGTTCTCAAATATTAACGCATTATCCAGAAAATATAGCCATTGCAAGGACCATTACAGAACAGGAAGCCAATCTGGATGAAGAGCAAGTACATCGGGTTTACATTCCTGAACTAGCAAAAGAACTCTTGGAGCAGATAAGTTTTGAAGCTCGTGATAGCGAATATATAGATGCGAAAAGTGGCGTAAGTGCGCGTTTGAGCATAACGGCTTATGAAAATTTACTCAGTGCTGCTGAAAGAAGAGCACTAATTAACGGAGAGGAACACACCCGCGTAAGGTTAAGCGATTTTATGGGCATAATCCCCTCAATTACGGGTAAAGTTGAATTGGTTTACGAAGGCGAACAAGAAGGAGCAGATAAGGTTGCGCAGAAACTTATTGGTTCAGCCATCAAAACCCTCTTCCCAAAATACTTCCCTAAGATTGCTAAGTTGGAAAAAGAAGATGAAAAAAATGATTACTCAGCATTGCTAGAATGGTTTTTCACTCATTCGGATTTTCAATTGTTGGATGATGACATAGACGCAGAATATACAGAAACATTGAATAGCCTCACCCCTCTAGAAGATTTGCTGAATAAACACCATGAAAAGGTAAATCAAAAAGATAAACTCTTTTGGAAAGAGTTTGTCCTATGGTCACTCGTAGAGTTTAAGAAGCTATCCAAAGATAGAGTTGCAGAAGGTTATCAGTTTAAAGATTTATTTGGAAGTTATATAAGCAAATTGTAGCGATGTGAAAACATCCCAAAATTAATCGAAGCCTCGAGACAATCAAGGCTGCCTTGCCCAAGTATTTAAGCGATTTTCTTAGAAACTGTACAATTGTTCGTTTATTTTAGAAGGAGACCTACCCAATGGGTTCTTTACTTAACTAAGCTAGAAATACTATTTCCGCTTCTTCTTCCCTTTCGGCTTAACGCCACGGGTTTGTGGTTTACCATACTTTTGATGCATCACATCTTTATGCCGCACTTTCGTATTTACCTTCTGATTCTTTTTCGCTTTTTCATGAAATGCACTTCCAGAATCGTCCAACTTATAAAAATTATCCGAAGCCAAATGTTCTTTTTCAGTTTCCAAACCGATTAATTCGTCAGTAAAATCGACATCTTCAGGTATTTCTTTTAGAGGAATAGTGAAATTCATCAATTCTTCAATACTGGTTTTGTAGGCCATCTCTTTTTCTGAAACAAAAGCAATCGCCGCACCTCGCTCTTCCGCTCTTCCTGTTCTTCCTATTCGATGCACGTATTGTTCTGAAGTACTAGGAAGGTCAAAGTTAATCACATGCGAAACCCCTGCCACATCCAATCCACGAGCTACGATATCCGTTGCGATTATAAATCTGTAGGTACCGTCTGCGAATCGGTTAACTGTATTAAATCGATTGTTTTGAGCTTTGGAGGAATGTATAACACCAACTAGATCTTCAAATTCCTCGTTCATTCTTTTGTGTAAAGCATCTGCCATTTTTCTTGTGCCAGCAAAAACCAACACTTTTTTCATGCCTTCATCTTGCTTGAGGAGATAGCTTAATAAATTAGCCTTACTATTGAAATTAGGCGCTAAATAGGCCAGTTGTTCGATGTTTTCTAATGGCGCTCCAGACGGAGCTGCCTCTATTTTTTCGTAAAATGATGTAAACTGATGAATCACATCTTCCACTTCTGGAATCATGGTTGCTGAAAACATTAAATTCTGTCTTTTTTCAGGAATCAGTTCTACAATATTCCTTAGCTGAGTACGAAATCCTAAGTTTAACATTTCATCAACTTCATCAATAATCAAGACCTTTAGATCTTTGGTTCTTAGAGCCCCGCATAATATTAAATCCATCAAACGACCGGGCGTTCCAACCACAACATCCAATCGGCCACTTACTGCCTCGCGATGATTTTGCATATTTACACCACCGAAAACTCCCGCCACACTCACACTCATGAATTCAGTTAATTTCTTTACTTCTTCTTCTACCTGAATAACAAGTTCACGTGTAGGAACTAAGATTAGAATTTGAGGATAAGGAGACTTTGTAAACTTCCAATTGGTCAATACGGGTAGAAGATATGCAAAGGTTTTACCTGTTCCGGTTTGCGCAATTCCAACTACATCTTTGCCTGCTTTTACAGGCGAGAATACCTTATCCTGAATAGAAGTAGGTTCCTCAAACCCCATTTCATCCAGAGCACGAAGTAAGAATTTATTAATTTTTAACTGGTCGAATTGATTGACAGACATTTGCATTTAAACTTTATAAAGACAAAGATAAGTCTTTTCGCACACTAAGCTAGCGCTGGCTTTTAGTTGAACTTAAAGCTCAAAAATAACTTCCTCGTTAGGTATGCGGAAACGTTCTCCATAAACACCTTCAGGTACTCCCTTTCCTACCCCAATAACCATGCTAATTTCGGCAGCCTTAGGTAGCTTAAGATACTTTTTCAAACGGACAGAATCATGGCCTTCCATAGGACAAGAATCATACCCTTCAGCCTTAATACTTAACATAAAGGTTTGGGCAGCCAATGCAACGCTCTTGTGAGTGATGATGGGAACATCTCGCGTAAAAATATCCCGCATGAACGGCTTCTTTTGATTCATAAGAATAAAGGCTTTCATTTTTAAATCATGGAACCAAGGGAATCGAACATCGTATAGCTGAGGAATCCATTGCTCATAGTACTTATAAGTAAGTTTTGCCTTTCGGTCATCCCTATCAGGCATAATGGTTTGGAAATAATTGACTAATTTTTTTTGTCGATCTTTCCATAAATCCGGTCTGGCGACAAATACAATTAACTCGCTAGCTGTTTTTGCAGCATTCT
The DNA here is from genome assembly GCA_964655225.1 of uncultured Chitinophagales bacterium. Taxonomy (GTDB): domain Bacteria; phylum Bacteroidota; class Bacteroidia; order Chitinophagales; family UBA8649; genus JAFMKE01. The sequence goes on along the minus strand of CAZZMB010000016.1, from coordinate 32,312 downwards.
GACCCAAACATATTGCAGAGATATCCGCTTTTGCTTTTGCACTGCGAACTCTATAAAACTCCCAAAGCTGCATATTACTGCTATTGGCAGAAAGTATGGCTCTGTCTATACTCCGTTTTACAGCGGTATGATCAAACTCAATATTCTCATCAAACTTTCTTATGGACCTTCGTTCTTGAACGATGTTATCAAAGCTATTTGCACTTTCTTTCATGGTTATATTTTATCCGAGGTGAAACGTTTCCAAAGTGATTTTTGTTCATCTGAGGCCTCCTCATTCTTAATTAACTTAGCTTCCTCTGCAGCAGCACTTGATCCTTTACGTTTATTTGGTAATGGCTCCGTTCGTTCATAAATTATTCCGCTGGGAATTAAATATTTATTCATCAAAAATCGCGCTGAATTAAAAACTAAATCTTCCTCCATAACATGCATGATATTTTGAATTTCCAATTGGGCTGTTTCATCTAAATTTGAAAATTGACCCTTGATGAGATCAATGGCTGTATATTCTCCAGAAGTGATTTCAATAAGTTTTAAATCTAAAAACCAAACAGCAATACAACCCTTACTCCTGAAAGCATTCCAATAACTATCATTTCTATAAATCTCCTGTGACATATAATCTAGGGACAATCCATTAAATTGCTCGGTCATCCTCATTTTTTCCTCCATGATAGCCAAAAAAGTATCATCATCTATGTGGTCATTTTGCAGCAAGTATATCAAACTCAGGTACTCGGGTAGTGCCTCACTTAACCAGTTCTTGTAAATGTTTCGCACCTCGAGCTCAGGCGATATGTGGTAAGGAGAATATGCATGAAAAAGCTCTCGCAGCATAAGCTTTTGGATTTGCAGTTGAGAATTCCAACTAACCATTTTTGAATCGATGTAAACGATTGATATATCTTTAAAAGAAACTCCGCTGCTCGCTATACTATCATCGCCAAATATGAGGTACAAATTTAACGGCTTGTTCAAAAATTGGAATTCTTCCAAGGTTTCTGTTAAGAGTTTACTTAAATTTTCGCTGGGGGTATTCGTAAAAACCTTGATATTATTTATTTCCAGAAATATTTTAGTTGAAACAAGATTGGTCGGTTGTGCCCTCCATTCGCTTAAATACTTCGTTCCAAGTGCAAGCTTGACCTCACCTTCTATCCATTCTAATGCAATTCGAGCATCCTTATCTGCATGAAAAAGAATTTCTTGCCAATTGACCAAAAATAATTCTTCATAATCTAAACAGGCATTATTTGCAATATACTTATCCATATTAATCCTAAGCTGATAGCTAAACATTACTTGTTCAGCATTAATTATAAACGATGATTCGGTCAAATTTGAAGTTTTTGACTTTCCTAGAAAAATACTGTCTACCCTATTCTGATTAATAAGGCTGGAAGGAAATGTAATCAGGTAATTTTTATTAGAGGTAAAATCAGGATAAACTTCAATCAAAAATCGACTGGAATCTTGATCAAATACCTTGACTTGCCAATCTTGCGCATTAAGTTTAATAAGGAATAAAATAGCAAGTGAAGCGAGTGAAGCTTTTCGTAAATATACATTCATAAATTCTTGTTGAAACAACGATGAATAAAAATAAAAATTCTAATCATTCTTTAGAGGAAACAGCTTTACATTTATGTTTAGATAACTCCCACCTTACTTGGTGTGCTTAAAAAAAGCGATTGAGAAGTATACTAACATCATCATTAAATTCTTGCTCCCCTCGGAAAGCATCCATATCTTTTTTAATATTTTCAATGATTTCGTTTACATCTAATTTGGCATTTTTAAATATAAATTCGCTCAAGCGCTCAATACCATATTCCTCACCTAAATCATTTTCCAATTCTGTTAATCCATCGGTATAACATACGACCAAAGCATTTTCTTCTACATATATTTCTCCGAATGAAATTTTGGGAATTGCGTCAAATGCACCTAAAATTGTGCAGCCTGTATCAAGAACAATAATTTCCCCATTCTGATGCAGTAAGGTTGGATTGTGTCCTGCATTTAAATACCGTAGCTGTCGATTGACACGATCATAAATACCTATAAACATAGTGATGTATCGATCTCCACCAGTAACACTAAATAATTTAAAATTGAGGTGGTCAACCAATTGCTCCAAAGAATCGAATTTATTAACCAGAGATCTTAACTGAGCTTGAAAATTTGCCATTAACATCCCCGCAGAAAGCCCTTTACCTGATACATCGCACATACAAAAAGCTACATTGCTGTCATCAAGGCTAATCACGTCATAATAATCTCCCCCAATACCTCCATGGGGCTGATAGAAAGCCGCCATGTTCATGTGCTCATTTTTTGGCAACTTTGATGGGATCAGCATGTTTTGAACTTGACTTGCCAATTCCATTTCTTTTCCAATTCTTTCTTGTTCTAATTGTGCTTGGAATAATCTTTTATTTTCTAGAGAAACAATAATAAAATTGCCAATAGTTTCAATAAATTTTAAATTTTGGTCGATTGATTCCAATCGAGAAAGATGCATGTCACCAACGAGTAAATAAGCTAAATGAATTTTCTTTGATACAATGGGTATAATATATTCGAAACCACTGAATAAGTCTGTGGGATAATTTCGAATATCTTGGATGACTTCAAATTTCATAAGATCTTCAACCACGTTTATCTGACTTGCAACAGCTTTATTCCCCTCATTGATTTCAGCCCTCCATTCAGCATCGTGAACAAACAACACAAATTTCCCTAGCTTAAATCTATCTAAAAGAATAAACTCAAACAGCTTCATTAAGGCATTTCTTGAAAAATTGCTATTCACTGCCTTTGTCAACTCTAGCATAGAATCTACTCGACCTTGCTTGGTGACTACTAATGTTTTTAACTCCTCTATCGTCGCGCCTTCCAAAATATTAATTCTTTATATCCAAGGCATCTCGAATGCCATTTCCCACTAAATTAAAACTTAAAACTAACACCATGATTAAAAAACCAGGAATAATAGCTAAATACGATAAATTAGTGCCAATAAAATCTTTAAACTCACTCAACATACTGCCCCAGGAAGGCGAAGGAGCTTGGACACCCAAACCTAAAAAACTCAATCCCGACTCAACCAAAATAGCATTAGCAAAGTTTGCTGCCATAACTACGACAATTGGCCCCAGAAGATTAGGAAGAATGTGCCTAAAAATTACTCTAAAATCCGAGAAACCCATACTACCCGCAGCTTCAACAAACTGAATTTCACGAAAAGCCATCATCTGACCACGCACTATTCTCGCTAAGCCCACCCACATCGTAACGCCAATGGCAATAAACACTAACCAAATATTGGATTCAAAATATTGCTTTAAACCAACAAATAATGCCATGGCAAGAAGTATGGTAGGTATAGACCAAAAAATACTCATTTTCCATAGAATGACTTTATCAATCCACCCTCGATAAAATCCTGCAATTCCTCCTAGCAAAATACCTATAAAGCTTGAAATAATGACAGCAAAAAAACCCACCAAGAGAGATACTCTGCTACCTACTAATAATCTACTAAAGATATCTCGACCCAACTGATCTGTACCCAAAAGAAAGCTCTTTTGAATAATGGATTCTTCCAAATTACCAAATAATAAATCACTTGAAATAGCATATGAAGCTCCTTCATATTCTGTTATTTTTATAACTCCATCAAGTATCTTAGCTTCATGTATAGGCAACAAAACATAACGTCGTTCATACCCTGAAAAAAGACCTTGCATAAAACTGCCAGACTCACCATCACCCTTTTTTCTTAGTTTTAGCATGTTCACTTTAAACCCCGGAGGTTTTTGAGCTAATTTCTGAAATTGCTCATTTGCATTGGGTGTATGGTCTGGTGCAATCCAATAGGCAAAGAATGAAGTAATAATCAAAACCAAGATTATCACCAAAGCGGTCATAGCGAATCCATTACGCTTAAACTTATTAAAGGCTTTTTGATTAGGGCTTTGGCTCATCATTTCTTAAGACTTCTTCCTTTCCATCTATATTGACCAAAAATAGCTAAAACTCCCATCAATGACACATAAATAATATGAAGTATTTCTAATGGCAATATCCATTTATACAGACTAGACTTACTATAAAAGGCCAAAATGTTTTTAAAGAATAAGCTATCTATAAGAATTTTTAGACCCAACAACATTATTCCAAAACCCAAATAAATCCAATCTAACCATGGAAGAACGAATAGATTTAAAAAGCATGTCAAGTAAAAAAAGTAGTTGAAAAGAAGAACCCACCAAACTTGCTTATCGACCATTTCCCCTGACTTAGATGTCCAGCGTATTCTTTGGTGAATAAATTCACTTATAGTTTGCGGACCTCTAGTAAATGCCATAGCATTTCTATTTTTCACAAACCCTATGGCATTTTTATCTTTCAAGAATATTTTCTGCATGAGAAAGATATCATCGCCAGAGGCGATATGTTCATTGCCAGCATACCCATTGACCTGTAAAAAAGCTTCTTTTTCAAATAACATGTTTGCGCCACTCGCCATAACGGGTTTTTTCTGTCCCATACTTCCCGCAGTTACCCCATTCATCGCGATTAAATCCATACGCAAGAAATTCTGCCAGATGCCTTTAGTATCTATAAAATCTATAGGGCCAGTAACAAACTTTTTATGATATTTTTCATAATATTGGATCATGCTAGCCACCCATAAATCACCATAAAAACAATCTCCATCACCACAAAGTATTAAAGAATGACTGGCTTGCTCTATTGCTTCCGTAATTGCTTGTTTTTTATTGGCAAAATTCTCTCGTTCTTTTGGAAGGAGGTCAGAAAGATTAATATAGCGGATGGATAAGGAATATTCTTTAATGATATCCAAGGTGTCATCCGTTGAGAAATCATTGACAACAATAACTTCCATCAGCCTGCTAGGGTATTGTTGAGCGATTATACTCTCCAAGCACATACGAATGGACTTACTTTCGTTTCTAACAGAGACAACTACCGTAATCGGCAGCGTTTCTCGAACCATTTTCTTTGTATTTTGATGCGGAGTTTTTAACCATCCTTTTACATAAAAATGAATAAGTACTATATATGAAATCGCTAAAATCAGGCAACTAAAAAAGTAGGCAATTATCAATGGTGTATAATTTGTGGATTTTTAAGTAATAAAATTCAAAATTAGGTAAATTCTATGCCTTACTTTTGCCCAAATCAAAGAAATTTAAGAAATGCCCAAAAATTCCTCGATTCAGCACATTTTAATTATTGGTAGCGGTCCAATAATTATTGGTCAGGCTTGCGAGTTTGATTATTCAGGAACACAAGCCTCTCGATCATTGCGAGAAGAAGGAGTAAAAGTCACCCTGTTGAATAACAATCCTGCGACAATCATGACTGATCCTATGACTGCCGATTTTATTTACATGGACCCTATCAATGTTGCTTCAATTGAAAAAATTTTAACGGAGCACCCCGATATTGATTCTGTATTACCCACAATGGGTGGACAATCCGCTCTCAATTTAGCGAAAGAGGCCTATGAGATGGGTATCTGGGACAAATACAACCTAGACGTCTTAGGTGCGGATTTAGATGCCATTGAGAAAACAGAAAACAGAGAAGAATTTAGACTGTTTATGCAAGAATTGGGAATAAATATTTGTCCATCTAAAATTGCCAACTCTTATCTTGAAGGGAAAGAAGTCGCTCAAGAATTAGGCTTTCCATTAGTTATTCGTCCTTCATACACGCTTGGTGGATATGGCGGAGGTTTTGTCCACAGTAAAGAGGATCTAGACATTAAATTGACCCGAGGCCTGGAAGCCTCTCCTACACATGAAGTACTCGTTGAAAAGGCTGTAATTGGTTGGAAAGAGTATGAGTTAGAGTTACTCCGAGACAAAGCTGACAACGTCGTCGTAATTTGTACGGTTGAGAACTTTGACCCTATGGGTGTGCACACCGGAGATTCAATTACGGTAGCACCTGCTATGACTTTATCTGATAAAGTCTACCAAGAAATGCGGAACCAAGCTAAGCTCATGATGCAAAAATTGGGCAATTTTGCTGGTGGATGTAATGTTCAGTTTTCTGTAAATCCAGAAACCGAGGAGGTGTATGCTATCGAAATGAATCCGAGAGTATCTCGTTCTTCTGCTTTAGCATCTAAGGCCACAGGGTATCCAATTGCGAAAATTGCGGCTAAACTAGCCATTGGTTATACCCTCGATGAGTTGACCAATCAAATTACAGGTAATACTTCTGCTTATTTTGAACCCACTTTAGACTACGTAATTGTAAAAATGCCTCGATGGAATTTTGACAAATTTAAAGGTGCTGACACAGAGCTCGGTTTGCAGATGAAATCTGTAGGTGAAGTAATGGCGATTGGTCGAAGCTTTCAAGAAGCCTTGCAAAAAGCTTGTCAATCACTAGAAAACAATAGAATAGGTTTAGGCGCAGATGGTCAGCATTGGATGCGGACCGACGAAATACTTGAGGGAGTCCAAAAACCTTCATGGGATAGAATTTTCCGATTAAAAGATGCTATCCGTTTAGGCGTGCCAATTAATAAATTGTTTGAAATGACCAAAATTGACAAATGGTACTTGTATCAAATTCAAGAACTGGTCGATTATGATAAAATGATCAAAAAGTATAACCTGGAAACGATCAGTCGTGAGTTTATGCTTGATATAAAACAAAAAGGTTATTCCGATGCTCAAATTGCTTATCTAATGGGTAATATCACAGAAGATCAGGTTTATGACAAGAGGCATGAAATGGATATTCGCCGTGTCTACAAACTTGTTGATACCTGTGCTGCAGAATTTGAAGCGCAAACTCCATATTACTATTCCACATTCGAATATGAGAATGAAAGCAAGGTAAGTGATAAGAAAAAGATTATTGTCTTAGGCAGTGGGCCTAATCGAATTGGTCAAGGTATTGAATTTGACTATTGTTGTGTTCACGGCATTAAAGCTTGTAAAGAGGCCGGTTATGAGGCAATAATGATGAATTGTAACCCCGAAACAGTTTCCACTGATTTTGATATTGCGGATAAACTTTACTTTGAACCTGTATTTTGGGAACATTTAAGGGAACTGATTGACCACGAAAAACCAGAAGGAGTTATTGTTCAACTTGGAGGCCAAACAGCCTTGAAATTATCCGAAAAACTGCAGGATTTTGGAATCAAGATAATTGGAACTTCCTATGACAACATGGATATGGCAGAGGATAGAGAACGTTTTTCGGATAAGCTGAAAGAGTTAAATATTCCTTATCCAAGATACGGAGCAGCAAAAACAGCAGAGGAAGCTATAGAAGTTGCGCATGAAGTGGGTTACCCTGTGCTTGTAAGACCAAGTTATGTATTGGGAGGGCAACGCATGAAAATTGTAATTAATGATGATGAGCTTACCACTGCGGTAATTAAAATCATCAAACATCATCCAAATAACAACATTCTTATTGATCACTTTTTGGATAGAGCATCTGAAGCTGAAGTCGATGCTATTTCAGATGGTGATGATGTGCATATTATGGGTATTATGGAACATATTGAACCTGCAGGAATTCATTCTGGTGATAGTAATGCGGTACTCCCTCCCTTCTCTTTAGGCAGGGATGTGGTTAAAAAAATGGAAGTATACACTAAGCAAATTGCAGAAGCTTTGGAGGTTCGAGGATTAATCAATATTCAATTTGCCATAAAGAATGATGAAGTTTTTGTAATCGAAGCCAACCCTAGGGCATCAAGAACTACTCCTTTTATAAGTAAAGCTTACAATGAACCGTACCTCAATGTCGCAACAAAAGTGATGCTTGGTGTAAGTAAGTTGAAGGACTATACTTTTAAAAATGAGCTGGATGGATTTGCTATCAAAGAACCTGTGTTTTCATTTCACAAATTCCCTAATGTGATTAAAGAATTAGGACCAGAAATGAAGAGCACTGGAGAAGCTATTTACTTTATTAAAGACACACAAGATGCCCACTTTAGAGAGTTAATAAAGCTTAAGAGCATGTACTTAAGTAAGTAAGTTATATAATAAGGCAAACAAATTGCGTTGTAAGCAAGAAGATTTATCCTATGAAATTATTTGCAAGTATTCTATTCACATTTCTCGGTTGTTTGGCAATATCTCAAGAATTAAGCAACAAGGAATTGAAAAAATTTCAGGCTGCAGAAGCAATCTTGAAAGAGAATGTTATTCAATTTAAAAATGATAGCATACCCTTTGAAGAACGTGTCGAAATCATTCACGATTTTATTCCTCGTTTTGTTGCGATATTAAAAGAGAAAAATTCCTTTCAATTTCCATTCGATGGCTTGGGCAGTCTTGTAAAAGTGTATGCACCTGATAATAGCTTTAGAATATTCACCTGGCAGTTGAAAGAGCCATTAGGCACTCATCGCTATTATGGGGCAATACAGCTCAATAGCAAAGAACTTAAGATGTTTCCATTATTTGACTACTCAGATACGATGAATGTGCATCCACAAGAAATTTTAAGTCATGATAATTGGTACGGCGCAATTTACTACAAGTGTTTACAACATGAAATAGCCGGCAAGTCATATTATACCTTACTTGGATATGATGAGGCTGATTTTGTAAGCAATCGAAAGATTCTAGAAATACTTTCTTTTAATGAAAAGGAGGAGCTTGTTTTTGGCGCGCCTTTGATTTCGATAACTGATAGCTTAGGTGTTACTCAAATCAAAAATCGAATGTTTTTAGAATATAATCAAAAAGCAAGTGTTAAGCTCAATTTTGATGTAGGGATGAATCAAATGATTTTTGACCATTTAGTAGCTCCCAGCGAAGCTGAAGAGGGTGCATGGTTCACCTATATCCCTGATGGAACATATGAGGGGCTAGAATGGGTAAACAACACTTGGACCTGGATTGAAAAAATGTTCCATTATTCCATTGATAAACCCGATAGTCCCCCAATGCCAAATCCTATATTGGACAATAGGGATTGATGCAAAAAAATCAATGTTTTTTAACCAAAGAAACAAAATTTGAATTATTCCTCGATAAGCAGTTTCTTAACTCCTTGAAGTTTATTCCCTTCATAAAAATCCAAGAAATACATTCCCGCAGGTAAAATATCTATTGATAGCACCTGAGATTCACTCAACAAATCTATGGTCATAAGTGATTGGCCTAAAATATTAATTATTTCCAATCGGCCCGCGTTTTTAAATGCGGTAGTTATGGTAATACTTTCTTTTGAAGGATTGGGGAAGACGCGAATTGAACTGGAGGATAAATCTCTAATTGACGAAGGACTTTCTCCTATAGTTTGTATTTTAAAATCATCGAAATTGAATCCATCTCCTCGCGTAAACAAGTCACTTACTATTCGAAACCTTAATTGAATATTTTCACCTATAAAATCATTTAAATCTATCGATTCTTTAACCCAAGCACTTTGAACACCATCATAAATCGGCTCATTTTCGTCTTGATTATCATTACCTATAACGGTATAATTACCGCAGAGTGGCGTCCAATTTACCCCATCTAGAGAAGCACTCAACTGCACATAATCATAGCCTTTTTCAATATCCCATTTTGCATAAAACTCGAGAACTGCTATATCGGCTTCACTTAAATCAATTACATTGGATATCAACTCATTGACAGCATTGTTGCTATAGTTTCCATTAGGCGAATCACTTATACTTGTGGGGGCGGAATATGCATCGTTATCCAATCCCCAATCATTTGTATTCTCCCAAGCATCCAAGGTTCCATTGGTGCCATCAAAGCTCAGTTGTGTTTCTCCAAAATACTTTACTAAGGTGTCATAGGAGGAGTAATTTGCCGTTGCGATTTCGAGAACAAAGGTGATTTGCATATTTTGAATACTGCTGACATCTATATCTCCAGTAAAATTAATGACTTGTTTTTCGCCAAAATTTAGTCCCGAAACAAGCTGCGGGTTATTCGCATTGTTGATTGTTGCATCTATTGCATCGATACTAAGTGTATAAGCTCCGCTTTCAAGACCCAAACGCTGAAACTCTATGTCTAAAGAAAAGTTCGGGTTTTCAATAATGCTAGCTGATAGATCCTTTATTCGATAGGCATCTAACAAAGACTTTGCTGCCGCAAAATTCTGGAAAACATTTTCTCGGCAAATCCCTAATATGTTTTGTTGACTCGGCCAAAAACCATCATTATTCCCACCTATTTCTGGTGTCATTGCGTAGACTTTTGGTTTATCATTTTGCTCTCCATAGGCCCAATCATCACTATCACCGGCAGCTTCATACAATAAAGCGCTTTGATAATTATCATAATTATTTTCCTGCGTTAAGTAATCTGTTAGATTAGTAAGCAGGTCATGGTCTGGACATTGAAAGTTATCTTCATAACCCCAAGGAAACAATAAGGCATCTGCATAACTATGGTAGTTTAAAGTAATTTTAAAATTATTATTAATTACAAACCATTCCATTGCTTGAGTTTCAGGCTCCGAAAATGGGCCTGTCCCTTTATAAGTGTCGCTGTTTGGATTGCCAGATGTTCCTGCCCCACCGTATTCGTAGCTGTAGTTTCGATTTAAATCAACGCCCTTATTATTAGTACCCACATTTCTTCTATTTTTTCTATGCATACCTCCCCCATTAGGGTCTGTCAATTCATTATAGACATAACCATCGGGATTAATACAAGGCACAAAATACATTTCTACGTTATCCACTACATATTGTAATTCCTCATTACGCTCATAATTCTCTAAAACATACCACATATAGTAAATCAACTGCTGCATACTGCCGGGCTCTCTTGCGTGATGCAAAGCCGTGTACAAAATTGCAGGCTTGGCAAAACTAGAGGCAGGGTTACTTGAAATTCGCAGCCATTCAATTGGTCGATTTTCAATACTTAAAAATGTATCAATAGGTGCTCTTGCAGAAATTAGATTAGGATATTTCGAAGCCATTGAATCCAAGTTTTCTAACATTTCTTGATAGGTAAAAAACCCCCCCATGCTTCCATTAGCGTAGTTTTGTACAATAGGAATTTCGAAACCAGAAAGTCCGCAGTTTTGGGCCTTCATAGACTTTATTGAAGAGCTACTATTTTGTTGCTGATAATGCGCTTTAACATCTGCTATAAGGACGTCCACTGCAAACCCTGCAGCTTGCACTTCTGCAATTTCGTTTAAAGAAAGGTCTGTAATCAACCAAACATTCTTTTTATGACTCCCGTGATCAACGGCAACATCGAGTTGACTGAGCTCATCTATTGATTTATCTAACAACCAAACTTTAACCTTACTGTATTGATTATCTTGAGCATACAACTGTCCACAGGCAAATACAAAAAGAAATAAAACGACTCGAAACATAATTTTAATTTAGCCACTGAAGTTAATCATTTTTAATAAGTAGCTAGAAAAGTTCATCGACCCACTGTGCAAAAAAAGACTAACTTAGCATAAACATATACCTTAATTATTAGCATAATATTTACTTCTTAGCATATGGATTAAAAACATGGCTATTCTAAGTTTCATGAAACTTAGGAAAAGCTATCCAAGAACTTGCCTGTATTTATTCAAGAGAATAGCACTCGTCAAAAAAACTATCCTCTTTAATTCCACTATTCAAATGAGTCATATTCATCCCTCACTGATTGTCAAAGCAAGTAAAAAACGCGGTAGAGGCGTCTTTGCCCTAAACGGAATCGAGGCGAATACTCTAGTCGAAGTTTCTCCAATACTTATTTTAAATAGCCATGAAACAAAAATCATTCATAATACTATTTTGCATGATTATTACTTCATTTGGGGCCATCAGCAAAACCAAAGCGCTATTGGGCTTGGATATATTTCCATATACAATCACTCCCCTAATGCTAATTGTTACCATGAATGTGATTTTGATGACAATACGATTAGTATTTATTCAAAGCGCTTTATTGCCGCTGAAGAAGAGCTCTATATCAATTATATGAAAGGAGAAGAAAAACCTTTATGGTTTAAACCAATCTAAATATTAATCATCTTTTCTTAACCGATTTTTAAAGATTTCTTAACTTTAACCGGTATTAAAGAGGGAATGTTCCTAATTTGACGTCTAAGTATTAAAAATAGTTGGTCTGTTTATGAAAAAAATAATTTTAGCAAGTCTCATGCTTGTGGTTTTTAGGATACAGGGGCAGAGCTTGTATGACCTTGCTTCGGTAGGAACAATTGAGATAACTTTTACTCAATCAAATTGGGATCAAATTTTAGATACCTACTATGCCAATGGATTGGATGAACGATTGATGGGGGTCGTCGAAATAAATGGGCAAAGCTTTGATAGTGTTGTTGTTAAATACAAAGGTAATAGTACATTTAACCCAAATAATACCAAAAACCCATTCAATATTAAGTTAGATCAATTCATTAATCAAGATTATGATGGATATCAAGTTCTTAAATTAAGTACAGGTGACAAGGACCCTAGTTTTGTTCGCGAAGTCCTGGGTTATGAAATTGCTCGAAAATATATGGATGCGCCGCAATGCAATTACATGAACGTATATGTGAATGGAGATCTTATAGGCTTATATGATAATGTGGAGTCAGTGAATAGTGACTTTCAAGAACGATATCTTTATGCTAACCGAGATGCTACTCGAATAAAATGTAGTCCTTCCCAAATTCAAAATGGAGGCTCGAGCCTAGAGTATTTGGGTCCAAACCAAGCGAGCTATTATGACTTTTATGAGTTGGATAGCGATACGGGATGGGCAGATATTGTTAGCTTAACCAATATTGTCGATAATGCGCCAGTTTTGATAGAAGATTATATGGATATTGATAGAGCCATTTGGATGTTGGCGTACAACAATGTATTGGTAAATTTGGATTCATACACGGGGCCCTTCAAACAAAATTACTACCTGATTAATTCAAAGAATGATAATATGTCGCCTATTATCTGGGATTTGAATCAGAGCATGGGAAGTTTTAGCATGATTAATCAAGGACCTTCTGTTGGAACTTTAGCAGAAATGGATATCCTTTTGCGAGAAAATGATGCTACATGGCCCTTGCTAAAGTTAATATTTGACAACCCAACATACAGAAGAATGTATATTGCCCATTGTAAAACGATATACGAAGAGAATATTGAGAATGATTTATATTTTGAACGTGCAATTAACCTACAATCCATTTTTGAAGCTTCCTTGCAAGCAGATGCCAATGCGATATATAGTTTCACGCAAGCTCAAAGTAATTTAACGGCCACAGTTAATGAAGCTGTTAGCCCAGGAATAGGTTTTATTGGCTTAACAGAATTGTTTGATGAGCGAAAGACTTATTTAGAAAGTACCACTGAGTTTTCGAGTTTGGCACCTACCATAAATAATATAAGCTATGATGAGTCCGTTCCTGCTAATACGCAATTGATCGTAAGTGCGGAGGTTGTTAATTCAACTGATGTAATATTGGGTTATCGCTTGTTTGCGGGTGATCGATTTTTAAAAGTGGAAATGTATGACGATGGAACTAATGCAGATGCTACTGCTGGAGATAATATATTCACCTCTATTGTTTCTGTAGAAGCCACGGATATCCAATTTTACATTTATGCTGAGAACAATGATGCTGGAATTTTTTCACCAGCTAGAGCTGAACACGAGTTTTATAAGGTTTCTACAAGCACGGATATTGTGCTTAATGAAATACAAGCAAGAAATGATTTGACCCAACCCGATCAGGATGGAGAGTTTGATGATTGGATTGAATTGTACAACAATTCAAATTTAAGTATAGATTTGAGTGCATATTATCTCAGTGATAAGGGAAGCGATCTCACTCGATGGAAATTTCCGGCAGGTACAACGCTAGCTGCAGATGATTACCTAATAGTTTGGGCAGATGCCGATACCCTGCAAGGAGGACTTCATGCAAATTTTAAATTATCAGGAGGAGGTGAATCTGTTTATTTGACAGATGGAGCTAATATTTTAGACAAAATAAAGTATGTCTATTTTTGGGCGGATACAAGCTACGGACGATTTCCAAATGGAACGGGACCGTTACAACTTATGACAGCCACATTTAAAGCCTACAATGGCGTAGAAGATACCACAGGAGTTTCAATAACAAATAGGCTTGGACAAGCTCCGTTTCAAGTTTACCCCAATCCCAGTCAAGGACTTATTAATATAGAATGGCAAGATCATGATGATTTTGATATCGCTATTTATGATGTTTTAGGGCAAGTAATTTATCAAGGAAGAAATAAACAAGTGAATACTGCTGCATGGTCTAGTGGGATTTATTTTATCAATATTAATGGAATGAACAAAAAAATAGTAGTTAAATGAGAAAAGGATTAGTTAGCATTTTAGGGTTAATACTTCTAATAGGTTGTAGCAAAGAAGCAGGAGAGGGAGGTAAAAATAGTATTGAAGGTGTAATAATTATGCAAGAATTTACGGAATCTGGAAATCTATTTGTCATAGAATATCCTGCTGCAGAGGAACGAGTATATATTATCTATGGAGACAATGCCTATTATGCGGATGAAACCCGAACAAATTACGATGGCTCCTTTCGTTATGAATATCTTTACAAAGGGGACTATACGATCTTCATATACTCTGAATGTTTAGCCTGTCCAGGTGGAGTGGAACCTTTGTTTATTGATATAGAATTGAAAGAACGAAGAGAAGAATTCGTAACAGATACTATATATGTTAAGAAATACATTAAATAGTTGAAACTCTATCAAAAACATATTGATGCATTTACTCGGACGAGTTTGGATGAGATGAATGAGATAAAACTCCTTAATCGAAACGATACCAAGTATATCTTTCATGAGCGTAAACTACCTGCCATCTTAGAGGACTTAACAGCCTTTTACAAGATATTGGAAATTGAGGGAGTAAGCTTACTTCAATACGAAAATCAATATTTCGATACAGAAGATTTTTCGTGCTACCATAATCATCAAAGAGGAAGACTCAGCCGAACCAAGATTCGTATTCGCAAGTATGTTGAGTCTGATCTAAGTTTTATTGAGATAAAAACAAAAACCAACAAATCCAGAACAGTTAAAAATCGAATTCCGATGACTACAAAGGAGCATATCCGTAGTCCTCGCATCGTTGATTTTGTCAATGCAAACTCCCCTATTCCAGTTGAGGATTTTGCGCAAGAATTACAAATCGATTTCCAACGAATCACCCTAGCTCATAAAGAATTGAAAGATAGATGCACCTTAGATCTTAATTTGCGTGCCCGTTGGAATGGAAAGGAACATTGCTTTAAGAATCTTGTCATTGCTGAGTTAAAGCAAGATAGATTCAAACATGCAAGCGAGTTTAATCTGGTACTTAAAAAACATAAAGTATATTCGGGAAGCTTTAGTAAATACTGTTTTAGCTTTTTGAGCTTAAATGATCAATTAAAAAGAAATAATTTCAAACCCAATCTTCGTCACCTAGAAAAAACCTTATATGATTGAATTAAACACCCTGTTATTAGACGCTATTCGAATATTTGACATTAAGTTGTTTGATGTGGATTTTTATGAGCTAATCCTCAGACTAGGACTTAACCTAACTGTTGCGTACTCCATTATTCATTTTATTTATCAACCCACCCGAAAGGATAGTGAATACATCTTTACCTTCATGGTGTTCAGTCCTCTTATTTTCTTCGTTTGTAATCTTTTCAGCAATGCGGAACTAGACATAGGATTTGCTTTTGGCTTATTTGCTGTTTTCTCTATACTTCGCTATCGAACTGCACAAATTCAGGTTAAAGAAATGACCTATATGTTTATTGTAATTGCAGTTGCGGTAATCAATGCTTTAGCAACTAAAAAAATTAGCTATGCGGAGCTGTTATTTACCAATGCTTTTATTATTTTTATTACTTATGTTCTGGAGAGATACTTGGCAAATAGCGGGGTGACTACACAAACCATCCGATATGAAGTCATTGAAAATATTAAACCAGAAAACGAAGCTTTATTGCTTGAGGACTTGCAAAAGAGAATTGGAAAGCCTATTATTCGTTTTGACATTTTAGAAGTAGATTACATAAGAGATTCAGCCAGACTAAGGGTTGTTCATGAAAGATAGATTCGATAGTCAATGAAAAAAATATTGGTTTTGCTCTCACTCGCTTTCTTCGCGAATCGGTCTTTTTCCCAAGTCCAATCCGGCTTATGGAGCGGTATAGCTGTTGAGAAAAAAATAAATAAGCAATTTGAATTTAAGTTTGAAGAAGAAATCAGATTGAAAGACAACCTTAGCAAGCTGAATAGTTTATTAACAGAAACAGGATTTACTTACAAGCTCAACAAATTTTATCGTTTAGGATTAATTTATCGGTTCACTCATTATACGAATGGATCTTTTGGAAATAGGCTGACATTAAGTAACCAATTCCGCTACAAGATTGAAGACATCACCCTAAGCTATCGATTTAATGTTCAACAAGACTTCAACAGCAGAGATCCAATAGAATATAAAATTAGGAATAAGTTGCGGGTAGATTATAAATTCAATAAACATTGGGCAATAGGAATTGGAGGGGAGTTGTTCTATTCATTTTACTACAATAGAAATGTCTTAGATAGATACCGATTAAGCTTTGGTGCAAATCACAACCTCAACAAACATCATCGTGTGAGCGCATCAATCATGTTCCAACAAGAAATAAATACCGCTAATCCAGATGCAGATCTTGTGTTTGGGATAAAATACAAGTATTCGTTTTAGACGCTCAGCTAGCGAATGAGTTGGAAAGAACCTTTCACTAATTCCTCTTTCCTATTTTCTACAGAAAAATAGCTTAGGTGCCAAGTATAAGTGCCTACCTCCTGGATGCGACCAAGAAAAGAACCATCCCATGCTTGTTCCAGATCACTGGATTGAAATACCTTTTCACCCCAGCGATTAAAAATGGATAATTCAGCTTTTTTAGCCCCTATACTTCGGAGAAAGAAAATATCATTTATGCCATCGTTGTTTGGTGAGAATGCCGTTGGAGCGATAACCAGTGTTTTAGGCTTTACACAAACCCTTAGTATCTGTTGATCAATACAACCACCTTCATTTACAATTTGCAATACCACTTCGAAATTGCCTGTATCTCGATATTGATGATAAAGATTGTCAAATGGCGTATAACTAATTCCTGTCCCATCACCAAAACTCCATGCTCCAGAATCTCCACCGATACTTTGATCAATAAAATAAAACTCAGGATCTAATAAATCGAGGCAACGATCATTTGGTGAAGATAAAAAGTCAGCAACAATTTGACCAAAAGAAGGTATTTTAATAGAATTTGCTTGCGCACAGCCGGTATTTTGATCTGTCACATGCACATCATAAAATCTTCCTGCTATACCCTCTATGCTATCTAAACTCGATACACTATCCTGATTCCATGCTATAGCATAAAGCCCTGGAGGATTAGGTATAACTTTAAGCCAACCTTGCTGACCATAACAAACGGCATCACTCGAGTCGAATTGTAATTCGAAGCTAGGATAAACATTTACTGTTATGCTTGCACTTACTTCATCGCTACAGCCATCATTTAGCGTTACTGTGTAGAAATTGTTTGAGTCAACCTGGAAAACTATTTCAGAGGCACCACCTAAATTATTGTCCCAATCAAATGAATAATTTAAAAAATCTCCTCCAAGTGCCTCCGCAGAAATCCTGAGATACTCCCCTTGGCACACACTGGTATCCAAATAAGGAACAACTATCTTCAAAGTATCCAATACTTGAATAGATTTAGATACAATATTTGTGCACTCACCAGAACCTATCGTGTAGTTTATTGTATGAACTCCTGAACCAAGATCTGTAGGATTGATTATTGAATCCGAACTTGCGCCAGTCCATACTCCACCTAAAGGGCTTGCTTCTAGCAAAAAGTTAGTATCTGCAAAGCACCACAAATCAGGTAATCCATTGAGGGTAACTGCGGGTAGGCTATCGACGCTTATATCCATATAATAGATACACGAATCCGGAGTCACATAGCTTATGGGATGCACTCCCACTCCCGCTAAAGCTGGCAAAAATGTCCCTGCTATTGGATTTACAATTCCATCGCCATTCCAAAAGCCCCCAGGGACCATTGTTTCGAGATCAAAAGCTGAATGTTCTAGGCATATGGAAGTGTCGCTTAACATGGGATCAGGAAATACGCTTACCAAGGTACTGTCCAAACACGTATTTGCTAAATAGTATAAATAATGATTTCCCATCCCAGCAATACTCGGAGAAAAAGTGCCGTTGGCATTTGGATTAGTGATTCCATTACCGCTCCAAGCGCCTCCCCCTGGCGATCGTTGTGTATTTGAATAATTAAGTGTTAAATCACTATCATAATTACAAAAAGACCCCAATGGAGAATATCCAATGACTGTATTTCTCCCATAAATTTGGATGGAATCACCGCAGCCATTTAAAGAGTAGGTGACGTAAGTATTAAAGTTATTCCCTCCATTAAACCCTGGATCAAATATACCTAAGATAGAATCTACTACCCCAGCGCCTGTCCAAACTCCTCCGAGTGGAGCACCCCCAAGACTAAAAGGAGCTTCTGCAGGGCATACGGTCATATTTGAACCCGCATCAATATCAATAACCGTCATGCGCAAAGTATCCGAGCAACTCCCATAGGTATAAATCAATTCGTGCATACCCGATCCAGCTATTGCCGCATCGAATCTACACCAATACCAATTCGTAACCCCAGGACCCGTCCATGTTCCGCCCTTAGGGTTAAAAACAGGCGTAAATCGATCACTATTAATACATAGAGTATCATCAGCTTGAATCGTTGCTGTGCCCACGGTAATAATTTTGGTTCTATTGGCACAAGGTGGATTCGAATAGATTACATTGTGAACACCTAAGCCCGCAAGAATTGGATTAAACGTACCCAAAAGTGAATCCGTGATTCCATTTCCAGTGAACACTCCACCGGGATTATTTGTCCATATATTGAAAGGCGGACTACCTGGGCAAACTAGTTTATTAGTTGCCCCAACACTCATCGGATTAACTGTTATTTCCATAGAATCTATACAGCCTCCGTTATTATAATAAATAGTTTTAACTCCTGTACCACACCATCCCGGATGAAAAATACCTACTAAAGTATCATTCCCAAAACAGGGCCCATCCCAATATCCCGAATTTGGCACAGCATCTAAATCTACATTGGGATCTGATTGACAAATCGTAAAATTTGCTGGAAGAACAGCTGGAGGTATCACTTCGATAATCACCTGAACAAAACCCGCTGGCGCTCCTGACCCGTCGGTCACTGTGCAGGTATAGATGGTATCTGTAAGTGGGCAGATGATATGTGGACCTGCAGATGCTGGCAAGCCATTATTCCAAGTATAGTTATAGCTTCCATCTCCTCCCGATGCTATTGCTTCAAGGGTTGTGCAAGTTCCCGTACAAATGATAGTATCTGGTGATTGTATTTCTAAAGATATAGGACAATCATTAACCGTAAAATTTCCGAATGCAGTCAATTGCCATAGACTATCACATGCATCTAAGAAATCACTTGAAAATTGGAGAGTATAATTGCCATTAGCATTTAAGCCGGGGGCAAAATCCACTTGCACAGTGTTGCTCGTTCCATTTGAACAATTTATTGGTGTAATTGAAGTAATAGATTGATTAGATGGTCCAAAAATGTCAAAACTTCCAGCGTTCACTGCAGAACAAACTACATCTTGATCCAAGGTAAGGGTAAAACTGTTTGTATTGCATAATGGATTAGGTATTGGGGCAAAAGTAGGGTTAGCTGGAGTATTTATGATACTTATCCAAGATGCCTGCCATCCTTCACATGCAACGGAAGCATCACTCACAAAATGTACGGTCAAACAACCACTAGTGGCGATGATTGGTGGAATATTGACAAGACCTGAATAAGGAATACCAATTTGAGGTGAACTTAAATCAGGACCATCATAAAAGGTGATAAAATCTAAATTCAACTCTGAACAAAATGAAGCAAAGCTTAAGACAATAGAGTCCGCTCCACTTGGACAAATAGAAAAAGTATAATCCTCATTGTGTCCATAAAATGAGGGACTTACACTATTACCTGCATCGCTATCAGTAAAATTGGAAAAACAGTCACTTACTGTGGCATTTGATATAGAATAGCTTTGTGCATAGATATTTACAACACCAAGCATCGCAAAACAAAGAATAATATGTCCAAGAAAAGATCTCATTATTCTAAAATGGTTACCAGAGGAGTTTCTATCTCATTACTAAAATTTCCGGCTCTATCTTTTAACCATAATTTGAAGCTGGTTACTTCCTGAGGCCCTGCACCCAATCGAAAGGTGTTTGGAAGGATAATGTCAAATTCACCCACAATATGCACCCTTGCATCTAATGGGGCCAAAGGAGGGATAAAGAATCGGTCAGGATTTAGCAGGCGAGCATCTAGGAGCCATAAGGATAAAGAATCAGCATTAGGATAACCGATATCTCCATCGATATCCTCGTATTCTACAGTAAATACAATTGAATCTGTAAATTCTGTAACGGTAGTCGGTTGAACCCCTATTAAACGAATAGTGGGCGGATTATTTGCATTATCCTCCTCCTTGCAAGACTGAAAGGTCAGCAATAAAATTAAGCTTGATATAAAGAATAATCTTCTCAGGATTAATATTTAAAGTAGTTTAAAAGAATAGTATTGTTTAATATGTTCCATCGAATAAGCTCCTGGAAGATTGCCTGCACCATTATCTCCATCATCTACTTTAATGTTTAGAAATAAGCGCTGATTTTGAGACCAAAGTCCTAAAGGATTGTTAATCGTAAATTTAAATTGATAAGGAATCATTGTTCCTGAGTAACCTACAAAATTTTGAGCATTAATGAACTGAAGCGTATCATTGCTCGCAGAAGAAAAATCATCTGCAGATATCGAAATTTGTATGTCATTTAAGATAAAATCATTGGCGGGTGTCTCCCTATCGTCTATTGCTAGATACAAATCGATAGATGACGTACCATTAGGTATCTCAATAAACCCATCTATATTCCTACTTAAAGGTGTTAAATTACCTGTTTTTGTTACCATAAACCCAAGAAGTTGGGGTTTAAAATTCAGGGATTGACTGGGGTTGCCGAATACATCTTTTGCTCCGTCATTTATCCAATCTGTTAAATTCTGGATATACCCTGCCTTGTTAATTTCCCAATCGCTATTCGGATCGACTGCCAATGGCATAATACCTGAATTTCCACCGATATCAACTGTGAGCCTTTCCATGATAATGGATTGATTTGAATTTCCAGGCAAAACTCTGTAATTCAATGGATTAGATGGATTTTGCTTGATAATTTCATGGAAAACCAATGAATAATAAGTGCTTTCAATGGTTCGAAAATCTGGCTCGAAAGACCCATCGTGGCAACCTGAATTCGCGCAAGTTGGTTTAAAAACATTTTGCTGCAGTCCTTCAATGCTGCTTGGCTCAAGGTAAATAACTTGTGTACTATCGTTGAGATTGTTCCCGTCGAATGGATTAGGCGGCAAATCGTCTTTACCACAAGCCTGAATAAGCGCTAAAAAACAACCAGCCAAAAGGATATAAGTAGATAATTTCAGCATAAATTAAATTCTATCAAAAAATGAAACAGCATCACTACTTACTAAACCTTCCCCCTGAACTTGCGATTTTATACCTAAAATTTCTGCCATAGTTAACACACAATCTGATATATCACCAATAGGATTGCTTTCACTACCCACGGACAAATTCGCATCAACACCCGGACCTGCGATCAAACTAAATATTCTCGTTGAATTTAAATCGCTATGGTCATAGGCCAACCAATCATTTTGATCCAATATACTATTGGGATCCAAATTTCGACCATGTTCAGGACATGCAATCAAATAAGTATTCCCTGCCATTTCGGGAATCTGAGTTTGTATGTAATTCCATAAATGACCAACTGCATGATCTGCTCGATGCAGATTCTTTAGGTAAGAAGAAAAATTATCATGCCCTTGATCCACTGCATTCATATTGACAACGGTAATTTTGGGCTTAAACCATTTCAATACCTCGCAAGTATAACCAACCGTTTGCAAATCATTATTGTCACTCACAGGAGGATGAGCAATTGCACCGGCATTCTTCTTCAAGAATGTTTCTCTTATAAACTGCTTGATATCATGTTTCTCTTCAATGGTATTTTCTATACCCCCAAAATCATCACTCTCTGTATTATAGGCATTATTCAAGAAATTTTGCATTTCATATATTTTGCCAAGCTCTTCATCAGGATGATAGACTTTCGCATACTGAATATGTTCGTCACCTTCCGAACCAAATGTAACACTAGGTGATAAGAAATTTGCACCAAAATTCACACCAAAATCAGGATGATTACTGTGGTTTAGCAAAGGTGTCGAATTACCTATACCATTGCCTATAAACCAAGTTTCGGTAGCCTTCAAATTCATAAACTTTCGAGCGTATTCAAAAATAGTAGGCATTGCCGGCCGTTGACGCAAACCTTGATTGACAAACTTTGAACCTGTCATAAGCGATACTAAACCACTATAATGGCCAACTCCAGCAGCTTTCACCTCTTTAAATAGGGTTCCTTGCGTTTGCAAAGATTGAGACAAAATAGTAGGAATAGGCTGAGAGCCAGCTAAGCCACTAGCCGGATTGATCCCGTAAACAATCTTATCTGTTGGACTTGCCCCATTCAGCATATTGTACATTATATTTCCTTCGTATGCACTTCCAACTAAACCCTGACTATCGGTAAGATAACGCTGCAAAACAGATTCCTGTTGTCGAACGCCTCCGGCGAATGCAACAAATACAATGTGTGGTCCGCCGCCGCTTTGAGGAAGAGGTGCTCCTTTTAAGAGGTATGGTGAAACAGCCGACGCTAATGTAGCCGCCGTCACTTTTTTAATAAATTCTCTTCTTTTCATTGTAATAAACTAATTAATAAAAGAATGATTCGTCCGAAATTGCAAAAGCAAAATAAACCAACTCTGGTGTAATATCTGTATTGTTTTCTAGGTAGTTTTTCATGTATTCCTGCTCCAGTTGGGTTGGTGGTCGAACATAAAATCTTTCATAGGTATCAATGATAAATTGATCTAAATTGGCACGCATATCCGTATAAGCAGGCAAAATAACTTGCGGATCATTCATGTAGCTTGAAATTATCAATTCATAGGCTAGACGCTTGTCTCCAATTGAACGAAGCAAGCGCTCGATTTCTACTTGATCTGCAGTAGAAATAGCTTGCTGGAATAAATTAACATACAAAACCGCAATATATTGAGCGGGAGTTTTTTGTTTATCCTTATTTACACTAGGTGTTAAGATATCTGTCGACTTTAATCCATATTTTACTGGCTCATCTTTCTTACACCCAGAAAGCACAGTTAATACAAGCAATAATATGAAACCTATTTTTTTCACTTATTCAAAATTTGCGTACTCATTAGTAATCATAATCTGTATTTGAAGCTCTTGGAAATTTTTATCTGAAGCGAAATAGCTCATGTGATACTGAATCTCTGCAGCTAAAGGTTCCCTGACCAACAAGCTCTGGTAAGCCCATATAATGAGTCCCTCATAGAATTGAGAAGATGAGGACATTATTTCCATGAACTCTCCCCTATTCGTTCCTGGCATTCCAACGATAACACCAGATACGTTATTTTCAATCATCTCGAATGAAATATCATATTCCTGTTGGGTTGGAAAGCGGTAGAATAAATCGTAAAATGTTGCATTTACAAAATTGAAGGTATTCATGTTAATGATATCATAGACATAATTATCAATCATTCTATAAAAGACTTCTTGAATGCCTATTGAATCTTTCATGTAGTTTTGTGGAATGGCTAAAACTGCATCTATCTCATTCACTTGATCCCTGTGATAAGCCGCATTTGCAGAATCTCCGGAAGCCATAGCCGCTTGCATAGAATTCACAAAATTATTTCTATCCTCTAAAAGATAGTCATTCTCAACACCCTCGATCATACGAGCTTTTACAACTTCAAACAATCGATAATAATAGGCGCGTTGGTAACTCGAATCACCAGGAATTATGGTAACATCACTTTGCAGTTTTTCGATTAAACTTCTTCGAGCTTCTTCGCTGAGTTCAGCATTTTGAAGAGTAGTTAACTCGAGTGCCATTTCAGTATCTAAGGGTTCTCGACCAATTAAATCAATAAATAGTCTATTGATATAATTCTCCACTTGAAGCGTAGATATGTAAGTGTTATCTATAGGGTCATTATCTGGTATAAATATTTCTTCCTTCTCACAAGCACTGAGTGCAAGAAGCAAAAGAAAAAATAAAATGTGAGTTGAATACCTGATAGCACTTAGTTTTGAACTATAGTAAATATAGACAATTGAGCGTGAAATAAAGAATTTGAATTATGGTAAATAATTTCAAGAGATAAGCCCAGAAAAAGCGAGATACTCAATAAATATTGGATAACCGATCAAATAGATGTAATCAAATAAAAAGACTGATTCTTACTATCTTTATATAGAACTTAAGTATTGAACAGATAACCGTAATATAAATGTCATGGAAATAATTGAATCCCGAATAGAAATTGAAGCTCCGAAATCGCTGGTTTGGGAGATATTACTGGATTTTGATAATTATCATTTATGGAATCCATTCACACCGAAAATTGAGTGCGATCTGGTGATTGGCAACCCTGTTCATCTACATGTTGATATGAAGCAGAATAAAAAAATCCGAATACAAACAGAAACTTTGCTTTGGAATAAAACCGAAGAGTCTATCGCTTGGGGTATCACCAAGACCTTTCCTGTGCGCACTGAACGCGCACAAATATTAGAGGTACTTAGTCCAATTAAAACAAGGTACTATACCTATGATAAGTTTTGGGGTTTATTAGTTCCACTCGTCATGCTTGGCTTCAAAAAAGATATACAAAATGGATTTGACGCGGTTGGGGTCAGCTTAAAAAAGCGCGCAGAAGACTTATATCTTCAGGGCAGCCAGTAATTCTTCCGAACGTTGCCAAAGAGCTATCCCATTGGAGGGTTTTAGTGCTTTATCATCCATAGCTTTGTCTTGCATCAAATGCAAGTATAAATTTTCTCTACCGCTTATATCCTTGGCACATGCTAAATAAATTGCTGGTTTAGCTGCCTTTTCTGGCGAGCTAAAAAATAAAGTAAAAACTCCTTTCAAAATTGGCTGCACCCATGCTGGTGCTTTTCGCGCAATATTGGAGTTGACCGGACCCGGACACATGGCAAATACGTCAATATTTTTAGATTCTTTTGACAATCGTCGAGAAAGCTCAACGGCAAAAGTATTTAAGACCAATTTATAATAGCCATAAAGTTCAATCACCTTACCCATATTGTATTCCTCAAAGATTCCTAAGTTTTGAAAATCAATTGCTTTATTGGTTCGATGGGATTCTGAGGAAATAAAAATAATACGTGCGGCTGAAGGAATTAAATTATTATTGAGCAAGCTGTTTACCAAATAAAACTTGGATAGGTAATTCACTTGAAACATTTCATCCAATCCACTGGCTATCTTATTTGCGCCACTTGGCACCATCGCTGCGTTAAAAATGGCAACATCCAGAGCAATATTCTTTTGCGACAGCTGATCTATGAATAAGTTGATACTATTAAAATCGCTTAAGTCCATAGAAAGAATTTCAAACTGTTTAGACTCAACGATATTACTCAGTCTCTGTTGGGTTTCATTGATTTGACTCCGGCAAGCCAGATATACAAAGGCACCTCGCTCCAAAAGTTGAACAGCGATGGCATAACCCAAACCCGAGTTTGCTCCGGTTACTAGACAAGTTTTTCCATCTAATCTCTCCGTATCATTTAACTCCCCAATGGGAGTTTGCTTCCTAAACAAATCAATAATCCCGTTCATGGTTGCCATAAATGGGTTTTTATACTTAGCTTCTGTCATTTGATTATAAATTCTTGGTAATAAAAATCGAAGTTATTTTGCACTTCTTGCTTCGTCAAATTAAATTGACCCAAACTATATTTATGTATGCCATATTTATGCTGCTTGTTTAAATTATCGATTTGACTGACCGCTTTTTGTTCTGCATTCGTCCAATTAATTTGTGCAAAATCAGCTATTTTTTTTAACTCTTTCTTATAATCATTAACCATATCTGTATAACTGATATGCAAGACTGGAAAAGATGGATTAGCTTGCCAGAATTTCATTGCATCTTTAAGCATCTTCACATCCTTATTCATCCAATGCTTAGCCAAGCGAGTGGCATTTACCTCGTCACTAAATATACGATTGCTATGATAAAGCATACTGGAAAACGATGGAATAACTTTTAGTGGGTCTCGGTAGGTATGGACGACTTTAGCATCGGGAAAGACTTTTTGAATCGTATGCATTTGGCCGAGGTGCTCAGGCGTTTTGAGTACCCAGTGCTCTTTTGGATTTTGCCATTGCAATACCTTTAAAACACGCTTCATGTATTGATAAGGGATAACAGGATCTTGCTTACTGACCCATTTGACAAAGGATGGCACATACATGGTTGCTTCCGAAACTGCAGATAAGAAGGTCATCTCATTTAACAAAACATCTTCTTCAGGAGCTTCAAACTCCACAGGGTGGATAGCAAAGAAATCAGGAGACATGAAACGTAAAGCCTTTTCCGCAGTTTTAGCAAAATTGATTCTTTTTTTATTTTTCTCATCATTCGGAAAAGGCACAGGGCTTAATGCCTCCCATGAACTCAGAGACCTCAGCTGAGGATGCGCAGCCAACAGACGATGTAAGCGAGTAGTCCCTGTTCGTTGTAAACCCGTAATAATAAGTGGATTTTTAATTTCAATGTTTTCAATCGCGGGATGCCTTTTGATAAAATCCTCTAGGCGCAATCTATTTTGAAGAATACCTAAGATTCTTTCTTTGGTTATAAACCGACCAAAAGGATGCATTTGGGCTTCATTATTTATAGCATCAATAAGGCGGGTCAGGGTTTCGTGTATATTCCCCTTACCAAAATCGTTTAAGCCTGATTTTTGCTTGGCTTTGTGTAATAAGTCATCCGCATTCAGTTTTATTTTAAAACCGATAGCATTAAATAAGCTTATAAGAAAAGGTCTTTTACTCGCTAACATCTTCAAGTTCATTAAGCTTAAATAAGGTACAATTCGGTTCAGGAAATTCATTGGCAAACCACCATCTCCAGAGCATCGTCCCTTGGACATGGCCCGTGGTACTTATCCAGTTTTTATATCCCTTATTTTCTCCTGAAACATGAACCACTACCCGGCCATCTTCCTCTAGTATCGCACTTTGCGCATTGATATGTATAGGATGATAGCGATAGTCTAAGGATTCCATCCAATGATTATTGAGCTGAAAATTCCAATACCTACATGCAGGTGGTTTTACCTCGATTTTCAAGACTTCATCAGCTGCAATTTTCCAATAGCTGTGGTAATAGGCAATGTTTTTATCTCCACCAGCCGCATTTGATTTTTCCGGAGACATTTGTGGCAATTGATTGGCGTGTTTTTCAAAATCCTTTGACCATTTAGCAAACAATAAGGAAGCTCCAGAAACAAATGTTCCAGCTAAGTCTAAGCCTTCAGAAATCGCCTGAGGAGATAGGGCTTTAGGGGCGATGGGGCCATCCATTGTCTCCACAACAAGTGCTGCAATATTTTCCTTTTCACGATTCATAAAAGTTTGCCTAACCATAAGCATTGTGGTTTCATCTTCAAGCTTTAACCAGTTTTGCCCTTTGGGAGTTTTACTCACTATAATCTCAAAAGTACCGTCATCATTTAACACTAAATCATCCCCCTCTAGACTTCCGCATGGTGAAAGCCCT
The DNA here is from genome assembly GCA_964655225.1 of uncultured Chitinophagales bacterium. GTDB lineage: Bacteria > Bacteroidota > Bacteroidia > Chitinophagales > UBA8649 > JAFMKE01. Next base: position 4,358 of record CAZZMB010000016.1, on the reverse strand, counting down.
CCTGTAGAACCATAACTTCCATTTTGGGTAAAAAAGCCTATGTAAAAAACATCATTTCGCTGGCCAGTAATACGATATTCATAGTTGCCATTGATTTGCGCATTCTGATAGTAGTTGTCTGGATTATCAGCACCTAACTTTACCGTTTCGTGCACAAGTCTTTTCAACACTGGAAATTCTGGATCATTATATTCCGTAAAAGCTTCAAGCCCCGCTCTTGTTAGTCTTGCTAAGTATCGATAGGCCTCTGCCTGGGTTCTAGCATCTTGGGGTGGATTACCATAAAGAATTGAGCCTCCGGCAGCTTTAAGTGTGTCGCAATATTGATCCCAGGTTTGGCCAGTAATTAACTGAGTACTAATCTCATCATCAAGAGTTTTTCCTTTTATTTTTAGGGTCAACAGCTTCCACTTTTTAATAAGATTTAAAATAAACGATAAGATTCCTTTCATGGGCAGATGTTGAACATTTTAGTTGTAAAATGTAAGCATAAATATATACCTTCAATTCTCTTTAAACTAAAATTTTATGGGAAAAATAGGTATTACTGGAGCATCCGGACATATTGGCGGGGTATTATGCCAGCAGTTAATTGCCAAAGGGTATGACATTGGAGTATTTGTATATCAATCCAAGTTAGCACTCGATATCCCCCAGCATGCAGGAGATATAAGTCAATCGAAAGATGTCGAAGATTTCGTTCAACAATATGATTCTATCATTCATTTGGCTGCGGATATATCTGTGGATAGCAAATCCAAGGTAAACATGTGGGAAACCAATGTAAAGGGTACGCAAAACATTGTAGATGCTTGTCTAAAATTTAAAGTCAAGCGATTGGTTCATTTCACAAGTATTGCAGCGATAGACCAATTCCCTTTGGAGCAGGCAGTAGATGAAACCCGAGCTCTAGTCAATATGAACACCAAAACTGCAACAAGTTATGGCCAATCAAAAGCTGAAGCTGAACGAGTTGTTCGAAAAGGCATTGAAGATGGTTTAGACGCTGTTATGATTGCACCTACTTCCGTCTTAGGGCCTATGGACTATAAGCCTTCCGTATTGGGTCAATCATTGTTAGATATGTATTATAATCGTATACCAGCAGTTGTAAAAGGAGGACAAGACTGGGTCGATGTTAGAGACATCGTAAAAGGGACTATAAGTGCTTTAGAAAATGGACGGGCCGGGGAAAAATATTTATTGGGCAGTGAGTTTTTAACTATTCAAGAATTATCTCAACTGATTGGTGACATTTATAATCGAAAAGTACCTTCCTTGGCTTTACCATTTTGGATTGCCCGATTAGGCGTACCCTTTGAGGAATTAAAGAGCAGAAAAAGTGGTAAACCCAATGGCTTTACACAAGAAGCCTTGACTGCTTTAAAGTATGGAAATACAAAAATTAGTCATGAAAAAGCTTCGAAGGAATTGGCATATCAGCCACGACCAGTAAGGGAGTCTTTGAAAGATACTTTGGATTGGCTCGTTGAACATTACAGTTAAATTAGATAGTGGTTGCGTATGAAAAAAATCATCCTCTGTATTCTCACCTCTTTTACACTCATTTTTATTTTATTGCTGACTATTCGTCCACGACCCGAGCAACTGCAAAAGTATTCAGTTAATCCAGCACCGAAGGCTCTAAGCGATCATTTAACCGTTCAATTTTTAGGCAATACTAATCTTCTTTTTTCAGATGGGAAAACATCCATATTAACTGATGGGTTTTTTACGCGCCCAAACTCTGTTAAGGTATTATTTGGTAAGGTATCCCCAAATCGAGAAACAATAATAAGTTCTCTGAAAAGAGCCAGTATTGGGCATTTAGATGCAGTAATTCCTGTACACTCCCATTTCGACCATGCTATGGATGCGGCGATGGTTGCGGATATATGTGGGGCACAACTCATCGGCTCATCCTCTACTGCAAACATCGGAAGAGGTTATGGCTTGAGTGAAGACCAGATTCAAGTTCCTGAATTAGGTAGTATGATTCAAGTAGGTAAATTTGAAATCACTTTTATTCAATCCAATCATTGGCAATATCCGGATCCAAAAGAAAGAGAGCGATTGCTCAATTGCGCTATTGAGCATCCACTAAAGACGCCCGCTTCGATCTATGCGTATAAAGAAGGTATAAGTTACACCATACTGATCAAACATGATTCAACACGAATTGCCGTTCAGGGAAGCGCAGGGTTTAAGGAAAATAGTATTAACGATTTTGATGCAGACATTTTATTTCTTGCAGTTGCAGGTTTGGATGTGATGGATGAGGCATACAACAACAACTATCAAAATCTTTTGATTGCTCCCTTAAAGCCAGAAGTGCTTGTTCCTATTCACTGGGACGATTTTACCGTTTCCCTATCAGAGAAGCCATTGGCAACTCCTAATGTCTTATTTAACTTAAAGTTTGGCAGTGATTTATCCAAGGCGTTTAAAGAGCTAGAAAAGCGAAATCCAGAGAGAATGATAAAGGTTCTTAAGTCATTTTCGCCTTATTCTATCCATGACCTAAAAGACGCGAACTAAAACTTTTCTCGCGAGATCTTCCAAAAAAAAATGGTGGTCAAGCTTAAAGCTTGACCACCATTTAGAGCTAAACCCCTTTAGCTATCTTATTTCTTCACGAACTTACTCATCCATTTAGATTTGGAATCTGTTAATTCAATGAAGTACATTCCACTTGATAACTGACTTACATCAATTCGTTCAATTCTAGTACCCGAAACTATATTAGTAGATTGAATAATTCTTCCATCAGCAGTAACAATATTAGCCGTTAACTCACTATTTAAATCTAATACATTCATATCTAAATTGATGAATTCGTTAACTGGATTTGGATAAACCGACAAGGCATTCATATTTAAATCCCTAATTCCAGTAAGTACACCATCCATTTTCCAATTATCATAATAATAAACTTTGTTGCTAGCAGATGAAGAACCTGAATCAAACTGGAGTATAGCTTTTGCTACACTTGCTGAAAACGGCACTAATTGGAAATCAAAATTTAATTGTTCCCACGCATTACCTACTGAAGTAGTGGCAGTCGCTGTGGCTAATGATATTCCAGCTGCATCCAGTAAGGTAATTTCAACTACAGAAGGGACACTTGCATCCCAGACATCCAGTTTCATTTGATTGTGCGTTGCAAAATCTAATGGAGCTAAATTAAAGTCAGCGGTAATTGCATCTGCACTTAAACTACTTCTTGTGTATTCACCAACATTATCAGAGGTGTTTATTCCAGTCGTATCAGGATTAATGATAACTGCCAGACTGCCATCCGTTGAAGTATAAGTCGTATTTCGTTGACAATCGAAATCTTCCATGACATCTACATCAGGAGCTATACCTGGACATGTGGCTATTGCCGTACTTGTATCTAGACGAATATTATCGAAATACAACTCATGTTGTACGGTATCATTTGGACTAACCACGAATACCACCTTACTTACAGGTCCACTTGCACCACTGAAGTCATAGCTAAGAGTTTCCCATTGACCAGCTACAGTTGTATTTGCATTCTGGGCAAGAATATCAGCACCAGCATCATCCTGAAAAACCACGGTAACCGGAAGGCCTGATGCACTCGAGTGAACATCAATAGTTAAGGTTGTGCCATAGAAATTTAAATCTATTGGCGCTAAGTTTAGCGATCCACCAAAGGCTCCATCTGTGCTATCACCCCAATGAATAAACTGACCCACTTTCGCAGAAGTATTTATTCCGCTAGCGTTTGGATTAGCAACATCTTCTACCCATGTAGCATTTGCAAAAGTGTATGTAAAATTGCCCTGACATTCAAAATCATCAAAAATACTTGGTTCAGGAGTAATCCCAGCACATGGCGATACTGAAACGGTATCTAGCCTTATGTTGTCAAAATATACAACATGCTGAACAGAATCTCCCGAACTTACCACTAAGACGATTTTACTTACATCATTTGAAGTAAGTGCGTCACTCATATCATAACTTAAAGTTTCCCATTCTCCAGCTACTGTTGTAAGTGCTGTTTGATTAGCCAAGTCTGCGCCATTACTATCTTGCAAGATGAAAACAATTGGTAAACCTACTTCACTTGGGTGAACATCCATTTTAAATTGACCACCGCTATTAGTTAAGTCAATTGGTGCCAAATCAAGCGATCCTCCAAATGCACCGTCGGTTCCTGCACCCCAATGTATAAATTCTCCTACTCTATCTGTTGTGTTAATTCCCGTTGGATTAGGGTTTGTTACCACTTCATTCCACGTTGCGTTTGCAAATGTGTAAGTAATATTTCCCTGACATTCAAAGTCATCTAATATATTCGGGTCAGGAGAAACTCCTAGACATGG
>CAZZMB010000015.1:18548-48043 GCA_964655225.1 uncultured Chitinophagales bacterium | reverse complement strand
GGAAATTAATATATGACATATGTAATGATTCCTCATCGAATTTATTCTAATTTTTTTAACCTGACAAATACCTCTGACAAGCTCTCGAAATAGATTGCCTCGACCGCATGATACATTCAATTTTTTAGCAAAATATTTATCCTCATTCTCTTCAATTATAGAACTCTCTTTAATATTACTAATACTAACATGAACGTAAACTCCCATACCTGAACTACGAATGTTAAGTATTATATGATTAGTAGAATTTAAGTTGTTTTCATTAAAAACATACTTAACAAAACTTTGCACAATAAAAGGAGTAACCATCAATTCTTTTAAGTCTACATTCTTATGAACCTTTATTTGAAAACTAATTTTTTGATGTTCTCTTTTTTGCTCTATTGTCAAATAGTTTTTTACTAAATCTAGCTCATCTTGAAGTATAACGAGGTCTTCTCTAGAGTGTTTAAGAACCCCTCTCATCAAAGCAGCAAACTCTGCCACAAAATCACTAGCCATCATTAAACTTTTTTTTATCGCATGCATTTGAATCTCTTGTAATATACTAAAGATATAACCTGGATTAAGTTGTTCACGTAAACTACTTATCCTTGATTGTAATTTTTCATGTTCATTCAAAGCAATAGAAAGCTCAATGTTTTTTTCTTTCAAGTTTTGATTATAAATGTATTCCAGTTCTATTAACTTATTAAACATTTTAGCTTCAAATTCCTCCTGATAGGCAAGTAGCTTAATCTCTCCCTCATTTAATGTTGTTTGTCTTTTAATTTGCAATAATTCATCAAGCACAATTATCGCCTCTTTAAAATCACTTTTCCGTTCATAGAAATTTAATAAGCTAGTCAATGCAATACTCAAAAAACCTATATTTATTTTTTTAGCGACATCTAAAGCCTTTAACAAACTGGCTTCCTGTAATTTCATCCTACTTGTCGAACCATATATCTTGGCTAGATCAATAAAAACCTCAACATCAGTTCCATTATTTCCATCTTGTTTTGAAAAACTCAAGACTTTCAACAACCATTTTTCAGATTCTGCATAATCCCCTTTATTAAAATTAAGTTGAGCTAAGCACCTGTAATTTAATGCTACCGAAGAGATGTCATTTTTATCTTCAAAAAAGCTCTTGGTTTTATCTAAAATTGTTTCCGCTTCAGATAATCTATTTAAACTAATCAACATTTTTGCAATATTTGAATCAAAGTGATTAATTTTAATATCATCAGGTTTTTTGTTTCGTAATTCTACTTTTTTTGCCATTTTAAAAAAAGCAAGTGCCTTTTCAAATTTTTTCTGAGAACTATATATAACAGCAATGTTATTGTATCCTGACGAGTTTGGTATATCGTGTTGTTCTGCAAGTTCTAAAGACGATTTCAAAACTAACATTGATTTCCAAAGCTCTCCATTTAATTTATACACCACACCTAATGAATTTCTCGTTTTAAAAATTTCTAGCGGATCTACTCTTTTCAGTCCTAGATAAGTTTCATGGGATAGTTCGAAAAAATTAATTGCTTTTTTTATCTCATTAAAATTATATGAAATAAATGCAAATAGACCATATGCTCTTGCCTGAAATAGCGACGAATGGCATTGTTTTGCATGCACTAATAATTTATTGGCAATCAACTTTGAGCTAGAATAATCCTTATTTTCCAATAATCCATTAGCCTTAGCGAATAAATTCTCAAGCTCCTCCAATTCAACTGCACTTGCTTCATCCATCTATATCTCTTTTGTGAAATGTTGAAACAAGCTACTTTTACGTTGTTTGGATACAGGTAGACTTTTTCCAGTCTCTAAATAGATGCTGGATTCCGACTTATCAAACTTCTTCACAAATTTTAAGTTTATCATATAACTGTTATGAATTCTATGCATTGGGTGATCCAATAATCGCTCAAAATTTTTCAAAGTTTTTGAAGCCAATAACTTCTCTCCACCTATCAAGTATATCTCTGTGTAGTTGCTCGAAGCCTTTAGGTATAGTAAATCTTCAATTTTAATAAAGTCTATCCCTTCTTGGGTGTGTAAAGCTATCTTTTGAGTGCCATTCTTCTTCGTGTTATCTTCCAACTTTAACTTAACTTTTCGCAAAGCTTCATTCATTTCTGTTGATTGGAAAGGCTTAAGTATATAATCAAATGCATTGTTCTTTATCGCCTTAATGGCAAAGCTCTCATGCGCTGTTAAGAATATAACTTCAAATCGAATATCTCCAATAATTTCTAGCACATCGAAACCTGTCCCATCAGGTAAAGAAATGTCTAAAATCAACAAATCGGGTTCATCCTCCTCTATACGAGTAACAGCGTCTTTAACATTTCGCGCTGCCCCTAGGAATTCAAAACTGTCTTGGTGTCGAGCAATGAGATTTTGAAAAACCTCTACAGCCCCACGTTCATCTTCTACCATTAATACTTTAATCATTTTACTGGGTTTAAATAGTTAACTTGAATAATTACTTGTGTCCCAACTATTCTATTATTTTTCTTTCTATCCTTTATCCGAAACCGGAAGTTAAAACTATCCAATTTACTCCATGTATCTGCACGCTCCTGCAGTATTTTTAATGCTGTCGAAGTGCCTTGATGCGTACTTTTATCAATTTTTTTAGCCTTAGCACGTCCAATACCATTATCCAAAATATGAATGTAAAGACAGTTCGTTTCCTTCCTAAAAACGATGACAATATCGCCATCCTTTTGATTGCCCACACCATGAAGAATAGCATTTTCTACAAAAGGTTGAATAAGTAAGGAGGGTAAATACACTTCACCTGGTTTATCGGTACCCATCACGACTATATCAAAACTAAACCGATGCTCAAAACGCTTCTGTTCCAAAAATAAATAGGTTTCCAACAACTCAATTTCCTCTACAATAGTCACTTTACTTTTCTGAGAAGCACCTAAAATGGAACGCATCAAATTGGAAAATTGAGCAATAGAGTCTCCTATTTTTTCCGCATCCTTCTGAAAGATTACGCTTTGAATGGATTGTAAAGTATTGAATATGAAATGCGGACTCAACTGCAACTGTAAACTCTTCAAATGAAGCTCTGTAGTCTTTTGATTTTCAAGAACCTTTGCTAGTTCAGCATTCTTCTCTTTTAAGGCTTTGTTATACTTTCTTTCTTGAATAAGTAACTCATTCTTTTGCTTAGGTTGATATTGCTTTTCCAACTCGGCATATCTCGCCTTTTTTTGCTGCTGCATTAGCTGCTCTTGGATTGCATCAATCTTCTTTAGCGTAAAAAAGGCATTCTTAAAATCCTCTTTTGCCCGATAAGCATCGTAAGTCTTTTGAAGGTGTTCTAGTGAACTGTTTTGCTCTGAGGCTTTGCTATTTTTCATTGGATTCAATTAAAAATCAAGCCTACTGTATCCCATTTCAAAGATAATAAAAAAAACTATATGTCCAAATTCAAATTAGTTAAAGCCTCAAAAAAATAATTTTTATGCGATTGAAGTTAATAGAATGTTATAGATTTGTAAATATTATAAAAGAACAAAAAAAACATAAATGGCATTAGAATTTAAAGACGCTACATTTGAGAGCGATGTAAAAGAAGGAAACGGGCTAACGCTAGTTGATTTTTGGGCTGAATGGTGTGGTCCTTGTATAGCTTTAGGTCCGACCATCGAAGCTTTATCAGATGAATTTGAAGGAAAAGTGAACGTAGGTAAGTTAAACGTCGACCAAAACCCTGAAACCGCTCAAAAATTTGGCATTAGAAATATTCCAACTATATTATTACTTAAAGATGGGGAAATTGTAGAGAGATTAGTTGGTGCGCAGCCGAAGCAAGCATTTGTTGAAGCAATCAACAAACACCTCTAAGAATTCTCAGTTTACCGCGAAAAATATATCTTTAAACCGCTGAACTTGATTGCAAGCTCAGCGGTTTTTTGTTTCAAGTAAATCAATTATGGCTTTATTCGAACTTAAGGAAGTACAGCAAATTAAGAACCTAGAGTTTATGGCTAAACAGGTTGTTGAAGGCTTTATTGTAGGTTTGCACAAAAGTCCATTTCACGGTTTTTCTGTAGAATTTGCAGAGCACAGGCTTTACAACCCTGGGGAATCTACTAAGAATATTGATTGGAAAGTATATGCGCGAACAGATAAGCTTTTTACCAAACGATATGATGAAGAAACCAATTTACGCTGCCATGTGATAATAGACACATCTTCGTCCATGTATTACCCTAGCAAAGAGGATATCATCAATAAACTAAATTTCTCCGTATTATCCGCCGCAGGACTAATTGAATTGTTTCGTAAACAAAGAGATGCTACAGGGCTTGCTTTATTTTCTCATAAAGTAGATCTTATCACAAAAGCTAAATCCAATGTCGTGCACATCAATGGCTTGTATCACGAAATGGAAAAACTACTAGCCAATGAAAAATTGAATACAACCACCGAAGCTGCTTCTTGCTTGCATGCTATAGCCGATCAAATCCATAAACGGTCATTGGTTATTGTCTTCAGTGATATGATGCAACAAGAGAATAGCGAAGATATTTTTGCCGCGTTGCAACATTTGAAGCACAACAAGCACGAAGTAATCCTTTTTCACGTAGTAGACCGCAAGCATGAAATTAATTTTGATTTTGATAATCGCCCATATTTATTTGTCGATATGGAAAATGGCGCAGAAGTTAAACTTCATGCCAATGAGGTGAAAGCAAAGTATACCGAACATATGCAAGCTTATGAAAAAGCGCTTAAGCTAAAATGTGCTCAGTACAAAATAGATTTTGTAGCTGCAGACATTAACAAGCCGTTCAATCAGGTTTTAACGCCCTACCTTTTGAAACGGAGCAAAATGGTATAATTTATTATACCACTAGATATTCTCTTCGATAAAGATTTCGGCCATCATGCATCGAGCACTTCCCCCACCTACTTCTTCAATGAAGTATATAGGAACAGCAATAATCTCAGTATGCGCCTCTATTTGGTTAATTTGATGCGTTGTCAAGCATTTAAATGCTCGCTCACTCATCACTAAATAAGATAATCGTTTCTCATTATACACTTGAAGCATGTTGCCAGCGTAATGCTCTTCTAACTGCTCTTGTGTAATTTCAATAATCTCAAATCCACCTGCTAATAAGGAGTTCTTAACCTCAGTTTTCTCTGCTTTATTGGTAATCGCATCCAAGCATACAACAGCAAAATCCTCGCCAATACACATCACTACATTCGTGTGATATTGCGCTGCTCCATTTCGTTTAAAAGCATTGAAAACTACTGGCTCATACTCCAACTCTTTACAAAATTTGATGAAGAGTTTCTCACTTGTTCGTGGTGATATACAAGCATAAATCTTACGGTTTATGTGGTCAAATATCATGCTTCCAGTTCCTTCTAATGCCAAAGCATCTTTTTCGAAATGGCTCCAATCAAAGACTTCATTCACCTCAAAATTATCTTGGATAAAGCTTATAATATCCGCTCTTCTTTCGGCACTGCGATTGGGGGTTTTCATCGGAAACAGATAAATGTCTCCATTTTGGTGCATGCTGATCCAATTATTTGGAAAAACCGCATCGGGTTTTTCAGGTTCAGCTGTATCTTCTACAACCCAAACACTAATCTCATTCTGTTCAAGTATTTCAACCATGGCGTCAAACTCAGCTTGTGCTTTTGCTATGGCTTCTTCTTTGCTTAATAAAGTTTTAGTTTGATAGTCGTTACTTTCCGCCGTCTGAAGATTGTATTGAAAACTTGCGGGCCTTATCATCAGCAAGTTTGATGCACATTGATTCATTTTATTGCAATTGAATTTTAATTTTGACCGGTTGGTGGTCTGAGTATTTAAAATTTAGGGAAACCCCCTCTACTTTCAAAAGGCTCAAGTTGGGAGATAACAAGAAAAAGTCAATCAATGTTGTAAAAGTAGTCCCTTCCTTATACGTTTTGTTTAATTTCCTATTCGTAGCTACTGTACCATCATAAACCCATTGCCAGCCTTCGGGCATGAAGCTTTCATCTATATTATCTTGATAATAGTCTTCCGAATTGCCTTTGCTAAAGCTGTCATAATCGAAGTTAGGTGGACACTGATTCCAGTCAGCCCCAACCACGACGTAGTTTCCTTTTTCATATTCTGCAAGCAAATGAGCCTTCAAATATTCCATTTCTTGTGGTTTCAGTTTACCTCCGTCGTAAGCCGAATTGTGCGAATTAATAATTATCAACTCCTTCCCGTTAGGCAATGGAACACGAGATTCTAATAGGCATCTATCTAGATGGAATGCTTTTGTAGGCCAGCCATAACTGCCTGGAAATTGGTGCCTGGTATTGGCTGAAACATTAAACCTACTGTAAGTCGCTAAACCACTCTGCACCTTTCCAATAGGAGCAAAACTAAGGAATGGTTTAGGAACAAATTTAACATTAAAATTTAATGCATGTGCGCGGGTATAATTGGGTAATACTTCTCCAATACTAAGAAACTGATTAACGAAATAGCTTCGCTTAGCCCGGACATCCACTTCTTGAAGCAATAAGAAATCCACCTCCTCATGCGCCGCAATAGTATTTAGTATTCCTGCTTTATATGCTTCGCTAATATCTTTAGAAGGGCGGACCATCATTCCTCCATCCAAGAAAAAATCACTTTGTGCACCTAAACCTCCATAGCCAATATTCCATGTCATAAGGCTTAAGATAGCACTATCACTCGCCAATGCATCCGTTTCATTTTCACCTGCAATGTCAATTTTTTCTTCCGGTTGATAATCATTTAAAGTACCGAAGGTCAAAACAGCAATCACGTATAAGCCGTAAGCTAACGCGGGTATCAACAGTAGAGACAAAATGTTCATTGGTTTAAGGTTCTTCATCATCAATAATCTGTCACAAATATGCTGATAAAGTTCGTTGTTTTTGTCATATTAGGTAAAAAAAGAGCTTGCCCAGATGGAACATGCATTAAAACAGCAAGGAATAATTAATTATCTTTTTTGAGCAAAATGAATTTGGCTCATGTCTTTTTTTGAGCTTATATCATACAACTCATCAGCACCAATTTCGGTGATGTTATCACGTAAATCACCTTCAATGTTCGCAAGTATATCTAAATGCAAAGCATTTGGACCCTTATCTATACATGGAAAGAATGGTGTGATAGTAAAAATAAAGCAGGTTTCCCCTGTCTTTTTACGAGGCCAAATATGGTAAAGGTTTAAACTTCGGCTTCAGTATTAATTATTTAACCTCAGGTTCTGAACTAAATTTTAGCATTAGTATCCCGGCAAGAAGAATTAACCCAAACAAAATGAACGGTAAGGCAAGTCCTACATCTAAAATACCTTTCGAGCCATCTGCAGGATTGTATGGTAATACCGCTGAACTATTTAAATACAAAAAGAAAACACCTAAAGAGGCTAACCCTCCAATAATCGTCAATATTGCACCTAAAACTTTTGCCATTTTTTGAATTTTCATCAAAGTTAAATAATTAAAGCCTATTCTAAGTAATGATGTTTATAAATAATTGTATTTATGCAGAAATAACGAAGTCTTGATTTTAAATTCCATCAATATTATTGTTGCTATTGCTTTACCATTTATTGGTGGTAGTATAGGATGGTTTACGAATTTCTTGGCAGTTAAAATGCTGTTTCATCCGAGAGATCCTATCGCTATCTTAGGAATGGAATTTCAAGGAGTCTTTCCTAAACGGCAGGCAACAGTGGCCGCCAAAATTGGACAACTTGTAGCAACTGAGCTGCTTGCCTCTGAAGAAATATTTAAACACATAGGAAGTGAGCAAAATTTGAATAAAATCAAGCTCAATATTGGAAAGATTTTAGCCAATTATTTTGATCTAACCTTCGTGCAAAAATATCCTTTGGTTGCTAAATTACTCCCCAATAAAGCAAAGCTTCGTATTCAAGAAGAAATTCTAAATGAGGTAGACCAAGTCATCCCGTCTATGCTGCAAGCCCAAGTGAGCCAATTTGAAAAAAGCTTGGACATTGAAGGTATAGTTGCCCTAAAAGTTAAACAATTGTCAAGCAAAAGATTGGAGAAAATTATTTGGAGTATCCTAGCCGACGAATTTATTTTCATAGAATGGGTAGGCGCTTTCCTTGGTTTTACGATCGGTATTGCGCAAGTTCTTATAGGTTTTATATTATTTTAATTTTATCAGGCTTTAAGGCCACTTATGTTTTAATCGGAATAAATTGCTGCTTATCTTCGCAAGATGAGTAGTTCCTTACACCAAAGTGAAGTGGTTAAACATTTAATCATAGCCAACGTCATCTTTTTCGTTCTTTTTTGCATGGGGGCGTCTCCTCTCAATAAATTTTTTCCTGTCTTAGCGCTCTGGTATTTTGACGCACCGTTCTTTCAACCTTGGCAGCTAATCACTCATTTTTTTATGCATGGTAGTTTCATGCATATCTTCTTTAACATGTATGCCTTGTATTTATTTGGGACGGTATTAGAAAAAGTTTGGGGGCCAAAAAGATTTGTCATTTTCTATTTTGTGACGGGTACTGTGGCTGCTATATTGTACAATATCATTGGTGGAATAGAGTATTATTTGCAGTTTGGGTCGATGTTCCCCTATACAACTGGCGCACTCAATGCTTATCAGTTTGTCCCTATGATAGGTGCTTCAGGCGCTGTTTTTGGTCTTTTAACTGCATTTGGAATGCTATTCCCAAACACAGAATTGCGGCTACTTTTTCCACCAATTGCTCTAAAAGCAAAGCATTTTGTGCTTATCTACATCGGCATTGAACTTTTTCTAAGTTTTAAATCGTTTGGTGGAGACAATATCGCTCACTTCGCTCATGTAACTGGAGCGCTTTCGGGCTTCTTGTTAGTTAAATATTGGCAAAAAACTAGTACTAATTTTTTCTAAATGAATATCACCGCAGATCAAGTTAATCACTTTTTAAAGAATCAATTTCGCTCTGGAGATATTGTTATAAAACTAATATTTGTTAATATTGGTATCTATCTGCTACTAAAAATTATCGCCATCCTTGAATGGCTTTTAAAGCTAGCCAATCAACCCCTAAGTAGCTTTTTTAATGAATGGCTTTTTCTTCCAGCTAAGGCTTCCGAATTTTTATATAAACCATACACCTTAATAAGCTACCAATTTATCCATGATAGTTTCTGGCACGTGCTTGTAAATGTCATGTTACTCTTCTTTTTTGGTAAGATGTTGATTTCCATAAAAGGGTTTAAACAAGTCCTACCCATTTATTTTCTGGGGGGCATCTTTGGAGGAGTTGTTTTTGTTTTATTCCATTCGCTAGATCTTTTTCCTATGATGGACAGCCCCATTAGTGGTGCTTCAGCTTCGATTATGGCCTTGATGGGCGCAGTTGCCTTTCTACGGCCAGATTATCCTGTTAAATTTTTTCTCGTTTTCGATGTGAAGTTAAAATGGCTTGCGCTTGGCTTTGCTGTTCTTAACCTACTTAACCTCGGCAACATTGAAGGCGCTGGTCCAGGGCTCATTCACCTAGCGGGAATTGCATTTGGCGTGGGTGTGATGTTCTTGGATTCTTTAAACGTATCACTGAGCAAGCCGTTCAACAATGCTGTAAATATGCTCGTATCTCTGTTTAACAAAAAACCTCAACCCAGAGTTACTTTTGTGAACCCTAATCCCGTAAAAAAAAGAAATTCCCAAGAAAATAAGCAAAAAAAAATAGATGCGATATTAGATAAAATTTCTACTAATGGCTATGAAAGTTTGAGTAAAAGTGAAAAAGACTTCTTGTTTCAAGCAAGTAAAAAACCTTAACCCTCCGAGTTATGTTCAGAAATTTGGCTATTTTATTGAATGTGTTGGCATTGTCTACCTTAGTTTTTATTCATTTTAGCTCAGGTATTAATCCACTTGATTTTTGGCCATTTGCCTTTCTTGGCTTAGTTTATCCCCTCATTTTGATCAATTGCGTGTTTTTTGCTTTGTTTTGGTTGTTTGGCAAACTAAAAGCAGTTTCCTTGCTCTCCCTTTTTGCCTTGATGCTCACTTGGTCTAGCAATGAGGCTAGCTTTCAAGTATCTATACCTTCAGAAACATTAAACGAAATCAGTTTAATAAGTTGGAATGTAAAAAACTTCGACTTGTATAATTGGAGTGGTAATGAGAATTCGCGCAAGGAAATGTTAGAGATATTGGGAGAAGAAAGGCCAAATATCTTATGTCTTCAAGAATTTTATACAGAGGATAAGGGTAAATTTACCAACCTAAAAGAAATCAAAAATAATTTAAATTATAAGTATCATTATTTTGCTGAAACCTACTCGATTAATGGAAATAGGCACTGGGGAATGATCATTTTTTCTGACTATAAAATCATAGATACTGGCAAACTCACTTTTAAAAAGGGTACTCGCTTAAACACCTGCATGTATGTCGATATAGCCTTAAGTGCGACGCAAGCGGCAAGAGTGTATAATGTCCATTTTCAAAGTAATCAGTTTTCCGAAGAGGATTACAATTTCCTTGACAATATAAATGAGCAAGAGTCGGGTTACTCTGCTATGAATATTGTAAACAAGTTAAAGACCGGATACATGAATAGGGCAGAACAAGTGCAGCAGGTCATGGAAAGTAAGGCTCAAAGCCCTTATCCAACAATTATCTGCGGCGATTTTAATGATACGCCTGTTTCCTATGCCTATAAAACCTTAAGCCAAGGTATGCAAGATGCCTTTATTGAAAAAGGTATTGGTTTTGGGAAAACTTATGTGAACCCCACACCATTTTTACGAATTGATTTCTCACTCTTTCATCCTATGTTTACCATTAATGCTTATGAAAAGGTCAGTGAAATAGAATTATCCGATCACTACCCTATTCGAGCACGATTCACATACTAGTATTTCATCAAGTAATAAAGCTGTTTGAGGTATTCATTGTTTAGAGCGATTAAGCCATATTCATTCCCCCACCATTCTTCTTCGATATACATAGAACTTGCAGCACCCAAAATAAACACGCCTATGCCTTGTTCAGCAAATTTGTCGGTAAAAACCTGATGAATTCGACGGGTATGGAATTTTGACGAGACAACTACTAACTCTACAATGTGATTTTCCCGACAATAGCTAAGAATAAAATCAGACTCTTCCATGGTGCTAGTACCTATCGGAAAGTTTATTATTTGGGTCTCTGGAACGCCATTTTTAAGCAATTGAAGGCGAGTTAAATCACTCTCTAAGGTGTCCAGTCCTAAAGACTTAATATCATTTGAAATATTTGCGCCAGTGCAAACAAAGGTTACAACCTTTCCCTGGTGATATAGCTCGGCTGCTTTATTTCCTCGGTCAAAAGCATTGCCGGATAATACGAAAGCATATTCAACTTGCTCAAATTCACTCTCCACGATTAAAAATCCAGCAAAGCCCTTTAAAATATTTACCCTTAGTGCATACATCAAGCTCAATATGGCAAGGAAAGCTAGTAAAAAGATGGCGCTCTTTCTTTTCATTTTGCTAATTTGCAACAAAAATTGGAATATGGAGATAAAGGATGCACAAAAACAAGTAGACGCGTGGATTAAAAAATACGGCGTTCGATACTTTGACGAGATGACTAATTTAGCAGTACTTATGGAAGAGGTTGGCGAACTTGCTCGCATTTTTTCAAGAAAATTTGGAGAACAGTCTTTTAAATCAGGTGAAAGTGATGAATCCTTGGCGGATGAAATGGCTGATGTTCTATTTGTTCTCCTTTGTTTAGCGAATCAAACCAATGTCAATCTAGAGGATGCCCTGAGGGAAAATATACTGAAGAAAACCAATAGGGATAAGGACAGACACCAGTCTAATAATAAGTTATTATAGGATATATTAACATCTCTATCAAAATAAATATGTTACTTTTACGTAGTAATAAAAAGTGAAAAAATAATGAAAATGAAAATCATACCAACCTTAGTCTTTACTTTGATTTTGGGACTCTCTTTGACTGCACAAAACGAAAGTCATAGATGGGCAATTGGTGGCGGAATAAGTGCTACTGATTTCTCTGGCCCCTTGACAAAGTCTTACTTTGATTTTGATAATTACAAAGGTTCGGGAAGAATTTTTCTTGGCAGGTATGTAAATCCATCTTTTAACCTCAAGGCTGATTTCACCTTTGGAAAAGTTTGGTTCCCAACGATAACTGCATACCCGGATATTGTCGAGGATGTTTACCAGTTAAGGCAGATTTACGATGTGGGTTTAAGTGTTGAATATAAGTTTAATAACGGCTATATATTTAAAGAAAATGCAGTTATTGCACCCTACATTCATACTGGTTTTGGATTCAATAGCATTGTAGATTATGATTTCAATACATACGTTCCGTTTGGCATTGGCTTGAATTTTCGTCCCTCAGATTGGCTAAGCATTAATGTGCAAACTACTTACAAAATAAACCTCGATAATTCTTTTGATTATACGCAGCACTCCGTTTCTTTAGTTTATAATTTTGGAAAAGGTCTAGAAAAGAATAGGATAGAAAACGATACTAAAATTAGTGATTCTGACAATGACGGTGTTCCAGATCTAGTAGATGAATGTCCTTTTTCAGCCGGATCAGCTGATTTATTTGGCTGTCCAGACAGTGATGAAGACGGATTAGGTGACAGTAGAGATAATTGTCCTAAAGAATCAGGTTCTATAGATAATAAAGGATGTCCTGTTTTGGATACGGATGGTGACGGAGTTGAAGATGATAAAGATTCTTGCCCAAATGAGAAAGGGAGTAAACGATTCGCTGGATGTCCAGATAGTGACGAAGATGGGATTGTAGATAAGTATGATAAGTGTCCAGATGAAGCGGGAGTTGCAAGCAATAGCGGTTGCCCTTAAAAATCCTTGCTGCAAAGCTCCTATACTCAAGCTTGTTATTTAGTCTGAAGAAATAAAAAAAATTAAATCCTCCATTTATGGGGGATTTTTTATGCTCGCAACTTTTGGAGCAAAGAACGCTCAATGCATTCATTTACAAGACTTCCATTTTTAATCCTCGCTTGGAGAATTCTTTTAAAATTTTAGGTAGGGCATATCTAATATGTTTCTCGGCTTTTATGCTGTCATGGAAAACTATTATTGATCCGGTCTTTACATTATCCAACACATTTCTTAAGCATTGATCTGACGAAATGGACTGATCAAAATCATAGGCCATGACATCCCACATGACAATTTCATACTTTTCTCGAATCGTTGTTCGAATACCTGGCTTTAATTTACCATAAGGCGGACGAAAATATTTGCTGGAAAAAACTTGATCGCAGCGCTCAATATCTTCCAAATATTTTTTTCTATTCGACTTCCAACCATCTAAATGGTTGTAAGTGTGGTTTCCAACTGCATGCCCTTCTTTTAAAGTCTCCTCAAAAATGGCTGGATACAACTTTACATTCTTACCCAAACAGAAGAAAGTAGCCTTTGCATCATACTCTTTTAACTGTTCTAGTACCCACCTTGTTACTCCTGGAGTAGGCCCGTCGTCGAAGGTCAAGTAAACTGTCTTTTCTTCAGTTTTCTCATCCCATTTCAACTTGGGAAAGATCTTTTTTGCAATTTCCGGTGTTTTGGGCAAATACATCTTTGATGGCTTTCTTAATTTGAGTAAATTTGCATTTTAATTTACTAACTAACGAAATATCTTGTTTTAAAATTGTAAATATATCTAAATGTCAAGAAAAATAAGAACACGTTTTGCTCCGAGTCCAACGGGGCCTCTTCACATGGGTGGTGTGCGTACCGCTTTATATTGTTATCTGTTTGCTAAAAAGAATAATGGAGATTTCATCCTTAGAGTAGAAGATACAGATCAAACAAGATTTGTGAAAGGTGCGGAAGAATATATCATAGAAACACTTCAATGGTGCGGAATCAAACCTAATGAAGGATTGAGTTATGGAGGAGACTTTGGGCCTTATCGCCAAAGTGAGCGAAAAGATATCTATGCAAAATATGCGATGGACTTATTGGAAAAAGGTGATGCTTATTATGCTTTTGATACACCTGAGGAGCTAAGCGCTTGGAGAGATAACATGAAAGGGCAAGGAAATCCCTCGCCGAAATACGATCCAATAACACGACAATACTTAAAAAACTCATTACACCTCAGTGAAGATGAGGTAAGTCGTCGTTTAAAAGCCGGAGAGCCTTGGGTGATTCGTTACAAAATGCCCAGAAATGAAGAGGTCAAGTTTGAAGATGAAATAAGAGGGATTGTAAGTTTTCAAACGAATCAATTGGACGATAAAGTTCTTTTAAAGTCAGATGGAATGCCTACATATCACTTAGCGAATGTGGTCGATGATCATTTAATGGAAATCACCCATGTGATTCGCGGTGAAGAGTGGTTACCTTCCACCCCTTTGCATGTTTTATTATATCGAAGCTTTGCTTGGGAAATGCCTAGTTTTGCTCATCTTCCTCTGATTTTAAAACCTGATGGAAAAGGTAAATTAAGTAAAAGAGATGGTGACCGTTTAGGTTTTCCAGTTTTCCCATTAAACTGGAAAGACCCAAGTTCAGGGGAGGCAAGCCTTGGTTATAAAGAAAGAGGTTTCTTGCCAGATGCATTTATAAATATGTTAGCATTTTTAGGCTGGAACCCTGGAACGGAACAAGAATTGTTTTCATTAGCTGAGTTAATCCAAGCCTTTTCAATTGAACGCGTTGGGAAATCTGGCGCTCGTTTTGATTTTGAAAAAACCAAATGGTTTAATCAGCAGTATATTAAAAATAAGAGCAATGAAGAGCTTGTGCAACTTACCGCAGATCTGTTTGAAAAAGAAGGCTATCAAGCCGATCAGGGCATGCTGTTGAATATATGTGAGTTAGTAAAAGAAAGAGCAACCTTCATGCATGAGATTCCAAGTTTAGCATATTACTTCTTTGAGGATGTCAAGGAATATGATGAAAAAAACTTAAGAAAGAAATGGAAAAATGAAAATACTGACGCTTTTAAGCAGCTAATCTCATCCCTAAGTAATCTTGAGAATTTTAAGTCAGAAGCAATAGAAAAGCTCGTGAAAGACTTCATGGAGAAGTTTAGTTTAGGCTTTGGACAAGTACTGCCTATTTTGCGTATAAGTATTACAGGAACCATGCAAGGCCCTCCCATATTTGCTGTAATGGAAGTGCTAGGAAAAACTAACTGTTTGAATCGTCTTCAAAAAGGAGTAACTTTAGCTATAGAACTACAAGCGTAAACCATGCCTAAGAAGAAACCTCTGAAAGGAAAACCCGAAGTGCACAAAGATCTAGATGGTTTAGATTTTACCATTAATGCTTTTGGAGAAATCAAGTCAACTATGGATCTAGATAAACTGAATAAGTTTCTAGATGAGCATGTAGAAGATAAAAAACTGCTAAAAAAAGATAAGAAAAAAAAACCTGAGTAATCTTTTCCCATGAGAAAGTTTTTCCAAGGATTCAAGCATGCATTTGACGGAGTCAAGTATGCCTTTCAAACACAAATAAACATGCGTTTTCATGTTTTAGCCGCTGCTATTGCTATCATTACAGGACTTATTTTTGAGCTTAGTTTTATAGAATGGTGTTTCATTGCTCTCGCTATTGCTTTAGTGCTGAGTGCAGAGCTATTTAACACCGCTATAGAGTCATTAACTGATTTGGCCACTCAAGAGGTTCATCCTTTAGCCAAGGTGGCAAAAGACTGTGCTGCAGGAGCTGTTTTAATCACAGCTATTTTCGCCACAGCAGTTGCATGTTTAATTTTTATTCCCAAGTTGATAGGATAGGATTAAAAAATCGGAAGCCAAAATTGATGCTTCTTGCCCACCTCGTTAAAATAAACGGCCAAAAAGTAAAAAGGCCATCTTCCCACACCAACACAAATTCTATCGATAATGGATGAGTACCGGGACTAAAAACTAGATAAACTGAATCGCAGCGTAATACCAGCTCGTGTTGTGGTAGTAGGAAATGAAGCCGTGGTTTTAGGAATCGTTTTATTTCGATCAAAGAAAATACGAATATTCAATTGCTTACTAATCACATAATCAATGGATGGGGATACCGTAATAACCGTTGAACCGCTAGTTGGTCGGGATACTCCTTGGTCCAACTGATGATTAACAATAACATTATCCCGATATGAAAAATCAAATCGCATGTTAAGGTCATTATGTAAAAGTACCTTCTTACCTTTTACCTTAAACGGAAGCTTAAGCCCTTTTACTCTATACCCCACTCCTGCAGTAATTGTTGAAGATTTATTTTCCAACAACTGAAAGTCGGTAAAGTTAATGGTAACAGTCCTTGACTTCTTATAGTCAATCCTTGCCTGAATGCCATTTTTAAATGTCATATCAAATCCAATCAGTGGATTCAACTGCTCGTTGATTACAATATTTGGCACATTATATTGCGTAAAGAAATTACCATTTAAGGTGTCAATTGATGCGGGTTGTGTTAATGACCCATTTCCTGTATAATCGTAATTTGTTTGGAAGCTTCCAACTTGTATAGTCGAGTTATATCCATGACGGATACTAAAATTAGAAAATATTTTTTGTGCCCATTTAAATCTAGTCAATCCATTGTAGCTTATTTGCCAGTTCGGTTTAGGTGCTGTTTTAAATGGATTCAACTTGGCTCTCTTCGCATCTTTCCCTTGATAAGCAGCTAAAAATGCAGGGATCAAAACATCCTGTGATGTAGGTCCATAACCTTCTGCATATCCAGGATATTGGTTTATTGTATCACTAGGATTTTCATAAACTCCAACACTATTTGGATTTTCATCTTGCAGACGTTGTGATATAATCTTTCTGTTTTCAGTAAATGCAGTATAGGTTTCATTTAACCAGTCTTCGTCATATTTCTTAAACATCGTTTTCCATGTGATAGCAGATACCGAATATGTTCCAAAATCTTGAGGCAAATAATGATCAAAGCCTGAATTACTGTCTAGAACTTTAAAGAATTGTGAGTGATTAACCGTATTTGTTTTGGTTAAATTGATGTCAATTTTCAAATCCCTAAAAGGCTCTAAAGTAGCACGTATGTCTAAATTTTGCGAATAGGTTTGCGTGAATTTTTGGTTTTGTGAAGAATCTATCGAAACGTTGCCATTAAGCGCCATTTCATCTAGCCAAGCATTTCTCTCTGCTGCATCAAAGTTTTTGAACCACTGATAACCCGGTTGTCCACCAAAAACAAAGCCATATCCCGGTGCATTTTGATTTTGTCTATCCGTTCCAAGGAAGTCTGTGTCTGGCATGTAGCCTGGTAAAGTAGTCGATCTATTTTCAGTATAAGAAGCAGATACTTTCTTTAAAGCTAACAAGGGTTGCATACCTAAATTTTCCAAAAACTTAGCAGGAGCCTGCTTCGTTTTTTTATCCTTCCTCCTTTTCTTGATTTGTTTCTTAAGTGCTTTGATTTTAATCTTGGCTATTTTTTTTGCCTCTTTTTTCTCTTCATCACTTAAATCCTCATTCTCATCAATTGCAGCTATTTTCACTCTTTCTGCAACTTTTTTCTCCAATAACTTCTCTATGTCATCACTAATTTTCTTTCGTGCCTTTTCGATTGATTCTCTTTTCTTTTGTGTGGCTTTTTTATTTCCGGCAGTTGGATTATTCCCCGTAAATTTTTTCAAATAAGGCACCTTGCTATACAGTTTGTCAAAATTCCAATCAGAACTCAAACGAATTTGTTGATTATTACTTACATTATTTCCTTGCGGGTTTTCGATGAAATTTCCTTCCCCATCTGCCCTTAGCGGTGCTGCAATCCAATTAAAACCTGAACCATAGCGAACGGTTGTATTGGTAAAATCAAGAATAGGCAACTTATTTAAGGGCAGGGTATAATTAATGTTTAGACTTTGATTAAATAGAGTCGTTCTTCCACCATTGCCGATATTGCTCCAAATTTCTTTTTTATCATCATCAGTATCAATTCGACCAATTGGCTCATCAATTCGGGCAGCATTATTGGCACTGTAGTCTACGCTTAAAGACTTAAATGGATTATACCTGAATGAATATGCTCTATCCCATGTAAAGAATTTATTGAAAGTGGTTGGTAAGGTGAAATCGTCTCCTGCTAAGGTTCTCAAATTTAACTCGCCATACTGTCTGTTCATTTGCGTATTAAACGCCATTGTAGATGGAAAGAAATTAATATTCAACTCCTTCAATATTTTATTATACTTGCTTTTCCCTTTTAATATTTTCTTAAACGGGTACAGATATTTTGGCTGCAAACTGTGCGCATAGTCAAGTCTCGCCATATGGGTTCTTTCAATATCACTTTCTACAAAGGGATCACTTCTTTCTATTACATTATAGGAGTAACTCAAGCCTAAGTTCTCCGGGCTAAAAAAGAATAATCTTTTTTGTTTTTCTCCAGGAAGCTTTCGCACGTTGGTGAAATTAAACCCTTTACGAGTAACTATAGTTTGTATAGATCGCTTGTAGGTATTAGCTGAATCTTGACTAAAAGTTTCGATGGCTTTAATTTGATCTTTTGACGTAATATCTAATTGATAAGGGTCATATTCAGGGGTACTAAATGTTTGAGATATTCCTCCGTAGAAAGGAAGCATGATATTGGCCTTAGCCGGTAAAAATTTACCAAGCTGCAAATTCGTATTAAAATCGTATTGGTAGTAGGTGTCTTGGTAGCGCTCATCTACCTGCATATCAACCTGACCAAAACCGATACCGTGAAGATTGGTGCTCAAATTGACACTTCCTAGATCTGCTAATTTAATAGACATACTAGCCAAGGCTGCGGATGCAGGTCTTTCATCAAAACCAGACAATCTAAACTCATTGAACCAAACCTCACCACATCGCGCGCTTCCATCATCATCCTGTAAAGGGTTAAACAAATCGTTTTGTGATGGATTGCGAATCCCCAACATTGTAATCTGTATGGCTCCCAAATCTGGAACACCTTTTATTGTGATTATTTTACCTGTGGTAGTTGTAAAATTGAATGGAACAGTTAATGGCCACGATTGCGCATTTCTTTCTTTCTTAGCATCAATAAGGTCTTTTAGTTTCACCTCAAATCGATTCGCGTCAGGCCAAACCAAAGCTCTATCGCCATCATTATCTGCATACTGCCCGTCTGGTGTAAATACCAGCGGTGTTTCAATTTGATAATAGTTTTCTCTAAAATCGATGCCTAAACGTATAAATGCCGTTAGTGCGCCATCTCTTGGAACAACTTCGCCGGGGAAACGGTTAGCGTGCACATCCATAACCATTTCATCATAATTTCTAAAATCTAAGTTTACATTTTTGAAAACTGCTCTAGAATCACCATCTTTTAAACCACATACACTTAAGGCAATTGATTGCTCGTTTTGCGCCACCAATTGGTTCGCATTGTTGGCGACACCTTGTTCTCTTAAAATCCCTGGAGGTAAAATATAGTTAACGGGATCTTTCTCGCTATTCTCTTCAATGTTCACTTGAGTGACATTAAAGAAAGTAGCATCCTCATCTATTGGTAAATTGTCAATCGCATCAGTTAATTCATATTGATATGTTCTCCACTGATTTCGAACTAACTCCAATGATCCAAATCGAATATTCGTGCTGTCTTGCCAACCTGTAAGGAACATTCGCATATATTGAATCGATCGAAAATCCTGAATGTTTCCAATCTTTCCATCGTAATCATAGATAGGTATTCTAAACTGATACCAATTGAACTCTGGTTGAGGCTCGTCGAAATAAATATCAGCCCCCACGGCATTTGAAGAAACAATAAAAGGATGATTGTCTACATCCATTCCCGGATATAAGTCTACGATATATTGGAAATATTGCTCATTTTCATTTAATGAATTATCCCTATTCAAATCCTCTTGATCAGGGTTATTGGATCCTGCTAAAAACGTATTCCCTTGAAGTAACGGCGAATTACCACTTGGATTATTGTATAGTTTATACCGATCAATGATGGATGCTAGGCCATCAAATTGTGGATCCAAATAATGCGAAAAATTATCGGTAGAAGGATCACCTTCCAATAAAGCCTTGGCTGCTGGATCTACTTGAACTGTATTTAGGAAGTCTTGAAATTTAATTGTTTCATCCGCATCGGTTAGCCCATCAAACCCAACGTCCTGAATAGGGCGAAGATTGGCATCATTACTAAATGTATTAATAATTGGTTGTGCTTTCGGGACAATCCCCCATTCGGTGCTATCAATCAATGAAGCATCATCACTCAAACCATGCTCATACTGCATCCTTGAATCCTTAAGGATGTCCTCACTAATATTTCCTAGATTTATATATAATTGACCACCCGAACTGTTGTCATTATAAATAAATGGATCCATCATCCAAAATTCTATATACTCAATATTGGCGATTTCGAAATTGTTATTATCGATTCCTCGCATCATACCCGCCCATCTTGTTTCAGGAGCAATCAATCTACCATCAGGACGCACACCTCTACTAAATGGAGCCGAACCACTATTGTTCCACTCATAATTATACGGCCCTCTTTCTTCTGGATAAAAAGCTAAATCTAAAGTGAAAATTTGTTGTTGAATGGCAACCTCCTTATTGGGGTACAATTCCTGTTGGAAAATTGGACGCACGTAATGATTACTCAGAACCTCTTTATCATCAAATACTTCATCTGGCCCACGCCCTCTTTGGAAAAAAGTAGGATCTACATTAAACCAAGAAAGTTTTGCTCTGTTGTAACCGTATTCCAGTTGGTCGCTCAACTCTGCTTCCGGGAAAAGTATATTACCCGCTCTATCTTTTGCATCTTTGGGTGTCGAGGCAAGTCTCCATGTTTGCGGATTACCTTTTAAATCGTAAGCACTGCTGGATCCTTCAAAATCATCTATGTATACCACTGGCTCATCGCCTTGCTCGACAAAACGATTATGCCCTGGACGAATATGAGCTACCTCCCCTTGGAAGGAAATATTTGACATCTCCGTTGTGCTATAAATCGGAAGTTTATCAAGCACTCGTGTTAAAAATGGGAGATCAGTATTCATCCTGAAATCCAATCCCATAATAGTGTTGTTAATAGGGTCGTTGCCTAAATTTACTTTTTGAGAGAAGGGTCTTTCCTTCATCTTCATGATGGTCCCCCCAATAAAAACATTTTCGTTGATTCGGTAGTCCAATCGAGACGCCATGAGTGAGCGCTGTTGGAAGCCAAATAGCGCATTATTTTCATAATCCACTTTTATCTGTTGACCAGACGATAAGAGCCCTTCATTAATTATAGTCACCACCCCTAAATTGTAATCGACGTTATAATCTTGTCCCTCAACCAATAAAATTCCGCCGAGAGATACCGTCACTGAACCTTCCGGCAATTGGAATGCCCCGAGCTGAATCCTATTTCCTCCGCTTCCTTGATAACGCCCCTTTATGACAAATCTGTTCTTTTCAGGAAACTGTTGTGCTAAAAACAAAGTTGAATCATAAAGCTCCGAGAAGACATAATTATCCACTAATTCTGGATTTCCCGCATCTATTAATTCTTGTTCTAAGTGATTTCCAAAGGGTTCCACGACTGGAAAAATCAAGCGTCCATTTTGAGGGATTATGGTCATTTCAGGCACAAAATCAAACAAGCCGTCGGGTTGAGGGTCTCCTTGATTGTTTAATTGGTCTAAATTTAAAACTCGAATGATTTGTTTATCACTAAGGTTGCCGTTGGGAAGAAACCTTTTCTGTCCTCCTCCAGGATCCAAATAAAAAATATCCAATCTGAAATCTGTTGGGCTAATTTGATAAGCCCCTAAAGAATATATATTCTTCATCATTAAATTCCAAGTAGGTAAGTCTGGTCGAATAGCCGAACTACGCAGCATTTTAACAAACAAGGTTTTTGTAACAGATGAAGAGTCTGGGGGAACATTTCTTGATAATTCACCGACTTGAAACACTTGTCCATTATACGTGTATTTAAATGCAACACCCAAGACTTGATTGGGCTGCAAGGCGGTCTGTAAGGATACGTATCCAAGCTCTCTATTTAAGTTGTACTCTGATGCTGAAAGTAATCTTGCATAAGTTTTCTCATAATCTTGAATAGCTTCAAAATTAAAATTAGGGCCATTTAATTGTCCAACCACATTATTGCTCAAACGCAGATTGGGATCAGAAATTAGTCGCGTGTACAAATCATTGATCCCATTGTCTGGCAAATTTTGCCCCGCTAAAGGATTAACTTGAGGGTTGAAAGGTTCTTTTTCTCCTAAATCAAGAAAGGCAACGACATCGCGGACATTATTAGTTTGCCCTGTTCTATTGGTAACCCACACCTCTATTTCTTCAATATTTGCAAGGGACACAATATTGGGGAGATTGACCAAGGACTGGTCGAAAGTTTCATTAAAAAATTGGGTTAAGAAAAAGTGTTTATTCGCTTCGTATTGATCTGCTTTGATTTCGAAGGTTTGGGTTTGCGCACCATCTTCAAGTACAATAGATTGCTTTTGAGATTGCTGCTCGGCAACGATATTAGTCATTGTTAATTTTCCAAATCGCATTTGAGTTTTTATACCTCGAAGACTTTGCGCTCCAGTAATTAACTGGGTTTGCAGAGGGAAGCTGACATTACCCGCTTCAACCAACTGTATAATATCATCCTCATCACCCGTGTATTGTAACTTAAACTGATTATCAAAAGAAAATCCCGTCTGATTGTTGTACTTAAGAGTTAGCGCTAATGCATCTCCAATTTTTCCGGTAACATTCATATTGATGTTCATGTCGAAATCAAATCCACCTTGCGTTCTAGCTCGCTGAGGCAAGTTTGGATTGTCATATTTTTGAACATTACCCCCTAGCGTAACCTCCACATTACCTTGGGGACGAATATCAATGGTCAAGCCCCTGAAAATTCCTCCCGCCTTTTTCGGATTAAATTCCGGATTAAAAGGTAGTTTGACGTTTTTATCTTTCAATAGCTGCTCCGTACTTGATCGAGACTTCCAATACTTTTCATTTTCTTCTCGCAACGTATACTCCAAGTATTCATCGAAAGTCATGTAAGTTGGCGGCTTAATGTTTTTTCCATTAAGCGTTTCAGTTATGACATATCTGTCTGTTTCTGCATCGTACTCTACGTGCTGCTCAATGGCATCAGGATCGTCAAAATCAAAGGGATTGTTACTTGGGTCGGTGAGGAAATCACCCGTTCTATCTTCTATAGGATAAGGTAAATCATTACTGGTTGAGTCCTGCGCTTCGGCAACAAAAACAAGCAATGAAAAAATTAAGAATAAAGATTTTTGACAATAAACTCTCACAAAAAATCAAAGTTGTTTTAAGCTGCGCTTTATTAATTCCTCGACGGTAGCAATAGAGTGATCTGAGGATAATGCCTTGTTAATTACTTTCACGCACGTATTTTTATTAAAGCCAAGAGAAACTAATGCGGTGAGTGCCTCATCGCGCAATGTGGTGTCCATAACGCCAGATTCTTGCTCAAATTGTGGTAACTTATCTAATTTATCCTTCAACTCTAAAATAATTCGCTCTGCTGATTTTGGACCAATACCTTTTACGCTCTTTACTAAGCCTACATCTTTATTCAAAATAGCCTGTATGATTTCATTAGTTTTGTAAGTAGACAACATCATAATGGCGGTAGCAGAACCGACTCCTGAAACAGATAAAAGCTTTTCAAACAAATCTCTTTCCCCTTCCTCATAAAAGCCATATAAGACAAATGCCGACACATTTTGGTTCTCATTCTTGACAACCATGCGGGTAAACAGCACACATTCTTTTGCATCCTTTATTTTTTCAAATGTTTGTAAGCTTACAAAAACTTGATAACCAATTCCTTGTGTTTCTATAAACACAAATGTTGGTGTTTTATGCGCTAATTTTCCTTTTAGGTATGCAATCATGTTAAAATCAAATAAGTTGCGAAAATACTAATTTCAAGCGAAGTTGAAGGTGTATTTAAACGGATTAATCTTAAGATTGGTACAGTAAAGGCAAAATATTTTTTACTAGATGAATAGAATCTCTTCAAATGTCAAACCAAAATATTGTTTAATTTTACAGGAGATGTCAGATAATGCCGAACGAATCGATGTAAATGCCAATGATGTTTACAATATTAAGCTCCCTCAATTCGAAGGGCCTTTTGATCTTTTGTTATTCTTTATTGAGCGAGATGAATTGGATATTTATGACATTCCCATAGCAAAGATTACTGATGAATTTCTACGCTACACCCATCAACTGGATGATCTAAATATCGAAGTCGCTAGTGAATTCATATTGGTTGCTGCTACATTAATGCGAATTAAGGCGAAGACCTTGTTGCCAAGGAAAGAGTTAGATGCTGAGGGGAATGAAATTGACCCGAGAGAGGAGCTTATTCAACGACTTATTGAATATAAACAGTTTAAAGACGTAACAGCTGCTATGCGTGATATGGAGGCTGACCGCCTGTTAAGAAACAAACGAGGCAATACTCAAACTGAGCTTAAACGAATTGCAGACTTGTATTCCACTGAAGCAGAATTAGAGAATCTAGAATTGTATCAATTGATGAAAGCTTTCAAACGAGTTGTTAATCGAATGGAAGAAAGAGAAAGCCGACCGGTTCATACAATAGTCAAATATCACTTCACGATTAAAGACCAGAAATCATATCTCTTGACTTGTTTGAAGAAAAAAGAAAAAATTGCCTTCGAAGATGCTTTTGCTCAATTAGACAATCGCGTGCATGCCGTTTTTACATTTTTAGCGATGTTGGAATTAATTCAAGAAAATTTTTTAAAAATTAATCTTGGTTTGGGTAAAAATAATTTTTGGATGAGTAGAGGCTGACACTAAATGTCTTTAAAAGTAATATAAGAATTAGCTTGGGCCGTGCTGGTCAACACCAAATCATTTACATTAACATTTTTAGGTAAATTAGCTACATAGTATATCGCATCTGCAACGTCTGCTGCATAAAGCGGAACAAAACCCTGATATACTGATTTAGCTTTATCCCCATCCCCTTTAAATCTAACTTTGGAAAACTCAGTCTCTACCATTCCCGGAGAGACACTGCTAACTTTAATGCCAAAGGATAGCAAATCTATTCGCATACCTTTAGTAATTGCATCCACTGCATGCTTGCTGGCACAATATACATGCCCGCCGGGATAAACCTCTTTAGCAGCCGTGCTGCTTAGGTTAATAATATGACCGCTTTTCATTTTTTTCATGCCATTCATCACCCAATTTGAAACATACAACAACCCTTTAACATTGGTATCTATCATAATTTCAAAATCCTGAATATCTGATTCATGAATTGGGCCCTTACCCAGCGCAAGTCCGGCATTATTAATCAAAATATCAATATTTCTCCATTGGGCATTTAAGCCTTCAAGGGCTTTATGCACCATTACTTTATCCTGAATATCAAAATTTAGAATACATACCTTAATGTTGTATTTATCTTCTAGCTTTTTCTTCAAATCCTCTAATCTTGATAGCCTTCGCCCAGTCACTATCAAATCATGACCTTCACTTGCAAACCTCTCCGCGCATGCATGTCCTATTCCAGCACTTGCCCCTGTTATTAATACAATCATTTTATTTTTTTATAAAGTTAAAAAAGTAAGAAGAAGAATATCGCTCTACCTCCAACTAAAGCTTTCAAAAAGATGAAGCATATCTTCTCGAACTAAATCCAAAGCTGGTTGGATGCTATCTTGATTAGGAGAACTGTTAAAGTATACCGCACCACGCAAATAATGATACTCATAATCCGTCATGTAAAATTGAATATTATTGGCAGCATCCCCTCCAATATTTGTCATCAAGCCTTGAACACCCTGCGGGTTATTTATCTCATACTCATCAATGAAATCTGCCTTTTTAGAATGCGTGTACGCCAACTCATAAGAATCTTCCATAACTTTATCCAGGCTAATATCGACTCCTATATGTTTATATGAAAAATGAACCTTAGCATTTAGTGCAGGGTAATTCATGTTTAACCAACAATTAGAAAGTAAGGATTCCCCAAAGAAAAGAGTATCCTTTACAATATTGGTGTAATTAGGATATTCAAAAGTATATGGGCAATCCGATTCAAAGGACGAATAGTGAGTGAATTCTGGTAACTCAATACGCGGATAGGCAAGCGGTTTAGGGATAAAACTTTGTTGTTCACACCCCGCCATTAAGCCTGTTAAAACTATCAAAATAGCTGTTCTATGCATTCGATATAATCAATTTAACACGTCCTACTCGGTTCTTCTCCATCGTTAAAACAGTAAAGACATATTTCTTATAGGTAAACGATGATTCTTTCTTAGGAAGCTCACCAGCCAACTCCAATACAAGCCCTGCCAATGTTCCATTTTCAGCCATAAATTCTTCAAACACATCTTCCTCTATACCCAAGACCTCGCACATATCTATCAAGGTGATCTTCGCATCGAATACAAAGCTATTTTCACTTATTTTCTTGTAAGACTGTTCAAAACTTTCATCAAATTCATCCCTAATCTCACCTAAAACTTCCTCCAGTATATCCTCTAAAGTAACCAAGCCTTTCGTTCCCCCATATTCGTCAACTACAATAGCTTGGTGCTTTCTATTTGCTTGTATTTCCCTTAACAAATCATCAATTTTTTTTGCTTCAGGCACAAAAAATGGGACTCTAATCAACTCCTGCCAATTATAGTTATCCCCCTTATCAAGATGCTCCAATAAATCTTTTAAATAAAGTACCCCTTCTATCTTATCTATGGATTCTTCATAAACAGGCAAACGAGAGTATCCCGACTCCCTGACCAACTCTAAAATTTCTCCGAACGAATAGGCGCTTTGAACTGCAATAATATCTACACGTGGGGTCATAATTTGTTTCACGTTGGTATTTCCAAAATGTACAATTCCCTTCAGAATTTCAACGTCTTCTTGTGTGCTTCCATCAGTCGTACTTAGATCAATCGCTTTTTCAATCTGATCCAAATCTATCTCGTGATTTAAATTCTCAAATCGTCTTTCTATAATCAAACCAGTTTTCACCAATAACCATCCTAAAGGATAGGTAATAACACGAAGGAATTTAAAAAATCTTGCTGTCAGTCTTGCCAAAAACAAATTATTCTGATTAGCAAAAACTTTTGGAGAGACCTCCCCAAAAAACACTAAAACTGGCGTAAGCACCGCTGCATTTATAACGGCAATCACTTGGATACTACTGTCAGGCAGCAGCTGATTCATTAAAAAATTAAACAATATTATAATCGATACATTAATGAAATTGTTAGAGATAAGTATCGTGGCCAATAGCATTCGAGGTCTTTCGAGTAAATTTCTTACCCTGAAATCTGCCTTATCCTCACTTTCCTTCAAATCTTGAATTTGGCCCGGAGTAATTGAAAAAAAGGCAACTTCCGATCCAGAAATAAGTGCAGAAAAAGCAAGTAATGTAATAAGCGCAAAAACAATAAGTAAATGATAATAACTTACATTAACTGCAAGCATAATAGCCATCCATATGATTAAACTAAAGGGTTCCGAGGGAGGGACGCTATCACTTTCCACAAAAGAAGATTTGGTTAATTAAATTAAAAGGGTAGATCATCAGATTCATTTTCTACTTTTGGCGTATTAGAATCTTGAGAATTACTTGGCTTGCTGATTGGCTCTGGTGCCTTATTGAAATTTTGTCCTTCTCCAGAATTATTTGAAGAAGAGTCTCTTTTTTCAAGCATTTTAAAGGAATCTACAACCACTTCGGTCGTATATCTCTTATTGCCATCCTTGTCATCCCAGCTGCGCGTTCTTAATTTACCTTCAACATACAGCAAGTGTCCCTTCTTCAGGTATTTCTCTGCAACATCGACCAAGCCCTTTCTCCAAATGGCCAAATTATGCCATTCCGTCTGCTCAATTCTTTGTCCTTCTTTATCGGTGTAGCTCTCGCTGGTCGCTATTGTAAAATTGCAAACAGATGAATTATTATCAAAATGTCGCACTTCAGGATCTTTTCCTAATCTCCCAACTAGGGTAACTTTATTAATCATAGTTTCAAAAATATCTTAATCTAAAATTAGACTTTTACCTTGTAAATACAAAATAAAAATTTTCGGAAATGCAAACTTAGTCAAATTTCGAGTATATGTATAGTTTAGTCCATCATTAAATGGGCGGGATAGCGCTACTTCGACAAAAATAATATGAATTTTTTGATGACTTAATTGTTGCTTAAAGACAGGGCTATGGGTCAAGTAATTGATATCCTTTTCTTGAAAAGTACTCCATAATGCTCTGTCAATTTGAGTGGAAAGGTTCGCCTCATGGCTTTTTACTTCCTGCAACGGAAGCTGATATAAACCTTGCCAAATATCTCTATTTACTCTTTGCTCAATTACAATACCCTTTTCATTTTCAATATGAAAAGCAAAGAAATATCTCGATCTAGATTGAACTCTATTTTTTCTTACCGGAAGCGATGACACCCGCAATTCGTTGTTTGCAATGCAATTTGTAGCTAAAGGACAATCTGCACAACTTGGTTTTTTTGGTTTACAAACCGTTGCACCAAAATCCATTATTGCCTGATTAAATTTATCTGGGTTTTCTTTATCTAACAGCTCATTTGCTTTATTTTCAAAAACCTTTCTTCCTTTACTCGTGTCAAAGGGGATGTCAAGACCCAAATATCGAGACAGAACGCGTATCACATTGCCGTCTAAAACCGCCACAGGTTCTTTGTAAACAAATGAAGCAATTGCAGCAGCGGTATACCTTCCCACTCCTTTGAGCTTTAACAATTCGATAAATGATTGAGGAAACTGCCCCTCATAGTTTTTAACAATATCCTTTGCTGTAAAGTGCAAATTTCGAGCCCTTGAATAGTACCCTAAGCCCTGCCACAGCCTTAATACCTCATCTTCACTTGCAGCGGCCAAATCCTTAATTGTTGGAAAGTTTCTGAGAAAAGCGTGGTAATATTTCATCCCTTGCTCGACTCTCGTTTGCTGTAATATAATCTCTGAAAGCCATACTTTATAAGGGTCTTTAACTCCTTTCCAAGGCATTAACCTTTTGTTTACAAATTGGTGCCAAGTTAATAATGCCCTTTTAAAATATAGTTTTTGCTTATTCATTTTTAATTAACGCCTTTATTATAAAGGAATTCAGTAAGTAAATATGTAACTATTCCTGATTTTTTTGTTACATTAGTGTTAATTAAACCTAAACTAATTCCTATGAGAAAAGCTGATTTAGTCAATAAAATATCAGATAAAACTGGTGTTCCTAAAGTAGACACTTTAGTAGTAATTGAAAGTATGATCAAAGAAATTAAAGATTCTTTAAAAACAGGTGAAAATGTTTACCTAAGAGGGTTTGGTAGTTTCATTGTAAAGACCCGGGCTGAGAAAATCGGAAGAAATATCAAGAAAAATACGGCTATTGTTATTCCTGCGCACAACATACCCGCCTTCAAACCAGCTAAAATATTTG
>CAZZMB010000015.1:9705-18448 GCA_964655225.1 uncultured Chitinophagales bacterium | reverse complement strand
GCTATTGTTATTCCTGCGCACAACATACCCGCCTTCAAACCAGCTAAAATATTTGTTGAGTCTGTGAAAAAAGGCAATAAAGTATAATTTAAATTCCATATGCATAAAGGGCCTATTTGGGCAATAATTGTTAGTGTTATTGCCATTGTCAGTATTTATTTTTTAACTGACATTAAAGAAAATCAAGACATTCAAGCTATAAACAAGGTCATTGATTCAAACGATAATGAAATCATCTCCCGATTTCTGGAATCTATCGACGAGGAAGATCGAAACACAGCCCTTTCGCTCTTTGAAGAAGCAAAAAGCAGTCAAAATTCAGCAGCTTTAGACGCGCTTATCGCTTTTTATGAAGAGAGACAACAATACAATTTTGCGGCATATTACCACACCTTAAAAGCTGAAATAAAGCCAACTGCAAGCAATTGGGAAGTGGCGGGTGATCGTCAGATTAGCGTTAGCTCTAACACAGCTTATGACGTTTCTTTTAATGAAATGCTTTACGAAGAGGGCTTAAAGTCCTACCAAAAAGCAATTGCTTTGGATAGTTCTAATCTTGAGCTTCAGGTTAAATTAGGAAGCGCAATTGTAGATAGAAGCCCTCAACCTATGCAAGGAATTAGCCTGCTATTAGGTGTTATAGAACAAGATAGCATGCATATCAACGGCAATTTAACCTTAGGTAAATTTGGAATTATTTCAGGGCAATATGATAAAGCTGTTATTAGATTGGAAAAAGTACTATCTTTGCAGCCCGAAAATGCTGAAGCATTATTCCTTACTGGAGAGGCCTACAGCAACCTAGGATTAAATGAAAAAGCAATTTCTTGTTTCAGTAAATGCAAGGAAATTGTTGAAAACGAAGACTTAAAAAAAGAAATTGATGCCTATTTGCAACAATTACTTTAAATATAAATTGTAAATAACAACAAAATTTGGAATTATGCCAAGTGGTAAAAAAAGAAAAAGACATAAGATTGCAACTCATAAAAGAAAGAAGAGACTAAGAAAGAATCGTCACAAGAATAAGAAATAGGAGACTATTTGATTTTTCTCTTACCATTTTTTTAAAATCAAAACGCTAAAACCACTCCATTTGGGTGGTTTTTAGTCGTTTAAATAACTTAGTCTTTGGAAAAAGAGCTTATCATACGAAGTACTGCAAAGGGCAACGAGATTGCACTTCTAGAAAACAAGAAACTTGTTGAGATTCATCTTGAAAAAGATGAAAATTCATTCAAAGTTGGTGATGTTTTCTTAGGAAGGGTAAGAAAGGTAATGCCTGGCATGAACGCAGCTTTTGTGGATATCGGTTATGATAAGGACGCTTTCCTTCATTACACAGATTTAGGTCCAGGATTCAAAACTTACAAACAATTCTTCAAGGGCGTTCTCGCAGGAAATGCGAATAATATCAATTCCGTTAAATACCAACATCAAATTGATAAAGGTGGTAAAATCAGTGAAGTTCTAAGTTCAAAAGTTCTAATTCCCGTGCAAGTTTTTAAAGAGCCCATAAGCAGTAAAGGCCCTCGACTGACCACAGAAATTTCAATCGCTGGACGATATCTTATACTAACTCCTTTTGTACAAACCATTGGGGTTTCTAAAAAGATTGAGGATGAGGATGAAAGAGATCGACTGAAAAGATTACTGAAAAGTTTAACACCTAAGCATTTTGGAGTAATCATCCGAACTTTTGCTCAAGGCAAAGGTGCTGCAGATTTGCATAAAGACCTTACTCATCTCATTCAGAAATGGGAATTGATGCTGAGTAATCTTAAAAATGCTAGTTACCGTCAAAAGGTACTGACCGAAATCGATAAATCCTCAATTTTAATTAGGGATTTGATGAGCGATAAATTTAAAGCTATTCATACATCAGATGCTGTTCTGGCAAGTGAAATGGAGGAATATATTAGCTCAGTTGCTCCCGATCAAAAAGATATTGTCAAGGTTTACAAAGGCAATAACCCGATTTTCGACCATTTTGATATAACTAGACAAATTAAGTCAAGTTTTGGAAGTACCGTGAACTTTGGTAAAGGGCCTTATCTTGTCATCGAGCATACCGAAGCGCTTCATGTGGTGGATGTAAATAGCGGTCATAAAGTGGCTATGAAGGGTGATCAAGAAAGTAATGCAACATCCGTCAATTTAGGCGCAGCAGAAGAACTAGCGCGTCAATTGCGACTGAGAGATATAGGGGGAATTGTAGTGGTCGATTTCATTGATATGAAGAAAGCTGAAAATCGCAAGCAGGTTTTTGATAAAATGAAGCAACTCCTCAAGCTAGATAAAGCAACAACTAATGTGCTGCCTTTGTCTAAGTTTAACCTTATGCAAATCACACGTCAACGTGTCCGACCTCAAGTGGTCATAACCACTAAGGAAAACTGCCCAACCTGCCGAGGAACAGGCAAAATCGAAGCTTCCTTGCTTCTAATGGATCAAATTAATAATAAGGTCGAATATTTAGTCAATAATAATATTAAATTTATTCTGATTGTTCATCCATTTATCGAGTCCTTTATTAAAAAAGGAATAGTTTCTCTCCAATTAAAATGGTGGTTTGAATATAAACGCTGGATTAAAGTTCGAGCAAATGAAAATTTGGCGTTAACAGAGTTTAAATTTGAAAATCTACTCGGAAACGAAATAGACTTAAACCCTTAATCAATTTGGCAGCAACACTTTCTATATTAATACCTGCCTACAACGAAGAAAGAACGATTCATCTTATTCTTGACAAAGTATTAGCTGTTGAGCTAATTAAAGGATTACAGAAAGAAATCATACTTGTCAACGACTGCTCTACTGACCAAACCGGAGCAGCAATAAAAAACTATATCGACGCACATCCTACGGTTTCATTTAACTATCAAGAACATGAGATAAATAAAGGAAAAGGTGCGGCATTGCACACAGGAATCAAAGTAGCTTCAGGAGATTATCTCATCATCCAAGATGCAGACTTGGAATATGACCCAGAAGAATACAACATCTTGCTTCAACCTATCTTAGATGGACATGCTGATGTAGTCTATGGAACTCGGTTTATGGGTGGAAAACCCCATCGTATTCTTTTCTTTTGGCACTCCTTGGGTAATCAATTTTTAACTTTTCTCAGCAACATGTTTAATAACCTTAATCTAACAGATATGGAAACCTGTTATAAGTTATTTCGTACTGAGCATATTCAGGGCCTAAAACTACAAGAGACCCGCTTTGGATTTGAACCCGAAGTAACCGCAAAAATTGCCAAAATAAAAGATATTCGCTTTTATGAAGTGGGTATCAGTTATTATGGAAGAACGTATGATGAAGGGAAAAAAATTGGTTGGAAAGATGGTTTTCGAGCAATCTATTGTATCCTTAAATACGGACTTTAAAGAGCAATGATTTACCTTTATTAACTTAAGTTTAAGCAAATATTCATGCAATACCTACAGCTTGAAAATGTTTCCAAAAGATATGGCGAAAAACTACTTTTCGAGAACATTTCATTTACCATAAATAAAGGAGAGAAAGTAGCCTTGGTGGCAGCTAATGGAACAGGTAAATCTTCGTTAATTAGAGCCATAGTCAATATTGAATCTGCCGATAGTGGGCGAATTCATTTTGCTAAAGACCTTAAGGTAGAGTATCTGATGCAGGAACCACTTATTGATAGTCAATTAAGCATTCTAGAAAACGTACTATTTGCAAAAAACCCTGCAAGTCAAGCTATTATTCAATATGAAAAAGCCTTATTACTTCCAGAGGCAACTGAAAAAATGAATAAGGCACTTGCTGCAATGGATGCTTCACAAGCCTGGGATTATGAAACCCGTGTTAAGCAGATGCTTTACAAATTAGATATACAAGATTATCACCAAAATGCAGACCATTTATCTGGAGGTGAAAAGAAAAGAGTAGCTCTGGCAAAAGTCTTGGTTAATGAACCCGATTTTCTTATTCTCGATGAACCCACCAATCATTTAGATTTAGAAATGATAGAATGGTTAGAGGAATGGCTGATTAATAGTAAAATGACGCTCTTTTTAATTACTCATGATCGTTACTTCTTAGAGCGTGTTTGTTCAAAAATAATAGAAATAGAAAATGGTCTTCTTCATAATTACTCTGGGAACTACACCAATTATTTAGAAAAAAAAGAGGCCCGACAACAAAATGAAGCTGCAAACGTAGCCAAAGCTAAAAATTTAATGCGGACCGAAATTGAATGGATGCGCAGAATGCCTAAAGCCCGAGGCACAAAATCTAAAGCGCGTATTGATTCTTTTTATGAATTGAAAACTCAAGCCTCCAAACGGCTTGAGCAAGATGAAATTGCCTTGCAAATAAATCCTGAGCGCCTGGGAAGCAAGATCCTAGAGCTTCATAAAATTTGGAAATCATATGGAGAGAAAGTTCTATTTAAAAATGTAGAATACAAGTTTAAGCGATTTGATAAAGTGGGTATAATTGGTCCTAATGGATCTGGAAAATCAACACTGCTTAAAACGCTAACTGGTCAAATTGAACCTGATCGAGGGAAAGTTGTGATTGGTGAAACAATCAAATTCGGAGTTTATAGTCAAGATGGCATGCAACTTAAAGAAGGCATGAAAGTCATTGATGTTGTCCGAGAATTTGGAGAATATATTCCATTAAAAGGAGGTAGTAAAATCACTGCGTCTCAGTTGCTTGAACGTTTCCTTTTTCCTGGATACATGCATTACGTGCATGTTGATCGCTTAAGTGGAGGTGAAAAAAGACGTTTGTATTTACTGACTGTTCTTATTCAAAATCCAAACTTTTTAATCTTGGATGAACCGACCAATGATTTAGATTTGATGACCTTAAATGTGCTTGAAGATTTCTTAAGTGACTTTTCAGGTTGTTTAATCATAGTCAGTCACGATAGATATTTTATGGATAAATTGGTTGACCACGTATTTGTTTTTGGCAAAGATGGAGAGCTAGCAGACTTTCCGGGCAGCTACTCACATTACAGAGAGCGCGAAGAGCTAAAAGCTAGCCAAAAAGTTAGAGAAAATAATAAGCAATCAATTCTTGAGGACCCAAGACCTAATCCAACCAAACAAACCCTTGAAAAATTGTCCTATGATGAACGAAAAACCTATAATCGTTTGGAGAAGGAAATTGAAAAACTTGAAAAGAAAAAAGAAGAGCTGCATACGCGCATGGCGGTGTTGGTTAATGACTATGAAGCTATAAGCAAGCTCAGCAAAGAGGCTCAAGCTATTAGTGAAAGCATTGATGAAAAATCTATGCTATGGTTGGAACTCTCGGAACGAATCTAAGTTGAAATATTTATGAATCTGGAGTCCTTATTATTTGCAGCCTTACTATCCACAGCTATTTTACATTTAGCTCAGGTTTTCGTTTATGGCTTTAAAGAGTTCAATCGGCCTACCGTTCTCTTTGGTGTAGTCTTTTTATTTTTAACCTTTAGCCTAAGTAAAGATGAAGCTTGGATTGAATGGGCAATAATCATTGTTCCGTTGACGGGTTTTGTTGGTGTACTTAACGGTTTCTCAGATTCGCATAAACCCAATTGGTTAAATTACCTAATGATACTTTTCAATCTAGCTTTAGTTGTATTAGCCCTATCATTAATGCTCGCATAAGTCGCCCTTAGCTATTTGTCCGCATCCTGACAAAGCTCGATCAATACACCGCCAGTAGTTTTTGGGTGAAAAAACATCACTAGCTTATTATCCGCCCCTCTTTTTGGCTGGTCAAACAAAGCTTTAAAGCCCTCCCCCTTCAATCGCTCGGTTTCTGCTTCAATATCTTCAACTGCAAAGGCAATATGATGAATCCCTTCACCTTTTCGATTGATGTAGCCATGAATTGCGCTTCGCTCATCAGTTGCTTGCAAAAGTTCAATTTTATTTGGCCCAGCTCGAAAAAAAGAAGTTTTTACAAACTCGCTTTCCACCTCTTCTTGCTTGTAAGGAGCTTCACCAAACAACTTTGTATACATTTCATTTGAAGCCTCTAAATCTTTTACTGCTATTCCGATGTGCTCAATCTTTTTCATAATACAATCTTAGAAACCCAAATTTACAAAGCATTTGTTTAAATTTACACTAAACATTATAAGCATGTTATTTATATCCGAAACTGCCAAAACCAAAATCGAAGAATTAATTCAGTTGGAAAGTAAACCGAAGCTCACCTTTGTGCGAGTTACTGTTTCAGGAGGGGGATGCTCAGGATTAAGTTATAAAATGGACTTTGACAACGAGCTTAAGCCAGATGATCAAGAGTTTAGTGATAAGGGAGTAAAAGTGGTTACCGACTTGAAAAGCTTCCTTTACATTGCAAATACTACTTTAGATTTCTCTGATGGTTTGAATGGGAAAGGTTTTCACTTTGTGAATCCTAATGCAAGTCGAACCTGTTCTTGCGGAGAAAGTTTTGCTGTCTAATCTATTTCGGCTGCTTTATTGCTCTTCAAAATTCTAAGCACAAAAAATAAACTGGCCAACAGTAACAACACAATTGCCAGGGTGTATATCCAGTTTTCCTTGATAAACTTTTTAAGGATCAATCGATTTTTATCAATTGACCATAAATGCTTATAATTTGGATTTAATGCTTTAACCTTGTCAAAACATAGGATTGCATTACCCTCGTCACTCAATTCCTTGTAGCATAGTGCAGCATACCAAAGAGCATTTACGTCAGTGGAATCATAGCGCAATGCCTCCGTAAAATCATTTACGGCGGCTTCAAACTGCTTATTGCTATAGTAGGAGATTCCCCTATTATAATATAAGCTAGGAGATTCGGGAGTAAGGGATATTGCCTCGGCATAATCAAGAATACTAAGCTCATACTTCCCCATTTCATAGTACATGTTTGCTCTAGATATAAAAGCGTCTATATTTGAGTCATCAAGGCGAAGAACCAGTGAAAAATCGCGTACTGCGTTTTCATAATTTTCAATTGCCTGATAAGCTAAGCCTCGGTTGTAAAAATTGATTGGACTATCCCCATAAAGTTCAATAGCAGTATCAAAATATTGAATCGCAGACTCATATTTATTTTGGTACAATGTACTTAGACCCAAACCTGTATATGCATAGTAATAGTCCGAGTTTATGGCTAAAACTGCTTCATAATCTGCTATTGCATTAACATAATTCCCTATTTCGAAGTAGGCTAATCCTCTATTATAGAGCGCTTCATGGTCATCCAACTCAATCTCAAGAACTTTTGAATAATCGGCGATTGCATTTTCAAAATCTCCCAACTTGTAATAAGATAAGCCCCTATTAAAAAGTGCGTTGGGACTTTTATTATCCTCAATGTAAATGGTATAAAAATGTACTGCGTTGTCAAACTTTGCTCTTTGAAATGCATCGAAACCCTTATCAAAAGCAGTTATCTGTGCGTTTGCACAAAATGCCAGAAAGCAGATTAAGATAGTAACAAAGAGGCTATTACGCATACAAAGGAAATTTCTTCATGTAAGTATTAACTTCCATTCGAATTCGGTCTATTTCTGCCGTATCCTCAGGATTTTGAATCAACTGGTCAATCCAAGTTACAATTTTTAGCATATCGGATTCCTTCATTCCTCGAGTAGTTACTGCTGGAGTACCAATACGAATTCCTGAAGTCACGAAGGGTGATTTATCATCGAAAGGAACCATATTTTTATTGACTGTTATTTCCGCCTTACCTAAGGTTTGCTCTGCCACTTTACCTGTGATTCCTTTATTACGCAAATCAATTAACATTAAATGATTATCTGTACCATTAGAAACCAAGTTATACCCCTTCTCTACAAAAGCTTTAGCCATGGCTTGAGCATTTTTAATCACTTGCTTACTATAGGTTTTAAATCCATCCTCTAAGGCTTCCCCAAACGCAATAGCCTTTGCAGCTATAATATGTTCTAAAGGACCACCTTGTGTACCTGGAAAAACTCCAGAATCTAAAATAGCACTCATTTTTCTTACCAGCCCCTTAGGCGTTTTTAATCCCCACGGATTTTCAAAATCTTTTCCTAACATAATCACTCCTCCTCGAGGGCCTCTCAAGGTTTTGTGTGTTGTCGATGTAACAATATGACAATGAGGCATTGGGTCACTATGTAATCCGCTAGCAACCAAACCTGCGATATGACTGATATCACCCAAAAGAAGTGCTCCAAGCTTATCTGCAATAGCCCTAAATCTTTTGAAATCCCAGTCTCTCGCATAAGCCGAAGCGCCACAAATAATTAATTTGGGTTTAACTTCAATCGCCTTGGCTTCTACCTTATCCATATCAATTCGACCCGTTTCTTGCTCTACACCATAAAAGTGTGGATCATATAATTTACCTGAAAAATTGACTGAAGAGCCATGCGTTAAATGGCCACCGTGGGATAAATCAAAACCCAAAATAGTATCGCCTGAGTT
The DNA here is from genome assembly GCA_964655225.1 of uncultured Chitinophagales bacterium. GTDB lineage: Bacteria > Bacteroidota > Bacteroidia > Chitinophagales > UBA8649 > JAFMKE01. Next base: position 10,022 of record CAZZMB010000015.1, on the reverse strand, counting down.
TAACACGGCCAGCATAACTGCTGCATTTGCTTGAGCGCCACTATGCGGCTGCACATTGACCCATTCCGCACCAAAAAGTTCTTTTAATCGCTCTCGTGCTAAATCTTCTACTCTATCTACCACTTCGCAACCGCCATAATATCGTTTACCTGGCAGTCCTTCCGCATACTTATTGGTCAAGCATGACCCAGAAGCCTCCATGACTTGAGGACTGGTAAAATTTTCAGAAGCGATAAGCTCAACACCATGCATCTGGCGTTGTAACTCTTGGTTGATCAAATCGAATACTTGGATGTCTCTGTTCATATCTACTTATT
>CAZZMB010000015.1:0-9605 GCA_964655225.1 uncultured Chitinophagales bacterium | reverse complement strand
CATTACTTCAATAAAGAATCAATAAGTTGCCAAAGCATTTAACCATACATAATTTTACTGCGTTTGTAAATAGCATTATTCATTCAATGGGTCTTTCAATACTTAAATTGTTCAAAAATGATAGTACCTTTGTACTAATAACATATATGCCTTATAAATTCATAAAGAAGTAAGTAAAGGGACTGCTGATAACTCACCTTTTATCACTTTAGATGAATAAGTCTTTAAAAAAACATAAGCTCCTATGAAAAAAATAGCAATACATATTATTCTTTGTTGCATTTTCACCCAGCTTTCAGCTCAGGAAAAATGGAGTTTTGAAGAGTGTGTAAATTATGCATTAGACAACAACCTAAATGTTAGTCAATCAAAGTTGAATATCGAATATGCTACAAACAATGTTCTACAAAATAAAATGAACATTTACACGCCTAACATCAATATAAATGTAGTAGAAGGATTCAATTTTGCAAACTCTGTAGACCCTTTGACTTACCAGTTTATTCAACAAAGCACGAACTCTACCACTCTAGGCATGTTCATAGATTTCACTTTATTTCAAGGTTTGAATAGAATGATGAACCTTAAAGCATCTTCGCTAGAGTTAACTGCTACTCAGCTTGATCAAATGGAAATGGAAAACTCCACTAAACTTATTTTAGCCAATCACTACTTAAATGCTTTACTTGCCAAGGAAGCTTTACAGATTGCACAAGAACAACAAATTCTCACACTCAATCAATATTCAAATACCTTGGAGTTGGTCAAAGTTGGCGAATTGGCCAAAGGAGACCAATATGAAGTTGAAGCGCAAATAGCAAATGATGAAGTCAATGTTGTTACTGCAGAAAATACCTTGCAAAATGCCTTGAATCAAATCAAGTTTGTGCTCCAATTGGATCCTTTTCAAGCATTTGATATTGAAGACTTAAAAGTGCAAGAAATAAGCATAGATGAACAGTTAACCGATATTGGTATATTGGCGGAAAATGCAGTAAGCGCCTTGCCCAATGTAAAAAGTGCAGAACTAAGACAAAAGGCAGCCTTGTACCAGCTGAAAGCAGCTAGAGGAAGCCTTTCGCCAAGCATCTCTGTCTCTGGATATTTAGGAAGCAATTACTTCAGTGCAGCTCAAAGACAAGTGGGCGAAACTATGGTTACAACCCCTATTGGTTTTGTAAGTGGCTCCAATGACATCGTGATTTCTAACTTTCAACAACCGATCTTTGGGGATAAATCTTTCGGCATGCAGGTCGGTGATAATTTGAATCAAAATATTCGAATCAATTTAAATATTCCCCTATTCGGAAAATGGCAACGAATGATCGCTATAGATAATGCGAAATTGGGCATTTTACAGTCAGACTTTGAAGTTAAAACAAAGCAAAACTCCCTCAATCAAGATATTTTCACCGCACAAACTAGTTTAAGTGCAGCTGTTAAACAGTTTAACGCTAACAAAAAAAATCTAGAAGCAGCAGGTGTAGCATTCTCCTATGCTGAAGAAAAATTTAATTTCGGTATAATAAATACCTATGAGTTTGAAACCGCCAAAAACAGACTGCTTTCGGCGCAAATCGGTTTAGCTCAGTCCAAATTTGAATACCTTTTTAGAGAGGCCATTGTAAGATTCTATGAAACAGGAGAATTGACATTTTAATTAAAAATCCATGAGTAAAAAGTTTCTAATTATTATCAGCGTATGTTTTCTGCTTCTCCTCGGTGGAGCATCAATTTTTAAGGATAGGCTTAACAGCCGAAATGCAACATCAGTCGTTTTAGAAGAAGCTGGTTTAAAGAGCCTAACCGAATCTGTGACTGCAAACGGTAAAATTTATCCCTTAAAAGAGGTAAAGCTTTCTTTGGAATTACCAGGGGAGGTAACGCGAATAACTATTAGTGAGGGAGATTCTGTATCTAAAGGAGACTTATTGCTAGAAATAGAAGCTGATAATTATATCTCATCCGTTTCTCAATCGAATGCTGCTTACAAGCAGGCACTTGCAAATTTAGCTTCAGCGAAGGCTCGGAAGAGCCAGGCAGATGCGCAGTTTAAAATCATCGAAAGTGACTACAATAGAAGAAAAGAGCTTTTTCAAAAACAAATTATATCTGCCACTGAACTTGAAGCTTCAGAAAGTCAATATTTCGCTGCTTTGGGTGAAAAAGAGGCAGCTTTTCAGGCTGTAGAAGCAACTAACTATCAAGCGCAAAGCGCAAACGCGGGCTTACAACAAACTCGAGACAACCTGAGTAGAACCAAATTATTTGCTCCAATGAGCGGTATCATTTCAAAGTTAAATGTTGAGCAAGGGGAAAAGGTAGTTGGAACCGCGCAAATGGCAGGTACAGAGCTTGTTACTATCTCTGATTTTACAGAGATGGAGTTAAGAATAGAGGTTGGAGAAAACGAAGTTCTGCAGGTTACAGAAGGAGATACCGCCTTGATTGAAGTAGATGCTTATCTGGGAGAAGAAATATTAGGCGTAGTGAGTCAAGTGGCTTATTCGTCTAACGCATTGTTGGATCAACAAGTAACTAAATTTGAGGTCGAAATAAAATTGCTCAAAGCGAGTTATGAAAAATTAATAAGCGACGAAAGAAAGCTGCCATTTCGTCCCGGCATGTCTGCCACTGCAGAAATCATTACAAACAAAAAGGAAAACATCCTTTGCGGACCCATTCAAAGTGTAACCTTGCGTGACCCCAACGAGGAAGATGATTTTGATGAAAAGATTCAAGTAGTGTTTGTATTTAAAGATGGTAAAGTCCTTCAAAAAGAAGTGAAAACCGGCATTCAAGACGATACCAACATCGAGATTTTATCTGGAGTAAATGAAGGAGATCAGCTGGTCAGCGCTCCATTTAAAGCTATTTCCAAGGAATTAGAGAATGAAATGGAAGTTACCGCAATAAGCGAAGAAGAATTGTATGGTGAGCAATAATTACTTGTGCTCTTTAAGTTTATTCTGCTTTGCGAAATATAAATACTCATAAGTAATAAGGCAGCTCCGTGCAAATTATTAAGTGTTGGGATGAGCATAATGCGTGTTGTCAAGTATTAAGCTTGTAATCCGTTCAACTATTCCAATTGCTTTTTTGTTAATTTCGCAAGGAAGATTAGTTCACTAACTCTTCAATAAACCACACCGTTTTGAAACTATTTATTACGACGATTCTTTTTGTTTTTACTGCCTTCATGAGTCATGGGCAGCAGTTTGTCAAAAATATAGGTAATCCTGGCATTAATGATGGAATTACCTGCTTGCGTTTAGAAGGGGGAAACCTCTTCTTGAGTGGCTATTCGGGTAAGCAATGCTATCTCGCTATGTTAGGTACCGAAGGTGACTTACTTTGGAAAAAATACTTTAGCTTTTCAGAACATCAAAATTTTATTAGTGATTTTATCAAGGAAGGCAATGATATAATCTTTTGCGGTTATGGACATAATGCAGGCACCGATGTCTTTGACGAATTTTTTATTCGATACAATTTTGAGGCGCATAAAATTGTTTGGGCAAGAAAAACGTCCATCAACATCAAACCCAATAATATTCATCGTTATAAGGGCAATTTTATCATCACCGGAGATGAGTTTGCCAAAGGTAAATTTGGCCTTTGTTTTTTGAACATTCAAGCAAAGAATGGAAGGTTGAATGATTTTACTACCTGGTATTATACGGGTCATGAAAGTGCTTCTAACTCCTTAATTTTTGAAGATAAATTAATCAGCGGTGGTCGATACGGTTTGCGGCCAAAATCGGATAAATATCGGGCCTCCATATCGCAATTCAATGCGGATGATTTCTCGCAGCTTCAAAGCAATTACTTTTTAAATTCTAAGCAAGACTTTTCGCGCGCATATCTATCTGATTTTGTGCTCAGTGGAGATACCATAATAGCGGCATGTTACAGCAACAACTCGGGAATAGATAATCAATACAGTTTAAGCCTATTAAATACGCTAAAAGACGGCACTGTCAATTGGAATTATGAATATAAGATTCCGGGATATTCAAGTCTGACTGTCCGTGACATGCTGCAAGTAGACGAAGGATACTATGTATTTGGATATACTAAATCACCCAAAGAACAACTTTTATTAGCCAAGTTCGATAAAGCAGGATATCCACTTTCAACCACCCTAATTGGAGGTGTATATAGTGACAATGTTTTATTGGATCAAGGCCGATTTTTAGCTAGAGAAGATGGAAACTTATTTATTGGTGCGCAATCCAAAAATTTAGGTGTGATGGGTGATTACGATAGTTTTATTATTAAAATAAAGGAAGGTGAAGCCTGGTCAGATTCTTGTCTAACAAGCACCCAGGTACCTCTAAAGATGTTTGCTTACAAGGAGCTTATAGAAGGCACATTATCCCTCTTAGAATATGACACCGCTTTTAAAGAACTGAATATCGCGTTTGAGCAAAGTCCAAGCAAAGCTGAAATTGATCAGTTTATCTGCAAGCAGCAAACTAAAAAAGAGAAGAGTTCAAGCGGAATTTCTTTTGAAAATATTGCTTTTAACAATACTGTTTTTCTAATGGATGCATCCCTTTCCATGAACAGATCAGACCGCATGCCAATTCTAAAGCAATCACTTTATCGTTTATTGCAGTATATGCGAGCTGAAGATGAAATTTCTGCCATTATTTTTTCGGATCAAGCGGAATTGGTTCTTGACGCGGTGAGTGCTAAAGAAATAGATGAAATAAAGCTAAAAATTGACAGTTTGGCTACTGGTGGTCAGTCGGATATAATTGCTGGTCTTCAGCTTGGCTATAAGGTAGCTAAATCGAATTTTGAAGAAGCAGCCAATAATCGAATCATTGTTGCCTCAGATGGAGATTTATCTTTTGGCAAGCTTCAAGAAATTGAAGATTTTTTGGAAAAAAATCAAACCGAGAATATCGCATTCACCATATTTTTATTCAACAATTCCAGCACATATTACTCCCAACTTAAAGCAATTGCAACTCCCATTGGTGGTGAGGTATTTATGGTTAATGCAAATAATATTGAGGAAATACTGCTGGATCAATTACGTGCAAAAAAACAATAAGGGAACCCATTTGTATCGAATGGTGTTCAACTCAAAAAAACTATACTATGGAAGTAGTTAATGCAACGGATAGTGACTTCGAAGAGTTACTGAAAAGCAATGAAAAGATAATCGTTAAATACTATGCGGGGTGGTGTGGATCTTGTCGATTGATTACCCCTAAGTTCAATAGCTTAGCCAGTAAAGAAGAGTACGACGGCGTGATGTTTCTTAATGTTGATGCAGAAAACAGTCCAAACGCTAGATCATTAGCCAAAGTAAATAACCTCCCCTATTTTGCTGGGTTTAAAAATGGTGCGCTCGTTGAAGGATTTCCAAGTGCTAAAATTGAAGTTGTCGAAGAGTTAATAAATAAGTTATAAAATGAAGATTCCAGCAATAAAAAAAATTATTGAGGCGAACTATACCTTAGAAATGCTCGATGCAGCGGAAGAAGCCTTGATTAATGAGGAAGAGCCAAGTATTGAAATCGATGGAGAAGACGATGGAGAGCAGTTAACCCATATTTTTGCTGCCAAATGGATCATCGAATATATGCAAAGTTCAGGCAATGACTTTAAAACTTCCTTGCGTGCTTACACACAAAAAGTAAGAAATTCTATTTCGTAAAAGTTACCACCCACATCCCGCACAAATCACCGGTATGATAATCCTGAGCACTGTCATTTAAGTACAATGCGGCTAGTTTTTTAGCTGCTTTTTTATGCAGGCTTTCCCCTGCTACTCCGTGGTTCTGGGTATAGTTTTCCGCGACATAAATGGGGTGATAGTATTTGTAAATTCCATCCACTTTGCTCATTACACCTTTGCAAGCCTTACCCAAACTTTCTTGTTTAGCATAAAAATCAAGAATGAGTTTTTCGTCGTTGGAAGGTTTATTTGAATGATTTCTGAGCTTTAGTGATGTTCGTTTAATTTCAACGCCATAATCCTCGGCTATCGTTTTTATTAAGTCGTTCGCATTTAAATTGCAATATTCAATGGCTTCTATTACGCCTGCCTTGTCTATTGTTGAACTAAGTGCATAACTCATCTCAGCTGCAGCTGTCTCTATGGCATCCATTGCGACTGGTTGGATAAAATCAAGATCGGAAAGCCTATACATTTCAAGCTCCTCATTACTTTGGTAGTTTTGATCTTTTACACAAGAGAAAAGGCTGATTGCAAGCACCATCCCCAAAAGCACTCTACTGATTGGATAAAATCTTTTTATACTCATTCGGGTCATTTAAAATATCCACTGCTCTAGCCACTTCTGTATCATAAATAAAACCATTTTCTATAGCCCCTTCACGATAATAATATCTTGTTACTATTTCATTTTCAAGCAATCGCTTTATCTCGTCACTTTGTTTTTGAAGATCATTCTTTTTATCGTGACTGATCTTAGTTTGTAGGGCTTCAAATTCAGTGCTAATGCCCTCAAAATACTCTTCTTCTTCCGCTACCTCTTTAAATTCATTGAGCAAGGATTCGCTTTCGGTGGTGTAATCATATTCTTTGTCTTGCAACCAGGCCACAAATTCATCAAACTCCGTAGCTGATATCCGGAAATCTTTACCGTCATGCAGGGTTTCATGTTTGGCTCTGTAAAGCGTAGCAAAATCAAAAAAGAGATCTTTTCTTCCTAAGCTTACAGTTATATCCGATAGGTACTCCACCTCTGTGAGAATATCTGGGTCAATACCTCCGCCATCATAAACAGTTCTTCCAGATTTCGTTTGAAAAGCTACCTTAAGAGAATCCGGTAAGCGTTTTACAGCGCCATCCTTATCACGTTCAGCATAATTGATAGCTTGAATGCAACGGCCACTTGGAATATAATACTTTGCCGTCGTGACTTTCAGCTGCGTATTATAGGTCAATTTTCTGGTTGTTTGCACAAGCCCTTTTCCAAAAGTTTTTTGTCCGATTACCACACCTCTATCCAAATCTTGAATCGCTCCACTTACAATTTCAGAAGCAGAGGCAGAGCCTCTATTCGTTAAAACCACTAAAGGGATTTCTGTATCTATAGGCTCATTAATCGTTTTAAACTCCTTGTCCCATTCCTCAACTTTACCCTTTGTAAAAACAACCAACTCAGACTTATTAATAAAAATATTAGTGATATTTACAGATTCATGCAACAAGCCTCCTGGGTTTCCTCTTACATCAAGCACCAGGCCCTTTAATTCAGGATTATCCTTTTTTAGCGCTTTAAAAGCATCTTTCACTTCTTTGCTGGCTTGCTGTGTGAAATTACCAAGCTTAATGTAGCCTATACCATCTTGAACCAGTCCATAAAAGGGAACATTTTTGACTTTGACCTCTTCCCGCGTTATTTCTAAAGTCAATGATTGGTCACTGCCATCAGCCAGAGGTCGTAATATATCAACAGAAATCGTGGTACCTGGCTCCCCTTTTAAAAATTTAGAAACTTCTGATGAAGTTTTTCCTTTGACTGAACTACCATCCACCGAAACAATTTTGTCTCCCGCTATCAATCCCGCTTTATCCGCTGGATAATTTTCATACGGTTCAGATATGACTATAAAGTCATCATCTTTTTTAATCAATGAACCGATACCTCCATACTTACCTGTAGTTTCGAACCTATAATTCTCAATTTCTGCCTCAGAATAATAATTAGTGTATGGATCTAAAGACTTCAGCATAGCGTCAATACCCTCCTGCATAAACTCATTCGGGTCAATATCATCTACGTAATACGAGTTTAACTCCTTGTATAGGGTCGCAAATATTTCTAGATTTTTAGAAATCTCAAAATACTCCGTGTTGGCAGAAGTTGCAGCAATGCCAATTGAAGCCGATAAAAATACAAGTAATATCCATCTCATTTTTTTCAATATAATCATAGTGCCTGTTTTGATAGAAACGTTTAATTTACAAATTAAGTGTGTAATATTTGTTCCCAAGGTATTCGAAAATACTAGATTTAACAAAACTTACAAAGCTCAGTAAGCTACCTTCTTCGCATAAGTAATAATAGTAAGTATAGAAATTGAGCTACTGAAGCCAAAGCCGCAACAAAATAGGTCATTCCAGCCCACTTCAAGGCATCCTTAGCCCCTTCGTACTCTTCTCCTCTGCGCCCGGCTAATCCACTAGCATCTAGATACTGCATCGCTCTATGGCTTGCGTCAAATTCAACTGGAAGTGTCACCAAGGAAAATACCATCACCGCTCCTTGCAAAACAACTGCTAGTAGGAGTAAAGATTCGCCAAAAGCTGTCGCTAAAAGAAAAATTGATGCCATCATGACGTACTGCAAGTAACTCGCCGCAATACTCACCACAGGAACCAGTTTACTTCTCATTCCTAACCATGCGTAATCCGTAGCATGTTGAACTGCATGACCGCACTCATGGGCTGCCACAGCAGCAGCAGCAATACTTCTTCCCTGATAAACTTCTGGACTAAGGTTCACCGTCTTGTTTGCTGGGTTATAGTGATCGGTAAGTTTACCTGGCACCGATTGTATGGTTACATCATGAATATTATAATCACCTAGCATCTTCTCTGCTACTTGGGCACCAGTATATCCTGAAGACAAGGGCATCATTGAGTACTTTTTAAATTTTGATTTCAAGCGATTAGAGACCCAAGCTCCAAGCAAGCCAAATGCCATAGAGACTAGCATCATTCCTAAATATGGACTATTCATTATTCCTTCTAACATATTATTTTTTTAATTTTATTTTATAATTAAGTCTTTAGTGAAATTAATCTTTTTCTATAATAATTACCTTGCTCTCTCCATTATCAATAAGTTTGTTTTTTGGTTTTGGATTGATAAAAGCCTTATTAACCACACTATTTATTATTGAAAGAAGTATACTAAACGCGAGTGCCCAAGCAAAACTATCTGTAGTAAATCCGTCCATAAACTTATCAGCGATAAGCACAATTGCCGCATTGATTACTAAAAGAAACAGCCCCATACTAACGATAGTAGCGGGTAAAGTTAAAAACACCAAGACCGGTCTCACTAAGGTGTTTAAGACGCTCAACATCAGCGCTATAAGTATAGCATAAAAGAAGTCTTCTCCTGCATGTATTCCTGGTAAAAGATATGCTAAAAACATAATTGCAGCAGCAGAGGCCAAGGTTTTAGATATAAATTTCATAAAAGTTTTGTTTGCCTATACCTTGTCAAAAATCATTCTAATCTATTTTGCATGCCAAAATGACACCTTAAAACGACAAATTAGATTGACTATCCTCTTAAGAGGAGCCCTTCGTTTGATGAGTAAAATTTGCATATCCTTAAGATTTTTTAAACCGACTGATTATTTTTTTTAAACAAAAGAGATAACTCTTTCGCTGGAATACCCTTTTGATTTTTTTTGTTCTACTTTTACACAAGAACTAAGTCAAACATAAAAAAACTAAAAATTAATCTTATGCGTCAATTCATACTATCATTTCTTTTTCTAGCAACAATCACTTTAAGCGCGTTTGCGCAGAGCCCCGAAGGTTTTAAATACCAGGCGGTGGTAAGAGACGCGTCAAGCAATCCAATGACCGATAAAGCGGT
>CAZZMB010000014.1:36402-48564 GCA_964655225.1 uncultured Chitinophagales bacterium | reverse complement strand
TGCGGCTTTGATAGGTGTGAAGTTGGTTGTACCGCCCACTATTTTTCAATAATTTGTCGTGTGTTCCTCGCTCGACAATACGGCCGTTTTCAATCACTAAAATTTGATCTGCTTGCCGAATAGTACTCAATCTGTGAGCAATAACAAAGGTGGTCCTGCTCTTCATTAGTTTATTTAAACTTTTTTGAATATATGTTTCGCTTTCCGTATCCAAATTGGAAGTGGCCTCATCAAGAATAATAATTTGAGGGTCGGCCAAAATAGCTCTAGAGATAGAAATTCTTTGGCGTTGACCTCCCGACAATTTCACACCCCTTTCCCCAATGACAGTTTCTAGTCCATTTTCAAAGCGGTCACTAAACTCGTTTACGTATGCACCCTCAACAGCCTCTTGAAGTTCCTTTTCGCTAGCATCGGGTCTAGGAAAAAGGATATTCTCTCGAATCGTTCCTTCAAAAAGAAAATCATCTTGAAGCACTACCGCAAGATGTTTTCGGAAACTGGTCAAATTAATAGTTGCGAGGTCAATTGAATCAACAGTAACCTTGCCAGATACTGGATTTAAAAATGTAGCCACCAAGCCAGCAATGGTAGACTTTCCAGAACCAGAGGAGCCAACCAGTGCGGTTACGCTTCCTGGCTTAGCTTCAAAAGAAATGTTGTGTAACACCTCCTTACTCTTTTCATAACTAAAAGAAACACTGTGAAACGCAACGTGTCCTTTGATATCCTTTAAAAAGGCAATTCTAATGCCGGGGTCATCTTCTTCTTCCATTTCCATTAATTCTTGGGTTCTATCTAGCCCCGCCAAAGCGTCGGTTAATTGGCTTCCTATGTTTCCCATTTGAGCAATTGGAGCAATCATAAATCCAAGCAATAAAGTAAAGGAGAGAAACTCTCCCATAGTCATACCTCCATCCATCATAAAATATCCACCAATCCCCATGATTCCAGTGGAAGCTAAGCCGATTAAAAATATTGAGGAGCTGGCGATAAATGCCGTTGCCGTCAAACTCTTTTTAACATTTTCATATAAACGATTGACCCCTTTTTCAAAACTTACATTTTCTTGTGCTTCTGCATTAAACGCCTTTATAACACGCACCCCACCAAGGGTTTCGGTTAGGTTGCCCTGGACAGCTGCATTGATTTTACTACGCTCTCTAAATATGGGCCTCACGTATCCGAAGGCTTTTAACATAACTATAGCAAAAATTAATAAAGGAATTAAAACAGAAACAGTCATAATGGGGCTAATTTGAACCAAAAGCGCAATGGATACGACAGAGGTTAAGGTGCCGCCGACCAATTGAACAAAACCGGTTCCCACAAGGTTGCGAACCCCGGCCACATCGGTCATTACTCGCGAAACCAAACCACCAGATTTATGATTATCGAAGAAACTAATAGGCAACTTCATAATCTTGCCTTGAACCTCCACCCTCATCTGAGAAATCATGTGTTGTGCCTGAACACTAAGCAACCTAGTGATACTAAAAGATGTGATTGAGCGGATTAATATAGAAGAAGACACTACGGCCAATAGAATCCACAAGCCCTCTATGTCTTTATTGGGAACAATATCGTCAAACAAGAAACGGCTAGCATAAGGAGCAACTAAGCCTGAGGCACTTTGAATTAAAATCAGTATCAAACCAAGCCCCAACATTTTTTTTCGCGGCCAAATATATTTTTTGAACGCCCATTTAAATGACACGTTTTTTCTGTCTTTATACATAAAACTCTAACGGCTAATATCAAGCCAACATAAAATTTCTGCCAATTAGACAGCTATAACTTAAAAGCTTCCAATGTGTTTACACCAAAACCTGTTTTACTCTTCCCACCTCACCAGTGCCCAAAAGCACTTTTATACCTCGAGGGTGTTGTGGTGACCTAGTAAGGATGCGCTTAACCGTTCCCTCAGTAAGATCCCCGGTTCTTTGGTGGTGTTTTTGAACAAGCGCCACCCAAGCACCAATTTTAATGTTTTTTCTAAGCTGTCCGTCCATGATTAAAGATAGGTTTTTTCAACATCCAATGGTTTACTTATGAGAAATTTGAGCGCCTATCAATGCTCGCTTTACACTAACGACGCTACGAAATAAATACAAAAGTAGAAATATAATAAATAAAAATAAACGCAACATAAGTTAAGCGAGAATTTCGTCAGCAATATCTAAGTGGTGGTAAGTGTGAATAAGGATAAATTTTTTGCCTTGACTCAAGTTAAGATCTCCAAACAGGGGGTGTCGGAAGTGTTGTTTAGGGTGTAAGTTTTCCAAATCAGCGAGGGCTGATACTGCATCTTTTAATAATTTATGTAAGCCAGGAATATTTATTGCTTGTTTGTTGTTGAAGTGTTTTGGCGAGCGCACTCTACCCCGAGGTATTCGCTTACTCCATAAAATATAATATTTTACAACATTAAAATTAGATGCGTAATTTTCGGGCGTTGAGTTGACAAGTGTTTTACAAATTGAACAGATGATTTTTAAAGAATGCTCTAGGTGCCAGCCGACTTCACGTGCAGAAATCGCTGGATCAATCTTATCAGCATGTGGTATGAGAGACTTCAGTCGAAGGACCATGTTTTTAAACAGCACAATAAATGTTTACTTTAAAGATAATTAATTTCTGTGTATATGTTTGAGGTGGGCAACGATTACAATCAAACACCTAAGCGGCAAAATTAAACTTTCACTTCTAATTTACGACTGTACAGTATGTGCATGAGTAGGGTATGTGGAAAGGCTAAAACAGAGATGGCTACAATGGTAGAAAAGTGGGCGGTAGACGAACCATAGTAGATAATAAGTAACATTACCCCTAAGGTTAGCAGGGTAAACGGGGCTAGTGCTAAAATAAAATCTTTACTCGTATTAATAAGTCGGATTTTGTTGACCTCATAAAATTCTTTTTTTAAGACCAACAGAGCGTGCCATAAACCGAAGTAAATCGAGAAAGCGACAAGAGCAGGGAGTAAAATAAAAATAAGGGTTACGAAGGTGAGTTGGATCAGAAAGAGAAGATTTTTCCTCCAAGGTATTTTACCAAGAAGTGAGTATACGATGTTTTGAAGTAAAAGCAACCCAAAGGAAACATAAAAGATCCATGTTGCTGAGGAAATTAGGATGTGAGGCGGTAAAATTTGTGTAAACCAATCAGGGCAAATCTCAGTGGTATAGTTTTGGTTGAAAAAAACCATAGCAGAAATGATCAACAAACCATAACTTAAACTTATTACAGAGAGCTGAATCTTATTTAAATTTTGACCGATAACCGAGGTGTCGGCTTCACCAAAATGATAAGCGGAGTATAAAATGAAGAGTAAAAAACTTGAGAGCGGTGAGACATACCACAAAAGAACATATAGGGCAATAATAAGTAAATAGACAGCGATAAACAGAAGCTTCCGGTTTTTTGGGACAATCTTGAGAACGTCTGTAGCGATGATGTGGTCAATTGAGCCATGAGCCATACCAACAACACCAACCAATAAGAAAACCATACTGTATTGGAACGCATTAGAGAATTGTCCACCAAACAGGGCGTAGACAATAAAAAGGAGTGATATGAAAGCAATTAACAATCTCATGTTTAATGGATAAAAAAAGGGGAGTGCCCTACATAGAACACTCCCCTTAAATTAATTTAAATCTTCAACGGACCAACCGTTTTTAGATTTTATTTATCATCAGAAACTGCAAGCGCATAAATAACTAATCCAAAGCCAATTTTATTTACTGCATCACCAACGTTGTAAATAACATCCATAAAACCTGCGTCTACACCGAAGTTCATTCCTAAGAATCCACCTTGAGTACCTAAAATATATCCAAGTGGATAAATTGCCCATCCAGCAAGAACAAACCACGCGAGTGCTTTATTTGCTTTCAAAACCGCACCACCTGCATTTTTAGCTAGGTCAGCAATTTCACCAAACCACACCAAATAGATGATGTAGAAATGACCTAATCCAGAAATTCCACCCCAAATCCATGAAGCGCTTTCTCCACCGTAAACAGCTTCACCGATATACCCAGTGATCAACATAAATACAGAGGCAGCGATAAGTTTCCACATAGTAGAAATTTTACCACCAACTTTTTTGGTGATCAAATAAAACTCTACACACATTAATGGAACAGTTAAAATCCAATCTACATATCTAAAAAATGTTGGGGATTCACCCGTAGCAATAAAGTAATCTCGCATGTAGAAATAGTGAACTGCAGCGATAAAAGTTATAAGCCCAGAAACAAGTAAAGAAGTTCGCCATTGTTCAGCGACATTTCTCATTTCAAGCCAGAAAAAAGCGGTTGCAGCCATCATAGCCATTGAACCGATGAAAAAGGTAAAGGCTGTAGCCTGTGCCAAATTGAAATCACCACTGAAATAGTCAGCAGCAGTTGTCATAGATAGTTGTAACATAGTTTTTAATTTTTTTGGTTAAAGTTGAAACAAATAATGATTAATAATGTTTAAAAATGTTAAATAAAATAGTGTATTAAGATTTAACTACGACTTTTTAAGAAGTAAGCAACAGCAAAAATAGCAAAAATTGCAACATTAACAAATGCGGTCGGACCACCGACAACACCCACAGCTATGTGATAGCCAATTATTGCAGTCCACATTAAGCACCCTAGCGCCCAAAGTGAACCAAAGTGTCTTACAGAATCTCCGGCAATCTCCGGCAGCCTCCAAGTAAAAATAGCAAGAAAAACAAAGGTTACACCTAAAAATTGACCCAAAGCAACAAGGTGGGGGGTAATCTCCATATTTGCCATTTCGAAGAACATGGCGGTAGCAAAAACCTGTAATAATCCGTTTATAAAAAAGATAACAGATTGTGTTTTAAAAATATTGTTTAAAGTCAAAGCAATTAGTTTAGTTACACGAAAATAATAAAAATAATATTAACCTTTTCCACATGCTAGAAATTGGGCAACATTTTTTTTAAAAATGCACAAAAAAAAGCCGAGCAATTGCTCGGCTTTTTAAGTTAGTATTCACTCAAATTACTTTTTATCGAACACCGACCAAAGTATAAGTAGTGCAACTAAACCAACGAAACCACCCTCGCCTAGCTGTGCTACTATATCCATAACATTTGTTACCACAGACGTTCCAAACACACCATAGCCAAAAATTACCTCAGCTAAAATACTTAAAGAAACAAATGATAACAAGATCATTGTAATACCTCCGAAGAAGTCACCGATTTTTGTAAAAATATTTTTCATATTTTAGGTTTTTAGTTGAAACAAATTTAGGATATGTTTTTTTAACATTACCAACATGAAAAAGACCCCAAAGAAGGAGTTTAAGGCACACTTAGAGATAACCAACTAGAAATCAACGCACAAGCCAGGTCTTTTGGTTTGTCTAGTTTTACATACAAAAAGTGTAATAATATAGTCTTTAAACCAACTACTTACACAACCAAAGGTTTGGTTGTCAATCAACTATCTGGACAGATAAAGAAACCTCAAATGTATTAATTTGACTTGCTTGAGAACACAATGGTTCTAGTAAATTACCGGTGAAATCAGCTTGCATGTAGCCACCAACACCACCATACTGAGTTATTGTAAAATCAAACGGCTCGTTCAATGAAGCTGGCGGCAACACATAGGAATGACCACCAAAGGTCGACTGCAGAATTTGGAATTTAGAAAAATCTGCACCACTATAACTACCCACACCAACATTAACCCCACTTTCAAACTCTATTATCACAATCCATTCTCCCCAAGAAGAATTTATATCAAGTTCCTTTTCTGAAACAGAATAATTATTAGCGTCGTAGTCATCATAACAATTAACGGTGTTAGAGAATCTCTCCACACCGTTCTTGGTTAAATCCAAAGAGCATTCGTTGTTTGAGTTTCCATTATCCTTTCCACATGAGATAAATAGAATAAGCAAAGGAAGTAGTATTTTATACATTATATATTTTTTAGGTTAATAATTTAAAAAGCTTGCAACGCGCCTCGTGAGTCAATCACCTTGACTTACGCTTTGTTTATTTCTATTTTATCACTGACAATAAAGTAAATTACAATCAGTGGAAGCGTAGCCAAAAGCAAGTGACCGTAAGCAGCACCCTCAGGCACCTCGGGTGCCGTCTGCGCATAAAATGCACCAAAAAAGTTTATTATCGACAAAACTAAATTTATTTTAATACCCGCCGATTTGGCAATTTTACTTCCATCATAAGCAAGCTTGTTTGGAAGTGTAATCGTACACTGAATCAACCACAATGAAGCAAGGGCTAGGTGTAAAACCGCACCACCCTCGTTAAACAACATGAACTGATCGAAGACAACCATTAAACCAAAAACAAAATAACCGGTGTTAAAAAAGACCCGGTTTTTTTTAATTAAACCATAAAGGCTTACTAAAATTACAAGAGCAGAAATAATTATTTTAAGATCCATGATTTTAATTTTAATTTAAAGAAAGCCTAAATATAAGAGGTTTTCTAAAAATTAAAAAAAAACGATCGATAGAAGCTCTTGTTTTAGTTGTTACCGGTTCTGGGTGGATTAACAACAAAAACACAAGCAAATAGTAGTGCGAAAATAATGTAGGCCGTAGTGAGGAAAACAATAATTCCCGAAGGGCTAGGGCTTATGGTAATTATTTTAATTAAAGCTAGTGCGCCAACTGTAAAATGCATAAGATTACCAACGGCGATAGGCCTATTATAAATTCCACCAATCAGAGAATTTTTTACCATCCAATTTAACATTGCGAACCCGAGATAAAGTGCTCCCAATAATTGCAGCGGCAAATCGGATGCAGGGCCTGGTGTTACACTTTGACTTGAGGCAATTTCACTGGGCACAAAGGTGAGTGCTACCCCTAGTGCACCCAAAAAAATACAACTTGAAATCATTAGGTTTTTAGTGTTCATTTTTTTGGTCGCAAGGTAGCAAGAAAGGTTTAACGAACCAATAAAAATAAAAAGGAGGTCATTTTTGCCCCTGCCTAAGATGGTTTCTCGTATTATTTAGAGTTGCAACATAAGTAAATCTATTAGTAAGTTAAGTTTCAAGGGCTGTAGTAAAGGTTATTAATTATATTAGGGTTTTAATTGTTAAGCAACCAAAATGAAAACTAGTTTAAAATTATGCACTCTGCTATTCGTATTGTCATGTGGCAAAGATGATGATAACATAGTTACACCGGAGAGTTTTTCACCAACAGTGAAGTTGAACGCTACCTATGAAGTAAATATAACAGAAGACATTGTTTACGCAGAAGGATTTAGTCACGATAGTTGGAACGGTTCTAATACCACTGTAGTTTCTTTGTTAATGGATTCTTATGTCCCTGATAATAATTCTCAAAATCGGCCAATGCTACTGTTAATTCATGGTGGTGCATTTGTAGGTGGCTCTAAACAACAGGAGGCCCTTGTAGATATGGCAAATTATTATGCATCCAGAGGTTTTGTTGTATTTTCAATGGACTATAGACTTAGAGACGATACGGGAACAATTCCACAAGAATGGATTGATGCGGCCTTTAGTGGCGCCCCCGCAAATCTCAACCAAATTTATGCAGTGTACCCTGCACACAGAGATGCCAAAGCTGCTTTAAGGTGGATTATAGCTAATGCCGAAAACTATCACATAAACAAAGAGTGTATCACTGTGGGCGGTGGTTCAGCAGGAGCAATTATTTCTATTGGGCTTGGCGTAACAGAACCAGGCGACTATAAAGATGAAATAAGCTTAAGCGAAGACAACACCCTATCAACAACCAATCTTTTTCAAACTTATGAAGTACAAACAATTTTAGACTTTTGGGGCTCCAGTGCATCTATAGAAATACTGGAATTAATTTACGGATACCAAAGGTTTAATTCAAATAATCCAGCGTTGTTTATAGCTCATGGCACAGAAGACATTACCGTACCTTTTACTAGTGCCGAAGATTTAAAAACTATATGGGAAACAAATGAAATTGATTTTGTCTTTTATCCAATTGAAGGAAGAGGTCACGGTCCCTGGGGAGCTACCTTATATGGAAAAAACTTATCAGAGCTATCTTTTGAATTTATAGCGGAAAACCAAAACTTGAATGTCGAATAAAACCCACTTGAGGTTAAGCCTACTATTTTGGCAAGCAAGGTTTAACAAACCAATAAAAATAAAAAGGAGGTCATTTTTGACCTCCTTTTTATTGTGGCTCCCCCTTCAGGACTTGAACCTGAGACCCTCTGATTAACAGTCAGATGCTCTAACCAACTGAGCTAAGGAGGAATTTATACTTTTCACGTCTAGGTCGGACGATCACCACCATCAGCACTTTGCGTGTTTCAAACGGATTGCAAAAATAAGTTAAACTTTTGTTTATACAAGGCATTCCCTAAATTTTTTAATCATTATTTTTTGTTCTACTTTTGCAGCTTAATTAAAAATTAAGCGATGAGCATAGTAACAGTTGGAACCGTGGCGTTTGACGCCATTGAAACACCTTTTGGAAAGACGGATAAAATTGTGGGTGGTGCTGCTACGTATATTGCCTGGGCGGCATCATATTTTACCAAGGACATTAATGTAGTTTCTGTCATAGGCGACGACTTCGACATGGAGGAGTTGGCCAAATTAGAAGCAAGAGGTGTTGATACCTCAGGTATAGAAATTAAAGCAGGCGGAAAGTCGTTCTTTTGGTCAGGCAAGTACCACATGGACATGAATAGCAGAGATACATTAGCGACAGAGTTGAATGTATTATTAGAGTTTAACCCCGTGTTACCAGAAAGCTATAGAAGCCAAGATATTTTAATGTTAGGAAACATTGACCCTATGCTACAACTGAACGTGATTCAACAAATGGCAGTGCGCCCTAAATTGATTATCATGGATACGATGAATTTTTGGATGGATTCAACGCCTGAGCAGTTGAATGCAGTAATCAAGGAGGTTGATGTTTTAACCATTAACGATGAGGAAGCTCGGCAGCTGAGCAATGAGTATTCTTTAGTGAAAGCGGCTAAGAAAATTTTAACAATGGGACCCAAGTTTTTAGTTATCAAAAAAGGTGAGCATGGAGCATTGTTGTTTCATGAAAACCAGCTGTTTTTTGCTCCCGCCCTTCCACTGGAGGAGGTTTTTGATCCTACAGGTGCTGGAGATACCTTTGCTGGGGGATTTGTGGGGTGGATTGCAAAAACCAAGAATATTTCATTTGAAAACATGAAGACCGCAATAATTTACGGAAGCACAATGGCATCTTTCTGTGTAGAGAAGTTTGGAACAGAGCGTCTTCAAACACTAACCCAAGAGGAAATTGACGAGCGTGTTCAACAATTCGTTCAACTCGTTCAATTTGATATTGACCTAGTAGATTAAGTTTTTTACGAGCGAAGCTTAGGACAGTTTCCTTTTTAATAATTCTTCGGCAATCTGAACGGCGTTGGTTGCAGCACCTTTTCTTAAATTATCAGCTACGATCCACATGTTTAAACTATTTGGGTGGGAGAAATCCTTTCGCACGCGCCCGACAAACACCTCATCTTTATGCTCAGTAAATCTAGGCATTGGATATTCGTTGTTTGTGGGATTATCTTTTAACACAACCCCCGAAGTTTGTTTTATTGTGGTCAGAACTTCTTGCATAGTAAAGTCTTTAGCAAAACAAGCATTTACACTCATACTGTGTCCACCTACCACTGGAACACGCACAACGGTGGCCGTAACCTTTATACTGTAATCATTAAAGATTTTGCGTGTTTCGTTGTACAGTTTCATTTCCTCGCTGGTATATCCGCTTTCTTCGAAATCACCACCGTGTGGCAAACAGTTTAAATCGATAGGGTGCGGATAAACCATATCCACCTCTCGACCCTCTCGTTCTGCAAACAATTGATCAAAGGCTTTTACTCCGGTCCCTGTTACGGACTGGTAAGTAGAAACAATAAGCCGATCAAGCTTGTATTTTTGATGAAGCCCAGCAAGAGCCAATACCATTTGTATAGTTGAGCAATTGGGGTTAGCTATGATTTGGTGTTCAGCTTGAACAGCACTCATATTAATCTCAGGAACAACTAAAGGAACATGATCATTCTTTCTCCAAGCAGAAGAATTGTCAATTACTAGGCACCCAGCTTTTGTAAACGCTGGAGCATGTTTTTTTGAGCATTCCCCTCCTGCAGAAAATAAAGCAATGTCCGGTTTGGCAGCAATGGCATCGTTTATAGAAACACATGAATATAAAACACCCTTGCAATACAAGGTTTTTCCAATAGAGTCTTCTGACCCACAAAGAATTAATTCTGTATACGGAAAGTTGCGTTGTTCTAAAACGCGCAACACAACACCACCCACCATTCCTGTCGCACCAATAACTGCTAGTTTCATTTGAATAAGTTATAATGCAAAATTACAAGCTTAAAACTAATTTCTAGTCGCTTTTCAATAATATTACCGACTATGATAAAGTTGAAAGCGTTTATCACTTGTTTTTTATTCTGTGGACCCCGGGAAACACCTGCGCAATATCAGGATATCTGGATTAATGAAATCTACGCAGACCAAACGCCAAGTTTCGGTATGCCAAATGCAGAGTTTTTGGAATTAAAAAACAACACAATAGACACCTTGGAATTAAACAACTGGATCTTGTCGGACGCCACAGACACGGTTCTACTTCCAACAGTTAAGATTTTACCTCTCGGGTATTTGATTTTATGTAAAACAAGTGCAGCACTTACTTATAGTAATTTTGGACCTTCACTAGGTGTGCCGAACCTACCATCTTTAAATAATGCAGGAGATGTGCTCAAGATTTGGAACCCGTTTGGGGTATTAATAGATAGCGTAACATATCGAAAGGGGTTTTATCAAGAGGAAGTGGATAGCATGGGAAATTTTAAGTCGGCAGGCGGCTACAGTTTAGAGCGTTTAGCAAGCACATCTCCGTGCGGCTCAATTTATAATTGGCTCCCTAGTTACAACCCTTTAGGGGCTAGTCCCGGAAAGAGGAACAGTGTTCTTAACTTAAATCTTTCCGCATTAGACGCTCAGTTGGCTGAAGTGTTTATAGTAGACGACAAAACGCTTCAGTTGATTTTTACAGCAGAGCTTTCCGCCTTTTCTGAACAAAACATATTTCTTGCCGATAACGTCATAACGCATGCGCCATTGCACATACCCAATACAGTATCCGTCTATTTGGCGGTGCCCCTGACACCTAACGAGTATTACACTTTTTCTTTTTCCGCACTAAAAGACTGCAGGGGAGAACTCTATCATTTAGAGGAGCACACATTTTTTTATTATGACGAGGTTCAACAAGGAGATGTAGTGATTAATGAACTTCTATTTAACCCTCATACGGGTGGAGTAGACTTTATTGAATTATATAATAAAAGCGATAAGTTAATTCTTATGGAAGGTTTTCGCTTTGTAGAATATGATGTTTTTGATACCGATGAGGAGATAGAAAATAAAGCGATAAAAAGTGTACAAATTGAACCTGGGGAATACCACGTATTTTCTTCTGATACAGCTAATGTTATTATGCAATATAGCGTGTTTGAGGCTAAATGGCTGCACGAAAACGGTATTCCTAACATGCCGGATGATGAAGGAATTATTGTTGTCCAATTTCCAGATGGGCGCGCTATGGATAGTCTGTGTTATCGTTCAAGCTGGCACCTAGCTTCTTTAGACTACCAAGACGGAGTCACTTTGGAAAGAATCCGCCCTAACCAAACAACAAACAACAAGGCTAATTGGCATTCAGCCGCTCAATCATACGGTGGCGGAACCCCTACGGGGGAAAACTCACAATCAGGACTTGTATTAACAGCGGCCGGCTTAAGTGTTTTACCTGAGGTTTTTACACCGAACCAAGACGGCCATAACGATTATTGTAGTATTCAATATCAATCTGATCGTATAGGTCAAATAGGCAACCTCGCTATTTATGATATTCAAGGACGAAAAATTCGATTACTCGCTCAAAACCATGGTTTAGGAAAAACAAACACATGGCTCTGGGAGGGGTTGACCAATGAGTTTGAAAGGGCACCTACAGGTATTTATATGGTTTTATTGGAAGTACATGAGGAAAATGGTAGGGCTCGAGCGCTAAAGAAGCTTGTTCTTTTGGGTAACACATTCAATTGAATCATTTGCC
>CAZZMB010000014.1:17638-36302 GCA_964655225.1 uncultured Chitinophagales bacterium | reverse complement strand
CGAGCGCTAAAGAAGCTTGTTCTTTTGGGTAACACATTCAATTGAATCATTTGCCGGGAAAGGGCTTATTTCGGAAAACTTAAAAATATAGGCTAGGAATATTTACCTTTGTGTTGTTAAATGCCCGGGTGGAGAAATTGGTAGACTCGCCACCTTGAGGGGGTGGTGGCAGCAATGCCGTGCAAGTTCGAATCTTGTTCCGGGTACTTAGTTTTAAAAAAAGTCTTTAATGTACCACTTTCAATAGTTGGGCTTAAAGAGGGAAAGCACAATTAAAACCCTTTGTGTATTTTTGTAGCATGATTACTAGAGATATATATACTGAAGAGCACGAAATATTCAGACAATCCGTAAGGGATTTTGTTGCCAAGGAAATAACGCCATTTAATGCGCAATGGGAAAAAGATCAAATGGTAAGCCGGCAGTCTTGGTTGAAACTGGGAGAAGCTGGCTTTTTGTGTATGCAGGCACCAGAAAAGTATGGAGGACTAGATCTTCACGATTTTAGATATAACACGATTTTTGCGGAGGAGTTAGGGTTGACAGGGTGTGCGGGCCCAGCGGTTGGATATCCCCTACACAACGACATTGTGTTTCCATATATATTGCACTACGGACAGGAGAGCCTTTTAGAAAAAGTAGTCCCAGGATGCATAAGTGGAGAAACAATATTAGCCATAGCTATGACAGAACCGGGTGCGGGAAGCGACCTGCAAGGCATTCGTTCTAGCGCTCAAAAGATGGGAGACCACTATCTTCTAAACGGAAGCAAAACCTTTATTACAAATGGATACTTGGCGGGAGGCGTGGTAGTGGCTGCAAAAACAGACCCTTCGAAAGGGGCAAAGGGAATCAGTTTGTTTTATCTTGACACAAAAAGCGAGGGCTTTAGTAAGGGAAAACCATTTGAGAAGGTGGGTTTACACGCACAAGACACTTGTGAGTTGTTTTTTGAAAACGTAAAAATTCCGAAAGAAAACTTACTAGGTGAAGAAGGAAAAGGGTTTAGTTATTTGATGACCGAGTTAGCACAAGAAAGACTGGTTGTGGCCACAGGGGCAATAGCTCAGGCGGAAAATGCTTTGCAAAAAACAATTCAATATGTAAAAGAGCGAAGTGCCTTTGGAACGACGGTAGACAAATTTCAAAACACACGATTTAAGATTGCAGAGTTAGCAACAGAAGTGCAGATTGGGCGTGTTTTTCTTGATAAGTGTGTTGCCGAACACAACGAGGGTCGTCTTGACCAATCAACGGCTTCAATGGCTAAATATTGGTTGACCGATCTGCAATATAAAGTTGCTGAGGAAGGGCTTCAATTGCATGGCGGGTATGGATATATTTGGGAATATGACATTGCACGGGCATGGGCAGATAGCCGAGTTCAACGAATTTATGCGGGTACCAATGAAATAATGAAAGAGCTAATAGCGAGAAATGTTTTAGGCAAGTAAGTCGTTGGGACGCTTTCTATTTATAAGTTCTTTTAGAATGTTTTAAGTACCAGAAAAATTTTAGAAGTAGGTTCTTTGCTTTTGGAAGATAAAAAACGTCAATGTTTAGATCTTTTTAAAGATCACGGACGCATTATGACCACCAAAACCAAAAGTATTACTTAAAGCAACGTTAACTTCACGCTTTTGAGCCTTGTTTAGTGTTAGGTTTAGTTTTTGATTGATGTTTTCGTCAGCATTTTTAAAGTTGATGGTCGGAGGAACGATACCATCTTTAATAGCCATAATACAAGCAATGGACTCTACCGCACCAGCTGCACCCAAGAGGTGTCCGGTCATAGACTTTGTGGAGGAGATATTTAAGTTGTATGCATGGTCGCCAAAAACATGCTTAACAGCTAAGGTTTCTGCGATATCTCCAAGAGGTGTAGATGTTCCGTGGACGTTTATATAATCAATTTCTTCTGGCCTTAACTGCGCATCTTTAAGCGCGTTAATCATTACGTTTTGAGCCCCTAAACCTTCAGGATGAGGTGCGGTTAAATGATGCGCATCAGCACTCATGCCACCACCTGCAATTTCACAATATATTTTAGCTCCTCTAGCTTTTGCGTGCTCGTATTCTTCAAAAATAAGCCCAGCAGCGCCCTCACCCATAACAAAACCATCTCGGGTAAGGTCAAATGGCCGGGAGGCCGTGGCATAATTATCATTATTTTCAGATAGCGCCTTCATTGCATTAAAACCACCTATTCCACCTTCGCAAATAGCGGCCTCTGAACCACCCGTCACAAATAAATCAGCCATACCCAAACGAATGTAATTGTAAGCATCAATCATTGCGTTGGTAGATGACGCGCAAGCAGACACAGCCGAAAAGTTTGGACCCCTTAATCCGTGTCGCATGGAAATATGCCCAGGAGCAATATCAATAATCATTTTTGGAATAAAAAAGGGATTGAATCGAGGGGTCCCCGTTCCAGTAAAAAACCCACCTATTTCTTGTTGGAAAACGTTTATTCCACCAATTCCGCTACCCCAAATCACCCCAAAACGATCTTTGTTAACGGTTTCATTTTCGAACAAACCCGCATCCTTAATGGCCTCATCCGCTGCAACCATAGCATACTGTGTAAACGGGTCCATTCGCCGAGCTTCTTTTCTATCAAGATGCTGGGTGATGTCAAAATTCTTCAGCTCACAGGCAAACTTAGTCTTAAACTCGGAGGTGTCAAAATGAGTAATGGGAGCAGCACCGCTGACTCCCATTACTAAATTTTTCCAATATTCCTCAAGATTGTTTCCTATTGGAGTAAGCGCTCCAATACCTGTAACAACTACTCTTTTAAGTTCCATAAGGTATAAAGCTTAGGCGTTTTCTTCTAAATATTTTATAGCATCTCCAACTGTTGAGATAGTTTCTGCTTTTTCATCGGGAATAGAGAGATTAAATTCTTTTTCAAATTCCATAATCAATTCTACAGTATCTAATGAGTCTGCTCCTAAATCATTTGTAAAACTAGCTTCTTTAGTTACTTCGGATTCTTCTACACCCAATTTATCAACTATAATTTTAGTTATTTTTTCTTGTACGTTAGACATTTTTATTTTGTTTGGTTAACTCCGGCAAATTTAAGTTTATTTTATCAATTCACGCAATTTTTTGTTTCCAATCACTAATTGTATTAATTTGCATGGAGTTTTGGCCACCAAAAAAATCACATATCAACCCAAGGTAAATCATTATATAATTGCCGTAGCAAGTGTGCTAAAGGACTATAGAATATCCTTTTATGTCAATCAACACCTTCACTTAAACCTAGAACGAGACGAGGACTTGATAAGCGAAAACAAGTCAAAGGAAAGTGCAAATAGTTTTTGTAAATATTACTACCTAGATGATAAAAGTGAGTTTGAATATTTCTTAGTTCAAAATAAACAACTAGGGAAGCTTTATTTAAAATCCTTAAAAAACTTTGATTTTTTACTGATAGTGAAGACTATAGACGAAGAAACAATAGATACTGGTTCATTTTATGAACGGATAAAAAACATAAAAGACGTCCAGTTAGCGTTAGAAATACACTATCTAACTCCTGCCGAGCAAAAACGTATAGAAAATGACTTTTAATTTTGTAGTTTTGCCTTGCTATGAAGAACATGAATATACCAGTAAACAAGGCAAAAATGATTGCGACCTTTGGGCCGGCAATTAGCACAAGAAAAATATTGTTAGAAATAGTAACAGCAGGAGTGGATGTTATACGCTTTAATTTTTCTCATGGCAGCTACGAAGAACACAAAAAGGGCTTCGATTTAGTTAAAAGCATAAATAAAGAGTATGGCCTTAATATAGCCATCCTAGCGGATATGCAAGGACCAAAAATTCGTCTTGGAGAGGTTGAGGGCTCTTTAGTTTTGGAGCCAAACTCAACGGTTCAAATAACGGACATTCCTGCAGTTTCTACGAAAGATAGATTATACATTAGCTATAAGGGGCTGTCTAAAGAGGTTAAACCCCTTGATCGAATTTTGATTAATGATGGCAGAGTTGAGTTAAGTGTTTTAAATTCAGATAAGAATGAGATTAAGGCCAGGGTTGTTCATGGCGGAGAGCTGACCTCAAAGAAGGGGGTTAATCTACCCGATAGTGATTTAAAAACGCCAGCGCTTACAGATAAAGACAAGGAAGATCTTCAGTTTGCCTTGAAAGAAGAAGCGAATTGGATTGCCTTAAGTTTTGTGCGGAAAGCAGAGGATGTAAATGAGATGGCTGAAATTATTGGAGAGCACAGGAGTTACACTAAAATAATAGCGAAAATTGAAAAACCTGAGGCCGTTAAAAACATTGACAGCATATTAGAGGCCACCGACGCAATAATGGTCGCGAGAGGAGATTTAGGGGTTGAGATTCCGCAAGAGCACGTTCCTTTAGTCCAGAAAAGCATCATTAAAAAATGTATACTTGCCGCTAAGCCGGTTATTGTGGCTACACAAATGATGGAAAGTATGATTGACAACCCCGTGGCCACAAGAGCAGAAATTAATGACGTAGCTAATGCGGTAATCGATGGTGCTGACGCGGTAATGTTGAGCGGAGAAACATCGGTGGGTAGCTACCCTGTAAGGGTCATTCAAACCATGCAGCGGATACTTAGTAACGTAGAGAAATCGGAACTGATTTACGACAAAAACTTAGTAGCCAACCCCAAATCAGCAACCTACATTTCAGACGCAGTGTGTTATAATGCATGTAAAATTTCTAAAGAAGTTGGGGCAAGGGCAATTGTGGGAATGACAAGGTCTGGTTATACCGCTTTTATGGTTAGTAGTTATCGACCTAAAGCGCAAATATTTATTTTTACAGATAATGAAAAGTTATTACCCACACTTAACTTGTTTTGGGGAGTAAGGGCGTTTTATTATAAAGGCTTTGGAGGAACAGATGATACTATAAACGATGTGATTGAAGTTCTAAAGGAACATAAACACCTAAGTATTGGAGATATGGTTGTAAATACAGCGAGCATGCCCTTAACCCGCCAAGGCAGAACCAACACTGTCAAGGTGTCTACTGTTAGAGAAAGTGGAAATTAGTACCGGGTATCTGAGAAAATAATTCACAAAGAGAGGTAGCGCGTTAAAGCATCAAATTAAATCTAGCAAGAGCTTTTCGACGATTGCCCCCATTGATGAGCAGTTATTAAACTTCTCAGATTTTTCTTTTCGTGCAATTTCTGCTTTTAATGTGTTAAGCTTTTTTGTAGTACTTAATTGATGTTTTTTCATACTACTTAACAGTTCTTTAAGTTTTGGTTTATCGTTGTTAATTCGTCGGACTATTGAAAAGCGTTCTTCTTTTTGATATTGCGCCACAGACTCCCAAGTTAAATATTTAAGCCCTAAATTGACATAGGGTTTATTTTCTTTAAAGTAATGAGGCATATAAAAGCTACGGCGACCTTCATAACTCTGTTGGTCAAAGTCTATAGCACGCAGGCGATATTGAATTTGATCAAAATCAGGAGTAACATCTATGATAAAATTATAGGCGCGCATGTCGCCCAATAGCCTGCGATAACAACGCTCATTAAACTTAACAAACTCTTTTGCTAATCGCACTTCGTTGTGCCCAGATTCAATAAGATTGTTTTGTAAAAATTGATCCCCAGGAATACCGACGATGTGCTCTTCAATTAAGGTGCTTTCATACACCAAATAAACAACTTTGTTGGGTGAGAGAATTTCTTCAAGCTCTAAACCAAATATACGTGAAGCATCTGCTTGCTTAACATAAAAATAATCATGGTTATCATTGATGTTGTTGATGATTTTAACACGAAAGGGTTTTGTGTTTCCAAAGGTACAATAGTCAATTTTGTCTACAGCGAGATGTTTTAGGCCCTTTATTTCCCCATCGGTTTTTAAGAGTGCGTAAATAAGCTTAAGGCCTTCGTGGATTTCCTGAATTAGGTTGGGATTATAAACCACAGTTTCCCAGAGGGTGTCGTTCCCTAAATGGTCATAAACACTAACGCTTTGAGAGAATTTCAATAAATCCCCATATGCTAAAGGAAGTTGAATGGCGCGAGAATGGTTTTCTAAGTATTTGTATAAGGATGGCTTTATCAGATAAGTTGGCTTCTTTTGTAAGTTATCAGACATTCTACCATTTGATTTTTACCGATAAATCTTCGCTTCCACTACTTAGGTCTTCAAAACTAAGCTCCACACTTAAAGATTTTCTATCTTCTGAAACCACATATAATGGGTTGCTTACACTTTTTATAGACCTAGGTAGCACGACTGTCAACGAGTAATCAAACAGACCCAACATAGCCGCCATTGATGGGTCTCCTAAACCCTCCGACAAGCTTCCTAAATCTTCTTGATCAAAACTTAAGATGAGCGCCTTCTTTTTTGTTTTATAGTTCTTGGGCGCTTTCCTTTTCTTGCCTGGGCTGGCTTCGTCCTCCAAGTATTCTACCATCGCTAAGTTTAGCGCTTTACTATCTTTAAAATCAAAAGAGAAACTCATTGTTTTTTCTTCTACTTTATTAATTACTTCAGTATTACTAATACCAGAAATACCAGTAAAAGTCTCCTTAAGCGACCCCATAAACTCACTCATGTCCATTTCTTCGTCAAAGCCAGTGCTATCGCCCACCAAACCACTCATTTGCTCCAATACACCACCGTATTTAATGATGACTTTATTGTTTCCCGACATGTCAGCTCGGTAATCAATAGTCTGTTCAATAGTGCAAGACGTGGATAAAATTAGTGCGAGAGAGGCCACCAAAAATAGATGTAATTTATTCATGTAGCTTAGATTTTTTAAGTTCAAAATTTTCACCTAAATACACTCGCCTTACTTGCTCGTCTGCGGCTAAGTCTTCAGCTGTCCCAGTTTTGATAATAGCTCCTTCAAAAAGCAGATAAGCGCGGTCTGTAATTGACAGTGTTTCTTGAACATTGTGGTCTGTGATTAAAACACCAATATTTTTTCTTTTTAATTTGACAATAATTTTTTGAATGTCTTCAACTGCAATGGGGTCAATTCCCGCAAACGGCTCATCCAGCAATATAAATTTTGGAGAAGTGGCTAGCCCTCTTGCAATTTCGGTTCGTCGCCTTTCCCCGCCACTCAAAACACCTCCTTTACTTTTTCTAACATGCTGCAGTCCAAACTCACCAAGCAATTCTTCTAAACGCGCTTGTTGTTCGCTTTTGCTTAGCGGAGTGAATTCAAGAATAGCACGAATATTGTCTTCAACACTTAGGTCGCGAAAAACAGACGCTTCTTGAGGAAGGTAGCCGATGCCCTGCTTAGCTCTTTTGTACATGGGAAGCTTCGTAATGTTGTCTTCCCCTAAGAACACGTTTCCATCATCTGGGTTAATTAAGCCGACCACCATGTAAAATGAGGTAGTTTTTCCCGCACCATTGGGGCCCAACAAACCTACAACTTCGCCTTGCTTCACTTCAAAAGAAATACCCTTAACGACGGTTCGACTTTTATAACTCTTTTCAATTTTTTCTGCCCGTAACTTCATTTTTAAACTTGACTTCTGCGAATGTCCTTCACATTAATTTCAATGTTTGTTCGTCCATTCCAATGATTTTCATCCAAAACATAAGACACATCAACCTTACCCTCTTTCAACAAAGATAATTTATCTGCCAATCTAAACGCAATTCCGTTTATTCTATTTCCTTGACCATCCTTTAATTGCAATTTCAAGTGGTTTTCCCCGACAATACGACTATACCCCGTATCGGATAGGGACTGGCTTTCAAAAACGGGCCGCATATTTTCTGGTCCAAAAGGAGCAAATTGTTCCAGAATCTTATAAAATGATGGGGTGATGTCATAGATGTTCAATAACATATCAATGGATATTTTAGGGACAAGGTCTTCGGGATTTATCCGTTGCGCAACTTCTGCATTAAATCGGCGCTTAAACTCCTCAAGGTTTTCTGCCGGAAGCGAAAGCCCTGCAGCATAAGCGTGTCCCCCAAAACTTATCATTAAATCTGAGCAAGCTTCTAAGGGCTCATAAATATTAAACCCCTTTACTGAACGCGCAGATCCAGTTAAATTTCCATTACTTTCACAGAGCACGACCGTGGGCTTATAATGATGTTCTATTATCCGTGAAGCAACAATTCCCACAACACCTTTATGCCAGGAGGGGTTAAACAAAACATTAGTGACTAATTTGACGTTCTCTACGCTATCTAAATGAGTAAGGGCGCTTTCGGTAATACTTTTATCCAATTGCTGACGCTCTTCGTTGTTGGACTGTAAAGCCACTCCGTCTTCTTCACCAATCAACACTTGAACGGCGGCTTTTGCGTGGGCGATTCTTCCTGCGGCATTAATTCGGGGCCCAATCTTAAAAACAACATCGCCGATGGTAAATTTGCTTCCAAGATCTATTAATGCAACCAGCTTTTTTACACCTAAAGAGGGTTTTTCGTTCAGTTGATCTAAACCAAACTTAGCCAATATCCGATTTTCTCCCGTAATAGGAACAATATCACAAGCAATACTAATACAAACCAAATCTAGAAATTGATAGAGTTTTTCCTTTTTAATAAAGTTCTTTTCTGCGTATGCTTGACACAACTTAAAACCAATACCACAACCCGATAAATCTTTGTAAGGATATGCGCATTCTTGTTGTTTGGGATTTAATATAGCGTGTGCTTTTGGCAATTCGGCGCCGGGGGTGTGGTGGTCACAAATGATAAAATCAATTTTTCGTTCATTGGCGTAATCAACCTTATCTAGTGCTTTGATACCGCAATCTAAGGCAATGATTAAGGTGCACTGATTGGATGCTGCATAGTCGACGCCATCCATGGAAATACCATACCCTTCCTTACTTCTATCCGGAACATAATAGTCTAACTTCGCGTAAAACTGTTTAAAAAATAGATAGCATAAAGAGACTGAAGTGGTGCCATCGACGTCGTAGTCACCATAAATAAGAATTTTTTCTTTATTTTTCATGGCCTTTTCAATACGCGCTAAAGCTTTTTCCATGTTAGCCATAAGAAACGGTGAGTGCAACTCATCAAGGCTTGGCCGAAAAAAACACTTCGCTGCTGCGTAGCTCTCAATCTTTCGTTTTACGAGAAGCTCACACAGCACAGAATTAATCTTTAACTCATCATGCAATGCATCAACTACACCCTGGTCTGCAGACTGATATGTCCATTGGTAGTCCATTTAAGGTGTTTGGTTTAGCCACTTTTCTACTTTTTTAATAAAAACGGGATCTGTCCAAGAGGAAGGTTCTGGGAATTCGCCAATTAGATGTTCAGCAAAAGCTGTTTGGGTGTCCCCTTTCGATAAGGCTGTACTATATGGAATATTAGAGAAGGTAACCATTTGATATTGCGATAAATATCTTCCAGGAAAGGTTTTCATAAGGTGTAATTCTAACTTTTTACGCAGTAGAAATTTATCATCTGCTGTCGCGTCACGCATTTCAATAAAATTTCTTAGTGCAAGCTCTGCAATAGCAGCACCATCTTTGGCGTGATCTTGAGTATATTCTTCTAGCACTGAGCTCCAATCGTCTAAATCGTGTCGATCAATTATCTCATTTAAAACAAAGCAGTCTTCAAAAGCAGCATTCATGCCCTGACCATAAAAAGGCACAATTGCATGAGCGGAATCGCCCATAAGACATACATTTTTATGATGCCAAGGGCTACAGCGAACAGTAACTAGAGAAGAAGACGGGTTTTCATGAAAATCCTTAATTAAATCTGGCATATGCTTGATCGCGGATGGAAAATATTTTGTAAAAAATGAAGTGATTTTGTCTTCGGTATCTAAATCATCAAAACCATCTACACCTTTAAACTTAAGAAACAATGTGACAGTAAAACTTCCATCTAAATTTGGTAGCGCAATTAGCATAAAGCTTTTTCTCGGCCATATATGCAAGGCATTTTTATCCAAGCGATGTTTATTGTTTTTGTCAGCAGGAATTGTCAGCTCTTTGTACCCATGCTCTAAGTATTGTTGAGAGTAATTGAACATATTGGTTTTTTGCAGGGCAGAGCGCACCGCAGAGAAAGCGCCATCGGCACCAAAAATTAAATCTGGAGAGACGGTGCTTTCGCTGCCGGTTTTTGTATTTTGAAAATGAATAAGGTTCTCTTTTAAATCTAAGTCGGTTGTTCTTTCATAAAAAGTGAAGCTTACGTTTTTACTGGCGTCAGCCTTATTCATCAGGGCAATATTTAAATCACCACGAGAAATAGAATATATTGCTTGCCCTTCTTTCCCATAGGCTTGAAAATTTGTAGTACCATCCTCTTGATGAATCATTCTTCCGTTCATGGGAATAGCTATTTTTTCGAGAGTTTCGGTCATTCCTATTTTTGCTAGAGCATTCCACCCACGCGTGCTTAGAGCCAAGTTTATCGATCGGCCAGCGGCCACTTCTTGCTTTCTCATATCTCCACGTCTTTCAAATACACGCACATGATGTCCGCGCTTTGCCATATAACAAGCCCACATAGCGCCAACCAATCCAGCTCCCGCAATTACAACGTTTTTTTTCTCCTTCATCATCTGTTCCAAATTATAATTCATGCCAATATATGCAATAAAGGCTTAAGGTTTTACCTTATTTATTTCTTGTAATAACCAAGTTTTGTTCGCTAATGTTTTTTCTTTTTCAACTACCGTACTCAAATCCAGGATTTTTTTCTCCAACCAATCCCTTTGTTTATAATCAAGCTGCTTTTTTATAATCAACAATTTCTTAAAGAACCTTAGAAATGTTTCACTGCTCTTTTTAAAATTAACAGCGACCTCTTTGTTCCGCTTTAAGTATAGTTGAAATGAGGAAACAAAATAATCTAAGGTCTCCAATTCATTCATTGCGTAATAGGCTTTTAGTAGCGTGTATTTGGCCGTACAAGCGTAGTACACGTCGGTAAAATCTACTTGGTTGAGTAGATAGACGGTTTCCGGGTAATTGCCCTTTGAATAAAGAAGGTTTGCCCGGCTTAAGTTGTAGGCATTTTCTTGATGCAATGCCGTTATCGAAGACCTATAATCTTCAATGAATTTTTCAACCCACACATATTCATCAAGCTTAATCCCTATAGTCACAATGTTTCGAAAGCTAATATGCGATAAAACCCCATTCTCTAGCAATATTTTATTGAGCAACAGCAGTTTTTGCATATCAAACAGGATTGGAGTAAAGGCTGCTTTTCCGCTATTTACTTGCTGAATACAATAATTAGAAAGGTAGGCATACATTGATTTTAGCTCCCTATCGGTAAAAGATTTTTGATAACTATTTAAAGTGTTAAGGGTTTGTATAAACTGCTTGGGGTCGTTAACAGATTTTAGCAGCTTGAATATTTCATAATAGCTATGAATGGCGGGTGTATCAAGGTAAATCTTTTTATGCTTGGCGATGATGTCAACAACAGTTGTTTCTAATGGTTTTTCGTGTTTTGAGCTTAATATTTTCTCTCTATTGATTAGCTCACATAAAGTGCGAAGCTTGGCGCTAAAATAGTAGGCGTCAAAACTTTTGTTTTTTAATCCAATAGACTCATCATGAGTGATATTTTGCTGTTGCTCAAAAAAATTGTTTTGCTCATCAGCTAAAAGATAAGAACGCCTATATGTTTCTATATTTAAGTATGGGTCACTATCAACAGAAAGTTGAACGACTTTTTCTTGTTGTTGAAAGAGGTTGCCAATATTGCGCTTTCTATATTGTTTTAGCAAGGCTAAATGCCTATAAAACTCATTTTTTTGCAGTTCTTGCAGGATTAGGTATGATTCAGTTAATTTGAGTAATGCAGACATTTGCTCTCTAACTTTAACGTCTTTGTAGTCACTTAAACCAAAGAGCTCTTTAAAAACAACCCGCTTATTTAAACTGCCTTTTAATAAATTAGGAAGGGCTCTTTTGTATATTTGAAATAGTCTGAAGCTGAGCGCAGAAGTATCGGTTTGGTACAGCAAGTACTTTTCAAGGTCTTTTAGCTCTTTATCGCTTAAACTAGCAATAACCTGGGTGAGTTTACTGTTACGCATTTACAAAAAATTTATTATATTAAACTTAAAACCTTTAAAATCAATAAGATAACTTTTTAAGTGGTTTGTGAAAATGCCACAATATACAAAATTTGAACTAATTAATACAGGTTTTTATTTTTATGTTTACCAAGTAAAATTGTAAGTTATGAGGAAAACGTGGATGCTTTTTTTAGGTTTGGTGGGTTTGACCTATGCGCAAACAGGTGATCACATTCACCATCTGTATGGTTTAAAACAAGAAACACAAGGCATATTAACACAGGCTGCTTTAAATCAACAAAGCGGGGGAAGTGTAGAAATTGAAACTTTTACATCTAGCTTTACTTTAGGCGGCCCTTACAGTTATTTTAATTTCAACAATAAAGTGTTGTATGCCGACACCAGTTTTCAAATGTTGAGCTATCTTAATGAGTACTTACTGCCCACGGTTTATGTGCCCAATTACAGCGGTTCATCTAATCTTTCTACCTATCAAATAGGCATTTCTTCTTTGAGTGTTAATCCATATCAGGATTCATTATATTACGCTTTTGATTTTGAGAACAAACTTCTAATTATCATAATGCAAAATGGCGGAAATATGTTGTCTAGCCTTCCACTTTCAGCGCTTTCAGACTTAGGCAGTTTAAGTCAAGTTTATTTTCAAAACAGTATCTACTTGAGCTCAAGGAACAGTTTTGGTGAAGCAGTGATGTACACGCTGAGCGCCACAAGTCTTAGTGTTACGGAATCAATGGTTTTACCTTTTGAATACCTTTATTTGGTTGCAGATCCGCAATGGGGCTTGTATGCTTTAGCTAAGAATGATTTTCAACAACATTTTTTACTACAATTAAATACAGGGGCGAATCAATTTGATACAATTGCAGCTCTTCCATCTTGCCCGACATGTACCTATGATAAAAATGCACTGGTTATAGATTCAGATAATGGCCATCTTATAATGGCAAGATCAGAAGATAGCGCAGGCGGCTCACTGCAATATTTTTTATCTACCTATGACCTGGTAAGTGGGAGTGAAATATATAACATTCAAACGGTGGACAGGTGGAGTAATTTAATATTTCAAAAACCAAAAGCCGATCTAGTTTATCCAGGAGATGCGGATCACAACAAAGTAGTCAACATGACCGACTTGCTTCCCATAGGTTTAAAATACAACGACCAAGTTAGTGATAGATTACAAATTTCGACGGCTTGGATTGGTCAAGAAGCCACAAACAGTCAAGATACACTGGCGAATGGGGTAGATAAGAAGCATGCGGATTGTAATGGCGATGGACAGATAAATTCTCTCGATGTGGATGCGATTTTTGAAAACTACTCCTCCATTCATTATAGTGAGAAAAGTACAAATGCAAACTGTGATTATCCGGTCTTTGTTCAATTCCCATCTTTCGTGAAAGAGGACGAACCGGTTGAGATTCAAATAGGATTGGATTTAAACACCAACATTAACCAGGCAATTTATGGGCTAACATTTACCATAGATTATGATGAAAGTTTCGTTGGCTCAGGAGGGATGTCCACTCAAGGGGGATCGACATGGTTTGGGACGGAAAATGGGGATTATATTCAACATTTCTATCAAGAAGGGCAAGGAAGTTTAGCTGTTGGAGTTGTAGGTATTGATCAAGAAAACAGAAATGGCGGTGGCGGAGTTTTACTCGACGGAATATGGACAATGGAGGATGTGGTCATACCAATTGCGCAAGGCTATAGCAACATGGACTTCAGAATAAGCAATGTCACCTTAATTGATGCGAATGGAAATTATTTAGATGGATGCGGTGTGGATACAAGCATTCGGGTTTACGATAAAAGTTTAGGCATTCAAGAACGAACAATAGAAGCGCTTGATCTCTTTCCAAACCCTACGAAATTAAGTCACATCAATCTGGAAAATGTAAAAGACCTTGACCAAGTAGAAATGTACAATATGCAAGGGCGATTGATTCAAACCTGGCACACCAACTTCAACCATCTTCCTTTGAATAATATACCTAAAGGCATCTATATTTTAAAGGCACATACGCCGGAAAAAATGTATGTGAACAAATTGGTTTACGCAAAGGAATAATCTAGCCTTGCTTCTTTTAAAAAATACGTTTTTTCCCTTTAGCCATAAGCTTATTTCAATGAGTCTCTGCTTTTGATATGCTCAAGTTATAAGCTATATTTATAGTGTGCAAATTGATTCAAGAAACCCAATCACTTCGTGGCAGGAAGGGGAGAGACCAAGAGAAAAATTAATGCTTAAAGGGAAAGCTTCGCTATCAAACAAAGAGCTTTTGGCTATCCTTGTTGGAAGTGGTACCCGAAAGAAAACTGCAGTGGGCTTAAGTGAGCAAATTTTGCACTATGTGCATCACGACCTAGTGCAACTAGGAAAACTAAACCTTAATGACCTTATGCGCTTCAAGGGTATAGGAGAGGCTAAAGCAATCCGTTTAGTTGCCTCCATGGAACTAGGAAGAAGAAGGCAAGCCGAAGATCATTCAAAAGTAAATATTATCAAGTCCAGTAAGGATATTTATAGCTTGTTACTGAGTGATATGAGCGACTTAATCACTGAAGAGTTTTGGGTGATTTTTCTAAATCATCGAAACAAAATAATTGGTAAAGAGCGGATTAGTTCGGGCGGGTTGACGGCAACCGTCGTGGATGTGCGCATTTTATTCAAACAAGCCATCGAGCGCTTAGCTACAGCTATTATTATAGCACACAATCACCCATCGGGAACACTTAAACCATCGAGGGCGGACATCCAACTTACCCAAAAGATTAAGAGCGCGAGCAAACTCTTAGATATCCAATTACTAGATCACCTTATTGTTGCTGATTCTGGTTACTATAGTTTTGCAGATGAGGGTTGTCTTTAAACAATTTACCAGGTTTAATACGTTATGTACCTGTAGTGTTAAAAATTCTTATTCCTACACTATTTTTTTCATGCTATATTTGCCACACAAAACAATAGTAAAATGAACATTCAAACGATACAATTTTCACGCGAGAAGAATGCAGAATTCGTGAAAGAATTAAAGCATCGTGTTAACCAATATTTTAAGGAAAAAAACATTTCCAAACACGCCAACTTTTCAATGGTGGTCAAGTCTGTGTGCATGGTCGCTATTCTCGTGGTGCCATACGGGTTTATGATGTCTGGTTTGATAAGCAGCATTTGGATCCACTACTTGATGTGGATTATTATGGGATTTGGGGTTAGTGGTATTGGAATGTCGGTAATGCATGATGCCAACCACGGCGCATATTCCAAGAACAGAACAGTTAACAGAATTATTGGCCGGTTTATAGATTTGGTGGGTGGAAATGCTACCAATTGGAAAATGCAACACAATGTTTTACATCACACCTACACCAATATTAATGGCTTAGACCAGGACATCAAGGCTGGTGCGGTTTTGCGTTTATCACCAGAGCAAAAGCGCTATAAAATTCATAAATTTCAACATATTTATGCCTGGTTTTTGTATGGCTTAATGACGCTGCCATGGATGACCATTAAAGACTTTTTTCAAATGGTAGAATTCAGAAAAAAGAACTTAAATAAAGGGCGTTCACGAAAATTCTGGAAGGAGTATTCCATTATGGTAGGAATCAAGATGTTTTATTACACATATATGATGGTTCTACCTATTGCTTTTTTACCTTTTACATGGTGGCAGGTAGTTTTGGGTTTTGTGCTTATGCACTATGTTACTGGCGCAACTTTAGCAACTACTTTTCAGTTAGCACACGTGATGCCTAAAACCATGAATAAATTAAATATAGTTGATAATAGTATAGAAGAAAACTGGGTCATTCACCAGTTGGAAACTACAACTGATTTTGCACGCAACAATTGGTTGGTATCATGGTATATTGGTGGGCTTAATTTCCAAGTTGAGCACCATTTATTTCCAAACATTTGTCATGTACATTACAAGAAGCTCTCTAAAATAGTAGAGCAAACGGCGAAGGAGTATGGTGTGGTTTATAATAACATCCCAACGATGGCAAGCGCCTTGATTGAACATGGAAAAGTTTTAAAGCGACTAGGAACAGTAGAATAGGTAATTAGCATAAAAAAGCCCCGAGTTAACGGGGCTTTTTTTATTTAAATCTGCACATAAATTAAACAGTCATGATTTCACTTTCCTTATTATTGAAGACAGCGTCAACTTTAGCAGAGTAATCATTAACTATTTTTTGAACGTCATCTTCAGCATTTTTCGCGAGGTCCTCGCTTAAGCCATCTTTTTCAAGTGATTTGATAAAATCCATCGCATCTTTTCTAGCTGAACGCAACGAGATTTTAGCATCTTCAGCTTCTACTTTAGTTTGTTTTACCATTTCCCTTCTTCTTTCTTCTGTCAAAGGGGGAATATTTAATCGAATGAATTCACCATCGTTTTGAGGGGTAAGCCCAATGTTGGCTTGAAGTATACCCTTCTCAATATCTTGTAAGGTTGATTTGTCGAACGGCTGAATAGCTAGTGTTCTTCCATCGGGGGTGGTTACACTGGCAAGTTGATTAAGTGGAGATAAAATTCCGTAGGCTTCTACCATTACACTACCCAACATTGAGGGGCTTGCTTTTCCCGCTCTAATTTTAGTAAGTTGATTGATAAGATGCTCGATTGCTTTATTCATAGAGTCTCTCGCCTCATCCAACATCATTTCAATTTCTTCTTGCATAACTATTTCGTTTATTTATTAATTAGAGACAACAGTGCCAATTTTTTCTCCCTTTAAAAGGCGCGCTAAATTTCCAGGGGTATCCATATTAAACACCAATATGGGAACATTATTTTCTTGACACAAAGTAAATGCTGTGGTATCCATAATATTCAATTTCTGCTTGAGGGCATCTTCAAAACTAAGTTGGTCATATTTAGTGGCACTTGGATTTTTTTCTGGGTCGGCAGTATATATACCGTCCACTCTAGTTCCCTTAATAACGGCATCCGCATTAATTTCTGAAGCTCTTAAGGCTGCCGCAGAGTCGGTTGTGAAATAAGGGCTTCCTGTCCCAGCTACGAATATTACTACACGACCTTTTTCAAGATGACGAGTAGCCCTTCTTCTGATGTATGTTTCAGCAATTTCCTTCATTTCAATGGCAGAAACTAGGCGGGTATATATCCCAGCTGTCTCTAAGCCGTTTTGCAAGGCAACGCCATTAATAACCGTTGCTAACATTCCCATATAGTCTCCAGAAACTCGGTCTATTCCATTGTCTTTAGCTTGCAATCCTCGAAAGATGTTTCCACCGCCGATGACTATTGCTATTTCAAAACCCATGTCGGTGGCCTCCTTGATGTCCTTTGCATATTGGATAACAACACGGGGGTCAATGCCGAATTTTTTGCCACCCATCAGACTTTCGCCGCTTAATTTTAATAATACTCGTTTTAGTTTCATTTTCAAATTTGACACTAAAATAATCCTTTTCGTTAATAATTGACATAAAAAAAGCCCCTTCAACAATTTGAAGGGGCTTTTTTTAGATTTAAATGGACATTAGTCTCCCAACTCTACTCTTTTGAAAGCAACAATTTCTGCATCGTCACTAAAATCTTTGATGGCTGCACCAACCTTCACATCAGTATTCAAAGCAAAGAATTGATCAAGTAAACAGTATTCTTGGTCAAGCAAGGTGTTGTCAGCAATAAAACGATCTAATTTACCTGGGACAATGTTATGCCAGATTTTTTCAGGCTTACCCTCAGCCGCTAGCTGTGCTTTAATGTCGTCTTCCACTTTTGCCATTACACCTTCAGTTAACTGAACCATACTTACGAATTGAGGAACATTCTTAAGGTGTTTACCTAGACGCACTCTTTCTTCATTTTCTTTTTCAATTTGACTCTTGAAAGCTTCTGTTTCCTTGGTGATAAAGTCTGCATCAAATTCGGTGTAACTTAAAATTTTTGGGTTCATAGCAGCAATATGCATAGAAACACCTTTAAAGAAGTTGGCAGCATCTTCCTTCGCTGATTGGTACGAAACTAAAACACCAATTTTGTTTCCAGCGTGAATGTAAGATGAAATATTATCACCAGTCATTAAAGCAAAATTACTAATAGAAATATTTTCTCCAATAGAACCTACTTTTTCAGTGATCTTATCTTTTACACTTACCCCATCGATAGTTAGGGCCTCTAACCCCTCTTTAGATTCAACGTTTTCAGCTAAAGCAAGTTCAGCTAATTCAGTTGCGAACTGAACAAACTCATCATTTTTTGCAACGAAGTCCGTTTCACAAGCCAAGTGAACAATAACTCCCTTTGAGTTATCAGCAGACGTCTTTGCGATTACAGCGCCTTCATTAGCATCTCTTCCCGAGCGTAATTCCGCAACTTTTGCTCCCTTTTTTCTCAGGTAATCAATAGCGCCTTGCATATCTCCATTAGATTCAGCTAAAGCTTTTTTACAATCCATTAAACCCGCACCGGTTGAGTCTCTTAATTCTTTTACTTGTTGAGCAGTAATAGCCATGTTTTTATTTTTTATTGTTAATACATATTAATGAAAAACGGTCAAGCATTAGCCCGACCGTTTTTATTTTGGATGGGCGCGATTACGCCATTTCTTTACTTCGTTTCAGCGGTCT
>CAZZMB010000014.1:12546-17538 GCA_964655225.1 uncultured Chitinophagales bacterium | reverse complement strand
TTTACTTCGTTTCAGCGGTCTCTTCAGCTGCAGTCTCTTCAGTTGCAGTTTCTTCCTCTTGAGTTTTAGCTTCCTCTACTTTTTCCTTGTCTTTCATAGACTGACGCTCAGCCAAACCTTCTCTGACTGCTTCAGCGAGATAGTTGGTGATTATTTCAATCGATTTTGAGGCATCGTCGTTAGCTGGGATAGCAAAATCCACTAAGTTAGGATTAGAGTTGGTGTCTACCATTCCAAACGTTCTAATACCTAGTTTTTTAGCTTCTTTAATCGCAATATGCTCATGATTGATATCCACCACAAATATTGCTGCAGGTAAGCGATTCAATTGCTCAATACCACCTAATACCGTATTCAGTTTTTCTCTTTGGCGAGTCATCATTAAACGCTCTTTTTTGGTTAAACCTGTAGCGCTTGTATCTGCTAAGATTTTCTCAATAGTTTGCATTTTCTTGATTGACTTTCTGATCGTACCAAAATTAGTTAACATTCCCCCAAGCCATCTTTCGGTCACGAAAGGCATGTTAATGCTTTTTGAAATTTCTTTAACAGTTTCTTTAGCTTGCTTTTTAGTAGCAACAAACATAATTTTTCTGCCAGAGGCGGTAATTTGTTTCATCGCAGCAGCAGCTTCCAATAATTTATCGGATGTTTTATTCAGGTCAATTAAATGAATTCCCTTTTTCTCCATAAAAATGTATTGCAACATTTTAGGGTTCCACTTTCTTTTTAAGTGCCCGAAATGAACACCGGCCTTCAACAATTCTTTTTGATCTATTCTTTCCATGATTAAATTTCTTGTACTTGCCTTATAATATTAACGCTTACTAAATTGTTCTTTCTTACGCGCTTTTCTGAAGCCAGGCTTCTTACGCTCTACTACTCTTGCATCTCTTGTAAGCATTCTAAGAGGCTTAAGTGCTATTCGATATTCTTCGTCTACCAATAGAAGTGCTCTAGAAATACCCAACTGAATTGCTTCAGCCTGTCCCTTGATGCCGCCACCTGCAACGTTCACTGTGAAGTTGAAACTTTTAGTGTTTTCAGTCGCAACTAATGGCTCTAAAACCTTGTTCTGCAAAAAGTCTACCGAGAAGTAGTCTTTTAAATCTTTCCCATTTACGGTTACCTTACCTTTACCCTTACTGATAAAAACTCGGGCTACTGAAGCCTTACGTCTTCCTATCGCTATATTCTTTTCCATAATATTAACTTAATGTTTGAGGTTTTTGAGCGGTATGTGGATGCTCGGCCCCTTCGTAAACAAATAATTTTCTAAACATCGCTCTACCCAATCTGTTTTTTGGAAGCATACCCCTTACTGCGTTTTCAACAATAGCAATAGGCTTCTTTTTGTTTAAATCTTTGGCAATAACCTTACGTTGACCTCCGGGATAGCCCGTATATCGCACGTAGGTTTTTTGATCCCACTTATTCCCTGATAAATGAATTTTATCAGCATTTAAAACAATTACATTATCGCCAGCATCAAAATGCGGGGTGTAAGAGGCTTTGTGTTTACCTTTAAGGATAGTCGCAATCTCTGTGCACATTCTACCCAGGGTTTTGTTTGTAGCATCTACAACAAACCACTCTCTTTGGTGAGTTTGTGCATTTGCAAACTTAGTTTTGTAACTTGATGTATTCACGTTTTTAATTTTCTTTTGTTATAAGTTGTTGATTTCCAGTTAAATTATCGCCTTAAAGCGAAGTTGACTAAAAAATCGGACTGCAAAGATAAGCTTATTTGAGCTTACAAACAATAAACAGTAATTGTTTTTTATCTGAGCCCTTGTAAGTTATTGATAATCAGTTTAAATTTGGCAAGTATTTAAAATTAAGCCAAGTAATAACAGGAATAAAAGGGAGAGCCAAGGGCGCGTGGATTATAGAGGTGCCTGGCGAAATGAGGGCTGCTTTAAAATTATTTTTTCTTCAGAGAATTTTTAACAGAACCAAGTTGGCTTGAACGGTGTTCTTTTTCTGAATTCTTTAGCTTAAAGTAGTTATTTACTTTTACTTTTGTTTTTGAACACTAAAAGAAAGATTTATGTCAAAATACGATGTTGCAATTATTGGCTCCGGTCCCGGTGGGTATGTTGCCGCTATTCGCTGTGCCCAACTCGGATTTAAAACCGCCATTATTGAAAAATATGAGACTTTAGGGGGCACTTGCTTAAATGTTGGTTGTATTCCCAGTAAGGCTTTATTGGACAGCTCAGAGCATTATAATAAGATGAATCATGAATTTGCAGAACATGGAATTAATGTGAAGGAAGCAAGCTTAGATTTTCCTAAAATGATAGCTCGCAAAGACAACGTGGTCAAGCAAACTTGCGATGGCATTGAATTTTTAATGAAGAAGAATAAAGTAGAGGTGCTAATTGGTGTAGGATCATTTAAAGATAAGAATACGATAATGATTAATGGCAAGGATGAAATTACTGCTGAAAAGATAATTATTGCCACGGGATCTAAGCCTATCCACTTGCCTTTTGCTAAAATTGATAAGAAAAGGGTAATTACTTCAACGGAAGCATTAAAACTGCCTGAAGTACCCAAGCACCTTTTAATTATTGGCGGCGGAATTATAGGCTTGGAAATGGGTTCTGTGTATTTGCGCCTAGGGTCTCAAGTCACGGTTGTGGAATACGCCAATCGATTAACACCGGGAATGGATGGAGACATTAGTAAAGATTTAAAAAGAATTTTTGCGAAGCAAGGAATGAAGTTTGAGTTAAGTACCAAGGTAAGCAAGGTTAACGTAAAGGGGAAAACGGTTACTGTTAAGGCTGAAAATAAAAAAGGCAAAGAAGTCGAGTTTAAAGGCGATTATTGCCTAGTTGCTGTCGGCCGAAAACCGTATACAGAAGGCTTAGGTTTGGAAAATGTTGGAATTGAAACAGATGACCGAGGTCGCATCGAAACAGATGGTCAATTGCAAACAAAGGTGCCGGGTATTTATGCCCTGGGCGATGTGGTAAAGGGGGCGATGCTAGCGCACAAGGCGGAGGAAGAAGGGGTTTTTGTAGCTGAGGTAATCGCCGGACAAAAACCACACATTCATTATAATATGATTCCCGGTGTTTGTTACACTTGGCCAGAGGCAGCAGGAGTGGGTGCTACCGAAGAGGAATTGAAAGAAGCAAAAACAGCATATAAATCAGGCAAATTTCCTTATCGAGCATTGGGTAGAGCGCGAGCGAGTATGGATATCGATGGCTTTGTAAAAATTCTTGCAGATGAAAAGACAGATGAAATCTTAGGTGTCCATATAGTGGGTGCTCGAGCAGCCGATTTAATTATGGAAGGAGTTGTAGCTATGGAATATCGAGCAAGCGCTGAAGATGTCTGCCGTATGAGCCATCCACACCCGACCTACAGTGAAGCATTTAAAGAAGCCTGCCTTGCAGCTACAGAAGATAGGGCCATACACGTATAATTACAAATTCAAAATTTTAAGAAGGGTTGCTACCTTGCATGTAAATCCTTCCTCAAGCCAAAACACCTCTCAACAGAATCTCTCCAACTGAGGGCTATGCTGAATTTTAAACTTTAATTTATGAGACTACATCGAGTATTGATTATTGGCTTAAGACAAGCACTGAGTGAAGCACTTTTTAGCGATAAATATGCAGATAAGGTCATCGAAAAAACCCTAAAGGCAAATAAAAAATGGGGCAGTAAAGACAGGGCCTTTGTAGCAGAATCATTCTATGATATTATAAGATGGAAGCGAAAGCTGGCTTTTTATATGGACGAGGAAGTACAACGCACAAACATTTACAATTTGATAGCGGCATATCTACTTACCAAAGAATATGAAGTCCCACTTTTTGATGAGTTTAAGGGCATTGATTTTCGCAAAATTGAAGAAAGATTTTCAAAGAAAATAGACAACCCAGCAATAGAACAATCAGTACCTGATTGGTTGTTTGGTCTTATTGAAAAAGCCTATGGAAATGAAACGGTTGAAATTTTGGCTGCTTTAAATGAACAGGCCGAGGTTTATTTGAGAGTTAATACACTTAAAACTACTCCAGAAAATGTAATTAATTCGCTAGAAGTTGAGGGGATAGAAGCGGTAAGTGTTTCAGGGCAAGAGAATGCCATACAAATCAAGCAACGGAAAAATTTATTTAGAACTGCCGCCTTTCAAGATGGGTGGTTTGAAGT
This sequence comes from uncultured Chitinophagales bacterium, assembly GCA_964655225.1. Lineage (GTDB taxonomy): Bacteria > Bacteroidota > Bacteroidia > Chitinophagales > UBA8649 > JAFMKE01. The sequence continues at coordinate 13,362 of CAZZMB010000014.1, read as the reverse complement.
TCAAGACATTTCTTCACAGCTTGTTGCGAAGGCCTTAGCGCCTAAACCTGGCATGCGCGTAATGGATGTATGTGCAGGAGCGGGAGGTAAAACATTGCATTTAGCAGCACTTATGCAAAATAAAGGACAACTTATAGCATTGGATATATATGAATGGAAATTGAAAGAGTTGAAGCGCAGAGCACGCCGTGCGGGAGCACATAATGTTGAAACAAGACTAATAATAGCAAAGACAATTAAGCGCTTAAAAGATGGAGCCGATGCTTTACTGATTGATGCACCGTGCAGTGGACTGGGTGTTTTGAAGCGAAACCCTGATGCTAAATGGAAACTCGATCAAGATTTTATCGATCGCATCACAAAGGAGCAAGCAGAAATATTACAAACCTACAGCAAGGTCCTTCGAAAGGGGGGAAGAATGGTTTATGCAACCTGTTCCATTCTGCCTCAAGAGAATGAACAGCAAGTAGAAAAATTTTTAACAAACAACGGAGAGTTTACTTTGCTCACTGAGCAGACTTTGCTACCGCACATTACAGGCAACGACGGTTTTTATATTGCGGTGTTAGAGCGCAAAGCCTAAAAACAAAAAGCCGCTCACAATTCAGTGAGCGGCTTTTCGAAGAATTAAATAAATAGTTTAAAACAATACAGATACACCTAAACGGATAGTGTTAGGATTTAAGTTTAATCCAAAACTTCCCTGACTTGTTTTAGTTTCAACACCGGCTGCTTCAGTTGTAGAACTTGAAGAAGTATAGCCTAAGAAACCATAATTAGCTTCTAATGCAATTTTTTTACTTACATAAATACTCA
>CAZZMB010000014.1:0-12446 GCA_964655225.1 uncultured Chitinophagales bacterium | reverse complement strand
TTTTTCATAATTAATTATTTTGGGTTTAAAATAAATTTAGAACGAAGATGAGCCGAAAAACTCTGTGTCGGGTATGAGGAATGAGTTTTCTTGCACTAGGACGTCCGAAGATATCTTGGACGTATGCCTAAAGAAAGTCGTACTAAGGGTTCACTTATTGCTTTGTAGCCACCAACAAGCTTAAACCCTAAGAATACCGTGGGTATATATGCGAGTCGCATAGTAAAGGAGGTTTTGAATAACTGGTGCTATGGTTTTTTTATTTTAATGAAAAGTTAGTTACATCATATCAGTTAAACTACAGCTGACTCATTAATTTTTGCAATACACCAATTGCAGCTTCAGGAATTTTGGTTCCTGGGCCAAAAACAAACGCTACACCATTTTCAAACAAGAAATCATAATCTTGCTGTGGAATTACACCTCCAGCAACCACCATAATATCTGCCCGACCTAATGCTATTAATTCAGCAATAACTTCAGGAACTAAGGTTTTGTGCCCATTAGCCAAACTACTAACACCAAGGATGTGTACGTCGTTTTCTGCTGCCTGAAGAGCGACCTCTTTAGGCGTTTGAAATAAAGGACCCACATCTACATCAAAGCCTAAGTCAGCAAAGCCGGTAGCGATTACTTTTGCACCTCTGTCATGACCATCCTGCCCCATCTTAGCAACTAGAATTCTCGGTCGACGACCATCGGCCTCAGCAAACTCATCCGCCGATTTTCGTGCCTTCTTAAATGTTTCATTATTCTTCATTTCACTTGAATATACACCAGAAATACTATTTATGACAGCCTTATAACGGCCAAAGGCATTTTCTAAAGCCAAGGATATTTCACCTAGCGTAGCCCGTTTTTCTGCTGCTTCAACAGCCAAAGCTAATAAATTGCCTTCTCCGTTTTTAGCCGCCTTTTCTATTTGATCAAGAATCGCATCAACAGCATGGCTATCTCTAGATGCCCTCAGTTTCACCAACCTTGCTATTTGCCCTTCTCTTACCTGCTTATTGTTAATGGCTAATATTTCAAATTCCTGTTTGTCTTCAGTCAAATAGTTATTGACACCAACAATAACATCTTCGCCAGAATCAATTCTTGCTTGCTTCTTTGCAGCAGCTTCTTCAATACGCATCTTCGGTAAGCCACTTTCAATAGCTTTACTCATACCCCCAAGTTCCTCAACTTCTTCGATGAGCTTCCAGGCATCTTCTATTATTTGTTCGGTGAGCTCTTCAACATACGTAGACCCACCCCAAGGGTCGATAGCTCGGGTAATGTGCGTTTCTTCTTGTATATATTTTTGTGTATTTCTGGCAATTCGAGCGGAAAAATCAGTCGGCAAGGCAATGGCTTCATCAAAGGAGTTGGTGTGCAGGGACTGCGTGCCACCAAACACCGCGCTCAATGCTTCAATACTGGTTCGAGCTACATTGTTGTATGGGTCTTGCTCGGTAAGGCTATACCCCGAGGTTTGGCAATGGGTCCGAAGTGCCATTGATTTAGGGTTTTTTGGATTGAACCGCTTAACGATCTTTGCCCACAAAACTCTTGCGGCTCTCATTTTTGCAATCTCCTTAAAGTGTTCCATGCCTATTGCCCAAAAAAAGGATAAGCGAGGCGCAAAATTATCAATATCCAAACCAGCTGCTATGCCGGTTTTTATATACTCTAGCCCATCGGCAAGAGTGTAGGCTAATTCAATTTCAGGAGTAGCACCTGCTTCTTGCATATGGTAACCGCTAATAGAAATAGAGTTGAATTTTGGCATGTTTTGAGAGGAGTATTTAAAGATGTCTCCAATAATACGCATACTGTGCTTAGGCGGATAAATGTAGGTATTCCGAACCATAAACTCTTTTAAAATGTCGTTTTGTATTGTTCCGGTGAGCTCTACTAAACTAACCCCTTGTTCTTTGGCTGCAGCAATGTAAAAAGCCATTACAGGAAGCACCGCACCATTCATTGTCATGGATACCGACATTTTATCTAGAGGAATCCCATCAAAAAGTATTTTCATATCCTCAATGGAGTCAATGGCTACTCCCGCCATACCTACGTCACCCGGAACACGGGGGTGATCACTATCATATCCTCGATGGGTGGCTAAGTCAAAGGCAACAGACAAGCCCTTTTGCCCCGCAGCTAAATTCCGACGATAAAATGCATTGCTTTCTTCTGCAGTGGAAAAGCCAGCGTATTGGCGAATCGTCCATGGACGAATAGTATACATCGTACTATATGGCCCTCGTAAATATGGAGGAATGCCAGCAGTGTATTCTTTTAACGAATGGCTCATCTAGCAAAGATAGGGAAATCTGCAAATTACAAACCCGAAGCATTGTCCTGTCCATTTATACTAAAACCGCGGTTTAGCGTTTTTTAACAGCGGACCCACCAACAAAAAAAGCATATTTACATTTGGAAAAAATGTTGAAAACTATGCTAAATGCCAATAAATTCATATCTTTGCAGACTGTGAAAAAATTCATATCGTACATATTTGTTGCTTTATTCCTCTTAGTTAGTGCGTGTTCTTCTACTGAAAAAATATTACGTTCGGCTGATGCCAACCTAAAATATACACAGGCCCTTGAGTGGTATAACAAAGGAGCTTACTTCAAAGCAATACCTGTTTTTGAAGAATTGATGGGCCTATATAAGGGGTCCAAAACTACCGAAGAGGTTTATTATTACTACTGCTTGGCTCATTTTTACCAAGGTAATTACGTGATGTCTGCATATCATTTCAAGAATTATACACAGAAACACCCCTACAGTCAATATGCAGAAGAATGTTTGTTTATGCATGCAGAAAGCTACGACAAGCAAAGTCCAAAATCAAGGTTAGACCAGACCGAAACATACAAAGCAATTGAAACATACCAAGTATTTATTAACCAATATCCTGAGAGCGCTCGCTTAAATTATTGCAACAATAAAATTGATGAATTACGCTTAAAATTAGAGACGAAAGCACTGAAAGCTGCTGCGCTTTACTTTAAGACGGAAAACTACAGAGCAGCAGCTTTTTCTTACAAGAATTTGTTGATAGATTATCCAGATATCGATGGACCAGAAGAAATTCAATACAAAATTGTCGCCTCGTTTTTCAAGTATGCAGAACAAAGTATTGTTACGAAACAACAAGGACGATATGAAGAGGCTATTAAATATGCCAACACATTCGCCTCAAGATATAAGGACAGTGAGTTCCTGCCAAGTGTTAGAAATACTGCCCAAGAATCTCACTTCCAAGCCATTCGAGGAGCTTATTTATCTGCACTCATTTATAATCTAGACAAGAGAGATACTAAGTTGAGGGATGTTTTTGACGTTTATGAAGTGCACGAAGCACTTATAGATAGTGAGAAAGTTTTAGAACAGGCCGAAGAATTGAAAGAAAAAGCACAATTTGAATTGCTGCGAACATATTACCTTCAAGCACAAAATGCGGATTTAGCAGAGCGACAAGATTATTATGTAGAAGCAGTTCAAGCATATAGCGACTTTATTAATATTTACCAACAGAGTAAGTTTAGTAAGGAAGCTTTAAAAATATTTAACGCTACACAAAAGAATTTAAAAAAATTAAGCAATGGATAAAATTAGAGAGTACAGAAACCTTGAAGCTCCTGACGGAATTGAGCCAAGAAAAATGGCTGATTTTAAAAAGGAGACAGGTAATATTTACATGTCTTTGAATGTAATCGCAAAAAGGTCTAATCAAATTGGTGTTGAGCTAAAGAATGAATTGCATGATAAGTTGCAAGAATTTGCCTCTGCTACTGATACCTTAGAAGAGGTTTTAGAAAATAGAGAACAAATCGAAATTTCTAAATATTACGAAAAGCTTTCTCACCCAACGATTCTTTCTACGGAAGAATTCTTAACGGATAAATTATATATCCGGGATAAGAATGCAGAAACTGAAGAGTAAGCATGCTTAAGGGCAAAAAAATTATTCTGGGGATAACAGGAAGCATCTCTGCTTATAAGGCGGCTTTCTTGTGTCGCTTATTAATTAAAAGTGAAGCAGAAGTGCGGGTTGTTATGACAACTAGTGCTTCTGCTTTTATTTCTCCCCTAACCCTATCTACATTAAGTAAACACCCCGTTCAAACAGACATGTTTGATAACGGGGAGAACTGGAACAATCATGTAGAATTGGGCTTATGGGCAGATCTCATGCTGATTGCACCATGCTCAGCAAACACCTTAGCAAAAATGGCCAATGGAATGTGTGACAACCTTCTTTTGGCTAGTTATTTAAGCGCCAAATGTTCGGTTGTTATTGCACCAGCCATGGACTTAGATATGTGGAGCCACCCTTCAACTAAGAGAAACCTAAAGACGCTTGAATCCGATGGAATTAAAATTATACCAGTCGGGAACGGTGAGCTAGCCAGTGGTTTAAATGGTGAAGGAAGATTGGCCGAGCCAGAAGAAATCTTAAGCTATATTCACGGTGAGTTTTTTAGCTAATAAAACAGTCTTGCTTACCGCAGGGCCAACGCATGAACCAATCGATCCGGTGCGATTTATAGGCAATCGATCAAGCGGGAAAATGGGTTACGCAATCGCAGAAGCCTGCGCTATGGAAGGCGCTCAAGTGGTTTTGGTAAGCGGTCCAGTGAACCTTCAAGCTAAGCATCCAAATATTCATTTAATCGCTGTGGAAACTGCTGCCGAGATGTATAAAGCATGTCATGAGCATTTTGTCGATTGTGACATTGCAATTCTTGCTGCTGCCGTAGCAGACTATACGCCAGCGTTAAAGGCAGGAGAAAAGATAAAGAAAAAAACTGCTGAGTTTTCTCTTGAGCTTGTCCAAACTAAAGACATTTTAAAAAGTTTGGGGGAGATAAAAACAGATAAGCAACTTTTGGTAGGCTTTGCCTTAGAAACTAATAATGAACTTGAAAATGCCAAAGGCAAATTGACAAAAAAGAACTTGGATTTCATTGTTTTAAATTCATTACAAGATAAGGGAGCTGGATTTAAGCATCAAACAAACAAGATTACCATACTCGACAAGTACAATAAAATCACTAAATTTGAGTTAAAGGACAAGCGGTTAGTTGCCAAAGACATACTTAACTATTTGCAAGTTATTGAGCAAAATTGAAATTAATGAAAAGACTGGTTATAGGTTGCCTATGTATACTAATGGTGCTGTGTTCACTAGAAGCGCAAGAGCTATTTTGTGAGGTTACCGTATCGGCACCTGATGCTTCAAAGGTAAGGACAGATCCAAAGGTTTTTAAGACCTTGGAAAACACGATTGCTGAGTTCATGAACAATCGAAAATGGACAGATGAGAATTTTGAGGATCATGAGAAAATTCAGTTAAGTATATTTATCGGCATTACAGACCAAGCTGGCGACAACGGTTATACGGGATCCATAACGGTTATCTCCAAAAGACCCGTTTTTAATAGCACCTATAATTCTACAGTCTTAAATATGATTGACAATGATTTTGTCTTTATTTATAAAGAATTTGACCCCATCGAATTCAATGAATTTCAGTTTAACTCCAACCTCAGCCACATGCTCGGGTTTTATGCTTATTTAGCTATCGGAATAGATTATGACACCTATTCGGATTTGGGTGGACAGAAGTATTTACAAAAGGCGCAAGACATGGTTGCCGTTGTTGGCACCGCGGAGGCAAACACATACAAGGGGTGGAAATCGTATGACAAAAATCAACGTAACCGATATTGGTTTATAACACACCTACTAAACGGCCGGTATGAGCCTTTTAGAAAGGCAATGTTTATCTATCACAGAGAGGGCCTTGATACCTTTTATGACGACCCATTGTTGGCCAGACAAAATGTGATGAAAGGATTGCAAGAGGTAGCAAAGGTTGCTCAAGACAACCCAAACCTACCCCTTATACAAACATGGTCTGAGAGTAAACAAGATGAAATTATTGGGGTGTTTTCGGAAGCGCCAGAAGAAGAAAAAACGGTTTTTCTTCAATTAATAAAAACAGCGGACCCAGTAAACGCGAGCAATTACGACAAAATCAATGGAGAAAGAAGGTAAGTCTATGACCATTAGTGGGTTTACCTTGGCCAACGATAAAGTAGACGCTCTTTATTATCCTTTTATTCAATCTATACAGTCCATTCTTCCTATAGTAGACGAGTTTGTAGTCGCGTTGGACGATAAAGTCGGTGAGGTAAGAAAAAAACTTTTAGCTCTGAACTCAGATAAGTTGAGAATTATAGAGACCTCATGGGATACGGAAAAATACGGTGATGGAACTATTCTTGCCCAACAGACAGATATTGCAAAGGAGCATTGTACAGGTGACTGGTTGTTTTATATACAGTCCGACGAGGTCTTTCACGAGAAATACTTTCCCGTAATTAAAAAGCGATGCGAAGAACTTCTGCACGACAAAGAGGTTGAAGGTTTGTTGTTTCGTTATCGACACTTTTACGGCGATTATAATCATTATTTACAAAGCCACGGCATTTACCCCAAAGAGATTCGAGTAATACGAAACAAGCCGGATATTCATTCTTGGGGTGATGCACAATCCTTTCGACGAATTCCTAATTTTGATAAGCTTAATTACAGACAGAAAGAAGGAACGTATAAGCTAAAAGTAGCTACTGTGAATGCCTACATGTATCATTATGGTTGGACACGGCCACCAAAGTATATGCAAAATAAACGCAAGAACTTACATACTGTTTTTAAGGGAGAGAAGAAAGTAGCTAAAATATTTGAGAATACAGAAGACGTATTTGATTACGGAGCTTTAGGAAAGCTCCAAAAACATAAGGAGACACATCCACAAGTATTGCATAAAAGGATTGCTGAGTTTCATTGGGCCGACCAACTCAACTATGGCATAAAGCACACCTTAAATAGGCCACTACACAAACACGAGAAACTGAAGAATAGGTTCTTGACTAAAATTGAAAACAAGCTTTTAGGAGGGGATCAACTTTTTGGCTACTCGAATTGGAAATTACTGAATAGATAAGGCTTAATCTGCACGAAAACCTAAGCGATTATGGCTGGCATCACAAAAAGGCATTTTGCCTGATTCGCCGCACCTGCAAAGAACAATACGTTCCATTTGCTGGACCACGCCACTTGACAAAGTAATTTGCAAGTCGCCGCTTATAATCACGGGCCCATTCGCCTTTATTTCTACTTTAGTCGTATCCTTTTTCTCCATCTTCTTTAGCAAGCGCTTAGACATAAAAACGGCCTCTAGAAACAGGGGGTAAATAAGCTATTACTTAGAAGTCCGTTACACTCGTATTCTTTTCATAAGCCTCTGCCGCTTCCCAATCACTAAGTAGCTCAAATTCAAACTTGTTATAATTGAAATTGTATAGCGACAATGTGACATCCGCCACGATCCATTGCTTAGATATTTTGTCATCATCAACAGCCTCGTTAACGTGCTCACCATATTTATGGTCAACTATAAAGTCCATGGATTCGACGTCGCTCTTTTTCCCTTCCAGGACCACTTTGTACAGCTTATTTGTCTTGTCGGAAAAAACGTAATAAATATTGGTGAGTAAAATACTTCCAAGTATTAAATTTTCTTGAGGCAAGGTGTAAAATTTTCCTCCATTTAATAAATCCACTTTGGTAGCCGGTATAAACACAACAGGTTCGCCACTTCGGTCTAAAGAGTCTACGTGGCTACCCCACTTAAAATCCCTAAAACCATCGATTCGGGTTTGATTGATTTGTGCGTTAATAATTGTAAATCCCGCTAAAAATAAAATTGTCAATAACTGCTTCATTTATACATTATTTAATTGTTAATCAAAACTGCAACAATTATGGATGCTTGGAAAATTGTTTTATTAAGATTTGCACAGAAGAGTTGTAGAGTTTGTCTTAAATAATGTGCAAAAACATTATTATTTACAAGATTATGAAAGAACAGCTTGCATGACCATTCTGATTAGGAGGATCAAGAACTTAGCTGCATGTCTATATGGGCGAACAATCTATGCCTAGTAAATAGAGTCTGCGGTTTTCAGTTGCTCTGCAATACTATCGAGGAATAGCTCTAAATCAACATCAGCATTTCCTGTGAAATCAAAGTTGCCGTTAAAACCCCAAGCTTTTTCAAGATCCTCTTGCCTATAGAGCTTACTTACTATTTTAAAATTACCACCAGACTTTATTTCTGAAGGTAAAGACTCGTGAAAAGTATAATCCCATCGTTTGGGAATAAATACGTTTTTTTCAAAAATTTCGAAATCTACATTTTGATACATTTTATTCTCAATATCGACATCTTTTAAATTCAACTCCTCTGTTGCTATCTCCTGGTATTTTTCCTGCTCTGCTAGATACAGCTCTCGATGTAAAATATATTTAGATTGAGTCAAGTTAATTATTCCCGGCTGCGTAATGCTTAAGGTTCCCTCATAGATTACTTCTCCTCCTTGCTCTGCCTTAAAGTAATGCTCTCCTTTAACTAGCCTAATAGACCTGTGGCTTTTCCCAGCTAATTCATAGTTTGAATCATCCAAATAAAAGCTTAACAACTCGTTACTAGGATTGTCTATTACAACCTCTACCTTAAAAAAGGAGCTACAACTTGCAAAAAACAATACTCCAAGCAATAAAACAAGCGCTGATTTTTTCATTTTCATACTTTATTCAAAACAATAATCGGTGAAGCAAAGATAAAACATTAAAGTTCTTAATTTTGTTCCATGTTAAGAGCAAACAACATCTCTGTTCAGTTTGGAGGCAAGTTCTTGTTTCAAGATATCACCTTTCAAGTTGGGGATAAAGAAAGAATTGGACTTACAGGTAAAAACGGTGCAGGGAAATCAACCTTATTAAAGATAATATCCGGGTATCAAGGCTCGGATTCCGGCACAGTGGAAACTTCTGGCGGATATACGATTGGATATTTACCACAAGACATCGATATTCAAAGTGATTTAAGTGTATTAGAAGAGACAAAGAAAGCCTTCAGTGAAGTTGAAAAAATCGAAGCGCGCATTGAGTTTATCCATACCGAGCTTGTTACCAGAACCGATTATGAAAGTGATGAGTACCTTGAACTCATCAATGAACTTACCGAAAAAGAGCAGCTTCTGCATCATATGGGGGCAGAAAAGCATGAGGAATCAATAGAAAGAATCTTAAAAGGCTTGGGCTTTGAAAGTCATGAAATGGATAAGCCAGTTAAAACCTTTAGTGGGGGTTGGCAAATGCGTATCGTTTTAGCTAAAATTCTTTTGCAACAACCCAGTTTGATTTTACTCGATGAGCCCACCAATCACCTAGATATTGAATCAATTATATGGTTGGAAGAGTTTTTGACGAATTACAACGGAGCCACAATACTTATTTCGCATGATAAAACATTTTTAGATAATGTAACTACGCGGACGGTGGAAATTGTGATGGGTAAAATTGAAGATTACAAATGTAATTATTCCAACTACCTTATTCAACGTGGAGACCGAATTGAAAAACAACAACAAGCCAAAAAGAATCAAGAGGAGCTTATCAAGCAGACAAAGAGCAACATAGACAAGTTTAGAGCCAAGGCCAATAAAGCGAAATTTGCTCAATCCTTGATAAAGAAACTGGATAAAATGGAAATCCTTGAAGTGGATTCAAGTGACAACAGTAATATTAATTTTCAATTTCAAAAGCCACCAAGATCAGGAAAGGTAGTTGTAAAAGCAGCTGATGTGAGCAAGAGCTATGGCGATAAGAACGTATTTAAGGGGGTTGATTTTGAAATCAATAGAGGAGAGAAAGTTGCCTTTGTCGGTAAAAATGGAATGGGTAAAACTACCCTTGCTAAAATGGTGGTGGGTCAACTTCCATATGATGGCACACTCACCTTGGGACACAATGTAGAACTTGCATTTTATGCGCAGCATCAAGCCGAGAGTTTAGATGGCAATAAAACAGTTTTGCAAACCATTGACGATGCAGCTCCTTTTGAAATGCGCACACGAGTGCGAAGCTTGTTAGGCTCATTTTTATTTAGCGGAGAGGACGTAGAGAAAAAAGTTAAGGTATTGAGTGGTGGCGAGAAAGGAAGACTAGCCATGTGTAAATTGCTTTTAGACCCTGCTAACCTCTTGATTTTAGATGAACCAACCAATCACTTGGACATGCCTTCAAAGGATAAACTGAAAGCAGCCATTAAGCAATTTGAGGGAACTGTTATTGTGGTATCACACGATAGAGATTTCTTACAAGGATTAACAGACAAGGTTTTCGAATTTATTGATCACGGCGTTAAAGAACACGTTGGTGACATTAATGAGTTCTTGCGCTTAAGAGCAGCAGAAAACTTCAGGCAATTTGAGCTGGATAAAGCACCGAAGGAGCTTACTGCCGTTAAAAAATCATTGAGTAAAAAAGAAAACAAGCTTTTGCGTGAATTGAAAAAGGAATTGCGAAGCATAGAAGGCAAGATTAGTACTTTAGAGGCTAAAATTGCCGAAGCTGATGCAAAATTACAAGATCCAGAACAGTTTGAACAATATGTCAATGACCAGGAATTTTTTAAACAATATGAAGGGTTTAAACAGGAACTTGAGGGCCATATGAAACGCTGGGAAGTTTTAGCTGAGGAGATTGACGAGTAAAATCCTCTATTTTCCTAGCCCTTTTATTTTAAGCTTCATTACCTTTATCTAAAATTTATAGACGTGAGCCAGCACCTTTCTGAACAAGAAATCATTCGTAGAGAAAAATTGAATAGCATCCGAGAGATGGGAATCAACCCCTATCCTGCAGATTTATTCCCTGTAGACAGCACCGCACAGGATATTAAGGATAAGTATGAAGAGGGAAAAAGGGTAGTGATTGCTGGACGAATGATGTCTATCAAAATTCAAGGGAAAGCTTCTTTCGGTGAACTCCAGGATTCTACGGGGAGAGTTCAAGTATACTTTAATCGCGATGAAATTTGCCCAGAAGAAGACAAATCCAAATACAATGACTTATTTAAAAAATTAATTGACCTAGGAGATTTTGTGGGAATGGAAGGAGAGTTGTTTACCACTCAAGTGGGAGAAATAACGGTGAAGGTTAAAGATTTCAAACTCTTAAGTAAGGCCCTTAAGCCATTACCTCTGCCGAAAACGGACAAAGAGGGAGTCGTGCACGATGCGTTTACAGATCCAGAATTGCGTTACCGTCAGCGCTATGCTGACTTAGTGGTGAATCCGAGGGTTAAAGAAGTCTTTGTCAAAAGAACTAAGATGTTTACAGCGATGAGAAACTTCTTCAATAAAAGTGGGTATATGGAGGTGGAGACACCTGTCTTACAACCTATACCGGGGGGAGCGGCAGCTCGACCATTTATTTCACATCACAATGCTTTAGATATTCCACTGTACTTGCGTATAGCCAATGAGTTGTATTTAAAGCGATTGATTATTGGGGGATTTGATGGCGTTTATGAGTTCTCAAAGAACTTCAGAAATGAAGGAATGGATCGAACGCATAATCCTGAATTTACAGCCTTAGAAATTTATGTAGCATATAAGGACTACAATTGGATGATGGATTATACCGAATCCTTGCTAGAGCATGTGGCGGTTGAGGTAAACGGTTCAGCGAAGTCTTGGTTTGGCGAACATAATATAAACTGGAAAGCGCCTTATAAACGAGTAAGCATGACGGATTCTATAAAGGAGTTTACAGGCTTTGATATTACTGGAAAATCGGAGGAAGAATTAAGGGCTGCAGCTAAAGGTATGGGTGTCGAAGTAGATGATACCATGGGCAAAGGTAAATTGATTGATGAGATTTTTGGCGAGAAATGTGAGGGGAACTACATCCAACCCACATTCATTACGGATTATCCAAAAGAAATGAGCCCCTTGTGCAAGGAGCACAGAGATAATCCTGAACTGACGGAACGTTTTGAGTTGATGGTTTGCGGTAAAGAAATTGCAAATGCTTACAGTGAGTTGAATGATCCAATAGACCAACGAGAAAGATTTGAAGAACAAGCGAAACTTGCAGAAAAAGGCGATGATGAAGCCACGGGTTTAATTGATCAAGACTTTTTGCGTGCCTTAGAATATGGAATGCCTCCAACCTCAGGCATCGGTATCGGCATGGATAGATTAATCATGTACTTGACAAATAATCCCGCCATTCAGGAAGTGCTATTCTTTCCTCAAATGCGACCAGAGAAAGTGAAGGTGGTTAATAATGACATTGAAGCCCTTACCGATGAAGCTAAATCGGTTTTTAAAATACTATCAGAACTTGAAGAATGCCCATTAGCTGAGCTAAAGGAAAAAGCAGGTCTTAGTAATAAAAAGTGGGATCTATCTATTAAGGCCTTAACGAAAGGTGGCTTGGCTAAAGTCATTAAAAATGATGCTGGTCTTTTTGTAAAGCTTCTCTGATAAAAGGTCGGGTACTTTTATGAAAACTGCTTGCTTCCAATT
>CAZZMB010000013.1:26473-48836 GCA_964655225.1 uncultured Chitinophagales bacterium | reverse complement strand
AAAGCGATACTTGCTCCATCAAACTTTGGTTCTACACAATAACTAAATCCCTCTCTGTTGCTCAGCTTTTTAATAGATTCATCAAAGGCATTGAGGTCCTCAGCATTGTATGAATTACTTAAGGAAAGCATCGGAACCGTGTGCAACACCGTCTTAAACTCCTTCGTTAAAGCCTGAGCTACCCGTTGAGTGGGAGAGTCACTAGTAACAAGTTCTGGATATGAATTTTCAAGTTCTTTTAAAGATTTAAACAGCTTATCATATTCTACATCCGAAATAATCGGTTCAGCTTTAAGATAGTATTTCCAGTCATGAAAGTTAATGATTTCCCTTAATACTACAACATCCTCTTTTACCAATTTCTTATAAAGCAAATTGTCGGTTTGCACCTGCATCTCATCATCGTTCCAAACTTTTTCCATGCAGTTGTCTTTACTTCGGTTTATAATTACTCTTCGCTAAAATGACAGCTGGAGGCGTTTCAAGCATATCTTTTAAAGAAACATTCTCTTCGACTTTCTTCATATACTGATTAACAATTTGCCAGCCTACCCAACTTCCAACATTGCCTGGAGCCTGCTCTGGCATTCCTGCGGTAAGGGCCCCTTCGCCAATATGACGACTATGTTCCATATAGTTCTTCGAATAGAATAAATCATGTTCATTATAAAACTTCCAAATTTCCCCTTCTGCATCTTCACACCAGTCGTATTGTTCTTTGGTATAACCAATGAGAATGTGTTTCTCTTTTTCCGGTTGCATGCACTCCTTAAAATAATGCAGCTTCCCCTTTTCAATCATTGCATGAATCAATGCATCTGTTTCCGCTAGCTCATCTAGAGCATAATATGCGTTAAACAAAACTTCCATGGCATTAGGTACTAAATATTCAGCCTGAAATCGACGAATAAGGTAATTCGGGAAATCAAAGCTACCATAATACATATACTCTTTACCTAAGTACATGTCTAAAGACAGCGCAATAAAGACGGAATCTAAAGCCACGGCATTGTAGCCAAATTCACTGATCATAGTTTTAAAATGAGGTAAATCTTTGTTTGGAAAATAGTACTTAAAATGCTTCATTGCTTCCGTGAGTTCCTCTTTAAGGGGAGTAATATCTCCATAATGGACTTGCACCGTATCATACAAATCTAACACATACGGGTTTGTGAAGAAATGATTAAGATCCAGCATGGTAGGACTTAAGGTGTCACTGATTGGACCAAAGCGCATGACATTGATTGTATAAAAGTCGAAGAAGCTAGAATCTTGCTGGCGAACTTTTGCCAAACTAGTATACAAATTATTAGTGTCCGCAGAAAAGAAGGATTGGTCAAAACGGTCAATAGCTAAATTTAATTCAATAGCTGAAACATCTATCTTTTTTGTATTTTTGTTGAACCAATCACAACTAAGCAGCGATAAAAGACCAATACAAATTAAAGAAAGATAAGAGAATGTATTCTTCATATATCTGCAAAATAAACCATTCGGCATGAAAAAAATTATAATCGCCTTTGCTTTTTTACTTTTTATAACAAATTCTTTTGGTCAACACAAAAAATTTCGTTTCGGTCTTCAATTTACCAATGGCATTTCATTGATAAACTCGGACAATGTAGATATTACAGATACGAAGACCGGATATGCGTTTAGCTATGGATTGCTAACTGAGTATTACTTCAATGAAAATTATGCGATTAGTACGGGTGTAAACATAAGTAATCCAAGGGTTTCAAGAGTAAACTCCCCTGCTATAAATGCCTATTATTTAGGAGTGAACGATACCGTAAGAACGGCTCTTGGACTACTAACTGATCAAAAAGAAATTTATACATTTACCTATATTGATCTCCCACTTGTTTTTAAGTTAATAACCAATGAAATTGGTTATTTCAAATATTTTGGAGAATTTGGAATTGTTAATTCCTTTAGAGTCCGATCAAGATTCACGCTGGATGGTTCTTATTTAGAAAATGAATCTATTAATAAAAAGTTATCGCCCTTTGATATTCGATCAAATTTTTACAACGCTAGCCTTAAAGTAGGCGGAGGGTTTGAATACATCATCAGTGATAAGACCACTTTTTTGGTTGAACTATCTTTCAATAATGGTTTTATTAATATCCTTGCTGATGGCGACAATAAACGATCAGTATTACGAATGGTTAACCTAACCACGGGAATTATGTTTTAGTGGAAATATGTACTCATGAAAATTGCAATTGCTCAGTTAAATTATCACATTGGACACTTTGAAAAAAACTTCGATAAAATCAAAAGTGCGATAGCGAATGCCGTTCGTATAAAAGCAGATCTTGTACTTTTTGGTGAATTGGCAGTTTGCGGATATCCTCCGCGAGATTTTTTAGAATTTGAAGATTTTATTAATAAATGTGATCAATTAATTGATAAAATCAAGCCCCTAACCTCAAATATTGCCGTAGTCATAGGTGCACCAAGTAGAAATCCTATTGCCGAAGGTAAAGACCTATTTAACTCAGCTTATTTTATTGCGGATGGAGAAATAATTGGGCTTGCACATAAAGCCTTGCTGCCTACCTATGATATTTTTGACGAGTATCGATACTTTGAGCCGAGCAAAGAGTTTCATGTAGTCGAGTTTAAAGGAAAGAAAATTGCACTTACCATTTGTGAGGACATTTGGAATATTGGCAATGAAAATCCGCTTTACCCAGTATGCCCAATGGATAGTTTAATCGAAGAAAAACCAGATTTCATTCTGAACCTCTCCGCATCCCCTTTCTCCTACAAACAAGCTGAAGAACGCAAAGAAATTGTGAAAGCGAATTCCCTTCGATACGGTATACCTTTATTTTATGCCAATCATGTGGGCGCGCAGACAGAAATTATTTTTGACGGAGGCTCGCTTGCTGCCAACAGCAAAGGTGAAATCGTTGCTGAACTGCCCTACTTTCAGGAATGTATTGAAATGATTGATAGTGATGAAATCGATGACTTGATTGGAGTTGAACAAAAAATCTCGAAAATTGAACGTATTCATTTGGCATTGGTAAGCGGTATCAAGCAGTATTTTGGCAAGTTAGGTTTTACAAAAGCGACCTTGGGCTTGTCTGGGGGCATTGATTCTGCAGTTGTCTTAGCATTGGCTGTAGAAGCTTTGGGTAAAGAAAATGTCTTGTCGGTGCTCTTGCCTTCGCATTACAGCAGTGATCACTCAGTAAAAGATTCATTGGAAATGTGCGACAATTTAAAATCTCCTTACAAGATTATTCCCATTGAGGATATGTACCACAATGTTGAAAGAAACCTTAAACCGCATCTAGAAGGTAAAGCCAATGATGTAACTGAAGAAAATATTCAAGCGAGACTAAGAGGCTTAAGTCTTATGGCTATATCCAATAAATTAGGGTATATTTTATTAAACACTACGAATAAAAGTGAGGCTGCCGTTGGGTATGGGACTCTATACGGTGATATGTGTGGCGGTCTTTCGGTCATTGGTGATTTATATAAAGGGCAGGTTTATGATTTAGCTCGACACATCAACAACGAACAAGAGATTATTCCGAAAAATATTATCTCTAAAGCACCCTCAGCAGAATTGAGGCACAATCAAAAGGATAGTGACTCTTTACCAGATTATGATAAGCTTGACGCAGTTCTCTTTCACTATATTGAACAGCAGTTGGGCCCAAAAGAAATTATAGCATTAGGATATGATGAAGCTTTGGTCAATCGAGTTTTACGATTAGTAAACATAAGTGAGTGGAAGCGGCATCAAATGGCTCCTGTACTGCGGGTATCGCCAAAAGCCTTTGGCATGGGTAGACGAGTTCCTATTGTAGCAAAATATTTAGGATAAGCCCTAAACCCCGCTGCATTAAATGTTTAACACTTCTTAACCTCATTATAATTCTATGGTTTTATAAATTTGTATTTCAAAATTTGTCAACTTATGGAAAATACAAGTGTAGATATTAGAGAATTAACCGAAAAGATTGAAAAAGAAAGTGGATTCATTGATTTAATCAATTTAGAAATCGGAAAGTCTATTGTAGGACAAAAGAAAATGGTTGAACGTTTGGTTTTAGCTATGCTTGCCAATGGGCATATACTGCTCGAGGGAGTGCCTGGATTGGCCAAAACCCTAGCAATAAAATCCTTATCCTCTGCCGTTGAGGGTCAATTTAGTCGAATCCAATTCACTCCAGACTTACTACCCGCAGATATTATTGGAACAATGATTTACAATCAAAAAGAGAATGACTTCAAAATCAAGAAAGGACCAATATTTGCAAACTTTGTGCTAGCTGATGAGATTAATCGCGCTCCTGCCAAAGTTCAAAGTGCTTTGCTAGAAGCCATGCAAGAAAAACAGGTCACGATTGGTGATACCAGTTTTAAATTAGACGAACCCTTTTTAGTTTTAGCCACACAAAACCCTATTGAACAGGAGGGGACATATCCTTTACCTGAAGCTCAGATCGATCGTTTTATGTTGAAAGTGAATATCACCTACCCGCAAAAAGAGGAAGAGCGGCAAATTATTCGAATGAATATTGGAAACCAGCAATCAATTATTAATCCCACTGCAAGCCTAGAGGCCATTCGCAAAGGCAGAGAATTAGTCAAAGAAGTCTATATGGATGAGAAAATTGAACAATACATCCTAGATATCGTTTTTGCCACGAGAGACCCAGCGGCCAATAACCTGAAGAAAATTGCTCCACTTATTACTTATGGTGGTTCTCCAAGAGCGAGTATAAACTTAGCCATGGCCAGCAAAGCAATGGCCTTCATGAAGAAGAGAGGCTATGTTAGTCCCGAAGATGTAAAAGCCATTTGTCACGATGTCATGCGCCATAGAATTGGTTTAAGTTATGAAGCAGAAGCAGAAAATGTAAGTGCAGATGACTTGGTAAGTGAGGTCTTAAATGCTGTAGAAATTCCTTAAGTAGGTAGTTTAATCAAACACCAATTATCGAACCGAGGAGAAACTATAATGGAAACAAGCGAATTACTTAAAAAAGTTAGAAAGATTGAGATAAAGACCAAGGGCTTGACCAACCAAGTCTTTACCGGTTCGTATCACTCTGCTTTTAAAGGAAGAGGAATGTCCTTCAGTGAAGTTCGAAGTTACACCTATGGAGATGATGTGCGCGCGATAGACTGGAATGTGACTGCTCGATTTAACGAACCTTTTGTCAAGGTTTTTGAAGAGGAACGAGAGTTAACTGTTATGCTTCTCATAGATATCAGTAAGTCCTCATATTTTGGAACACAGACCCAATTCAAAAATGAATTCATGGCTGAAATAGCGGCTGTTTTAGCTTTTTCAGCAATTCAAAATAACGATAAAGTAGGTGTACTATTCTTTAGTAATAAGGTTGAAAAATATATCCCTCCCAAGAAAGGGAAAAAACATGTTCTGCTCATTATTCGAGAGTTATTAAATATAGAACCAAGCAATCAAAGCACTGACATCGGTATGGCTTTGGAATATTTCAATAATTTAGTAAAAAGAAGAAGCATCGCTTTTATTCTGTCCGATTTTAAGAGCAAGCCATACGCAAAAGCCCTCCGTATTTTAAGAAAAAAACATGATGTTATAGGCTTACATATTTTTGATAAAATGGAAAAAGAACTTCCAGACATGGGCTTGGTCCAAATGCAAGATTTAGAATCTGGTAAACAGATTTGGGTAGATAGTGCCTCCCGTAATTTAAGAAAGGAATATACCGAACATTTTGAAAAAAACAGGTTACAAAACGAACAGAGCTTCTACCGACTCAAAGCAGATTTTTTAAGTTTAGACACTAGCGATAATTACATCTCGGTAATGATGCAAATGTTTAAAAGAAGAGGGCAGCGCAGATGAAAAAGTTAATCGCATGCATCGGGCTATTTTTTGCCAATATGCTGGGTGTAGAAGCGCAAGATTTTTCAGTTAGCTTAGACAAAGACACTATGCTCATAGGCGACCATATTACCCTTAATATGGAGCTAAATCTAAATGAAGGAGAAAGTGGTTTTTTCCCTCAGCTATCTGATTCAAGCTTCTTGTTCGATTTAATTGAGACCTACCCAATGGACACCATTGAGCGAGGTCTTCAACAAAAATATCTACTTACACAGTTTGAAGCTGGCCGCTATGAATTAAGTAATTTCCCCGCCTTGATCTTGCGAACTAATGGTACAGCAGACACCATATATTCAAATAGCTTAATACTTCAAGTAAATACGGTATCTATTGATACCAGTGAGGCAATAAAACCTATAAAACAAGTAAAATCACTCCCTTTCCCATGGAAGCAGTTTATGAAGAAACTAAGTTTATGGTTGATTCCTATTTTAATTATTCTTGGTTTAATTCTCTGGTACTTCTTGCGTAAAAAAGAGATTATAATTTTCAAAGAAAAGCCCAAAACGATGCTTGATTTTTATCATGAGGCGCTAGATGAATTGCAGGAACTCGACAATCAAAAACTTTGGCAAAATGACCAAGTAAAAGATTATTATTTGGGCTTGTCCGAAATACTGCGCGCCTACATAGAAGGTCGCTTTGAGATTCCAGCAATGGAAAGTACAACCGATGAAATCAAAGAAATTCTTTCCCTCAATGATTCCCTTAAAGGCAAGGTTTGTGAAATTTTGATTCAGGCTGATTTGGCGAAATTTGCAAAGTTCCGTCCTTTGGGCGATGAAAATATGCGCATGATGAAAATGGCTAAGGATTTTGTGCGGCATACCAAACCGAAAAAATTAATTGAAAAAGATGACGTTTAGCGATTGGTCTAACATAGAATTTGCACACCCATGGGTATTATATGGTATACCTGCCTTATGCATTCTTTTTGGGCTTTGGTTTTACTTTAGGTTTAAAACTCAATATGCTAGTTTCGCTATTTCAGATACTTCCATGTGGATGAACTATGTTTCTTGGCGAGGTAAGGTCTTGCCGCTGTTGCCTGTGCTTCGCTTGTTTACGCTATGTTTTATCTTGCTTGCTTTAGCCCGACCACAAAGCTCGTCTACTGATGAAAATATAAAGACCTTTGGAATAGACATGGTTTTATCCATGGATATTTCATCCTCCATGCTTGCACAAGATTTTAAACCCAATCGATTAGAATCTGCTAAAGAAGTTGCTTCAAGTTTTATAGAAAGTCGTCCAAACGACCGCATGGGATTGGTAATCTTTGGAAGTGAAAGTTTTACCCAAGTACCGATTACAACAGATCACAAAATTGTCCAAAGTCAATTGGCTAAGATTAAAAATGGTCTTCTAGCAGATGGTACTGCTATTGGCATGGGAATCGGAACTGCAGTAAACCGCCTAAAAGACAGTCCAGCAAAAAGCAAGGTTATCGTTTTAATGACAGATGGAGTTAATAATGGGGGACTCATTGATCCGATTACAGCAGCGGAAACCGCTATACAATATGATATTAAGGTTTATGCTATTGGAATTGGAACTAAAGGAGAGGCATACATGCCCGCGTATGTATTGCCTGATGGTTCTATTCAATATGATTATTTGCCGGTTGAAATTGACGAAAAACTACTTCAAGAGATCGCAGGTTCAACAGGGGGTAAATACTATCGCGCGACTGATCGTCAATCCTTGGAAAATATTTATGAGGAAATTGATCTTTTAGAAAAAACGGAGATTGAAACCTCGCAAACAATAAGGATAAAAGAGCTTTTCTATCCTTTTGCTGCCCTTGCTATTTTGCTCCTCTTTCTAGAGCAGACCTTGAGATATACTATCCTGCGAACCTTTCCGTAAATTTATAACTGCTATATCAACTCTTCTTATGCGGTAACCCTCATTAAAAAAATATTATTTTAAAAAACTGAGTAGCCTTTTTGAAGCTTATAAAAGCGGCTTACTTAACGAGGTAATCAAACAACATCTTATTTTCATTGATCAACTCATAACTAAAACCGTTTGCATCTAGTTTTTTAATTATTTCCTTTAAGTCGTCTTGGTCCATTAATTCAACCCCTACCATTCCTGGCACAGTATCTCCGCTTGTTTTTTTGGAGTTATACTCGAAAAAGGAAATTTCATCATTAGGGCCTAGAATACTATTTACAAAATCTTTAAAGCTACCTGCCCGTCTAGGGAAATTAATAATAAAATAATGCTTTAAGCCTTCAAACAGCATCGAGCGTTCCTTGATTTCCTCCATTCGGGTGATGTCGTTATTCCCCCCGCTAACTATACAAACGATAGTTTTCCCTTTTATTTGTTCTTTGTATGTATCCAAAACTCCAATTGATAAGGCTCCGGATGGTTCAACAACAATTGCATCATCATTATACATCTGTAGAATTACGGTGCAGGTCTTTCCTTCCTCCACTACGCTAATTTCATCAACAACTTCTTGGCATATTTGAAAGTTTAACTGGCCGACTTTAGCTACAGCAGCACCGTCTACAAATTTATCCAAATTCTCTAGGCGTGTTACTTTTCCATTTTCAAAGGATAGCTTCATACTCGCTGCTCCTGCTGGTTCAACCCCTATAATTTTTGTTTCAGGGCTTACTTGTTTAAAGTAACTTCCCACACCTGCCGACAAGCCACCTCCTCCAATTGGAATAAAAACATAATCAATATGTCCATTTTCTTGCTCGTAGATCTCTTTCCCAACAGTAGCTTGACCTTCTATAATTTTCTGATCATCAAACGGTGGGATAAAAATTTTACCTGTGTCTTCCTGATGCAGCCTAGCCTCAGCATAAGCATCATCAAAAGTGTCTCCAATCAATATAATATCGATAAACTCTTTTCCAAACTGACCGACCTTATCCACCTTTTGTTGAGGTGTTGTTTTGGGCATAAAAATAGTCCCTTTTATTTTTAGCTTGGCACAAGATAAGGCCACCCCCTGCGCATGATTACCCGCACTAGCGCATACCACACCTTTACTAATTTCAACCTTATTCAAAGAGGACATCTTGTTAAATGCACCCCTAATCTTATAACTTCTTCCTAATTGCAAGTCTTCCCTTTTTAGCAGAACCCTGCACTGATATTTAGCGGATAAATTATCATTTTCTTGAAGTGGGGTTGTCTTGACGTAAGCATAAATTTTATGATTTACCTCAAGTATCTTTTGTACAGATATCATGAAAATATAATTTGGTTTAGTTGCACAAAGCTATGAATTTTATATAAATACAACCCGCTTTTTGTGGCTAAGACAAAAAAGAAACTTACATTTGGTAGGCTTTATGAATCACAGCGAACGAATGGGTTCTTTACCCATACCTAAATTACTTTTACAACAAAGTCTTCCTGCAGCGATCGGTATATTGATGTTATCAATCAATATGGTGGTAGACTCTATTTATGTTGGAAATTTTATTGGAAGTATAGCCCTTGGCGCAATAGCTGTAGTTTTACCAATCACATTCTTTATATCTGCATTAGGGATGTCGATTGGAGTAGGTGGCGCTTCCATAATTAGCAGGGCTTTAGGAGCAAAAAACAAGGAAAAAGCATTTCAGACATTTGGAAATCAAACCATCCTTACGCTTGGGCTTTCCATTTTCGTCGTATTAATTAGCACCTTTTTTATTGAGGATATCTTGAATATTTGGGGAGGAAAAGGAGAATTACTTGCTCCTGCTAAAGAATATTTTATGACCCTATTACCTGGCGTTCCTTTCTTGGCGTGGGCAATGATGAGCAACAATGTCTTTCGGGCAGAAGGCTTACCTAAAATTGCCATGGTATCCATGCTGATTCCAGCGTTTATTAACTTGACACTAGACCCCATTTTCATCATTTATTTGGATATGGGCCTACACGGTGCAGCGCTTGCCACCACCATCGCATATATATGCAGTGGCACTTTTGCCTTCTCATATTTTTTGTTTGGGAAAAGTAGTATGAGTGTTAACCCCACGTATCTTAAACCTAGCCTTGAAATAATCAATGAAATCACTCGAGTAGGTGGCGTAACCTTTGTGCGGCAAGGAGCGGTAAGCATACTGGCTATTGTGCTCAACAACTCATTGTTTTATTATGGATCAGAATTGGCTGTTTCAAGTTATGGAATCATCAGTAGATTGATGATGGTTATCAACTTTCCGATTTTTGGATTGACACAAGGGTTTATTCCTATTGCTGGTTTTAACTATGGCTCTAAGCAATGGCCTAGAGTTAAAGAGGTTCTTTACACCGCGATTAAATACGGATTAGGCATTGCCGTTGTCATCTTTGCGATTCTTACCATTTTTGCCCCTCAAATCGTAGGTCTTTTCAGCAATGATTCAAACTTGATTGATCAAACATATCCAGCACTTCGAATAGTTTTTCTATTGACCCCTACGCTTATCGTTCAACTTCTATCTAGCGCGTATTATCAAGCAATAGGAAAAGCCCTACCCGCTTTAATATTGACTCTATTGAAACAAGGAATATTTTTAATCCCTCTAGTAATCATTCTTCCCTTATATTTTGGCTTAGATGGGATTTGGTATTCCTTCCCCATCGCTGATGGATTAACGACCGTAGTATCGGCAATCTTCATTCGGAAGTCCATGCAACGATTAGTCCCTCAAGGTAGCCCGACGTAAACGATTAATTTGACTGAAGCATAAACATTCCCCTGTTTATCTCTTAGCTCCACTTCGTGCGCCTTATTAAACTTCCCTAAAGTCTCAAGCGCATGCTTTGCTTGCTCAATGTCGGCTTGTGTGAGGTTAAAATCAAGGTACATGTCCTTATTCGCGGGCCGTTTATACTTAATATCGGCAGCTTTCAACCAGACACGGACTTTCTGTTTATATTGATGAGCAAAATTCTGCCAATACATTAATGCATAAAATGGATCTGCCGCTGAAAACATGGTTCCTCCAAATAAGGTTCCAGACAAGTTTTTATTGAACACAGAACTCCTAACGCAGACTTGTATATGTTTAAAATCGGAAGAAACCTTTTTAATCCGTACCCTTCCAAAAAGGAATGGTGGGTATAAATTCATCATCCATCTAAACAAAAAAGGAGAAATTTTATTAGTCTTCATCTTCTACGTTTTTAAACTCATCCAATCGATCCAAATCAAACACCCTGCAACCATCCGGAGGTCTGTTTTTATCAACAAGGAGATTGGGGGTCCAATTTCTAGGTAGGAAGTTAAATTTGTCTGCATCCAATTTTAACACCTTATAACTTTTAACAATGCTTCAGTTTTGTAATTTTTCATTGCACAGCAGCCATAGTGCTTGGGATTCAAATCCGTAAACCTTAAGGGTTATTTGAAAAAACTAGCAGCTAATTTCCCCTTACAAAGGTATAAATTTATGCTTACTTAACATGGGTATTTTAACTGCCCATTCTGGGCTTTAAAAAAATTTTCAAGGTATCTTTGCATAAAATAATAAAAGATGATTCCTCAAGCAAAAAAATGGGTCAGTGCATGGCTTGCTATCGGATTAATTTTAATCCTTGTTCAAGTGGTCATTGGCGGTATCACTCGTCTTACAGATTCGGGCCTTTCTATTACAGAATGGGAGTTGGTTAAAGGAGTTGTTCCACCCTTAAATGAAGATGCTTGGAATATTGCTTTTGAAAAATATCAAACGCATGCCAAGAAGCAGTTTGAAACCATTCATCAGTCGATGACAATAAGCGAATTTAAAACGATTTACTTTTGGGAATGGTTTCATCGACTTTGGGCAAGAAGCATGGGCCTGATTTTTTTCTTTCCTTTTGTATTCTTTGTTTATAAAAAATGGTTGCCTTCATGGTTAATTAAACGCTTAGGCGTAGTAATCGCTCTTGCGTCATTAGCAGCTACATTTGGCTGGATAATGGTTGCTAGTGGCTTAAATGAAGATAACCGAACCTGGGTAAGTGCTTATAAATTGGCTAGTCACCTACTCATTGCAACGGCCTTATTTACCTATCTCTTTTACACCTTCCTGAAGGTATATCTTGAGGGCAAACGAAAATATGAAGCACCTGCGCTTAAGCGGCTGATTCTGGTGTTTATATCGGTGTGTGTATTGCAGATTATGTTAGGCGGATTTATGGCGGGGATGCGAGCAGGGGCAATACACCCAAGTTGGCCAATATTTTTAGAGAACAATCATCTTTTAAAAATTGTAAGCGATCCTTCTCTAATCCAAGAATCAGAAATGTTAAATTATGAAGGTTCGGTTTGGATAAAAGGAGTGGTCCAAATTCTGCACAGGGTTTTTGCAGGATTATTACTGTTGCTTGCCTTCTATCTACCCTTTAAAATTAATAAGCTTGGTGTTCCATTAAAACGATCATCTTACCTGGTTTTGCTTTTGGTTCTGCTTCAATACCTTTTAGGTGTGTTAACCATTATTAGCATTATTGGAAATAAGACACCAGTTAATTTAGGCGTTATGCATCAAGGTCTTGCTTTGCTCGTATTGGCTAGTCTATTTCATCTTTACTATAAAGTCAATGGAACTCGAAAAGCTGAATAGATAGATTTAGACATCAAATACTAGCCACCGAATACTTTCTAAAAAAAATCAAGTAATTTTCGAATATGCTAGGTTTGATTTCGTTATTTTGCAGGAAGAATGCTCAATCAGTTAGAAATAAAGAATTACGCAATTATTCAGCATGTATCGTTAACCTTTGATAGAGGCTTGAATATAATCACCGGTGAAACTGGTGCAGGTAAGTCTATTTTACTTGGCGCACTAGGACTAAGTCTTGGTGATCGTGCAGATACCAAAATACTATATAGCCAAGAGGAGAAGTGTGTTATTGAAGCAAAATTTATCATTGGCAATTACCATTTGGAAAGTCTATTTGAAGACTTAGATTTGGATTATGATGACCTAACCATTGTGCGCCGCGAAATAAACCCTAACGGCAAAACTAGGGCCTTCGTGAATGATACTCCTGTCACTTTAGACACGCTTCGATTTCTTGCCGAAAAACTGGTCAATCTTACCTCCCAAAATGAAACACAACAACTTAATAAAGAAAGTTATCAATTGGAGCTGTTAGATTTGGTAGGCAATAACCATAAAATTCTAAAAGAATTCCAAACACAGTATCAGGCATATCGCTCATTAAAAAAAACCATTCAAGAATTAGAAAAAGAGCAAATAAAGCTTCAAAATGATTATGATCTGCACCAATTCCAACTCAATGAAATTGAGGAGGCCAATCTAGAAGGAGAAAATTTGGATACCCTCGAGAATGAGTTATCCAGCTTAAGTAATGCCGAGCTAATAAATGCCAAACTACACGCTGTGGTTAGTTTAATCGAAGGTGAAGAAAATGCAGTAAATCAGCTACTCAACGAAGCATTTTACCACCTAAGGGAAGTAGAGGATTACAACAGCAGAATAGCCGCTTTAAATAAGCGACTCAATAGCTCAATAATCGAAATTGATGATTTAAAAAATGAAGCAAGGCAAATAGCAGAGCAAACAGAATATGATGGAGATAGAATTGAAACACTAAATACCTTGGTAAATGAAGCCAATCGACTTATCCGCAAGCATCAAGTTTCATCGATTGAAGAATTAATGACTACTCGAGACAATTTACAGAAGTTAACGGCCTCTTCCTCGTCTATATCAGCGCAGCTCAAAGCACTTCAGCTAGAATTCAGTGTAACTCAATCTAGACTAGAAGAAGCGGCAAAAGCACTCAGTAAATCTCGTAATACAGCTAGTAGAAAGGTAGTAAGTGACATTCATAAAATCTTGACTAAGGTCGGAATGCCTAATGCCATTTTTGAGGTTAAGCTCTCTGATAAGAAGAAGTTTGCTCCAAGTGGGAAAGATGACATATCCTTCCTGTTTAATGCCAACAAGGGGTTTGCACCGCAAGCTTTAAACAAAATTGCTTCTGGAGGGGAACTATCCCGAGTATTACTAAGTATTCAAGCACTTTTGGCAAAGAAACGAGCTTTACCTAGCTTAATTTTTGATGAAATTGATACCGGTATTTCCGGTGAAACTGCCGCAAAAGTTGCAGAGGTGTTTCGCGAAATTAGTCAAGATCACCAATTAATTGCAATTACGCATTTGCCGCAAATCGCTGCAAAAGCTGAAAAGCACTTCTTTATTTACAAGAATGACGATGAAGAAAAAACCGAAACCAAGATTGCTTCCTTAAATACCGAACAACATATAGAAGCAATAGCTAGAATGCTAAGTGGCGAAAAAGTTTCTGAAGAATCTTTAAGTAATGCTCGAAGCCTGATAAATATATAGATGATTGATGTATCTGTCATAATTGTTAATTACAACGTGCGCTACTTTATTGAGCAGGCTATACAATCCGTATACAAAGCGGCTAATAAGCTTGAAGTAGAAATCATTGTGATTGATAATGCCTCTGATGATCAATCTATTGAGTTAATCGCCAAAAAATTCCCGCAGGTAAAACTCATCGCCAATACAGAAAATCGAGGCTTTGGCAAAGCGAACAATCAAGGTATTGAATTAGCTCAAGGTGATTATACCTTGCTCTTAAATCCAGATACAGTTCTTCAAGAAGATACTTTAGATATTTGCATTAGTTTTATACAGAATAATAAGGATGCCGGAGCACTAGGCGTTCGAATGATAGATGGAAAAGGTAATTTCCTTCCTGAATCCAAAAGGAGCATTCCAAGTCCTTTTGTTGCCTTCAGTAAAATGAGTGGATTAGCAAACTTATTCCCAAAATCTAAAACATTTGGTAGATACCACTTGGGGTTTTTAGACGAAAGAAAAAACCACGCGGTTGAAGTCTTATCCGGAGCTTTTATGTTTTTTAAAACCCCCTTGTTAAAAGATATAGGTGGATTTGATGAAGACTACTTCATGTATGGAGAGGATATCGAACTATCCTTTCAAGTCATCAAAAAAGGGTTTAAAAACTATTATCTAGCAGATACCAGTATTATTCATTACAAAGGAGAAAGTACCAAAAAAGGAAGCCTGAACTATGTAAAAGTATTTTATGAGGCGATGCTTATTTTTGCTAAAAAACACTTCACAAACAAACAAATAAAATTTTATACTTGGGGTATACAATTGGCGATTTATCTGCGTGGTTTTGTCAGTCTAACCAGTGGATTACTAAAAAAACTTGGACTCCCTCTTATTGATGCACTTTTAAGTATTGTATTCACTGTATTTATTTCTAAACTCTGGGCATTAAAAATCAAAGAAACGATTGATTATTATCCTGTGGAGTTTTTTACTGTCGTTATTCCCTTATATGCTTTTGTGTGGATATTAATGCATATTATCATGGGTAGCTATGAGAAGCCTTATCAATCGAAAAAAATATGGCGGGGCACTCTTCTGGGGACCTTGCTGATCGCAGCCATCTATGGCTTTCTTCCTGAAAACTTACGATTCTCAAGAGCAATAATTATTCTTGGAGGGGTAGGATCTGCCGTAGTTTTATCACTTACTCGATTGTTGTATCACCTTATCTTTCATCGCAAAGCGCGTATTGAATTGAAAGATAAAGGCCAGGTCATAATAATCGGAAATGAAGAAGCTAAGCGAGCATTTTCTTTGCTTAAAAATAGTCAAGTGAATGTGGAATGCATAGGATTTGTATCTTTTGATAAGGAGTATCCGGAAGAGTTATATTTAGGGGAGTATAAAAGTCTAGCAGACATAGTGAACCTGTATCATATTGATGAGCTCATATTTTGTGGAAAGGACATTCCGTCCTTAAAAATTATTTCCTCCATGACTGAATTAGGCAACAGCTTGAATTATAAAATTATGCCTGACGAGAGTGTTAGTATAATTGGCAGTAACTCTAGAAACTCAGCGGGAGATTTATATGCCATAGATGTCAACCTAAAGATTTCAACTGCTCGATCAAAATCGATGAAAAGAGTTTTTGATATCACTTTCGCCTCTTTTTTGTTACTGGCTTTTCCTCTTGCCGTTTTGCTTGTGGAAAATAAAAGAAACTTCTTTTCGAATATACTGAAAGTGTTGACCGGTAAATTATCATGGGTTGGTTATTTGCAGGGTCAATTGGATTCAGTAGACTTAAAACTTCCCTCAATCAAACCAGGAGTGCTTACTCCAATGAGTTATAGTAAAAAGAAAAAAGGTTTAACCGGAAGCCGATTAAACCTTTTGTATGCTAAAAACTATAGTATTGAAACTGATATTACTCTTACCTTAAAAAAATTTAACTCTCTCGGGAAAGCTGTTGACTAGTTAAGTGCCAGAGTAAGTGAGCTGAAATCAACATTTACTGCTGGAAATCCACTCACATTTCCGTCTTTATCTGTCATAAGAACGGTATAAGTAGCATGAGTGCAACAACCGTCTAGTTTATGAACTAGAGCAAACTTATCATCGTAAGATGAAAGCTCATCTGCACCGATACTAACTGAAAGACTTGATTTATCATCCCCAACTCTGTAGTCACCTAAAATATTTATGGAGGCAATATTTTCAACGTTGTCTAATTTTAAAAATACCTCGTAAGACTCATCAGTCTCTTCAATAACAAGATATGGTTTTTCACTCGCGAAGCTAAAAGTTGCGAATAAAGCAAAAGCAAGAAGTAATGTAGTTTTTAAATTTTTCATAATATATCAATTTTATTTATGTTGTTACAAATAGTTACGGAATGCCGATTAACTTTGTTTCAAATTTTGAAACTAATTGAAAAAAGATTTACGAATATTATCCCAGCTAGAGTTAGAAAGTCTTTTTGAGTCTATGTCTCAACCGAAATTTAGGGCAAAACAATTGTATGATTGGCTATGGAATAAAAGTTCTAATAATATTATGGAGATGAGCAACCTGCCCAAAGAATTGCGGTTAGCGCTCAATAAGCAATACGAAATTCGATGTGCTCAAATAGATACGCACCAGAAGAGCATTGACGGTACTATCAAGTTGGGGTTCAATTTATATGATAATCGTATCATAGAGGGAGTATTGATTCCTGCAGATAAAAGGATGACCGCCTGTGTCTCAGCCCAAGTGGGTTGTACATTAAGCTGTGCCTTCTGCGCCACTGGCATGATTAAACGAGAAAGGAACTTAGGCCCTGGAGAAATTTATGATCAAGTAGTTCTTTTAAACAAGATAGCCAAAGAAAACTACAAGCATCATTTGAGTAATATTGTGTTTATGGGCATGGGAGAGCCCTTACTAAACTATGATAATGTTATGGCGGCTATAGAAAAAATTACGTCTCCTGAAGGTTTGGGTATGGCCCCAAGAAGAATAACCCTTTCAACTGTTGGTATTGCAAGAGGAATAAGACGGCTTGCAGATGAAGGGAAAGACTTTAAATTGGCTTGGTCATTGCACGCGCCTACAAATGCAAAGAGAGATGAAATTATGGGAATCAATCGAAGCAACTCAATTGAGGAAGTTATGGATGCTCTTCAATACTTCTATCAGCAAACCAAAAACAAAGTAACCTTTGAATATATACTATTCGATCACTTTAATGATTCTATTGAGGATGCAAAAGAACTCTTAAAGCTGTGCAAGCAAGTCCCTGCATTTGTTAACATAATAGAGTACAATCAGGTAGATGGTGTTTTGCTGAGCAAGGCCAATAAAACGAGAAGAAATGCATTTATCAAGCTTCTCGAACAAAACGGTGTTACAGCCAAGGTACGCATAAGCAGAGGGGAAGATATTGATGCTGCATGCGGACAATTAGCAAATAAATAGCAAGATTTCGCGCAATAATCTTATTTTTACGTCATGTTGTTAGACGGCACCTTTAAACATTTAGGCAGAACGCGTCAAATCATTAAGGTCTTAATTAAATATGGTTTTGAGGATATCGTGTTTCATTCCTTCTTGCAAAATATTGTGCCTCGTAGAATGTTGCTCAGTTGGACTCGCGAAAACAGGATAGTCAGCGCAACTACTCGATGGGAAAGAATAAGAATGGCTGCTGAAGAAGCTGGTCCTTCCGCCATCAAAATTGCGCAAATTATGTCTAACCGGTCTGACATACTTCCAGAAGAGTTAATTGTTGAGCTGAAAAAATTACAGAGCGAGGTAAAAACATTTCCTTTTACCGTTGCTCGTAAAATATTAGACGAAGAGCTTCCACGCCCTTACGATGAAATATTTGAAGAATTTAATGAAGTGCCTATTGGTTCAGCCTCTATTGGTCAAGTTTATAAAGCTAAGCTTCGAACTGGTGAAGAGGTAGTTGTCAAATTAAGAAGGCCAGGAGTAGGGAAGCTTTTGGTTCAAGATTTAGAGATAGCCAAATCCATTCTTCCCCATGCTAAAGGGGTTATCGAACAGAATGGCCTTACTTATGAAGCCGTTGAGGATAGTTTGCTTGAAATTGAAAAAAGCACTATAAAAGAGCTTGACTACTTAAACGAGGCAAGAAATATTGAAAATTTTCGAAAATTTTATCGGAAGAGAAAAGATTTTTATGTTCCTAGAGCTTACCGAGAATATTCTACAGAGAAATTGTTGATTATAGAGTTTGCTGGCGGATGTAAGATTACGGACCAAAAACAACTAGAGGAATGGAGTATCGATGGGAAAAAAGTTGCCGAACGTGGCATGGACATTTACCTTACTCAAATTTTTGAGTTTGGTTATTTTCATGCAGATCCTCACCCAGGGAATATAATTATTCAAAAAGATGGACGAATCTGTTTAATTGATTTTGGGATGGTTGGAAAACTTATGCAACGGGATAAAATATCCTTTGCCCAAGTTTTTGTTGCTATGGCACAAGGGGATTCAAAAAAGATGGCCCTCAATCTTAGAAAGTTATGTATCAGCCATGATATTGAAAATGTTAGAATGTTGGAGTATGACCTTCAGGAGATAATTGAAGAATACACCACACTAGATGTTGCTGAAAGTAAAATAGAAGACTTGATTTTAAGTTTGCAAGGTGTTATGCGTGATTACAATATGCGTGTTCCGGGCAGTGTTACCTTAATATTTAGAGCTTTAGGTCTTCTAGAAGGCATTGGAAAACAGATACATCCAGAATTTAACATCAACCAATTCGTTCAGCCATACGGATTTAAACTTCTTAAAGAAGAGTATTCGATGACGAACCTAGCCAAAGAAGGTTTAACCCGATTTGATGAAATCAGTGCATTACTTAATAGTATTCCTGTTGAAGTACGCTCAATTTTAAAGAAAACTAGGCAAGGTAAACTGAATGTTCAAATTGAACACAAAGGATATGAAGCTCTGCTGCGAAAAATGGATAGAGTTGTGAACAGGTTTATTTTAACTTTTATCATTTTTACACTGGTTTTAGGCTCTTCTATACTTGCAACAATCCCCATGAGTGAAAATTATATGGTTGGAGCGATTGGTTTGCCTATTCTTTCTGTCACAGGATACGCCTTTTCCCTATTTTTAGGAACAATTTTATTATTTGCCGTGTTAAGAACCCGTAATCTCTAAAAGGGTATATTCATTCATGTTTTATCAAGAAACCAAGAAGTCGAGTTTCCAATTTAAGTTGGTTGATAATTACCAAACATGGAATAATCAAGGTGATCAAGGCAGGGCGTTTTTTGAACACGCTGACTTTATAGCGCACTCTATCAAGATACACCCCCAAGTCAAGCACTTTACAACTGAGGTAAGTAAAAAAGGGAAAGTATTCGCTCATTTCTACTTTCAAATTATGCCTTTTAAAGGCGGTGAACTAAAATCCTATATTCCCCAAGGTGAAGATTGTCTAATCAATAAAACCATGGAAGCAATTGTTGATTTGGCTTTAGAGCGAGTCAACTGGAATTTAGCTGTTTTGGGTAATGTTTTTGTCACTGGAGATAATGGGCAATATTGGGAAACAGATGAGCTTACCGATGAAATAAAATGGGAAATCATCGAAGAAGCTGGTGAATTTTTATCTACCCAATTTAAATTTGATGCCCTTTTGATAAGTGATTTACACGAGGAAGACTTAGTTGGGCATAAACGCATATTATCATCCGGTTATCGGTTGTTTGAAGTGGAGCCAGATTTAATTTTTGATATTGACACTGCCTGGAATACTTTCAATGATTATCTAAACAGTGTCGTTTCAAAATATAGGGTTCGTACCAAAAAAGTATTAAAGAACGGTGCGAATCTTAGCGTAAAAGACTTAGATCTCCCTGCTATCCAAAATCAAGAAAAAGAAATTTACCAATTGTATAAAAATGTGATGAATAATGCCACATTTAAATTGGCAGAGATAAATAATTCCTACTTTCAGAATTTCAAAAAAGCTTACCCCAAACAATTTTTTGTTAGAGGATTTTACCTTGATGGGAAACTAGTTGGCCTAATTTCCTATTTTGAAGATACTGAGTGTTTGTATCTAAATTTTATAGGCTTGGATTATTCCTTGAATCGAGAATATTCGATCTATCAGCGAATTTTGTATGATGCTATTGAACAAGGAATTTTGGCAGAAAAAAAACAAATTCACTTTGGAAGAACTGCCAGTGAGATAAAAACATCAGTAGGAGCGACACCCGTGAAGGCATATTCCTTTTTAAAACATAACAGTAAGATTCCGAATCTTGCCATCAGGCCATTAACCTCCTACTTAAAACCTGAACCCTTTGAAGTAAGGCACCCCTTTAAGTCTGAGCAAAAGACCGCTCTTTAGATTTACAGAAGATAAAAGATTCCTCTCCACTAGACACTTTAATTGCTATAAACAATTGGTAGTACTATAATTTAGCATGGTTTTAGTAGTATTAATCTGATGAAGAGTATACTTTTGTAATATGAACAGGTTTTTGTGGGTTTTACTAGTTTTAACGTGTTTTTCCTTTTATTCGACAGGAATACACAACCACCATGTCCCCAATAAAAAAAATTTAGTTTATCATGCACAAAAGACATCATGGGTAGATTCTGTAACTGCAAACCTAAGTTTAGATCAAAAGATAGCGCAATTTTTTATGCTTGGTGTGTATCCAACACAAAAAGAAACTAATAGAATATCCGTCAAAAAAATAATTGAGACCCACGATATTGGCGGCGTTATTTTCTTTAAAGGTCACCCTAGCCAAATAGCCAGTTGGACAAATGATTTTCAGGAAGCAAGCAAGATTCCATTATTCGCTTCTATAGATGGCGAGTGGGGCATTAATATGCGGGTTGATAGCACTATTCAATACCCAAGACAACTAACTTTAGGAGCTATTAAGGATAATAATCTGATCTTTCAGATGGGAGAACAAATTGGTGAAGAATGCAAGGCAATAGGAATCAATATTAATCTTGCACCAGTAATTGACGTCAACAACAATATAAACAACCCAGTAATAAACGATAGAAGCTTTGGAGAAGACAAATATAATGTTGCCCTCAAAGGATTATCCTATGCACAAGGTATGCAAAATGTGGGTGTAATGGCAGTAGGAAAGCATTTTCCTGGTCATGGAGATACCGATACAGATTCACATAAAGATCTTCCCATAATTAATCACAGTTTTGAACGCTTGGATAGTTTAGAATTATATCCATTCAAAGTTGCCATTGAAAATGGAATGATGGGAATAATGGTTGCCCACTTAAGTATACCAAGTTTGGATAGCACGCCAAACTTAGCTTCAAGCCTGTCCAAAAAAGTAGTTAGTGACTTACTCAAAGATAGTTTGGGCTTTGATGGTCTTGTATTCTCAGATGCACTAAACATGAAGGGGGTGAGTAAATATTTTACCCCTGGTGATGTAGATAAAACCGCATTTCTTGCAGGAAACGATGTCCTGGTTGTTTCTGAAAACATTCCTAAAGGGATAAAGCTCATAAAAAAAGCAGTACTTGACGGTGAAATAACCCAGGAATATATTGATATGCGTTTAAAAAAAGTGCTGTCTTACAAGTATGAACTTGGACTGCATGAAAATGAGGCGCTGAATACTAGCCTTGTTCCACCCCTTATTACTTCAGAAAAAGGAGACAGCCTTAATCGGCTATTATTTGAAAGTGCTTTAACCATAGCCACCAATAAAAAAAATCTGCTGCCACTTAAAACAGGTCAGCAAAGGTATACTGCAAGCCTTGCACTTGGCTCTAGTGAAGAAGAACTTTTTCAAACTGGTTTAACTAAACGAGGTGTGGGTGTCAGCATTAACATTCCCAATGGAATAAGTCTCGACCAAGCCAATACACATTTAACTAAAATGAACGAGTATGATCGAGTAATTGTATCGGTGCATAATATGAGCAGATGGAAGAGCAAAAACTATGGATTTTCTGCCGGTGAATTACACTTGCTGAACGAATTAAATAAAAAAACCGAGCTTGTTATCATCTTATTTGGTTCACCATACAGTTTAATCCATTTTGAAGATTTCAACACGATTTTAATCGCTTATGAGGATAATAATCATGCACAATTAGGCGCTGCTAAAGCGCTGTTTGGTGA
>CAZZMB010000013.1:0-26373 GCA_964655225.1 uncultured Chitinophagales bacterium | reverse complement strand
TATGCCACCTACGATGAACAAATTCCTATAAATTCGCAAACCATTTATGACCTTGCCTCCATCACCAAGGTGGCGGCGACGACACTATCGGTCATGAAGTTGTATGAAAATAAAGAACTAGAATTGGATGAAACTCTACTTCACTATTTGCCAGAATTGGAAGGAACCAAGGTGGAGAACTTGGTGATAAAAGATATTCTTGCTCATCAATCCGGTCTGCCTGGATGGATTCCTTTTTACAGTTCCACAATAGAAGATTCTGTTTACAACGATTGGTATAGTGTAGATTCAAATGGAGCCTATTGTGTTAAAGTGGCTGAAGATTTATTTATATGTAAAGACTCTACAAATGTAATCTGGAAAACTATAGAAGGAGTAAGTATTATGGAAAATCCTCAATACCGATACAGCGATTTAGGGTTTTATTTGTTAATGAGAGTCATTCAACAAATAAGTTGTAAAACATTAGATCAGTATGTGCAAGATGAGTTTTATCATCCGATGGGACTCAATAATATTTCGTTTAATCCAAGCGTAAAATTCGCATTGAATAGAATTCCTCCAACGGAAAATGACACCTTATTTCGAAAACAAAAAGTACAAGGCTATGTACATGATCCTGGAGCCGCTATGCTAGGTGGCGTCTGTGGTCATGCAGGCTTATTTAGCAACACCCACGATATCGCTGCAATATTCCAAATGTTAATGGATGACGGTGTTTATAACGGAAAACAATTCTTAAAAAAAGAGACCATCGCTTATTTCAACACCGCACACTATAAAGACCAAGATAACCGTCGAGGACTCGGATTTGATAAGCCGGCTGAAAAAGATGACAAAACCGGTAAGCGTGGACCCGGGCCAAGTTCAAGGTTTTCTAGTGATTGGTGCTTTGGGCATACAGGTTTTACCGGAACATGTGTTTGGGCTGATCCTGAAACCAAATTAATTTATGTCTTTTTATCCAATAGAACTTATCCTGATGCGTATGGTAAAAACATTCTTGCACAGAAAAATACACGAACAGACATCCACACTATTGCATATCGTGCATTAATTAAAGATTAGCTTGCAGAAGCTGGAGTTTTAAACCGGATACTCTACAAAATTACGCTCGGTTTCATACAAACGAACTTGTATATCGAAAGACTTATCTAAACGTCCGCGCAGTAAATCATAAATAACTACCGCAATATTTTCAGCGCTAGGATTTAAATTTTCAAACTCAGGACAATCTAGATTTAAATTTTTATGGTCGAAACGTTCCTCGACCTCTTCCTTTATGACATCTTTAAGTACTTTTAAGTCAATCACATATCCCGTATCAGGATTAATTTCGCCTATAACCTTGACCAATAACTCGTAATTATGTCCGTGCCAATTTGCATTATTACACAAACCAAAAACTTTATCATTCTTTTCTTGGCTCCAAGATTTATTGTATAGCCGATGTGCGGCATTAAAATGAGCTTTTCTATATACTGCTACCCTCATAATTTATTTTCTTTTGTTCCCTTTAACTTACAAACAATAACTTGGCAATCTAGTTCATTATAGCAAATATCCTATGAATGAATACAAGGATAAATGCAGGTATTTTTTGTAAATTTACGAAGTCTAAACAAAAGCATGCAATTTAACCAAGTCATCGCTCAAGCGGAGCTAAAAGATCAACTTATTCAATCGGCGAAAAACGATAAAATAAGTCAAGCCATGTTGTTTTTAGGTGCAGAAGGTACAGGAAAGCTAAGTATGGCACTAGCCTTCGCTCAATATGTAAATTGTGAGCAGCCCAATGATAAGGATAGCTGCGGTAGCTGCGCTTCATGCGTAAAGTGTAGTAAAATGATTCACCCTGACGTGTTTTATACCTATCCCACAATTGGCAGTAAATCCTTATCAAGAGCTTGCATTGAAAATTGGCGTGAATTCTTGGCTGAAGAATCCTATTTCAAATACCCCGATTGGATAGCGCAATTGGCCAATGAAAACAAACAAGGGAATATCACTGCCGAAGAATGTAACCAAATCATTCGGCAGCACTCTTTGAGGCATTTTGAAGGAAAGTACAAGGTTCAAATTATTTGGGGAGCAGAGTTTCTGAAAAAAGAAGGAAATCGTCTTCTTAAACTCATAGAAGAGCCGCCTGAAAATACAATCTTTATCCTAATTGCTCAATCACAGGAGGCTATCTTACCAACCATTCTAAGTCGCACACAGGTAGTGAAATTTCCCAAACTTCAGTTAGATGATTTAAGTAGTGCGTTAATTTCCAATAAACGTCTCTCCCAAGAGGAAGCTATAAAAATCGCGCAAATAGCAGACGGAAGTTGGATTGAAGCAAAAGATTTAATTGGGCAAACAAAGCATAATTATTTTGAGGAGTTTAGAGGATGGTTATTAAATATTATTCAACTCAATAATCGCCCTTCGCTCAGATTCGCTCAAAACCTTGTAGATTGGAATGAAAATATGGCCGCCTCAGGAAGACAGAATCAAAAAGCATTTCTTCAATATACCTTATTCTTCATCCGAGAAGGTTTGGCAGCAAGAAATAATTTACCTGGTCGATTGAATACGGAAGAAAGAAATGTAGCAATCAAAATGATAGATATAATTACTTGGCGAAAAATGTTAGACATTTCCCAAATAATCAATAACTTGCATTATCAAATTGTACGGAATGCTAATGCAAAAATCGCTTTCCTAAGTACAAGCATGAAAATCAAGGCTTTACACAAGCCTTAAGCCTTTTAAGTAGGATTAATAATATTTCTTTCCCCCAGTAGATGGGAAAGTCCAAATAAATAAAATATGGCGTGCTCAACAGCAGGATGTGGGTCTTCAGGTGGATGTAGTACCGGAGGTTGTAACAAAATGAATACCTTCGATTGGTTCGCAGATATTCCTTTAACGGACAACTTCAACTTTAATCTCGTAGAAATCAGTTTTAAAAATGGTGCCCGAAAAGGATTTTATCGAAATGATAAAAAAATTGAACTTTTCCGAGGTGACATAGTTATGGTTGAGGCCTCACAAGGATTCGACGCAGGAGAAGTAAGTTTATCAGGAGAATTAGTGAAAATTCAAATGAAGAAAAAGGATGTTAAAGAGTCGGCCGACACCATCAGAAATATTCTTCGTAAAGCAACGGAAGAAGACATTAAAAGAGTGCAGGTGCTCCGTGGTAAAGAAAAAGCCATGCTAGTAAAGGCCCGTGTAATATCGAGAAGTCTTGATCTAGAAATGAAGGTTGGAGATATAGAGTTTCAAGGAGATGGCAAAAAAGCAACTTTTTTCTACACCGCAGATAACCGTATCGACTTCCGCGAATTAGTAAGGCAGTATGCCGGTGCATTTAAAGTAAAAATAGAAATGCGCCAAATTGGTGCTCGACAAGAAGCAGGAAGAATTGGCGGAATAGGCTCTTGCGGAAGAGAATTGTGTTGTTCAACATGGTTGAGTGATTTTGAAAGTGTATCAACTGGAGCTGCGCGCTATCAGCAACTGAGTATTAATTCAGATAAGCTTTCAGGCCAGTGTGGTCGACTAAAATGTTGTTTGAACTTTGAACTTGACACTTATATGGATGCGCTAAAATCCATTCCAAAGAATCCGGATAAGATCAAAACCAAAGAAGGTACCGCTTACCTGCGAAAGACCGATATATTTAAAAAGGAGCTCACTTACAATATTGATAAAAGCAATAAATACTATAAGTTAAGCGCAGGAGATGTAGCGACTCTTATTCAAATGAATAAAAAAGGAGAGCATCCTAATAGTCTGAGCGATTTCAATATAGTAGAGGAAGCTAAAGACAAGGAATTGGATGAGGCCTACAATGAAGATTTGGTGGGGAGTGTTAGTCTTAAAACCTTAGAAAAGAACACGAGAAAGAAACCACGGAAAAATAAGAATTACCGAAAAAATAAAAAAAGATCCAGTTAATAAATATGGATAAGGTGTCTTTAAATACTATTTTAATACTACTTATTATCTTGTGTTTTGTTTCTTGTGACGAACACAGAGTTTATGAGAAAAACATCGATTTTCAGGGTCAGCAATGGTCTTCAATGGATACGCTTAGATTTACTACCCATATCGAAGGCGAAACTCCACTAAACCTTTATGTGAACGTAAGACATCGTTTTAATTATAATTGGAGAAACGTTTGGTTAAATCTAGGTATAATCTTTCCCAACGATAGTTTATATGAAACCGCAATCAACATTCAGCTATCTCAACCCGATGGACAGTGGTTTGGCGATTGCACTGGAGATGTTTGCCTATTGAAATATCCCCTTTCCAACTATACTAATTATGCATTTGCAGACACTGGCTTTTATAGTTTTCACTTAACACATGAAATGAGAGAAGATCCTTTGCTAGAAATAATGAGTGCAGGAGTTAGAATAGAAAATTATACAGCAATTGAATAATGGAGATTGGTTTAGACAATAAAATAATCGCGTTAAGTATTCCCATCTTTATGGTGCTGATATTTATTGAAGCCTATATTGACTTCCGTCAAAATAAAGGCCTTTACCTAAGAAAGGACTTCATTGCCAGTAATCTAATGGGAATTGGTTCCTTAATAGTAGGTGGCGGCATGAAGTTTTTAGCTCTATTAACTTACACTTTTATCTATCAGTTTCGTTGGTTTGAACTAGGCATGGAATGGTGGGCTTTACTCTTGTTATTTGTTGCAGATGACTTTACGTTTTATTGGCATCATCGCTTAAGTCATGAGGTTCGAGTTTTATGGGCGGCACATATCAATCACCACTCCTCAATAAAGATGAATTTAGGGACTGCACTTCGTCAATCCTGGGCAGAGCAGACCTATAAGTATTTTTGGTGGTGTTGGTTGCCCTTGATAGGTTTTGCGCCAATAATGGTTTTCACCATGCAAACCCTTAGCCTTGTT
Organism: uncultured Chitinophagales bacterium; assembly: GCA_964655225.1. Classification (GTDB taxonomy): domain Bacteria; phylum Bacteroidota; class Bacteroidia; order Chitinophagales; family UBA8649; genus JAFMKE01. The sequence continues at coordinate 21,446 of CAZZMB010000013.1, read as the reverse complement.
TATCAGTTTTTCCAGCATACTGAATTGGTGAGAAAACTTCCTAGGCCCATCGAATTTATTTTCAATACACCTTCTCATCATCGGGTACATCATGGTAGCAATATTAAGTATCTAGATCAAAACCACGCTGGCATTCTTATAATTTGGGATAGAATTTTTGGTACATTTCAAGAAGAAGATGATAATGAGCCGGTTAAATATGGAATAACCGAGAATATCCAAACCTACAACCCTCTAAAAATTGCTAGCCACGAAATCATCCATCTATGCCAAGATGTTAAGCGTGCTAAAGGCATTAATAATAAATTAAAATACCTTTTCATGCCCCCAGGATGGAGTCATGAAGGAAGAGATTTAAGAGCTAAAACATTAAAAAAAAACTTATACAAACATGCGAATAATTAATATCATCCTTTTTATTCCCCTTATCCTTGGATTGCAATCTTGCGGCTATTCTGAGGCGTTTAAGGAGATCAACCATAACAATGAATTCATCATTTCCTTTCCTGATTATATGGAAGATTGTAATGATTTTTCTGCTGATCTCGGATATAAAAACTCCTACAGAAACACCTATGCTTTGGTAAAAGTATATGAAAAAGAAGGGAAAAGCTTGGCCCAATTTCATGAATCTGTTTTAAGTACGCTCAAAAACTATGAGTTGTTGAAAGATCCACTAGTTACAGACTCTGTATACAGGCAGGCTGTAAATTATAAAGCTATAGACATTGAGCTTTATGGTGTTATGGAAAACGAAAATATCTATTATTGGCACTCAGCCTTCGAGAGTGAAGGGAAGTTTTTTGAAGTTGTTTGCTGGACAAGAAGTATGGATAGAAAGCAACGATACGGGTCAGATTTAAAAAAAATAATCACTGGGTTTAAGCCTTTGATTTAAAAAAGCTTATCCAATCTATCCTAAACTTTTGATACCTTGAAGTGTTTACCTTGCATATTCTCCAGCAATGAAGATCTATAAACTTCGAAAATATATTATTGGTCTTAGCATTCTAGTGGCCATTTTAAGTGCTTTTTTTGCCACTCAAGTAAAATTTGTTTTTGACTTAGAGCGTTTCTTTCCCCAAGGAGATGAAGACCTCGCATTTTTCTATGAGTTTAGAGAAGAATTTGAAGACGATGATAACTTCCTTCTTATAGCTTTTACAGATACTTCGAGTATTTTCAACACAAAATTATTAACTCAAGTTGACAATTTCACCAAGGCAAGTTCGCAATTTGACTATGTGCGCCAATCTAATTCTATCACCAATTTTAAATACTTTGTAAAACTCCAATTCGGAGGTTTTTCACCACCCTTTCCAGCCTTAAATCTACACGACCCTTCTAGAATGACAAGTGATAGTGTACGGGTAATGAAGGATGAAAGAATTGTAGGTAATCTAATTGCAAAAGATTCCAAATCCACGGTGGTTATTCTAAAAACTGATAATGCATTAAATCCAGAGCAATCATCTGCTGTAATGAAGGATGTACTGGCAGCACTCTCAGATTTACCCCCAACCGATTACCATATATTAGGTAGGGCCTACCTCCAGACTCAGCTCGTAAAACAACAATCAAAAGAGTTCATCTTCAGCACTCTCGTTTCAGCTATGCTGGTTTCATTAGTTTTTTGGATAATACTAAAGAAGCGTTTGGGTGTATTTATTGCCGTTGTTTCAATGCTATTTTGTCTGGTAATATTTGTAGGCATCATCGGCTTGTTGGGAATTGAATTGGACCTACTAAGCTCGCTTTTCCCGATCATCATGATTATTGTTGGAGTTAGTGATGTGGTGCACTTAAGTAATAAATATATTGATGAATATGAACGTTTAGGAGATAAGAAAGCAGCGATAATAAAATCGGTAAAGGAAATTGGTTTAGCTACTTTTTTAACCTCTATTACCACTGCCATTGGGTTTCTTACTTTAATGACATCTAGAATATATCCTGTCAAATCCTTTGGAATGACTGCTGCGTTAGGGGTAATTGTAGCTTTTATAGTTGTCATTACCTTCACAACTTCCCTCTTAGCTATTTTCCCACCAGAACAAATTGCCGCGCGACAGAAAGCCAATGCAGCATGGAAAAAGCAACTCTTTCGCTTGTATGCTTACACGAAGCATAAAGGAAAAGCAATATCGATTGGCGCCTTGGTTTATTTTGTCATTTGCTTGATTGGAATGAGCTTAATCACCACCGACTTGCGCATCTATGACACCTTACCTAAAGGCTTGAAGGTGACCAATGATTTCCGTTTTTTTGAGTCAGAATACGCAGGCTTTAGGCCTTTTGAATTAGCTGTGCTAGTGAATGAGCCTTACCAGGTAAATGATTGGGAAGTCTTACAAGAAATCGATAATATAGAACGATATATTCAACAAAAAGAAGAGATAGACGGAGTAAGTTCAATAACAGCCATTTATAAAACAATGAATAGAGCCTTTAATGCGGATAGAAGCTCATACTACACCTTCCCAGAGAGTAAGTCAGACTACCTTCAAATGCAACGATACATTGATAAGGTGCCGAGCAATCAATTGAGCGTTTTGGTTAATGAAAACAACACAAAAGCTCGAATTTCTGCAAAAGTAAAAGATGTTGGTTCCAATAAAATTGCCGCAATAACTAAGGACATACGGAATTTTGTTAGTCAAGAAGTAAACCCAGAAATTCTAAGTACCAGAATAACTGGTACCGGAGTTATTTTTGATAAAAACAACGAGTACATCCGAGAAAGTTTGATCAGCGGTTTAGCCATAGCTTTCGCAGCGATTAGTTTGATAATGGCCCTGTTATTTAAAGACTGGAAAATGGTTATTGTGTCTCTAATCCCTAACATATTCCCTTTACTTTTTGGGGCAGCATTAATGGGCTTCTTTCAAATTGCATTAGATGCTCCAACGGCTATTATTTTTACTATCGCTTTCGGAATCGCGGTGGATGATACCATCCATTTTCTTAGTAAATATAAACTAGAAAGAATGTCAGGCAAGACCATGGAAGAATCTCTTCAGGCTACCTTTATCGAAACGGGTAAAGCAATAATCATAACGAGTATTGTCTTATTCTTTGGATTTCTTATCCTCTTATTCTCCAAAACACCAGGAATAGTTTTCATAGGTGTATTGGTTGCGGGAACACTTTTTTCCGCGATAATAGCAGATCTACTGCTTATACCTTTGTTAATCAGGACTCTCATGAAGGATTAGAAATTAGTATATTTGATAGGTATTATTTTCAAGTCTAATGAAATCTAAACACCTGATATATATTTATTTTCTTATACTTATTGCAGAAGTTTTGGGAGAAGTGATACTGGACCTGAAGCAAATGCCCTACGGAATTTGGGCTTTCAAGCCCTTCCTAATGCCTGTTCTTATCTATTGGTATTGGAAAGAAACCAAAGCAGCCGGTCACATCCATAAAATCATTTTGGGTTCCTTATTTTTTTCGTGGTGGGGAGATATTTTCTTAATGCCGGGTATTTTAAAAACAGATATTAATTTCTTGCTGGGTTTGGGTTCCTTTTTAATTGCCCATCTCATGTACATCGTCGCTTTCTTGCGCACAAATATTGAGGCTAAATCAATACTCAAATCTAAACCTTACCTCGTATTACCATTTGCGTGGTTTGGGATTGGACTAATCTCGCTCCTTTTCAAACAGAACGTACCCGGATTTTCTGAGATGACTATTCCTGTAATTGTTTATTCAGCTGTAATTATACTGATGGTTATTGCTGCAATCGGAAGGTATGGAAAAGTAAATCCAACAAGTTATAAATGGGTACTGATTGGCGCTTTATCTTTCATGATTTCTGATGCAGTAATTGCGCTAAGTCGATTTACCGTGGTGTTTGAAGATAACATGTCCTTGGCTAGAGTAATTATAATGCCTTTGTACGCAGTTGGGCAATCTCTAATTGTCAAAGGTTGTGCGTTGCAGGAAATCAAGAGTGAAATTTTAAACCGGCAAGATGCCAATAGCATAATTACGATATAATGAAAACCTTTCTAAAAGATAATTTTTGGGGTGTTTTACTGTCCGCTGCTCTAGGTGTTGCAGCGCATTTCCTTGCTCCACAAGTGCCTTATATCAATGGTGTTATACTTGCATTTCTCCTTGCACTAATCATTGGCAACATAAAGCCATTGGGGCGACAATTTAAAAAAGGGGTTTCCTTTTCATCAGCAACACTTTTAGAGTTCGCTATAATTTTTCTTGCCTTTAGCATTAGCTTTCAGAGTATCGCAATACTAGGCTGGCAAAAGTTTTTGTTTGTATTAATAATTGTGATTCTGAGTTTAGTCGCTACCTTGCTGATAGCAAAACGATTAAATCGAAAGGATAGCACCTCTTGGTTGGTTGGATTTGGAACTGCTATTTGTGGGTCTTCTGCAATTGCGGCCCTAGCTCCAGTTATTTCCAAAAATAAAGAAGATGCGGGGATTGCTATTGCAGTGGTTAATCTATTGGGTAGTGTTGGAATGATCCTGTTGCCTTTTACCTTAAAAGCAATATTTGAAAATGACGGAAATGTGGGCTTTATAATTGGGGCAACTTTGCAATCCGTTGGCAACGTTGCGGGAGCAGGATACGGACTGTCACAGGAAATTGGAGATTCTGCTTTAACGGTAAAATTAGCCAGAGTAGCCTTGCTTACACCGGCTGTAATCTTCTTCAGTTTTATGGCTAATAGAAGCCAAGAAAGTAGTGAAACACAAACCATTTCCTTTAAGTTACCTTATTACTTATGGCTTTTTATATTAATTACGATTATTAATAGCATACTTATTATTCCTGCGGAAATACTAGATGTTTTAAAAAGTATAGGTAAAATATTTCTGACAATCAGCATGGCTGCGATAGGACTTAAAGTAAGTTTTAAAACCCTATGGGAATCGGGTAAAATCGCAGTTGGGTTTGGCACGATAATCTTCTTGATTCAGATACTTGCTTCTATTGGTTTAATTCTAATTTTCTAGATAAAAAACTGCTATGCCACTAGAATCAATCAGCGATGTAATCACTCAAATATAGATAAGGCTCGTTGAGCGCTCCCTCTTTTGTTGTAATACTCGCTCGATGAATCATATCAATTTGGTTCTCCAGCAACTCAGGCAGCACATGCTCAATAAACTGATTGCCAAAATCCGTTGATGCATCTCGAGGCAGTTCATTGGGGAGATTATCAACCGTCATCATATCTACTGTGTGGGCTTGAAATGGTGAGCTTTCTTGTTCACTTGCTGGATCATATCCAAAAATCGGATTCTCAATTGTTGATGCTCTGAGTGTGGATGGAATAGAAGATACCGGCGCAATGTCGCAAGTAATATCAGCAATTACCTCAATGCTAAAATCTTTATTCTTCATAGTTTCTTTAGTAAACAATACTGGCGCTTTATTATCCCAATAGATTCCATTAATTAACAAGTTTGCTTTACTTAAGTATGGCGCCATTATACTGTGGTAGCCTTTGGGGTTTGTAAAAAACCCTTCATCAAAGTCATTGTTTTCTCCTTTCGCAAAGAGCATTTTTGTACTCAACATGCAGTATACTGGATCTTCTCCTTGGTAGGCTAAAAATGCTTCTGAAGAAAGCTTCTTAATATTCATCAGATCTAAAACTTCAGCTGACCCATTTGACACTCGACCTGTTCCGGTAATAACTAATTTAAGTCCTTTTAAATCGAGCTTAGTATAATTACTTTTTGCCTCTTCAAAATCAAAGCATTGTTTCATCGGTTTTAACTCAAAGCGTCCTTTTCTTTTTCCCCATGTCAAAATTCCGTTGTGCGCACCGACAACGCCTGCCCAGGGACCGAAAGCTATTACACGCACTCCATTATTATTGGTCAAGGTTTCATAATCCACTAACTGAATCTTTTTCTCTAGGACCTTCTGAAGAAGTGATTTGTTATAGGACTGCTTCTTGATGGTATGAGAAAAAAAGAAATACTGCTTATCTTCTATTAAGGCGTCCTTATTTACTTCTTTTACACCAAGTAAAACATCACAATCACTCATATCTTCCTGAAGTGGAACACCTAATTCTTCATATTCTATATCTGTAAAACATCGGCTTTCACTTTGTTGCACCGCTATTTGAATAGCAGGATTTTGGGCGAGTATCGCTGCACATTGTTTTGGTGGCAGACAAACTCTGGTGTCTGCCGGTGTTTTTGTTTCTCTGATGATTCCTATTTTCATTCTTGCGCAATTATGATTACAAAGATATACATATCCTTACAACTCATAACTGAAAGAAATTCTGTTTTTTAAGCGACTACGACCAATCCACTAAAAATAGACTTAAGCACCACTTAGTGCTTAATTCATTAGTCGTAATTTCTATCCATTACCTCATTATATAGAAATCACCGGGATTCCAACTTGCATGATAACCAGGCTTTCCAAATGGACCTTGGGCGTTAATTTTCACTTCAACTCAAATGATTTTGGCCTACTCTGTAATTCTTTCGATGGAATAGTTATCTTTAAATTCTTTACAACTTAGTAAGTTAGTTGGTCTTTAAACCAACACTAATCGAAAGACAGATAATCTATCTATCCACTATCTACTTATTCCATATGACATTTGAAGATTTAAAATTAATTCCATCTATTCTTAAAGCACTAGATGATGAAAACTATAGCTCACCCACTTCTATCCAAGCGAAAGCCATCCCCTTAGTTCTCGATGGAAAAGATGTGCTGGGCACTGCACAAACCGGTACTGGAAAAACAGCGGCTTTTGCCATACCTATCATTCAACATTTAGCCAATGAGGGTCATCCGTCTGAAAAAAGAAAAGTATCCTCTCTAATCGTCACGCCAACACGAGAATTGGCTATTCAAATTGGAGAAAGTATCACGGCGTATGCAAAATATACTTCGATTAAAAATACGGTTATTTTTGGAGGTGTTAAACAAGGGACTCAAACCAATGCCCTGCAAAAAGGGGTAGATATTCTTGTGGCTACCCCGGGACGTCTATTGGATTTAATGGATCAAGGATACATCTCCTTAGCAGATGTAAAATACTTTGTTCTTGATGAAGCCGATAGAATGTTAGATATGGGATTTATCCATGATATCAAAAAATTACTTGCCAGATTGCCTAAACAAAGACAATCCTTGTTTTTCTCAGCAACAATGCCCAAAAGCATTGTAACACTTTCTAGTGAAATACTAAACCGACCAGAAAAGGTTTCTGTAAATGCTGTTTCCTCTACTGCCGAAACTATACAGCAGCATTTATATGCTACCAATAAGTCCAGTAAAATGGATTTATTATTGCATATCCTGAAAAATGAAGAGATTGAGCAAGTGCTATTGTTTTCAAGAACCAAGCATGGCGCAAATCGAATTGTGCGCAAACTTCAAAAAGAAAAGATAGGTGCTGCTGCTATCCATGGAGATAGAAGTCAAAACCAACGGCAAAAAGCGCTAAAAGATTTTAAAGATGGGAATGTTCGTGTTTTGGTTGCTACTGATATTGCCGCTCGAGGCATCGACATCGATAAACTTAGATATGTCATCAACTATGATATTCCTAATGAACCAGAAACTTATGTTCATCGAATAGGACGTTGCGGAAGAGCTGGAGAAGAGGGTGTATCTATTTCGATGACTGACGCTGAAGAAAATAGCTATATCAAGGATATCGAGAAACTCATCAAACAAAAGATTCAAATAGTAGACGAGAATCCTTTTCCTCAAACGGATAAGCCTATGACAGCAGCTGAAAAGAAAGAATTTGAGAAAGAAAAAAACAGAAAGAAACAAGAGTTTTTTGCTAATCGAAATAAAAATAAGCAAAACTTTAAAAGAAGACGCTAGGCTATCTTTCCCCAGCCTTTTTGTTGATTTTGCGCAATCAAGTGCTGCTTTAAAAACCCGTTCTCGTGCTTGTCCAGAAAAGGATCGTTGTTTAATATTTTAGTGGCTACTTCCCTAGCGAGCGTCAATATCTTATTGTCTTTTGATAAACTGGCTAAACGTAAGTCCGCTATCCCACTTTGCTGAGTTCCCTCTATATCTCCCGGACCGCGTAAACGGAGATCTTCTTCTGCGATTCTAAACCCATCATTCGTTTCTACCATGATTTGCATTCGGGCTTTACTTTCATTTGAAAGCTTTAGACCCGTCATCAGTATACAGTATGATTGTTCTGCTCCTCGTCCCACTCGACCTCTCAGCTGATGCAATTGACTCAGTCCAAATCGCTCAGCACTTTCTATCACCATCATACTAGCATTTGGTACATTTACGCCAACCTCAATAACGGTTGTGGCAACCATGATTTGTGTTTTGGCTTGCACGAATCGCTGCATTTCATATTCCTTATCGGCAGGTTTCATTTTACCATGTACAATGCTCACTTGCAAATCTGGAAAATGTCGTTTCACACTTTCATAGCCATCCATCAAATGATTATAGTCCAGGGTTTCAGATTCCTCAATTAAAGGATAAACCATGTAGACTTGTCTGCCCTTTGCAATTTCTTTCCCAATAAAACCAAAAACCTGTAATCGACTATTTTCTCTTCGATGTGAGGTTTGGATGGGTTTTCTTCCTGGCGGTAATTCGTCAATGATAGAAATGTCAAGATCTCCATAAAGCGTCATCGCTAAGGTTCTTGGAATAGGTGTAGCTGTCATTACTAAATTATGCGGAGCTCGAACATTCTTCTTCCACAATTTTGCTCGTTGTGCAACGCCAAATCGATGTTGTTCATCAATGACAACCATGCCCAAGTTTTTAAAAATCACCTTATCTTCAATTAAGGCGTGTGTTCCTATTAAGATGTCTATTTCGCCTTCTACCAAGGCTAGTAGCAACTGTTTTCGTATCTTTCCCTTAACTGATCCCGTTAGTATTGCGCAGCGTATGCCCGTCCCTTTCACCAGCTCTGTTATCCCTGCCATGTGTTGCTGAGCTAATATCTCGGTTGGAGCCATGATGCAAGCCTGAAAATCATTATCAATAGCCATTAACATCGTCATGAGCGATACAATGGTTTTTCCACTACCTACATCACCTTGCAACAAACGATTCATTTGCTTTCCACTTAAGGTATCCTTTCTTATTTCTTTAAGCACTCTTTTTTGCGCGCCGGTCAATTCAAAGGGCAAACATTTTTGATAAAATTCTTCAAATTTTTTGTCTATTTTTTCAAATACATACCCCTTATTTTGGATATTCCTATTGATTTTAGATCGAAGTAAACGAAGCTGTATCATCAAAAGCTCTTCAAATTTAATTCTGAAGATAGCCTTGCTTAAATTTTCTTCGTTGCTCGGGAAATGAATCTCATGATAGGCTTTATTTCTACTTACGAGCTTATACGCATCTAAAACTGAGAGTGGAATGATCTCAATAAGCTCTGTATGATTTAACTGATCAAGCGCGGTCATTTGTAATTTGAAAATCCCCTTACTATCTAAGTTGAATTTCTTCATTTTTTCAGTGGTATTATATACCGGCTCTAAGCTGTGATTTTGCTTTACTATTTCTCCCGCTGTCTTAATTTCAGGATGTGTGATATTGTAGTTACGACCAAATTTTTTAGGTTTACCGTAAACCACATATTCTATACCTGTTTTGAGTGACTTCTGAATCCAGTCAGTTTTAACAAACCAGACCAGGTCGATCGTCCCGGTTTCATCTTTGAAAGTTCCGTGTAATCGTTTCTTTCGATTAGCACCAATGAGATGAAGAGCAGTCAGCTTGCCTTTAATTTGGATATACTGAGTGGCTTCATTAATCTCTGCAATGGAGTAAAACTTTGATTTGTCAACATAGCGGAAAGGGAAGTGATGAATCAAATTACTCCAAGTAAATATATTCAGTTCCTGCTGAAGGATCTCCGCTCTCTTTGGACCTACTCCTTTTAAAAACTCAATATTGTTGTGCAGTTTACTTTGCATATTCAAATACTAAATTACATATTTCAACCTGTATTTTCACTTCTAAATAAGAAGGATTAACCATCAATAAAAGACAAGCGCATTAAAAGAGGTTTCCTGTTTAAGTCCCCGGTGGACTATACTTGCGCTTTTTGCTTATCTATTTGAACTTATGCACAAATAGGCCACTGCGCAACTTTGGCTCAAACCAAGTAGATTTGGGAGGCATTACATTCCCACTATCTGCTACATTGATTAATTGGTCCATTGATACCGATGGAATAGCAAAGGCCAATTTCATCTCTCCATTATCTACTCTTCGCTCTAATTCATCAAGACCTCGGATTCCTCCAACAAAATCGATTCTATTATCTGTGCGTTGATCCGAGATACCTAAAAGTGGATCTATGACGTAAGTGCTTAAAATACTTATATCCAAGCACGCAACTGGATCTGTGGATGAACAGATACTCGGATCAGCAATAAGGCGATACCATTGTTTGTCAATATACAAGCCAAATTCTCCAGACACACTTGGCCGCACTTGATCATCCTCAGGTATAACTGTAAAATTACTCAATAAAGCGGTCAAAAATTCGTCCGTAGAAATGTCTGGTAAAAGGTTTTTGATTACTCTATTATAATCAATAATCATCAACTGATCTGCAGGAAAAAGCACAGAAAGAAAATAATTATAATCTTCATTTCCGGTATGATTCGCTTGCTCATCTCTCATTCTTTGTCCCACAATTGCAGAAGCAGCTGATCGATGGTGGCCATCGGCAACATAAGTGTGTTTCACTTGCCCTTCAAAAATAGCCGTCAATTGCTTAATAGTCGTTTCGTCATCTATTAGCCAGGTAATATGTTCTATCCCGTCAGAACTTGTGAACTGGTTTTGAGGCTTGTGCTTCGCCGTCCAATCTTCAATCAATTGGTCTATTTGTTTTATTGGCTTATACGCTAAAAAAACGGGTCCTAGATGCGCACCTGCAGTATACATATGGTCAATTCTATCTTTTTCCTTCACTGGCCTGGTGTACTCGTGCTTTTTGATGATACCATTAAAATAATCATCAATCGAGCTGCATGCTACAATTCCCTTTTGAAGATGTTTCCCCATTCGCTGGGCGTAGATATACAAGAGCGGTTTTTCATCTTGTATAAACCATCCTTTTTCAATGAAATCATCCAAATTACTCTTCCCTTTTTGATACACTGACTCATCGTATACATTGATATCTTTAACTAGGTCAATCTCTGGTTTATTTATTCTCAGAAAAGATTGTGGGTTCCCCGCTGCTAATTTCCGTGCCTCCTCACTGTTCAACACATCGTAGGGGAAAGATGCTAAATTTTCTGCATGCTCTTTCCTAGGACGAAAAGCTTTAAAAGATTTTATACTTGCCATAGTCTGTTTATTTGATGTAAACTTAGTTAATTTAGCAAGAAGAAGAAAACAGCAATCTGTTAATTATGAATAAAATCCTACTAACCGGTCACAACGGATTTTTGGGGCAATATATTTGTCAAAGAGCACGACAAAACAATGTGCAAATACTTGGTTTAAGCAGAACGTTAAATCCAGAATTACAGGCAACGGAACTTCAATTGGATTTATCCAAGGATAATTTTATTGATCAGCTAAAGGGTCATGCATTTGATGGGGTCATTCATTTGGCTGCAAATGGAAACATTCGAGATTGTGAAGAAAATGCTGCGGAAAGTCAAAAGATAAATGTTCAGGCCAGCAGGCTATTGGCTGAAATGGCTATGCAAAGAGAAATCCCAATGGTATTTACTTCAAGTGATCAAGTTTTTGATGGATCTAAAGGAGGCTATTCGCCGAGTGACAAAGTTCAACCGCTCAACGAGTATGGCATGCAAAAGTTGAAGGCGGAAGAGGAAATTATTCAAGTGTATCCTGCTGCTGTTGTTTGTAGAATGCCTTTAATGATTGGGAGCCTTGGTGGGTATGAGCGCGCATTGAAAGAAAGCCTCAAACTAGGAAAGCCTCAAATACTATTTACGGATGAGTTGCGAAGTGTATTGGAAGCTAAAGATGCGGCAAAGCTAATTTTAGAAGCACTTGATTGGAATGGAGGAGTATATCATTTACCTGGGCCAGTTGATTTGAATCGATATGAGTTAGGGTTAATGCTTGCGACTAAGTATGGTTTGAATTTAAATTTAATCCAAGCAGGAAAGCAGGCTGATATGAATTTATCCGTTCAAAGACCAAAGAATGCCACCATGGTCAAATGATGAGTGAGCCAAGCTCCTAAACCATTGTATTTTCTCGTCCTGAGTAGTTTAACCGAGGAAGGATAAAAGCTATTTAATCTCGAAATACAATTTGACTCCATCGTTTAGGAAGCATCCGAACAATCGCCATTTCCTTCCATTTATCCCGTGCATTTATAGCTGGAGAGCCAAAATAGGTGCCCCCTGAATCTAGATTTTTACCTACATTAGAAGAAGCCAAAACAATCGCTTTTTTGCCAATAATAACATCCTTGGAAACTCCGACTTTACCATATAATATGACTTCATCCTCAAGTATAGATTTACCAGCAATGGCAACTTGGGCGCACAGCAAACAATTCTTGCCAATAACTACACCATGCCCTACATGAACCTGACTATCTAGCTTGGTTCCCCTTCCAATAATTGTATCTCCAGATACTCCACTATCGACCGTGCAAGAGGACCCTATTTCTACATCGTTTTCCACAATCGCTTTACCGATAGTATGCATTTTATCATATTCATGCTCTTTCTTGTGCACGTAGAATGCATCACTTCCTATTGTTGTGTTAGAATGAATGATTACATTATCTCCGATTTCTGTATAATCGTATAAGGTAACATGGGGATGAATAATACAATTTTTACCAACTTTGACATGATTGCCAATAAACACATTGGGTTGGATTATTGTCCCTTCGCCTATTTCTGCTAAAGGCGAAATCATCTCCGAAGAGGGAAGAAAAGGTCTGGCTTTTAAAGCAAGCTCATTGTATACTTCAAAAGGGTTATCTACCACCAATAAGGTTTTCCCTTGGGGGCATTTAACGACTTGATTAATTAAAATTACCCTTGCCTTACTTTCTAAAACCTTCTTGTAGTACTTGGGATGATCTACGAAGGTGAGACTGTCCGCTGTCAATTTGTGAATTTCATTTAAACTTCCAATTTCTGCATCTTTATTTCCGATTAGTTGGGCATTGTATCTTCCTGCGACATTCTTAGCTTTCAGGGGGGTGTTTAGTTTCATTTTTAAGGGGTTTCAGTAAGAACTATAATTTTATTGATTTATTGCCAACCAAGCCAATAATCCAGCTCCATGAAGTAAGGCCTCATCGTCTACGTTAAAGTTGGGAGAATGCAGCCCGTTGGTGCTTCCTTTATCTTCATTACCAGTGCCTATTCTAATAAAGCAAGCAGGTACTTTTTGAGAATAATAAGCAAAGTCCTCAGCTCCCATTCTTGCTGGAACGTCCAACACTTGGATGTTGTCGTTAAATACTTTTGCCCGTTGTTTACTTTGCTCGGTTAAAGCTTCATTATTATAAAGAAAGGGATAACCTACTAAAATATTTACCTCACAAGAAGCGCCACTGGCGTGAGCGGTTTCTTCTGCTATCTGCTTAATTAATGTATGTGCTTTAAGCCGAAAATCTTCGTTCATTGCTCGAAAAGTTCCAGCTATCTTCACTTCATCCGGAATAATGTTCGTAGCACCCAAGGCTTCCAATTTTCCAAAGGATAAAACCCCCGCATCGAATGGCGGTTTTCTCCGACTAATCACTTGTTGAAGGTTGACGAGTATTTGCGCAGCAACAAGGACGGGGTCAATTAATGTATGCGGAAAAGCAGCATGCCCTCCTTTGCCTTTTATCGTCAAGTATATTTCATCGGCAGATGCCATAAACTGACCTCCTCTAAAGCCGAATGTACCGGTAGGAAGCTCTGGAGATACATGCATTCCAAAAATTGCTTCTACTTTAGGGTTCTCTAGAACCCCTGCATCGATCATTGCAGGAGCTCCACTCGGAATTTTCTCTTCTGAAGGTTGAAAAATCAGTTTTATTGTTCCTTCAAATCGTTCCCGAATTGCTTGTAAAATAATTGCAGCACCAAGTAAATTACTTGTATGAAAGTCGTGCCCACAAGCATGCATTACCCCTTTGTTTTTAGAAATAAAATCAAAGGAGTTCTTTTCTAAAATTGGTAATGCGTCCATATCAGCGCGCAATGCCACGCACCTGCTGCTAGGATTATTTCCTTCAATCAATGCGACTATACCTGTTTTGGCAATTCCTGTGGTATGAGGAATCTTGTAAGTTTGTAATACTTTAGAAATAAATTTTGAGGTGTTATGTTCTTGAAAAGATAACTCAGGATATTGGTGCAAGTGTCTTCTCCACTCAATTAACTGAGGATGTATTTCAAGGGACAATTGCTTAATATGATTCAATATATCCATAGCCATTCTAATTAATTTTTATCTCATGACGCACGATAAAAGCAGTGGAGAAAGACTGTATGATTTCGTTTAAAAATTTACGCGCTTCCAATTTCGTTTCAAAATCCCCTATTCTTAGCTTATAATAGGGCTGGTCGTATACAATGTAACCCTTAAACTTTGAGTAGCGGCTGTATACCTCTGCTTTTTTTTTGTAAACGTCTTCCCTGTTGCTACTATTCATAATTTGGATGCGATATCCTTGCATTAAATCACAATGCTTATTCTTATCATAATGGGCATCCAATAAAAAATTTAGATCCGAACTACTTTCAAATGTCACTTTATCATTAAGAATGATGGACGTTTGCGCATCTGCCATGTCTATACTAAAGGCAATTAGGCATATGATTGTAAGAAAATTTTTCATAACCGTTTTTTAAATCAAGGCTGGACCCGAGCTAGTTCCTAATCTATCCGCTCCCGCTTCTAATAATTTGATCGCCTGATCTTTAGTTTTAACGCCTCCAGAAGCTTTAATTTTTATGCTAGAAGGCAATATTTTTCTCATGAGTTTAATATCTTCTACTTTTGCTCCACTAGAAGCAAATCCGGTAGAAGTTTTAACGAAATCTACTCCTACTTTCGCGCATATCTCACAGGCAGTTATCTTTTCTGATTGACTCAGCATAGCCGTTTCAATAATAACTTTTAGTTTACACCCCTTCAGTTGAACCAAGGTTGTTACTGATAGAATATCGTTTAAGACGAAATTGTTATCCCCTTTTTTTAGCGCGGCAATATTCATCACCATATCAATTTCTGCAGCACCCTCATCCATTGCTTTTCGCGCTTCTTCTACTTTGGCAGGCGTCGTGTTATAGCCCAAAGGAAAACCAACAACCGTGATCACCTTCACCTCCGAATTCTTTAACATTAAAGAGGCGTACTTTACAAAATAGGGTGGCACACAAACGGCAAAAAACGCAGAATCAATTGCCTCCTTACACAGGCTTTCTATCTCCTTAAGAGAGGTGTCAGCCTTTAAAATCGTATGCTCTATTTTATCTTTAATGTTCATTTGCTCATTTACTTTGCCTAACCATGACAAGACTTATATTTTTTACCGCTTCCACATGGGCACGGCTCATTACGGCCTACTTTAGGCTGAGCGCGCACTGGCTCAGCAACTTTTCTTTCCCGTTTAGCTAAATTATTTTGATCAGGCCCTTCATTTCGGGAAGTCTTTAAATTATCCAAGTTCGTTCTTTGCGCCTCTTGATTTGTTCTTACATTATTTGCGTCTGGAGTTACAATCTGGCCTTTAAATAAGAATGAAACCACACTTCGATTAATATTTGAAGCTAAGGTTTTAAATAAATTGAACGCTTCTAATTTATACACTAATAATGGATCTTTCTGCTCCAATGATGCATTTTGTACTTCTTTTTTCAGGTCATCCATTTGACGAAGATGATGCTTCCATGTATCATCAATCATAGCCAGAGAAACATTCTTTTCAAACTCCGTGATGATTTGTTTTCCTTCCATTTCAATATTTTTCTCCAAAGGAGTTAGAATATTTAATGCTTTTTTACCATCACTAAAAGGGACTACAATATTTTTAACTGTTTCGCCTCTATCCTTATGAATTTGTTTAAATATTGGAAGGGTTCTTTCCGAAATGCGCAGAGATTTTTCTTTGTATAGTTTTTGAACTTCTCTGTACAAGTCCATTACTAACTCATCAGCATTCGTCTTCAAAAAAGTTTCTTCGTTTATACTGGATTCCATACCGAAGAATAAAATTAGATTCAACTTAAAACTCTCGAAATCTTCCATAGACTTATGCCCCAAAACCAACTCCTCACACAAGCCGTGAAAAGAATCCATGATATCTACTGAAAGACGCTCACCGAACAAAGCATTTCTTCTTTTCTTATAGATCACTTCACGCTGCATATTCATCACGTCATCGTACTCTAGTAATCTTTTTCTAACCCCAAAATTATTCTCTTCAACCTTGCGTTGTGCCGTTTCTACATTCTTGGTAATCATGGAATGCTGAATAACTTCACCCTCTTTAAATCCGAGACGATCCATCCATTTAGCCATATTTTCAGAACCAAACAATCGCATAAGCTTATCTTCTAAAGAGATAAAAAATTGCGAAGATCCTGGGTCTCCTTGTCGACCAGCACGACCTCTTAACTGACGATCTATTCGTCTTGAATCGTGTCGTTCTGACCCTATTATAGCTAAACCTCCTGCGGCGATAACTTCGGGAGACAATTTGATATCGGTACCCCTTCCCGCCATATTAGTTGCGATAGTTACTGCCCCCGCTCTACCTGCTTCAGCCACAATATCTGCTTCTCGTTGATGTTGTTTTGCATTTAACACTTGGTGCTGGATCCCCTTCATTTGGAGCATTCGGCCAATAAGCTCTGAAATCTCCACATTGGTAGTACCCACCAACACTGGTCTTCCTGCTTCGGTTAACTTTTGAATTTCTTCCGCTATACCGTTAAATTTTTCTCTTGTGGTCCGATAAATTAAATCGTCCTCATCTTTACGAGCAAGAGGTTTGTTTGTCGGAATAACCACTACATCTAATTTATAAATATCCCAAAACTCCTGACTTTCTGTTTCAGCAGTTCCAGTCATACCACTCAATTTGTGGTACATTCTAAAAAAGTTCTGCAAGGTTATTGTTGCCATGGTTTGAGAAGCTGCTTCCACCTTCACATTTTCTTTAGATTCCAAGGCCTGATGGAGTCCATCAGAGAATCTTCTGCCATCCATGATACGGCCTGTATTTTCATCTACAATTTTCACTTTACCATCCATGACCACATACTCAATATCGATTTCGAAAAGCGTATAAGCTTTCAGCAATTGTTGAATAGAGTGCAGTCTTTCAGTTTTAACGGCATAATCGCTCATTAACTGTTCTTTGGCCTCCATCTTCTCATTATCCGATTTACCTGTATTGTCAATGTCTGCGAGTAATACACCTACGTCGGGAACAACGAAAAAGTCCTTGTCCTCGCCACTTGCAGTAATTAAATCGATTCCTTTTTCTTTAAGCTCAACAGAATTTTGCTTCTCTTCGATGACAAAAAATAGCTCTTCATCCACTATATGCATCTCCTTACTCGAATCTTGCATGTAGTAATTCTCAGCCTTTTGTAAGATTTGCTTGATTCCTTGCTCACTTAAATATTTAATAAGTGGTTTGTTTTTAGGTAATGCTCTGTAGGTTTGAAGTAAAGCAAATCCACCTTCTCCTGGCTGAACACCCGTGTCCCCTGCCTTGATTTGGCG
Source organism: uncultured Chitinophagales bacterium (assembly GCA_964655225.1). Taxonomy (GTDB): domain Bacteria; phylum Bacteroidota; class Bacteroidia; order Chitinophagales; family UBA8649; genus JAFMKE01. The sequence continues at coordinate 3,731 of CAZZMB010000013.1, read as the reverse complement.
TTTAGCGTCATTTAAAAACTTTGTAGCTAAATCCTTCTGTACTTGAACCAATTTAGATATTCTAGGCTTCAGTTCATAAAACTGCTGCTCATCATTACTATCCACTTGACCACTAATAATTAAGGGTGTTCTTGCATCATCAATTAACACAGAATCCACCTCATCAATCATGGTGTAGTGTAATTTACCTTGCACCAACTCATCTGCATTAAGCAGCATGTTATCTCTTAGATAATCGAAACCAAATTCATTATTTGTTCCATAAGTAATATCCGCTTTATATGCCTCAATTCGCTCAGAAGAGTGTGGTCTGTATCGGTCAATACAATCCACCTTGATTCCCAGGAAATTAAAAATAGGCGCATTCCATTCACAATCTCTTACGGCCAAGTAATTATTTACCGTAATAATATGAACGCCTAATTCTGGTAAGGCATTTAAGTATGCTGGCAAAGTGGATACTAAAGTTTTACCTTCCCCCGTCATCATCTCAGAAATCTTACCTTCATGTAAGACGATACCGCCAATTAACTGCACGTCGTAGTGAACCATGTTCCAAACAACTTCGGCGCCGGCAGCTTGCCAAGATTTTTTATATACTGCATCCGCTCCTACAATTTCAACAAAATCACTCTTAGCCGCTAAATCTCTATCTAAATCCGTAGCTTTTGAGGCAAGGTTGGCTGCTTCAGTAAAACGACGAGCTGTTTCTTTAACTACAGCAAATGCTCGGGGCAATAAGATAGCAAGTATTTCTTCTACCTTTTCGTCCTTTTCCAGTTTCAGAGCATCGATCTGGTCATATAAAATTTCTTTCTGATCAATATCCATATCAGGATCATTCTTTATTTGATCATGAATGAAAGCAATCTTCTCCTCTACTTCTTTTAAGTGGTTTTTTATTTCTTCACGAAAAATTAAAGTTTTGCCTCTTAGCTCATCATTGCTTACCAACTTTAGTTTTTCAAATTCAGCATTAATTTCATCGACAACAGGAAGCATCTTTTTGATATCCTTCTCATGTTTGTTTCCAAAAATTTTACCGAATATTTTCTCTACAATATTTGCCATTATTTGTTTCTCTCTTTTAGATTGAGTAAAAATACAAGATTAAGTTTGTTGTGCCAACTAAAACGGAAATCACCTTCACCTTATTTAGTGGTTTTTTTATTCCAATAAACATTCCACAATAAAAAATCGGAAATTTTGGCGTAAAGCCCTTATTTTTGCACAAACCCCATACGATATGAATATTCTAATTTTAGGTTCTGGTGGAAGAGAACATGCTTTTGCTTGGAAACTTAAACAAAGTCCAATGTGCAATCATCTATGGGTTGCACCAGGAAATGGAGGAAGTAAGCAGCTGGCAAAAAATATAGCTATCGATCCAAGTGACTTTTCCGCGCTCAAGACTTTTGTTTTAAAGGAATCGATTGATATGGTCGTTGTGGGACCAGAAGTGCCATTAGTAGAAGGTATCTACGATTTTTTCATGGACGAACAAAGTTTAAACAAAGTGATGGTAATTGGTCCCTCAAAACATGGAGCACAATTAGAAGGAAGTAAGAGTTTTGCAAAGTACTTTATGCAAAGGCACAATATTCCTACTGCAGCATTTAACGAGTTCACTCAAGCGAACCTGGAAGAAGGCTTGGCCTTTATTGATGAAAATAAGGCGCCTTTTGTTTTAAAAGCTGACGGTTTGGCAGCAGGTAAAGGTGTAGTTATCACGGAAAGCAAGGCCGAAGCCAAGCAAACACTGCAAGAAATGATTAGCGATGCTAAATTTGGGGATGCAAGCAGTAAAGTAATCATTGAAGAGTTTCTCAATGGTATAGAATTCTCTGTTTTTGTATTGAGTGATGGTAGCGACTATGTATTGCTTCCCAACGCCAAAGACTACAAACGAATAGGAGAAAAAGATACGGGTTTAAACACCGGCGGAATGGGAGCAATATCTCCTGTACCTTTTGTCGATGAGGATTTAATGAAGAAAGTGAAATCTAGAGTGATAGACCCCACTATCGAGGGCCTAAAGGCGGAAAAAATAGTTTATAAAGGGTTTATATATGTCGGTTTAATCTTGGTTGATAATGAGCCTTATGTGATTGAATACAACTGCAGGATGGGAGACCCTGAAACCGAGATTGTGCTGCCCCGATTAGAAAATGATTTAGCTGATTTATTGGTTAAATGTAGTGAAGGAAATTTAAAAGACGAAGTGGTAAAATACAGCAAAAAACACGGTGCTACTGTTATTTTAGCTTCTGGAGGATATCCTGAGGCTTATGAAAAAGGAAAACAGATTGTAATCCCCGCTTGCGAAAACACAACCGTTTTTCAGGCAGGGACAAAAGAAATCAACAATGTTTTAGTAACCAATGGCGGGCGTGTACTTGCGGTAAGTGCACTGGGCGAAAATTTAGCGGATGCGTTATTGAAAGCCAATCAACAAGCCGAAGCGATAATGTTTGAGGGAAAGTACTTTAGAAAAGACATCGGATATGAGTTTTAACCTACTCTTCCGTATTTCTCTTAAGCTCCAGTTTTTAACAATTTGCTGCTTGAAGCATTAATGGAAGAAGTCATTTTCCTCAAAACTAATTTCAAGTTTCCCTACAGTTTTGCGAAAACCGGCAAGATTTTACCAACGCACACTGACTTTGCCAATGCTTTGCCGTCCTTCCAAAAACGCATGCGCTTCACCAATCTCATCAATAGGAAAAACTTTCGCCTCAGTAGGATTTAACACCCCTTCGGCAATTAGCTTTACCACGTTCTCTAAGCATCGTTTCAAGACCATCGGTCGGTCATCGGCAATTCGAAGCATATTAACACCCATCATTCCCTTACTTGTCAGCATAAATTCTACCGGATGATAAAATCCGAATCCTAAGCCCATTCCAATTTTCCCAAAAATATTTGCTCCGGTCATATCCGAAGCTCCAAACAATACTATTCTTCCTCCTGAACCTAGTAATTTCAATCCCTTTTTTACCGATTTACCTCCTATTGGATCAAATACAGCATCAAGTCCTTGATCCCCAACAATTTTCCTAACCTCTACCTCAAAGTCTTGCGCGCGATAATTAATAGCGTGGTCAACTCCCAATTCTGTTAAATAGGCAAGCTTTTCATCCGATCCGGCGGTACCAAATATTTCACAACCTGCATGTTTAGCCAATTGAACCAGCGCTGTTCCGACGCCTCCTGCAGCTGCATGAATCAACACTTTGTCTCCCTCATACAAATTCATCATTTCCTTAAAACAATAATATGCAGTGCAGTATTGAGTCGTCAAGGCCGTAGCTTTTCCCACCGGATAGTCTTTGGCTATTTTAGCGCAAGCTCGGAAGTCTGTTAAGGCATATTCAGCATATCCTCCAAAGCGAGTCATTGCAGTTACTCTATCCCCTAAAATTACATTGTCCACTCCTGCGCCAATCTCTACCACTTCTCCAACTACATCATATCCAATAACGGCAGGAAGCGTTGGGCAATCCTGGTAGTTGCCTTGTCGTGCCATTATATCTGCGAAGTTTAAACCAAAAGCCTCCACCTTTATAAGGACTTGACCGACACCTGCCTTTGGTTGATCAACCTCCCTAATCTCAAATGAATTATGCGCCTCGGCGTTTTTTACTAATACTACTGCTTTCATGATTTTTCTATTTCGCCTTAAAATTAGATTAAATTAAGAACTTCCTTATATTCAAGGGATGAATTCGGAT
>CAZZMB010000012.1:46280-51826 GCA_964655225.1 uncultured Chitinophagales bacterium | reverse complement strand
TCAAAGGAAAAGGTAAATTATACTTATTGATAAATTTCGTGTGTGACTTTTCATCCTGACTACTTACCCCAATAACTGCATATCCCAGGTCTTGTAGCTCTGTATAGTGATCTCTAAAATCACAGGCGTTTGCTGTACATCCTGGCGTGTCGTCCTTCGGGTAGAAATAAAGAATTATTTTCTTCCCTTCAAATTGATTTAAACGAATAGATGATCCATTTTGATCTATCGATTCGAAGCTCGGCGCTTGATCTCCTTTTACTAATTTCATATAATATGTTTTAATGTTCTATAATTTCTTTATAAAATCTGAGTAAATTTACAATTATGATTTTACAAGAGGTAATTAATTATTTAGAAGAGCTAGCCCCTCCTTCATATCAGGAATCTTATGATAATGCGGGTTTAATTATTGGGGATGCAAGTTGTAAATTTATTAAAGCAATTATCTGCTTAGACTCAACTGAGGAGGTTGTTGATGAAGCCGTAGCAAAGGGGGCTAATATTATTATTGCCCATCATCCTATTATTTTTAGTGGATTGAAAAAGTTAAATGGAAGCAATTATGTAGAAAGAACGGTGATTAAAGCGATTAAACATGATATCGCTATTTATGCCATTCATACCAATTTGGATAATGTAGTTGATGGAGTCAATAAGAAAATAGCAGATAAGTTGGGATTGGAACAGTTAGAAATCCTTTCACCAAAGAAGGGTCTGCTAAATAAGCTGATAGCTTTTGTACCCTTAAAGGATAAATCGAAAGTCCTAAATGCTATGTTTAATGCAGGTGCAGGTCAAATAGGCAACTATAGTGAGTCAAGTTTCTCCAGTATTGGAGAGGGGACCTTTAAGGGAAATGAAGAAAGTAAGCCTGTTGTAGGAACCATCAATAAATTGGAGAGGGTTCAGGAGGAGAAAGTTGAGGTTTTGGTTGAAAACCATCGTTTAACAAAAGTAATACAAGCCTTGCTGAATGCCCATCCATATGAGGAAGTGGCTTATGATATAATTGCCTTAAAAAATACGAACCATCAAATTGGATCGGGAATGTTTGGTATTTTACCTAATCCTGTTGGTCCTCATGAATTCTTTAGCATCTTACAAGAAAAATTTGGAGTGCCCGTGGTGAGACATACATCCATTGTGGGCGATAAAATTCGAGGTGTTGCGCTTTGTGGGGGTGCAGGAAGTTTCTTGCTTCCTGCAGCAGTAAGGAAGAATGCAGATGTTTTTGTAACAGCAGATTTTAAGTACCATGAATTTTTTGATGCTGATAATCAGTTAATTATAGCTGATATTGGACACTATGAGAGTGAACAATATACTTCAGAGTTTTTAATTGAGAAATTGACCAAAAAATTTCGTAATTTTGCATTCCTTTTGACGGAAAAAAACACAAATCCAGTAAACTATTTTATATAATTAACGATGGCAAAAAAAGAACTTACAGTAGCAGAAAAAATGCTTGCCTTGAATAATCTTCAAAAGATTGACACCAAGATTGACAAAATCCAAACCTTAAAGGGAGAACTTCCAATGGAAGTGGAGGACTTAGAGGATACTTTGGTTGGTCTAAATACTCGAATCGTTAAAATTGAGGAAGAAATCAAAGAAGTAGAGGAAGAATTGAATGGAAGAGAAATTTCAATCAAAAAATCTAACGAGCTAATCAGCAAGTATGAGAAGCAAATGGATAATGTGAAAAATAGTCGTGAATTTGACGCGCTTACCAAAGAAGTTGGGATGCAGAAGTTGGAAATTCAACTGGCTGAGAAGAAAATCAGACAGGCAAAGGAGAATCTTGAATCTAAGAAAGCTTACTTTGGTGAAAGTAAATCCAAGGTTGAAGGTATTGAAGATCAACTAAAAGAAAAGCAAGAAGAATTAGAACGTATTACAAAAGAAACGGATGCAGAAGAAAAGTCACTAGTGACCAAATCTGAAAAAGCACGCGGTAAAGTTGATCAGGGCTTGTTGAAAGCTTACGTTCGAATCCGTAAGGCATATAAAGATGGTTTGGCTGTCGTAAGTGTTGAAAGAGACTCATGTGGTGGATGTCATGCAATTATTCCGCCTCAAGTTCAAATTGATATTGCTGATCAAAAGAAATTAATTATCTGTGAGCACTGTGGCAGAATTTTAGTGCCAGATTACGATGCTGTAAAAGCTTAAGTTAGTAAAAAGAATATGTATTTGCCTCCGATTTATCGGGGGCATTTTTATGAATAGGCGATATATTTTAATCGCTTTAAGTCAAATATATAAAATGGTTTAAGCCTTTTCTTCGTCGCTAAAACTAAATCCTAATCGTTTACTCGTCTTATGGGTAATCGTTCCTTTTTGCTGAATCCTTTCGCCTACCGTCAATTCCTTTACTTCTTGGTATTTTGGAACCCATAAGTCGAAATCAATCGAAAAAACCATTGCTTGTTCAACAATAAGGCCCAAGAAATCGTTATTGATCACTAATTTGTCAAAATCCTTATATAAAAATCCCAATTGATCTTCTCCTTCCACGAAAAAATGACCTTCCCGATTAATGAAAATTCTAGCCACTAAATAACCTGAATCAGCATACCTAGAGTATTTAAACGAATCTGCTAAGAAGTTATATATTTCAATCATTCCGCAATACTTTCTGCTTTCATCCTCTAATACATAGGGCGATTGATGAATGAAAAAATCATCTGGGAAATTAAAAACGTTGGTATGCATGTTGAAAATAAGTGCATCACCAGCAAAAGTTAACTCCGCTTCAAATTTCCCATTCTCTTTATACTCTAGGTCAAACAAGTCATCTTTGCAGGTCTCGTTTAGCTTTGTGGAATGGCTTTCTATTACTTTTTTGAGCGTTTCAAATACGGACAAGGTCTTTTGAAAAACACTTTGTTTTAGATTGCCTTTACTCTTTAGATAAAGCCCGATTTGTTCTAAGTTGCTATTTTTCATGGGTATCTATTTTTTTATAAATACAGCTTTTCTAGTATAGAGCGATTAGTAAGCTCGAGCAAAAAGTACTTTGTACTTAGCCTTATTTCCGGAGTATATACACAATCCCTTAGGCAGGTTATTTTCTAGTGGTATACAGCGAATTGTTGCGCCAGTCTCTTCCTTAATTTTTTCTTCGGTTTCCGAAGTTCCATCCCACTCAGCCTCTATAAAACCTCCTTTATTCTCTAAAACTGATTTAAACTCCTCATAACTACTTACCTGATGAGTATTATTCGATCGGAATTCTTGAGCCTTTTTTAATAAACTACTTTCAATATCATCTAAAAGATTTTGAATTACACCAACAATATCATCGCTGCTTAAGGTTTCTTTTAATTTAGTATCTCTTCGTGCAATTTCGACGGTTCCATTTTCTAAATCTCGCGGTCCTACAACTATTCTAGTTGGATATCCTTTCAGTTCGTATTCTGCAAATTTGAATCCTGGTCGTTTGGTTTCATCTGCATCAATTTGAACACGAATTCCCGCTTTACGCAGGTCATCTGCCATTTGGTTAGCTTTGGTCATCAACTTTTCATTTATCTCAGGCTTATTCTTTAAAAAGAATGGAATTATTACCGCATGAAAAGGAGCCAGCTTTGGAGGAAGAATCAAGCCCTCATCGTCACTATGCGTCATGATGAGTGCACCCATTAATCGAGTAGATACTCCCCAAGATGTTGCCCAGACAAATTCATCTTTTCCTTCCTTATCTGTATATTTTACATCAAAAGCTTTCGCAAAGTTTTGCCCCAAAAAATGACTAGTTCCAGCTTGCAATGCTTTCCCATCCTGCATCAATGCTTCAATACAATAAGTCTCAAGAGCTCCAGCAAAACGCTCATTGGCACTCTTCAAGCCTTTAATAACAGGCATTGCCATTACTTCCTCAGCAAAATCAGCATAAACATGGAGCATTTTCTCAGCTTCTTCAACAGCTTCTTGCTTCAATGCGTGAGCGGTATGCCCTTCTTGCCAGAGAAATTCAGAGGTTCTCAAAAATAAACGCGTTCTTAACTCCCACCGCACCACATTGGCCCATTGATTAATAAGAAGTGGAAGGTCCCTATAAGATTGAATCCAATTTCTATATGAATTCCAAATAATTGTTTCTGATGTCGGACGAACGATTAACTCTTCTTCTAATTTAGCCTCAGGATCAACAATGACTCCTGGACCATCGGGGTTCGTTTTTAAACGATAATGAGTTACCACTGCACACTCTTTAGCAAAGCCTTCAACATGTTCTGCTTCTTTACTTAGGTAACTTTTTGGAATAAACAAGGGGAAATATGCGTTAACATGACCTGTTTCTTTAAACCTTCTATCAAGGTCCTCTTTCATCAGCTCCCATATAGCAAAACCGTAGGGTTTTATTACCATACAGCCCCTAACGTCACTATGCTCAGCTAAGCCTGCTTTTAAAACAAGTTCATTGTACCATTGTGAGTAATCATCCTCTCGTTTTGTTAAACCTTTGCCCATAGGAATATATTTGGTATGCGTTTTGTTATGTTTACAATGACAAAAGTAAAGAAATTAAAATTTTTGCCGTCTTTAAGTACTATAAAAATATATGCTATGAATAATTTGATTAAAATTCTATTTGTTTTTTCCCTTACCTGTCTTGTTTATTTAGTTTCAAGTGCGCAGTTTGATGATGTTTATTACGATTCCTCTGTGGATAATTGGACCTCTAATGAATCTATTTATGATTTGCCGGATGAACCTTCATACAGCGAGTCATACTATGATGATGAGGGTGATACTTATGTAACAAATAATTATTATAACGACAATTATGATGAGGATTACGAGTACTCCAAAAAACTACGTCGATATTACCAACCTTCTGTTGGTTTAAATTATTATAATTATTGGTACACGGATTTTTATAGTTATAATAATTGGTATAATCCATATCTAACCTACGGCAACAATTGGGGCTGGAACAATTGGGGCTGGAATAGACCCGTAGTTAGTGTTAATGTATTTTATGGAAGTTTTGGATGGAATCCATGGGGATACAACAATTGGGGATACAACAATTGGTATGGATATAACAACTGGGGTTGGAACCAATGGGGTGCTTACAACTATAATCCTTGGGGTTCGAATGGATACTATGCTTGGAACAATAATTCTTATAATCCTTGGGGAAGACCAAATAATGGCTTAAATAATCCTTGGTGTGGAGGATCTGGCTACTATGGAAATGGTTGGAGAAATGAATCGACTTACTATGGCCCAAGAAGCTCATCAAATAATTCAAGTGGAAGTACAACCATAAAGCAACCAAGCTTATTGGGTAAAACTTCAAATGGCAACACTGGAGGTAACACTATAATAAAATTACCAAATGATGTTAATGTATACGTGCCTTCTTCGAATACTACGAGTAAAATACCCGCTGCAACATTGAGTGGGAACGCTTCGAATAATACGGTAAAGACACCAAATAATACGATCAAAATACCATCAAATAGTGGTGAGTTAAGCATGCCTTCTAATCAAACGGTCAAGTCGCCAAGCACTGGCAGCAACGTGCAGTA
>CAZZMB010000012.1:0-46180 GCA_964655225.1 uncultured Chitinophagales bacterium | reverse complement strand
GTGCAGTATAACCCGTCTAATGGGAAGGTGAAAACTCCTTCAAATTCAGTAAAACCCACTTCTCCGCAATATGACTATTATAACAACTCAAAAAATAAGGTAAAAACACCGAGTCATAATAATGCGGTTAAACCGAAGGTTAATACCTCCAAGTCTCCTTCGAATAGTTCGATTAATAAACCAAACAATACATATAAAAAACCTACGAATAATAATATCAGGAATAACAACTTCGCGGCACCAAGTAATAATTCGTATAAGACTCCGAGTAATAAAACGAGCAATGGGCCAAGCAATAATTCATTTAAATCTCCAAGTGGAGGAAATTATAAATCACCTTCTAATCCAGCTCAAAAAGGTGGTGGTAATTCATTTAAAAAGAACTAGTTTAATAGTATGAATAGATCCTGTCTTATTTTATTTAATGTCTTAGTGCTCAATATGTTTGGTGCTTTTGGACAAAGCTACGAATCGGATATTCTAAGATATTCAATGAACAATTATGCAGGATCTGCTCGATATATTGCAGTGGGTGGAGCATTTTCAAGCGTAGGAGCAGACATGTCTAATTTCGCTTATAACCCGGCAGGTATTGCAATGTATCGGAGCTCAGTTGCTCAATTTTCTTTCGGTGTTAACACCTTAAGTAATCAATCGAGCTATCTAAATAACGAAGAAGCTGATTTTAGTTTGAATGCTTCTATACCAAGTTTAGGTTTTGTATTTGCGGACAAAAACACAGAAAAAAATGCTTTGTTTCGTGGCACAACAATTGGATTTGCTTTCAACCGACTGGGTGAATATAATAGCAGTGAGAAAATTTCAGGATTGAATACTGTACCTGGTTCTTCAATTACATGGAATTGGGCAAATGAAATGTCCGAAGTGTATAATGGGCAATATACAAATGAAACCTCGGTTGAGCAGGTTTCATTTAATACGTATAATGGGTTTTATGGGTTTTTAGCCAATTACGACTCAAGTGTATTGGATTATACAAGTCCAGTTCTCGACTCTATTAATCAGGTAAGGTATGTTGAGGCCAAAGGAGGAAAAGATGAAATGCTGATCGCATTGGGGACAAATTACCTCGACAAACTATTTATCGGTGCTAGTATTGGAGTCCCACTCTTAAATTATAGTAGAGAATCAAGATTCATTGAAGAGGATGCTGCTACGGGAGATATTAATACCTTTTTTAATGATTTTGAGCTAAAGGAAGTTTACCAAACAGAGGGTATTGGATTTAACTTTAAACTAGGGTTTTTGTATAAAGTGAATCAATGGTTTAGATTAGGAACCGGATTTCAAACACCGGAGAGAATTAATTTAACTGAACGGTATTCTTCTGGTCTTCAGAGTAGTTTGGATTTTGATAGCTATAATATTGAATCGGGAGAAGGGGTCTTTCAATACCGTGTTCGATTGCCGTGGCGAGCTAATGTGGGTGCTAGTTTTTTCTTTAAGGATAAGGGATTTTTATCCATGGACTATGAAGCAATAGGCTACAATGCGATGCATTATACTTTTGAAAATGACTTCCGCGAAATTTCAGATGAAATTAACGCGAACCTTAAGGCAAAATACAAAGTAGGACATAATGCAAGGCTTGGTGTTGAAGGGGTAATTAAAAAGTTCAGGGTTCGGGCAGGATATAATTACACAGGCAGTCCAATTCGGTCTGAATATCAAGTCGTTGGATTTGACTTTGCCAGTCATACCTTGACTGGAGGGTTCGGTATTTTATGGCAAAAAATTGCGCTAGACTTTGCCTATCAACATCGGCTTGTTAATCAATTTGAACAAGCATACTCAGTTTCCGGTATAGAGGTTTCAGGAATTGAAAGAAACACTATTCAAGGACTTGGAGTAATTACTATTTCTTATAAATTGAGATAAACATTCTGTTTTTTCTCTTACTTTTGATGGGTGTTGGTTTTTAGGATTTTAGCGTTTCAGCTTTTCTGCTTTTTTGGTATTCACCTGCAGGGTCAAATATTTGATTTTAATAATCATTGTAATGACGCTTATCAAAATATTATTAAGCTTAAATTAAAAGAGGGCAAAAATCTGCTAAGTGCAGAACAAAGCATTCGGCCCAACAATTTAATAGTCACTTTTTTATTGAGTTATGTCGATTTTTTAGAGGTTTATACCTCTGGATCTGTACAGTTGTATGAGCATAAAAAGAAGGGCTTGGAAAAAAGAATAGCCCAACTTAAAACAGGGGATAAGCAATCCCCATATTATTTATATACACAGGCCGAAACACATACACAATCAGCTGTGCTTCATATTAAGTTTGGGGAATATATATCAGCAATTTTTGATGTAAAAAAAGCAGTTAAGAAGTTGAAAGCAAACCAGGAGATTTTTCCTGATTTTGTTCCCAATATGAAAAGTTTAGGAATGCTTTATACCATTCTGGGAAGCATACCTCAACAATACCAAGGGACACTTAAATTTTTAGGCTTAAGTGGGGACCTTAATAAAGGGCTCAATATGTTAAAAGGAGCAGTAAATAACCATGACCATTTCTTTCAACATGAAGCAGCCACTGTGTATGCATTTATGTTGCTACATATACAGAACGACCCAGATGAAGCCTGGTCCGTATTAGTCTCCAATGGATTTGATGCAAAACAGAATTTAATGGATGCTTATTCCTTAGGCCACATAGGGATATATGGCAATTATTGTGATAAGGGCATTGAGGCCTTGTTGTCGAGACCTAAAGGGATTGAGTATTCAAGCTTCCCCTTAACAAACTTTTTATTAGGTATAGGTAAGACCTACAAGCAAGATGCTGATGCCAATACGTATTTTAGGGCCTTTTTAGATCAAAATAAAGGAGAGGATTATGTAAAATCTTCGTGGCACAAGATGGCTTGGAATAAAATTATTGAAGGAGATAAAACTAGCTACACCAGCTACTTAAATAGGGTCTCTCAAGTGGGACGAGCGGTAACGGATACCGATAAACAAGCAGAGAAGGAATTGGGAATTGGAGTAGCCCCGAACCCGGTTTTGCTAAAGGCTCGATTGTTAACTGATGGGAATTATCTGACAAGAGCACTTGAAGTTATCTCTTCTCAAACAGTGAATAGTTTTAAAAATAAGTATGATAAAACGGAGTACTTTTATAGAAAGGCTCGAATATTGGATAAAGCAAAACAATTTGATAAGGCAATTCAGTACTACCAGATTACGATTGCTAATGGCAAGAGTGTACCCTATTATTATGCAGCAAATTCAGCATATTTGTTGGGGTTTTTATTCGAGCAACAACAAAATTTTACCGAAGCCGTTAAAAATTATAATCTTTGTTTAAGCTTAGATGGATATGAATACCAGAATAGCATCCATCAAAAAGCGGCGGCAGCCTTAAATAGATTGAATGAATAACCATGCAAGAAAATCATCCCTTAAAATCCTATAATACTTTCGGTCTAGAAGCACATGCTCGCTATTTCGTTGCTATTGAAGATATTGCTCAACTTCAGCAACTCAATACATTAGATGCTTTTGCCACCAATAGACTGATCTTGGGTGGAGGAAGTAATATTTTGCTAACTAAAGATTTTAATGGTATTGTCGTCCATAATAATCTTAAAGGAATAGAGCTGATCAAGGAGGATGATACCAGTGTATATGTTAAAGTTGCAGCAGGTGAAGTTTGGCATGACTTCGTAATGCATGCGATAGATAAAGCTTGGGCAGGTGTCGAAAATTTGTCTCTGATTCCAGGAAGAATTGGAGCATCTCCCATGCAGAATATTGGTGCTTATGGTGTAGAGCTAAAAGATGTTTTTCATGAATTAGAAGCTTGGGATATTGATAAAGAACAAGTAGTAACTTTTGATCGGAATGAATGTCAATTTGGGTACAGGGAGAGTGTGTTTAAGCATACCTTAAAAAATCAATTTATCATTCTTTCTGTTACATTTAGATTGAGTAAGTCTTCAGAGGTTAATGTAAGTTATGGCGCTATTCAAGAAGTACTAAAATCCATGGGTGTCCACTCTCCAGGAATTAAAGAAGTAAGTGATGCAGTTATTGCCATAAGAAGTTCTAAATTACCCAACCCAATAGAGATTGGGAATGCAGGTAGTTTTTTCAAAAACCCAGTTGTGCCTATTAACCTTGTCAATACGCTTAAGGAGAGTTTCCCAGAAATGCCTAGTTATCCCATAAACAACACAAGCGCAAAAATTCCAGCCGGTTGGTTAATAGAACAGGCAGGTTGGAAAGGGAAGCGATTTAACAATTTCGGTGTACATAAGAAACAAGCTTTGGTTTTAGTCAATTATGGCGGCGCTAAAGGGCAAGATATCAAAAACTTAGCATCTGATATCCAGGAAGATATCTTCGCTAAATTCAAAATAAAGCTTACACCAGAAGTGAACTTTATTTAAACTACTGGTTTATCTTTTTTTCCCATTCCCATGCACTTCTCATCATTTCCTTTAAGGAGTGTTTAACTCGCCACTTCAATACAGATTTTGCCTTTTTGTTGTCAGCGTATATGGCGATTACATCACCAGGTCTGCGATCACCGGTTTGGTGGTTTATTTGAAGACTTGTTGCTTCTTCAAAAGCTTTAACTAATTCGAGGACACTTACCCCTTCTCCTGAACCTAAATTGAATACTTCGCAAAGATTTGAATCACCTTGTTTTATCAGCCATGTTAATGCAAGGGTATGAGCATGAGCAATATCGCAAACGTGAATATAATCTCGAATACATGTACCATCTCTAGTCGGATAATCATTCCCAGCGATAATGAATTTATCGTGAAGCCCTAATAGAGTCCCGGTTATTCTAGGCACTAAGTTTGGACCATTTCTTTTTGCCTGCTCACCAATTAGGCCACTTGGGTGAGCGCCTGCAGGATTGAAATAACGCAGCAAACTTGCCTTGCCGCCATGAGCTGCCACATAATCTTGAACAATTTGCTCACCAATCACCTTGGTCTGAGCATAAGGACTTTCTGCTTTTGCTAAGGGACAATTTTCATCAACGGGAAGATTTTCAGCGTTGCCGTAGACCGAACAAGAGGAGGAAAAGACAACGTTTAAAATATTAAATTTTTTACAGCATTGAAGTACGTTGCTGAGACTAACCAAGTTATTGGTGTAATATTTTAATGGTTTCTGAACAGATTCGTCAACATATTTTAAAGCGGCAAAATGAATGACCCCTCCGATTCCATTTTCCTGAGTAAAAACTGCTTGCGTTGCCTTTAAATCACATAGGTCGACAGCATAGTTCTTCACTTTGACTCCTGTTATTGATTCAATGCCATCGAGTACCGAGGCATAGGAATTTGAAAAGTTATCAATTGAAACAACCTCAAAACCGTTGTTTATCAAATTAATAATAGTGTGTGAACCAATGTATCCGCAGCCTCCTGTTATTAAAATCTTCATCTATTTACCATAAAACTTAACACCATTCTCTAGAATTCGCTTAACTCCTTCTTGAATAGGAAGTAAATCTCGACCCAACAGTTTTCTCATTTTTTCGATGTCTGGCTTTCTTTTTTTCATGTCACCTTCCTTTAGAGCAGGTAAATGAATCAATTTAGATTTAGATCCGGTAACATCAATAATTATTTCGGCTAACTGTATCACTGTGACTTCAAAATCATTCCCAATATTAACCGTATCGTTGATGTAATGACCATGTTCAAAACTACTGAGGCAGGCATCAATATTGTCATCAATAAAACAGAAGGTTCTTGTTTGCAGCCCATCACCAAAAATGGTGATATCCTCATCATTGCTTGCTGCAGCAATAAATTTACTCATTACAAAATCAGTACTTTGCTTAGGGCCATAGGTATTAAAAAATCTAAATATGGTGTAATCTAAGCCAAATTCTTGCTTATAACTTCGTAAAAAAGCTTCGCCTACATTTTTTACTACTGCGTATGGAAGCCTACTATTTAGAGGAGTTGTCGCTTCGTTTTGAGGATGTTCTATAGGCTCTCCATAAACCTCAGAAGACGATGCGAAGAAAACACGCTTAACATCAGTGTTTTTGCAAAGATCTAACACATTTTTAATGCCGATAATGTCATCCAATACCATCTTTGGGTTTTCCAAAGTTCTTTGCACCCCAACTACAGCAGCATAATGAAAGACGTAGTCAAATTTATAGGCTAACATAACAGAGGAGATATCTTGGAAGTTATTGCAATCGGCTTTAATGAAACGCAAAGAATCAGATTTGATATCATCTAGCCTTCTTGTATCTCCTGTTAACAAATTGTCAACTACGACAACTTGGTGGTCCGTTGTATTTAATAGTCTTTCAGCAAGGCTACTCCCAATAAATCCAGCACCTCCGGTAATTAAAATTTTGGCCATATTATCTGATTAAATTCATTAGGTATTCCCCATAACCACTTTTAAGTAATGGCTTGGCTAAATCTTCTAATTGTTTTTTATTTATGAAACCTTGAATATAAGCTTCTTCTTCTATACAGCCTATTTTTAGTCCTTGCCTTTCCTCTATGACTTGAACAAATTGAGTGGCCTGCATTAATGAATTGAATGTACCGGTATCTAACCAAGCGGTCCCTCTATCCAGAATTCCTACACTTAACTTGTTTTGCTTTAAGTATTCCCTATTTACATCGGTTATCTCATACTCCCCCCGATGACTTGGTTTAATTTTTTTAGCTATTTCCACTACATTGTTGTCGTAAAAATATAAACCAGGGACTGCATAATTAGACTTTGGGGAGCTCGGTTTTTCTTCTATTGAAACGGCTTTTAAGTCATCGTCAAATTCAACCACTCCATATCTTTCAGGGTCTCTTACATGGTAGGCATAAATAACGCCACCATCGGGATTATTGTTGCTTTGTAATAGCTTTCGTAAACCTGAACCGTAAAAAATATTGTCGCCAAGAATTAATGCGCATTTATCTTTTCCAATAAAGTCTTCGCCAATAACAAAGGCTTGAGCTAGGCCATTGGGTTCATGCTGTACCGCATAGCTAAGCTTGCAGCCAAACTGCTCTCCTGACCCTAATAGCTTTTCGAAATTCGGTAAATCATGAGGGGTAGAGATGATTAAAATTTCATTTATTCCTGCCTGCATCAAAGTAGATAAAGGGTAGTAAATCATCGGCTTATCGTAGATAGGCATGATTTGTTTACTGATCGCATAGGTTATCGGATACAATCGTGTCCCTGAACCTCCAGCTAGTATAATTCCTTTCATAACAATTGTAAATATAGTACATTGAAAGAAGTATAGAAAGCAATAAAGAAAAGTAGTTGGTTTAAATGGGATATTTTTACCTTTGCATTATATTTTTAAAACCATAATTGATAAATATTGAACGAGCACGTAAAGCCTTACCACAAAGACGGTGAGGGTAAAAAGGAAGAAGTCGAACAGATGTTTGACAATATCGCACATCGATATGATTTCTTGAATCATTTGCTTTCGGCAGGGATAGATAGATTATGGAGAAAAAAAGCGATTAAACATATTGAAGGCTATAATCCTAAATGTATCATGGATATGGCAACAGGTACGGGAGATTTTGCGTTTGATGCAGCAAATATGCTTGAATTGGATAAGATTGTGGCTCTAGATTTAAGTGAGGAGATGTTGGCTATTGGTCGAAAAAAAATGAAAAAAAATAGTCACAACATCATTGAATTTGTGAAAGGAGACAGTGAAAAATTGAATTATGAATCCAATTCATTTGATGCAATGACGGCTGGGTTTGGTGTTAGAAATTTTGAAAATTTGGAGAAAGGGCTTCGTGAAATGTATCGGGTACTAAAACCTGGTGCACCATTGGTTATTTTAGAGGTATCTCAACCCGAAAATAAATTTTTAAAAGCGATATTCAGTGTATACTTTAAGGGTATTCTTCCGCTCGTAGGTCGCCTTTTTAGCAAAGATCACAGAGCTTACACTTACCTTCCAGAATCGGTTGAAGCATTTCCAAAAGGAGAAGATTTTGTAAAAATCTTGAAAAAAATGGGCTATTCAAATGCTAAACATCAAGCATTAACGTTAGGAATATGTGCAATGTACATATGCGAAAAATAATTTTAACCATATTATCCGTGTTTTTATTCTTTGGAATTCAGGCACAAATGAATTACCTGGAAAAGGGGAATAAGCTAATTTACTTTGGTATAGCCATTGGGGTTAATTATGGTGATTTTAAAGTAGTTCGTCGACCAAAACTGAATGCTCTTCAAACGGATAGTGTAAAATTAATAAGCCCAAAGTTTGGTCCTGGGTTCGATTTAGGGATTATTGGGAATATTCAATTTCACAAGTATTGGGACCTAAGATTAGTTCCTACCTTAAGTTTTTCCGACAAATCTATCGAGTTTATCGATCAAGATAATCGAGTAAACACAAAAACGGTCTCCTCCATTTATTTAAGCATGCCACTGTATCTGAGATATAAATCAAAACCCATAAAGGATTTTAGGTTTTTTGTATTGGGCGGTTTGCGGTACAATTACGACCTTAACTCGAACTCAAACGAGAGAAACACAGAGACACAGTTATTAGTCAATAAACATGATGTTGGCGCAGAAATGGGTCTTGGCTTTCAGATTTTTTTCCCGAGTTTTGTCTTATCACCGGAAATTAAAGTTTATCATAGTCTGAGTAACATTAAAAGGCCCAATGATGCATTAATTTATTCAAGAGCTATTGATAAAATGTTCTCTAGAATATTTACACTCACTTTTAATTTGGAGGGATAATGCCCATTATTTATAAGGACGAGTCGGATTCCCATCAACTATTGGTTTGGAAGATTACAGAATCTTTGGATTTTTTTGCAAAAGAACTTCAGTTAAATAAACAAGAGAAAGAAGAATTGGCCAACATAACCTTTGCCTCCAGGATGTTAGAATGGACTGCTGCTCGTTATGTCCAAAGAATACTTTTCCCAAATGGACTTAAAAAAGACCATTGGGGGAAGCCGCATCTTGAAGGTGATAATGGATTTATTTCAATTGCTCATTGCAAGGGTTATGCCGCAGCGGTTTATTCTGCTTCCCAATCGGTTGGTATCGATATTGAACCCGTTCATGATAAGGTGCAACGAATTGCCCCAAAATTTTTAAATGAAAATGAGCTTATCGATATTGGCCTTGAAGGTAAAAGCGAATATTTTGTAATGTGTTGGAGTATAAAGGAAGCTTTATACAAATGGTATGGCAAGAAGCAACTCAGTTTTAAGAATAATATCAATATTCTAAATTTTGATCGAGAAGAAAAAATAGCTGAGGTATTGTTTACCAGGGATGCTGTTAAGTCTCTGCATCAAGTGAAATGTAAAAAAATCGATAATATTATTTTGGCATATATCACAGAATTTTAACACTTCTACCTTAAAATTAGTAATCTAGTTCTTATCTTAGCTTTGAGAGAGCTTTTTTTTACCTTTTAGGTTATTATTTAAACACCTTCAATAAACATGAAAAATTATTTTTTAGTTATTATATCTGCTCTACTGCTTAGCATTAGTGCTTGCAAAGAAGATCAAGGTGATGGGGATTTGAATCTTAAATACGCTGCAACATTAAACGGCGGAAACCTAGAACTAAATCAAACCTATTTATTGAATGGTGATTCTGTTTATTTTACATTAATTCAATATTACATTTGCGATGCAAGTATTAGTGATAAAGACGGTGCTACCTCGCTAGACCTTAAGGATGTTACTTTTATTGATTTCTCTGAGCCCTCTTCCTTAGATTACAATTTTACCTTGGATGCAACAGCATACAAAAATCTAACATATACGGTCGGACTGAGTGATGAACGCGGAGCTACTGATCCAAGTTCATATGCTAGCGACCATCCAATGAGTCTTAATAGAAGTATGTACTGGCTTATGGCTAATGCCTATGTTTACTTTAAAATAGAAGGTTTTAGGATTAAAAATGGTGTAGATGAACCGCTTGTTTATCACGTGGGCATGAATGGATTCGCTCAAAATAAGGAAGCTGCTCAATCATTTACAATCAACAAAGGGAATACGACTTCACTTATTACCACGCTTGACCTGAATGAAGTGTTTGTTAATATCAATTTTGATACAGAACCGGAGACACATACTATGAACAATATGCCTCTGGCCCAAAAGCTGATGAATAATTTTGTTAATGCTTTAACCACGAACTAATTTTACATTCCTTAATCAAATTTGCATCATTTTGTATTTTCCTTCTAATCTTTGTTTTTAGTGGGTGCACAGAAGATATCATACATAATCAGGAGTTTGATAACACCCCTTTTGTTTTTCAGGAGGTGTATCGTTTTCCCGATGTAGAGGACCCTGCAGATAATACAACTACCCTTTCGAAGGTGAAGTTGGGTAGGAAGCTTTTTTATGATCAACAGATTTCCAAAACAAAGACTATGAGTTGTGGCACTTGCCATAACATATCTAATGGATTCACAGACAACGGCTTGGTTTTTTCAATCAATGATATCGGTGCTCCTACAATAAGAAACTCTTCTCCTCTTTTTAACTTAGCTTGGACGGATAAGGGGTTTTTCTGGGATGGAAGAGCTATGACGCTTGAAGACGCTATTAATGATGCTATAAATAATGAACAGCATCCAGAATGGGAGACTACCTTACTTGATATTCAAGCGGATGATACTTACGAGTTAGAATTTGCCAAAGCATTTAAAGATGCAAAGGTTGATCAAACAAATGTGGTGAAAGCGATATCGAGCTTTGTAAGAACCTTGATATCAAAAGATTCTAAATATGATTTAAGTGTCAGGGGGCAAGCAACGCTTACTCCACTTGAACAAGAAGGATTTGATTTGGTGTTTACTACTGAAAGAGGGGATTGCTTCCATTGCCACGGGGTTTATCCGTTTATGACAGATAATGATTTTCATGATAATGGTCTTCAGAATGTTAATGCAATTGCGGCATATGATGATCAAGGTTTGGGAGGTTTTAATGGGGTATCAACTGATATTGGGAAAATGAAAGCGCCCCCACTAAGAAACTTATCATACACTGCACCTTATATGCACGATGGACGTTTGACTACGCTGGACGAGGTGATTGATTTTTATAGTGAGGGCGTTCATGCTACACCAAACATTGACCCACTAATGAAGCAAGCTTTGCAAGGGGGTGTTCAGTTAAATGCTCAAGAAAAAGCAGCATTGAAGGCTTTCTTACTTACTTTAGATGATCCGACTTTTATCAGTAACGAGGATTATCAAAGCCCCTTCTAGGCATAGTCAAGAGGTATGCGGCTAGTTGGAATTAACGCAAAATATTCTATTTTTACAAGAAGCGCATATACTTTGCGTTTAGCCCATTTAAATTTGCTTCTAAAAATCAATTATGCATTCTGCAACATTTAGCTTCACCGACGAATACAATCAATTAAACCCTGCACAAAAAAAAGCAGTAGAAACTACAGAAGGTCCTGTTTTAGTTGTGGCTGGTCCAGGAACGGGGAAAACTCAAATTCTAGCGGCAAGAATAGGAAATATTCTAGATAAGGGCCTTGCCTTTTCGGAAAATATTTTGTGTCTTACCTATACAGACGCGGGAGTTACGGCCATGCGAAAGCGATTGATTAAATTCATTGGAGCAGAAGCTTACAAGATTAATATTCATACTTTCCATAGTTTTTGTAATAAAGTTATTCAGGATAATCCGGAAATGTTCGGCTTTGGTGAAATGGAACCGATATCGGATATTGAGGAAATTGAGTTGCTCGAGAAGCTGATTGATGGATTGAAGAAAGATAATGTTTTAAAACGATGGAGAGGAGACATATACTATGATGTAAAAAGGCTTAAAGGGCTCTTTTCGACGATGAAACGAGAGAACTTTACTGCTGAAATAATTGAAAAACATATCGAGAAATATATTGCTAGTTTACCAGAGAAGAAGGAGTATATATATCAAAACAGCAGAAAAGATGGTTCCTACAAAAAAGGCGATTTGAAACAGAAGCAAATTGACGAGGAAGTTAAAAAATATTCAAGTACAAATGCTGCCGCTAAGTTATTTGAGACTTATCAAAAACTAAAGCAAGAGGCTAATCGCTATGACTACGATGATATGATTTTAGATGTCATGCAGTCTTTTCAGCAAAATGAATGGTTACTTAGTCGTTACCAAGAACAATTTCAATATTTTTTAGTGGACGAGTATCAAGATACTAATGGTGCTCAAAATGAAATCTTACGATTGTTGTATTCATTTTGGGAGAAACCAAACGTATTCGTAGTAGGCGATGATGATCAGAGTATCTATAGATTTCAAGGTGCTAATCTGGATAATATCGTTCATTTTCATCAGAATACTTTGGCAGGTTTGCCTATAGAAGAGCAAAAGGAAAGAATAATCGTATTGAAACAGAATTATCGCTCCACCAAAGAAATATTACAGCTCTCTGCAGAAAGTATTGAGTACAATGAGGAGCGTCTAGTTCATCAATTAAAGAAGCTAGAATTGGATAAGAATTTGGATGCATCTGCCGATGTGGCTCAAAATAATACGATCAAACCTCGATTGAGAATTTACCCAAATCCTAGCCATGAAATAGCAGATGTGGCCAATCAAATCATCGAACTAAAGGCAAAGGGAGTTGATTTGCATGAGATAGGTGTGTTGTACCACCAGCATAAACAAGCTGAGGAGTTACAGCAATGCTTAAACCAGAAAAACATCCCTGTTCATACAAAGAAAGTCATCAACGTATTGGACGAACGCTTGACCAACAATCTATTAGATGTCTTTAGATATATTGTGGACGAAAGTAGAATAGCTCATAGTCGAGAAGACTTGTTGTTTAACATCCTTAATTATCCCTTCTTCAACATTCAAGCACTACAAGTATCAAGGTTGAGTTTTGAGCTAAGGGAAAGTCGGTACAGCAATCCAAAGACAACATGGCGAGAAGCCCTCATGAAATTAGAAAAGATATTTGACGAACAAAGCGTTCAAAATATTAAGGAGGTCGCAGCATTGACCAATAAATGGCAAAAGGATTTACAGGAGAAGCCCGTTCAGTTGTTATTCCAAACAATCTTGGATGACCTTAAAGTATTAGATTATATCAAACAACATCGAGAAAAAGTCTGGCTTTTACAAGAGTTAAAAACGATTTTTGACTACATAAAACAAGAAAATCAGAAAAAGCCAAATTTGAGTGTGGCTGAATTGTTAGAGGGAATTGACCAATTAAGAAAGTATAAAATTTCTATCCCTTTTGTCAAGTCATCTTATGCCGAAGAAGCGGTTCAAATGACTACTGTGCATAGTGCAAAAGGACTGGAGTACGAATATGTATTTTTGATTGGATGCGGCAGTAGCTTATGGGAGAAGCGAAAAATTAATAACAGAGGATTCAAGCTTCCAGAAGGATTGTTTGAGCATGTTTCAGATGAATCTAGACATGAGGACCTTAGGCGCTTATTTTTTGTTGCTATCACTAGAGCTAAGCAACATCTTCAGATTAGTTATTTTGATCATGACCTGAATGGCAAGGAATTACTAGCTTCAACTTTGGTGACAGAGATTCAGGAGAACACTGATTTGCTCATTGAGGAAAAGCAATTGAACGATGAGGAAATATTCGAGTTTAACATTCTCCAATTGATGCAAGAGAAAATCTCTCCGAAATTGATAGAGGAAAATATGCTTAAAAAACGCTTGGAAAAATACACCATGAGTGTTACCCATCTCAATAATTATTTGAAATGTCCTTTACAATTCTATTATCATAATTTTATTCAAATCCCGCAGGCTAAGAATGAGCATATGGCATTTGGTAGTGCAGTGCATGACTCGATTGAGTTGTTGTTTAAGCAAATGAAAGCAAGCGATGATGTCTTTCCTTGTGTTACAGAGTTTGTAGAGATAGGTAAAAAGCAAATGTATAAACAGCAGGATAGCTTTACGAAAAAGCAATACAAGCAGCGATTAAATTATATAGAGAATTTTTTTCCAGCTTATTATAAGGAGTATATAAATTCTTGGAGTAAAGAAGTGAACTTTGAAAAGAAAATGGTGGCGGTTTATAAGGATATCAACTTAACTGGCAAGATTGATAAGCTAGAGTTTGATAAGAACAATGTTGTCTTAGTGGATTATAAGACTGGGATTTTTAGAAAAGAAAAGAAGCCAAGTTTAAGAGGACCCAAAGAAGAATTAAAGCCCGGAAAGGAACCTAGTTTTGAAGATGAATTTGGGGGCAACTATTGGCGTCAAGCTGTATTTTATAAAATTTTGATTCAAAATAGTACAAGCATAGATCAACGAAATTGGAGTTTAGAAAGAACAGAGTTTGACTTTGTAGAGCCTGAACCTAATACTGGCAAATTCCATAAAGAGAAAATTGTGATAAGTCCGCAAGATGTAGAATTCGTCCAGAATCAAATTGTAAGCACTTATCAGAAGATAAAAGCGTTAGATTTTACAGGATGTGGCAAAGAGGATTGCACTTGGTGTGCAGGTGAGTTGGAACAACAACAAGAAGATGTTTAGTGGGTGGTGATCAGCCGGTCTTGTCCAAACTTTCAGTATTTAATCGTCTAAGTCTTCAAACAAACTTAAATTACTTCGATCGGGAAGTAGCTTGAAAGACCTTCGGTGCAACTCACATGGCCCAAATTCAGCTATCGCAGCTCGATGTATTTTCGTAGCATAGGCCATGTTTTTATCCCAGCCGTAATGCGGAAATTTTTGATGAGCATTGAGCATAAACTTATCTCGGTATGTCTTTGCCAAAATACTTGCAGCAGCAATAGATGCAAATTTACCATCGCCTTTTACAATGGTTTGATGTGGAATATTCTGGTATTTGTAGAAACGATTTCCATCTACAATAATGTGACCAAAAGAAGATTTTAATTGGTCTAATGCCAAATGCATGGCTAGAATGGATGCCTTTAAAATATTGATTTCATCAATCTTATTATGGTCAACAAAAGCGACAGCATAATCCAAAGCCTCACGCTCAACTACTTCCTTCAGAAGTGCTCTATTTTTCTTATTGATTTGCTTCGAATCATTCAGTAATGGATGACTAAAGTCTTTTGGGAGAATCACCGCCGCAGCAACTACAGGCCCCGCTAAACAGCCCCTTCCTGCTTCATCACAACCGGCTTCAATTTTGTCTTCAAGTAAAAAAGGGGCTAACATGTGCATCTTTTAGTGTACATTCTTAGCAAACTTACTACTTTGATGTGTACTAAAATAGCTCTTCAGCCTAATTTCTACCAACACTTTCGTTTACCTTTGGTAAGTAACGCGTTTTAGAAAAGCGTGATGAGTTAAAGATAATTGTATAAAAAGCTTGAGTAAACTTAAACGTTTAGCTGGCCAGACGGCCATATACGGAATTAGCACAATCCTCGTGCGTTCATTGAACTGGTTGATAAATCCTTTTCACACCTATGTCTTTGGCGAGAATCAAAGTGACATGGGTATAATAGTTGAGCTATACGCATACGTTGCTTTTGTTAATGTTCTGCTCATGTATGGCATGGAGACGGCATTCTTTAGGTATGCTTCTAAAGATAAAGAGAATCACCAAAAGATATTTAGCACGGCTATGTTATCCTTGCTATTAACTACAGGTTTTTTCGTCATGCTGATTAGTTTATTTTCTCAAAATATAGCTCGTGTATTATTGTACCCCAATTTATCACACATTGTGGTCATCCTTGCATTTATTATTGGCTTTGATACCTTGAGTAATATCCCGTTTGCCAAGTTACGCTTGGAGGGTAAGCCATTGCAATATGTGAAGATTAAACTAATCAATGTCTTGATTACGGTTGGCTTAAACTTCTTCTTGTTGTTCCCCTTGTTAAAAGGAAATCCCAAACTTTTCGGCTTGCCTTTGCAAAATGAGCATGCCTTGTTGTATGTTTTCACAGCTAATCTTGCTGCGAGTGCGCTTACCTTTTTGATTTTTGTTCCTGATTTTATTCGAACGAAGTTTGAGTTTTGTAAGAAGACCTGGACGGATATGCTGCGATATGGTTTGCCATTAATTGTGGTTGGCCTTGCCGGTATTGTTAATGAAACTATCGATAGGATACTCTTGAAGTATTTGTTGCCTCAGGAATCTTTAATGGAGCGGAATGCTCAAGTTGGCATATATGGAGCGGTTTATAAACTGGCCATATTTATGAGTTTGGTGGTGCAAGCCTATCGAATGGGAGCAGAACCTTTCTTTTTTGGTCAAGCAAAAGATAAAGATGCACTACCCACTGTAGCCAAAGCCATGTCCTTGTTTGTAATTATGGGGATGATAATCTTCTTGGCGGTCTCCTTCAATCTCGATTGGATAATCCTGATTATCGAGGAAGGGTATAGAGGGGCTAAAGATATTGTACCCATCTTATTGATGGCCTATTTATTTTTAGGAATATTTTATAATTTATCGGTTTGGTATAAGTTGGGTGACAAAACGCATTATGCTATGGTGATTTCAATTGTGGGTGCCGGTGTGACAATTCTAATCAATGTAATTTTCATTCCTTCTCATGGTTATTGGGCAAGTGCTTGGGCTACATTAGCAAGTTACTTGGTGATGACCATTATTTCTTGGCAATGGGGAAAAAAGTATTATCCAGTGCCTTATGATCTGGGTTTAGTATTCTTTTACTTATGCATTGGCTTAGGCTTTCTTGCCTTATCTAAATACATCGTTCCTGAATCATTTACTTTGCAGCTTATTTGGAAAAATGCGCTTTTAATATGTTTTATTGTTATTGCTTTAGTAAAAGATGTTAATCCACTGCTTAAACAAAGACAGCTGCATAAATAAATTATATTTGAAGTCGAAAAAACAGAACTATGAAAATTATAATACCTATGGCAGGTTGGGGGTCCAGATTAAGACCTCATACCTTAACAATTCCAAAACCAATGGTTCCAATAGCGGGTAAACCTATCGTACAAAGATTGGTGGAAGGCTTGGTTGAATCAGTGGAGGGTTCTATTGAGGAAATCAATTTTATTATCAGAAAAGAATTTGGGCAAGCCACCGAAGATAAATTACGAGAGGTAGCTCGAGCCTTAAATACAACATGTATTATCTCTTATCAAGAGAGTCCGGAAGGAACAGCCCATGCCATTTATTGTGCAAAGGAAAGCCTAGATGGCAATGTGATTGTTGCCTTTGCTGATACACTTTTTCGTACCGACTTTAAAATCGACGCTTCTAAGGATGGAGTGATATGGGTAAATAGAGTAGATGACCCTAAGGCTTTTGGTGTAGTGAAGCTGAATGGCGATAATGTTATCACTGATTTCATCGAAAAACCACAGGAGTTTGTTTCAGACTTAGCGATTATTGGAATTTATTATTTCAAGGATGGAGAGGCATTGAAAAGTGAAATTAAATATCTTTTGGATAATGACATTAGGGAAAAAGGGGAGTATCAGTTAACCAATGCATTAGAAAATTTAAAAAAGAAAGGAGCGAAGTTTGTTCCAGGTGAAGTAACTGAATGGTTGGATTGTGGAAATAAAGCGGCTTGTATTTTTACTAATGAGCGGGTATTAGAGCATGCAAACGGGAATGAAGAACTATTGTATTCTAAGGATTTTAAACAAACACAAATTATCGAACCCTGTTATATTGGGAAGAATGTGGTGATTGAAAATGCTATAATAGGACCACACGTTTCGGTTGGAGAAGGCTCGATAATAAAAAATAGTATTGTTAAAAATTCTATAATTCAAACTGAAACAAGCATAAATGGCGTTATATTGGAAAGGGCAATGATAGGGAATAAAGTGGAGCTTAGTTTAAAGGCTCGAGATTATAGCCTTGGAGATTATACAACGCTTAATGATGAATAGAATAAAATACATACTTATTGCACTTTGTTTTTTACAAATCAATACGAGCTACTCGCAAAAGAAAGGTAAAAATAAAAAAGCGGATAAGAACCAAGAACAAATGGTAATTAGCGAAGCCATTTTGTTAAAAGCAGAACGCTTGTTTTTTGATGGACAGAAAGCCAAACTAATCGGAGATCTGGACGAGGCTTATGAGCAGTTTAGTTCTGCAGTAAAAATTCATCCAAACTTAGATGCTGCATTCTATGAACTGGCTCAAATACAGCAGCTAGCAGATGACTATAGTGGCGCTCAAAAGAATATGGAAAAGGCTCTTGAGCTTTCTCCTAAAAATACATGGTATCAAATATTTTTGGGGGATATATTAGCTTCTCAATTTGAATATGAGCAAGTTGCGAAAATCTATCATGCTCTGCGTACTGATAATACTCAAGAATATGACTTTTACTTTCAGGAGGCATATTATCTAATCTTGACTGACCAACTCAAACAAGCGATAAGTGTTTACGATGAAATCGAAGCCGCTATCGGCGTGCAGGCGGATGCGTCTTTACAAAAACACAAGATATACGCTCGATTAAATAAGCACGAGGAGGCTGAAGCCACGCTATTGAAATTAATCGATACGTTTCCAGATGATCTCGAATTTAGAAATGAATTGGCGGATTATTATTTGATTAATGGGAATTCGGAAAATGCGGTAGAAACATTTGAAGGAATTTTAAAGATAAATCCAAATGATGTGTATGCATTAACCTCACTAGCCGATTACTATAAAACTATTGGTGATAGGAAGAGGGCAATAGAATATTCAGAAAGGGCTTTTGCTAACCCCGACATACCCATTGATGCAAAGGTTTCAGTACTGTATAACTATATTCAATATTATGATCAAAGAAAAGAGCAAATCATAGAGGCATTTGATTTAGCGGATATTTTAATTCGAACTCACCCTAAAGAAGCGAAGGGATATGCCATAGCCGGTGATTTGCGAAATTTGGATAATAGTCCTGAAGAAGCCCTGTCTTATTATTATCAATCATTGGAGTATCAACAAGACATCTTCACGGTATGGCAACAAATATTTTTCATAAATAGCGATTTACAAAATTTTGATACCTTGATTAAATACACTGATTTGGCGAAGGATTTTTTCCCCAACCAAGGATTAGTTTACTTTTTTAATGGTCTTGGGCATCAGCAAAGAAACAATTACGCTCAAGCCGAAAAGGCATATTCTCGAGGAGTGAAAATGGCTGGAGATAATTTAGAATTGAAAGCTCAATTATACGCTAACTTGGGAGATGTGTACAATGAATTGAACAACTTTGATGAAAGCGACAGGCATTTTGAAAAAGCTTTAAATATAAACCCAAGAAATGCTTACGTACTCAATAACTACAGTTACTATCTATCGCTTCGTGGAGAGAACTTAAAAAGGGCGCAAGAATTGAGTTTTTTAGCCAATGAGATTGAACCAAACAATAGTTCATTCTTGGATACATATGCTTGGGTGCTTTACAAATCAGAAAAATATAAGGATGCGAAAGAATGGCAAATGAAAGCAATTGACGCATCGGAAAACCCAAGTGCTACTCTTATGGAGCATCTAGGGGACATATTGTTTAAGTTGGGTGATGAAAAAAATGCTTTGGAAAAGTGGAAAAAAGCTCTTGAACTCAGCGATAGTAATGAGAAATTAGTTAACAAAATTGCAGATAAAACATTGTATGAATAGACTATTACCTTTTTTGTTCTTCTTCTTTGTTCTGGCTTGCAAGAGCACAAGTGAAATGAGTAGTTCCGCTTCAAAAAAAATGAGTGCCAAGCAATTATCTAAACAAATGCTTGCCGCTGACTATGCATTTGATTTTTTGCAAGCTAAAGCCCGTGTAAAATTTGACGATGGTTCTATTAATCAAAGTTTTACCGCCAATATTCGAATTGAAAACAATTCTATCATATGGATGTCTTTGACAGGTCCCTTTGGGATAGAAGGGGCAAGAGTGATGATGAATAAAGATAGGATACAGATTATTGATCGTTTGAACAACAAATACTATGATGAGGAGTATACCTTTATTGATAAATATTTATCGTTTCAAACCAGTCTTCTTTTCCTTCAAAATTTAATTGTCGGTAATGTCTTTCAAGATGAGTTGAGTAAATACAAAGTATTGTCGGATCAAGATAATTACATTATCAATTATGATTATAATGGTTTAGAAGCAAAATATACGGTTTCGCCTAATTTTAAGTATAGCAGGGTTGAAATGAATGAGAAATTTGGGAGCAGGAATATTGAAATGGATTTTAATGATTATAACTTTGTAGATGAGCAGTTATTTGCAATGCTTAGAAATATCCATTTTTCTGAAAATGAAAATGATGTCTTTATTGAAATGAATTTTTCAAAAGTAAAGAAAGCAAACGTTTTAGAATTCCCATTTAATGTGCCAGATAGGTTGAAAAACTAGATTTAAATGCAAAATCGATTCCCCATAAAATCAATTTTTCTGAAATTACTTTTACTTGCGTTATTATTTAACGGCGCGTATCAGGTCTCATTCGCTCAATCCAACAAGAAAGCAAATTTGCAAAATCAGTACAAGAAATTGCAAGATGATATCAAACAAATCGAAACCTTAATTGCAAGTACTCAGGCAGAAAAATCGAATTCTTTAGGTCAGTTGAGATCTATTAATTCTAAAATAAATGTTCGACAAAGTTTAATTGATAATATCAAGTCTCAAGTTGAGTATATTCAAAAAAACATAGAGGATAAGCAGGAAGTAATAACATCGTTAGAAATGGACATTCTTCGCTTAAAAGAAGAGTATGCCAATATGGTTTTGAACGCATACAAGAACAAGTACAATGCAACGAATGCATTAAGTTTTTTGTTTTCTTCAAATAGTTTTAACCAAGCGATCCATCGATTTACTTACATTAGAAGGTATGCAAAAACACGCCAAAATCAGTCGAGTTTAATCGAAAAGACTATCGAGGACTTGAATGTAAAGATTCAAAAGTTAGATGAAGAGAGGAATTCGAAAGAGTCTTTTCTGAATGAGGAGAAAAAGCAAAGACTTGCATTTGAGGCAGAGAGATCAATTAAGAGTGAGTTGATTGCTAAGCTTCAAAGTGATGAGGAGATACTGATTAATCAAGTCAATAAAAAAAATCAAGCCGCTCAAGCCTTGAATAATCAGATTCAAAAAATGATTGAGGAAGAAATCAGGTTAGCAAAAGAAAAGGCCGCGAAAGAGGCTGCTGAAAAAGGAGAGACCGTTCCAGCTAAAGGATTATCCTTAACACCAGAGGAACAACAATTATCCAATGATTTTGTCAATAATCTGGGTAAATTACCCTGGCCAGTCGCTAAAGGCTTTGTGATAAGTAAGTTTGGAAAACATGAGCATGAAAGCGTGAAACACGTGTATACAAATAATAATGGCATAGATATTAAAACAGAAAAGGATGCATTAGTAAGAGTAGTTTTTTCTGGAACGGTGGTTAACTCATTCTACCTGCCTTCAACTCAAAACTCGGTAATTGTTAAACATGGAGCGTATTATTCGGTCTATTCTAATTTAAAGATTGTTTCGGTTAATGCAGGGGAAAAACTAAATACTAAACAAAATATAGGAGTTGCTTATACCGAAGGTAGCACGAGTAAAGTCCATTTGGAGATATGGAAAGGAATGGAAAAAACTAATCCTGAGCTATGGTTGGCTCGCTAGATGACTGGCAACAATTTTAGTTAATATTCCCTTTTCTAAGTAAATCCTTGTAATTTTACTCAATAAATCATTTGAATTATGAATACAATATTATTGTGGACACCAGGTGTAGGAGAAATAGTTGTTATAGCGCTTGTAGTGTTATTATTATTTGGAGGTAAAAAAATACCTGAGTTAATGAAAGGTTTAGGTAGTGGTGTAAGAGAATTCAATTCGGCTAAAAACTCTATTAAAAATGAGATTGAAGATGGAATGAAAGAGCCTAAAAGTGAAGTAAAACCCGAAACAAAAGAGACGGAGTAAGCGCTTTTTAATGAAAAAATATACTTCTCTTACCACCTTACAGGCAGATCTTAATGCAGGCACAATCAATTGCATGCAGCTTGTTCAACATTTTTTAGAACAAATTGAATCCAAGAAAAAGTTAAATGTTTTTTTAGAGGTTTTTGGAGATGAGGCAATAGCTCGAGCCAATGAGCTGGATCAAAAAAGTGAATCAAAAGGTAAACTTTTTGGGATGGTCATTGGAATAAAGGATAATATCTGCTATGCCAATCACAAGGTCTCAGCTTCATCTAAAATGCTTGAGAATTTTGAATCCTTATTTTCATCAACTGCGGTTGAGCGTCTTTTAGCGGAAGATGCGATAATTATCGGGAGATTAAACTGTGATGAATTCGCCATGGGAGGGTCAAATGAGAATTCAGCCTTTGGACCAGTATTAAATGAAGCAGATAATACACGTGTTTCGGGGGGGTCTTCCGGGGGGAGTGCTGTAGCTGTCCAAGCAGGCTTGTGCCATGCTAGTTTAGGATCCGATACAGGAGGTTCTATTCGTCAACCTGCATCTTTCTGCGGTGTCGTTGGGTTGAAACCAACTTATGGCCGGGTATCTCGACATGGTTTGATTGCCTTTGGCTCATCATTTGATCAAATAGGTCCATTTACTCATAGTGTTGAGGATGCTCAAAAGATTTTGGAAGTTATTAATGGAAAGGATAGTTTTGATTCTACCGCTATTCAAAATACTGTTGATACCTATAGTTTGGAATCTGGAAATAAATATAAAATAACCTACTTTAAAGAGATTATTGAAAGTTCAGGATTAAATCCTGAGGTTAAAGCCTCCTTCGAGGATTTGATTCAAAAGCTTAAAGATCTTGGTCATCAGGTAGAAGCGAGAACTTTCCCATTATTGGATTATACCATTCCTACCTATTATGTCTTAACAACTGCCGAAGCTTCATCCAATCTATCTAGATATGATGGGGTGCATTATGGTTACCGTTCTAATAAAGCCGCAAATATGGATGAGGTATACAAGAAGTCTAGATCAGAAGGTTTTGGAAAAGAAGTCAAAAATAGAATTATGTTAGGCACCTTTGTTTTGAGTGCAGGATATTATGACGCCTATTATTCAAAGGCTCAAAAGGTTAGAAGGATGCTGTCTGATGAGGTTCAAAAAATTTACCTTGATTTTGATTTTATTCTTTCTCCTACAACTCCCGCTGCAGCATTTAAGTTTGGCGAAAAAACAACGGATCCGATTGAGATGTACCTGGAAGATATTTATACAGTATTGGCTAATTTAGTGGGTAATCCGGCTATATCATTGCCACTATATAATACGAATGATAAGCTGCCGGTAGGCATGCAGTTGATGGCTAACAACCAAGAAGAAGCTAAGTTATTTTCTTTATCCAAGGTGCTGATGAACGAGTAGTGTCAATTAATTATTTTCTTAGATTAACTTACTCCAAAACTTGTAATGATGAAACATTTAAATCTTATACTTCTTGTTTTAGTGTTATTAAGTATTTCCTGCAGTGGTGATGGAGGAAGTTCATTTGGCCTCTCCAATGTTTTGCCCTCCTCAACAGGCTCTGCTGATGAGATCATGTTTATTCTACCGGATAATTTAAATTCAAGTTCAACCAAAAAGGCGATCAATCAAGCGTTTAAAAAATCATATCGAATATTGCCTCAAGAGGAAACAATCTTTACTATTAGTAAGGTTGATTTTAGTGCGGCTAACAGTTTGATGTATAGATTTAGAAATATTGTCCTGATGGCAGTAAGCAATCAGGATAACGGCATTCTAAAAATGGCAAAAGATCTTCTTTCAGCCAAAGAATTTGAAGAATTAGTAAAGGGTAAAAAGCAGACGTTTATTCTAAAGAATGTATGGAGCAAACCACAAAACGTCATCTTTATCTTTGGCAAGGATGCAGTCGATTTGCAAGCTAATTTAACCGGAAGTGCTCCTAGTATTATTAATCATATTACAAAAACGGATTTAGCGGCCTATAAAAAAATCGCGTTTATCAATGGAGTAAATGGAAAGTTAAAGGAACAATGGCAAGCGTATTATAATATTAGTTTAGATATCCCTTCTGAGTATAAGCTCGCGGAGAATGACGGTAGCTTTGTTTCCTTAAGAAAGGATATTCCCAAGGGTATGATATTTATTTACTTTGATGTGGTCAGTTATAGCGGTAAAGTTCCTGACGCTAATTATGGAATTACATTGCGGAATGAAAGAGGTAAATACGTTAGCAGCAGCTCTCTAAATAGTTATATGTCGACAGACAGCACACTTGGTTTTTTGGAGACTAAAACGATAAATAATCAAGTCATTAAGTATGAGACCAGTGGACTTTGGCGGATGGAAAATGATTTTATGGGTGGGCCATTTATCAATCAATATATTATTGATGATGTAAACAATAGAGTGATTTTGTTAGATGGATTTATATTTGCCCCTGGTGAAGACCACAAGAAGCGATACATGCGTCAACTCGAGGCGATTTTTAGCACACTTGCTATTGAATAGTTGGGTAGCTCCAATTAAAAAGTAGGACAAAAACGTTCGTAATTAATTCGTCCAGGTTCAGCTTGGTTATGAATATATACCAAACTTATTTCTAGAGCACCAACAGATTTACTAGCGCCTCTAAAGCCAGAAGTGTTAAAGTCGTAACTAATACCAACACGCGTATTAGATACTTCACCCCCTACGGTAAGAATAGCCGCATCATTTTTAAAGCCATCTACTCCTCCAACTATACGAGCCCATGCTCCGGCAAATCCTTTAAAGTTTTCTGAAAAAGAATATTCAAATCCAGACCCTAAATTAATTTGTTGAGCTTGCGTTTGCAGCATGTATAGAAATGTAGGAAGTATTTTGAAATATTTTCCTGTTTGGATGGATAAACCACCATGAGCAGTATAGCGCATGTCCAATTCGTTTTTCTCTGCTTGTTGGTCGAGGAAATTTTCTCCAGGAGTCGTCAAGTGATTGGCAGCAAAACCGAAATAATAACTCAATTTATCTGATGCCATTGATGAAAATAATGCACCGGCATTTAAGTCAAAATAGCCAAAATTACCTTGATTGAAATTACTCTCTCCATCATCTATGAACGGATTAAAACTATTAATAGTCCCATCAAATTGTTGTTCAAATAACAAATCATATCGAAAGATTCTTTTTTGAATGTATCCCGCCTGAAATCCAAGAGAAAGTCTACTTCTTCCATACCTGTCTAATGATTGATGATAGGAAAGCGAACCCATTACTGCATAAGTTGCTAAAGAGCCGTTTCCCGCTTCATCTGCATAGAACATTGCTCCTACGCCTAAACCGTTGTCTCTTAATTTTTTTCGAAATAGAGAAGCATCAAAGGAGCCTTGATAAGTGTTATAGGGAGCGACAGAATTACTGGTTGGAATAGTAAACCACTGACCTCTGTAATTGGCTGCAACTCTAAAATCACCATTAATTAATCCCGTCATAGCAGGATTTAATGTAAGTGGTGAGGCATAATATTGCGAAAAATGAATGTCTTGAGCTGTTGCTCCAAGAATAAGCATTAGTGTTAATACTATGAGGGAAAGTCTTTTCATACTAGACTGGGTTTTTACTAAAGTACATAAAGCACTAATTTAAACAAAAATTTATTTAACGCTTTAATATACGTAGGAATTTCGGTAAAAGATTCAGTTTAATGTGATAATAATTTGTCTTTTTTGCGCCAAAACCTTTGTAAAAGTTTGCCACACCTTTTAGCATTGAACCTTCAAAGTCCAAGTATTTATATTGCCCTGAGTTGGTTTGAATTAAGTGATCGATTAAAAAAGCCATTGCTCCTGATTTGTTTCCAATAGCACTACTTGCTGGTAGTAGGTTTATCAAGCGTTGAGGATGACTTATTATAAAATTTGCAGCGATTAATTCATTTTGTTGATTATTTACACCAATTATAAATCCCATATTATAATGAATCGCTTTATACACTAATCGAAGGATTGAATAATAATGTTTGTCCTTGAACCCCTTCACCTTGGGCGCGGTATGTTTTCTGTAGAAATCCGCAAAGGCCTCGGGAGATATTTGTTTGTTGACGACAAAATTTTCTTTGGTTGCCTTTTTAACTTTCCTCAAAACATTACCTGAATATTGTTCTCGCAGTTCTGAGTATGCAGGTTTTAAATCTAGTAAATAATTGATTCTCTCCGTACTTTGCCCAATTTCAGGGGCAAAATTACTTTCATTAAGAGACATATCAATGTACTTAACCCAACTCGGGATGGCATTAAAAAATTGCGTGGAGGTTTCTTTGCTAATAGGAAGATCGCTATAAATACCCAGTTGTTGCGTGAAAAAAGGTTGATAGTTGTAATGAATGCCAAACTTCTTTCCCAAAACAATAGGCATAACGATTTTATAATTTCCTACGACTAAGCCCATCCAATCCTCGCAAACATTATCGAGATACCAGGTGTAGGCATAAGGAGGGGATCCAAGCGCAAAATGAACGCAACCATTCCACCGCTTATCATCAATTTCTTCTCTTCTTTCTAATTTAATCTGCATATTGTGCCCTAAAAATACGACTTTGCTTTATTTTTACGATTAAAACCAAACAATCATGAAAAAAGAAATCGTTAATACCATTAATGCTCCCGCTCCAATTGGGCCATATAATCAAGCAACAAAAGCAAACAACACTTTGTTTATCTCTGGTCAG
The DNA here is from genome assembly GCA_964655225.1 of uncultured Chitinophagales bacterium. Classification (GTDB taxonomy): domain Bacteria; phylum Bacteroidota; class Bacteroidia; order Chitinophagales; family UBA8649; genus JAFMKE01. Next base: position 19,540 of record CAZZMB010000012.1, on the reverse strand, counting down.
ATTCCTGCTGATCCTGCAACTGGTAAGATAATTAATTCTTCAATTGAAGATGAGACACATATGGTTATGAAAAATTTAAAGGCAATTTTAGACGAAGCTGGATTGGGCTTCGATAATGTTTTAAAGACCTCTATTTTTATTTCTGACATGGACAATTTTAACAAAATCAATACGGTCTATGGTTCCTATTTTACAGCTGATTTCCCTGCACGAGAAACTGTCCAAGTCTCTCGTTTACCCAAAGATGTCAATGTAGAAATTTCAGCTATTGCTACATTTTAATAAAAGACTAGTTAAAATTCTTTAAATTAAGTAGTCAGTATTTTAAATGAATGCGACCTTTTCTATTTTTGAGTAATTATGTTAAAGTTAGCACATAGCGTTCATTTATGGGCATTCATTTTGAGCATTTTTTTGCTTTTTTTCTTTGTGATTTTTTTGATTCGAAGGAAGCAGATTATAGCGCGTACTGGAAAGCAAGGTCTGATTCAAAAGCTTATTAATAGTAGTAATCTAAAACGAAAGCACCTTAAGTTCGCATTGATGCTTGTGGCCTTTACCTCCTTAGTGATCGCGTGGGCTAATCCGCTCATCGGCACTCAGTTTGAAAATGTAAAAAGAGAAGGTATCGACGTCATTTTTGCTTTAGATGTTTCTAAATCAATGAATGCGCAAGACATTGTACCCAGCCGTATGCTTAAGGCCAAGCAAATAGTCTCTAAAGTAATCGACGAAATGAGCAATGATAGGATTGGTTTGATTGTCTTTGCTGGGAATGCTTACCTTCAAATGCCCATTACGGTGGATTATTCAGGAGCTAAAATGTATCTCAAAACAGTTGATACAGATATGGTTCCAAGACAAGGAACGGCTATTTCGGAAGCGATTCAATTGGCTATCGATTCCTATGATGAAAATTCAGAAGGATATCAATCATTAGTCGTATTGTCAGATGGAGAAGATCATGATGGAGATGCTGAGAATCTTGCAAAACAAGCACAAGAATTAGGGATTGTTATTCATACCATTGGTGTTGGGACATCTCAAGCTGCAAAAATACCTTTAGGTGGTCGAGGAAATTTTAAAATGGATAATTCTGGAAATATTGTGACCTCGCAATTAAACGAGGAAATGTTAAAGAACCTCGCGGAGATAGGTGGTGGGAAATATTTAAATGCTGCATCCACTGAAATTTATGATGATATATTGGTAGTCCTGAATGGACAGGAGGGAAGGATGATTGATGAGAAAGTTTACACTAGCTTTAAGAATCATTTTCCAATATTTTTGCTGATTGGGTTTATTGGCCTATGTTTAGAATTTATTCTTAGTGAGAGAAAATCGACATACTTGTCTTGGTAAATGAAAAAGTTATTATTCATATCGATATTTACTCTTTTCATGGGATTGCTATGGTCTCAAAGCACTTACCAATTGGTGAAACAAGGAAATAAAAAGTTTGAGACCGCCGAATATACAGAAGCGGAAGTTGCGTATCGCAAGGCCTTAGACAAGGACCCTTCTTTGGGTGTAGCCGAATATAACCTGGGGAGTTCAAAGTATCAAGCAGGGGTTCATGATAATGCTATTTCAAGATTTCAAAAAGCGGTGGATAGCTTTCAAGACAGTGAGGATAAGGCACATGCTTACCATAATTTAGGGAATAGTTATTTAAGTAAAAAGGAATATGAGCAAAGTATAGAATCTTATAAAGAGGCCTTAAAACTAGTGCCAGATGATATGGATACAAAGTATAATCTCGCTTATGCTCAACAGAAACTAAGGGAGCAGCAAGAGCAGGAAAACCAAGAGCAAGATAATCAAGAACAAGATCAAGAAGAGCAAAATCAGGACGAGAATCAAGAAAAAAACGACCAAGAAGAGGGCGATCAACAAGAAAATCAGGATCAACAAGAGGGAGATGAGGAGGAAGAATCCAAAGATGATTCACAGCAAGAGGAGAAAGATGAGCCACAGGATGGGGAAGATGAGCAAGAAAAGGAAGAGCCAGCCAAGCCTAAAGAGGGTCAGTTGAGTAAGGAGCAGGCAGACCAAATTCTTAAAATGTTAGAAAATGAAGAGGGTAAATTGCAAGAAAAGTTAGATGAGCCTGAAGGAGAGCCGATAAATATCAGCATAGAAAAAGACTGGTAATGGCTCAGCTGAAGTACATATTATTTTTACTAATATCAGTCTGGGTGATACATGCGTCTGGTCAAACAAAATTTTATGCTCAAGGGGCAAGTTCATGTACTTTGGGAAAAGATTACAAGATAGTTTTTGTGATTGAAAATGCGGATGCATCCAATTTTAAAGCTCCAAGTTTTGACGGATTTCAGGTTTTAAGCGGCCCTAATCAAAGTAGAAGCTATCAAAATATTAATGGAAAGATAACAAATTCATTAAGTCTTTATTACTACTTACGTCCTCTGGAGGAAGGGGTTCTAATTATTGGAAAAGCATCGGTTGTCATAGCTGGCAAACCATGGTATACGGATGTAATTGAGGTAGATATTCAAGTGGCTAAACAAGCAATTGTAAATCAAAATGGCACTCAACAGAATCAAAACTCACCAAACTCTACAGTTAAATCGGATGATTGGAAGCAGCAAGCAAAAGAGAACTTATTTGTCCGATTATATACGGATCAATCTAAACCATACGTGGGTGAACAAATATTCGTTTATGCAAAGCTTTACCAGCGGATAAATACCAATGGCTCGCAGGTGACAGCTTTTCCGGAGTTTAAAGGATTTTGGAAACAAGAAATAGAAATTACTAATAACGAAGCCCAGATTGAAGAATATAGTGGTGTTCAGTACCAGACTTTTTTAGTGGGTAAATATGCTTTGTTTCCATTAAAAGAAGGTAAGCATGCTATTGAATCTGTAGAAATGACCTCTATATTGCTTATCCCTGCCCCCAAAGAGGTAAGCTATTGGGGGATGCGTATTCAAACGATGCAATATGAGCAGATGGAGTATAACTATGCTAGCAATTCATTACTCATTGATGTTCAAGCTTTACCGCTTGAAAATAAACCAATCGATTTTATTGGAGCAGTTGGAAATTTTAAAATAAATACATCAATTGATTCAGCGGAGGTAAAACTTGGCAGTCCCATTCATTACAAAGCCACTATTAGTGGTGTGGGTAACATAATGTCCATACAAGAACCAACAACCGATTTTCCCAGACAATTGGAGGTATATGATCCGGCAACGAATGAAAATATATCTAAAAAATCAAACTGGGTTAATGGGTCCAAAACTTATGATTACATCTTGGTGCCTCAATACCCAGGAAGTTATAAAATCCCAGCACTCAGTTTTTCATATTTTGATACTAAAGATGATAGCTATAAAACACTAAAATCGGGGTCTTTTGAAATTAGTGTAAGAGGCGATGCTCCTGCATTGGTCGAGGATCAAATTGAGGTGGAAAAGGGTGATTCGAATCCATACGAACTTCAAGATATATATTTAAGGTATGCGGATTTGGGTGATGAGAGTAGTTTTTATAATTCTTGGAAATATAAATTAGGCTTGACAAGCCCATTTATGTTATTCTTTCTATTTATTATAGGATTGCGTTTGAAGGAAGAGTTTAAGCCAGATTTAATAGCACTTAAAAATAAGCGTGCTTCTCAAGAAGCTAAGAAGCGCTTAATCAAGGCTAAACAATTTTTAGATGGACAAGACCAACAGGCCTTTTATAAAGAAATATTTAATGCCTTTAACGGATATGTTGGTGACAAGTTAAATATCGAACAGGCGGATTTGAATCGGGAATTTGTTTTGGAAAGATTCAAGAAAAAAGAGATAAGTGCACACTTGGGCGATCAGTTTAATCAAGTCTTGAACAACGCAGAAGAAGCTTTATATAGTCCTCAATCTTTTGGTAAAATGCAAGAAGACTATGATACGGCTATGTCTTGGATTATAAATATAGAAAGTGAAATTGCTTAAACATATCCTCATAATTCTCTTGCTTAATGCGGGAAGTATTTTCGCTTCAGAAAAACTCTTTAGCGAAGCTAATATAGCTTATGAAGGAGGCAATTATAAAGAAGCTATTTCTAAGTATGCATCGATTTTAGAAACTAGCACTAATCTGGTGGAGGTATACTTTAATATGGCGAATGCATATTATCGGATGGATGAACTGGGTTTGAGTATCCTATATTTTGAAAAAGTACTAAAATTGGATCCAGCCAACCCCAAAGCCAAACATAATTTACAATTGGCATATTTAAAAAGTAACCATCAAATAGAACCCTTACCTAAGTTGATTTTTATTCAGTGGTGGCAACAATTACTTACTTATCAGTCTGCAAATTTTTGGGCTACTTGGGCGGTGTGCTTCGCTTGGTTGGGTATAGGTTTTTTTGTCTTGAACCGATTGATGCAAAAACCTATTTTTGGTGCCTTTGCATGGCTGACCATCTTGCTATGCTTGGCGCATGTTTTTTTAGCGGTTCAAAATAACAAGCTTCAAATTGCTTATCATGACGCCATTATCATTAGTGAAGAAGCACAGTTAAGGACCGGGCCAAATGCATCAGATCAAGCGGTAAGTATGGCATATGAAGGCCTTAAAGTAGAATTGCTAGATAGTGTTGATGATTGGACAAAAATCCGCTTAGAGGACAAAAGTGAAGCTTGGATAGAGTCCAGTAAGCTACTTAAAATTTAGGCATTTTCTTTCAAGGTTCGAGGGCTGTACTTCGATGCTATATTTGCTATAGCTTGGATGTGATCTGGAGTTGTACCACAACAACCACCAACTATATTTAGTAAGCCTTCTTCTAAGAATACTTTAATTTGTCCTGCCATGTCCTGAGGACTTTCATCGTACTCACCAAATTCATTAGGTAAACCCGCATTTGGATGTGCGCTAACGCCAAAAGAAGATTTATCGGCTAATACTTGCAGGTAGGGTCGCAGCTGCTTTGCACCTAAGGCACAGTTGAGTCCAACGCTGAATAGAGGTGCATGCTGAACAGAAATTAAAAATGCTTCAGTAGTTTGACCGCTTAATGTCCTTCCACTTGCATCTGTAATCGTACCAGAAATCATAATGGGCAAGCTAATATTGTTTTCTAAATAATACTCCTGAATGGCAAATAGAGCAGCTTTTGCATTGAGTGTGTCAAAAACTGTTTCTACCAATAAGACATCTACTCCACCGTCAATAAGTCCTTTCACCTGAAATTTATAGGCATCTTTTAATTCATCAAAAGTTACAGCTCGATATCCTGGATTATTTACATCTGGTGATAATGAGGCCGTTCTATTGGTTGGGCCAATACTTCCTGCAACAAATTTGTCTGTAAACTCGCGAGCAACTTCTTTTGCGATTTTTGCAGATTGAAAGTTGATTTCGTATACATCATCAGCGTTTAATCCATAGTCCTCTTGTGCAATCGTAGTTCCACTAAACGTATTCGTTTCGATGATGTCCGCTCCAGCATCAAGATATTGTCGATGAATATCTTTGATAATTGATGGCCGTGAAATTGATAATAAATCATTATTCCCTTTCAATGGGAGGGTATGATTTTTGAATCTTTCACCCCGAAAATCCTCTTCAGTTAAGGGATGTCGCTGAATCATAGTGCCCATGGCACCATCAAGAATAAGGATTTTCTGACTTGCTATTTTTTTAATATTCGACATATTACTGAAAGGGAGTGTGGCTTATAGTCAAAGCTTACTTATTAATTTTGTGTGAAATTACTCAAAAAATTGATTTTGAAATGAACAAGATGTAAATTTGCATTATGAAAGTAATTGATTTAATCAATCAGACTAAAAAAACCTTGTTTTCTTTGGAGGTACTTCCACCAATGAAAGGTAAAAATATTAATGATTTATATAAGGTGCTAGACCCTTTAATGGAGTTTAAACCTCCATTTGTTGACGTCACTTATCACCGAGAGGAAATTACTTATCGAAAAAACTCGGATGGCACATTGCGTCAAATACCGGTGCGAAAAAGACCAGGAACCGTCGGTATTTGCGCTGCAATTATGAATAAATACAAGGTGGAGGCTGTTCCACATTTAATTTGTGGAGGGTTTACTAAAGAAGAAACTGAAGATGCTCTTTTTTCTCTTTATTATTTGGGTATAGAGAATGTATTGATCATCAAGGGAGATGAGATCGGCAAGTCTGAGTATCACATCCAAGATCGAGTAAATAGGAATATTTATGCAGTTGATTTGGTTGACCAAGTGCATAAAATGAATAAAGGACAATTTTTACACGAGGAAACCATCTCAGATTTTCACACAAATTTTTGTGCAGGCGTTGCTGGCTATCCAGAAAAACACTTTGAGGCTCCAAATTTAAATAGTGATTTAAAATACCTTAAAGCAAAGGTAGATGCCGGGGCGGATTACATTGTAACTCAGATGTTTTTTGACAATAAAAAATATTTTGAATTTGTGGATAAATGTAGAAAATTTGGAATTAATGTTCCTGTTATTCCAGGCTTGAAACCCATAACAATCAAGAACCACCTTAATGTGCTGCCAAGTATGTTTCACATTGACATTCCGGAAGAATTGCAAAAGGAAGTAGAGAAATGTAAGGATAATAAAGGGGTTAAGCAGGTAGGAATAGAATGGGCAATCCAACAAAGTAAAGAGTTGAAGAATGCTAATGTACCATGTATCCACTATTATACAATGAGTAAAAGTGAAAATACTGCGGCGATAGCTCGGGAAGTTTTCTAATTGTTGCGATGCTTTGTAGCTTCAAGATGACTCCGCTTAGCAAGAGCTATTTGGCCAATAAAATCTTATATCTTATCGGGAGGGGTATAAGCCCGTTGCTTAAATGCTTATCCGATTGACTTTTAACTAAAAAATTCTTTTTAGTTCGAATACTCTACTGTCCTTTTCGATATTTTTTCTTTTTTAAGAGTGATAATTAGCTCATTTTAGAACTGCATAATCTGTATTTTTGCAGGATGCTAGTTGCCACCAAAGGGATTGTTTTCAAGAGTATCAAGTTTCAAGAAACAAGCTTAATCGTTAAAATATTAACGGAAACACATGGCTTACAAACCTTTATGATAAAAGGGGTGAGAAGCGTTAAGGCGAATGGGAAAGCAGCAAATTTCCAATCAGGAATGCTGCTTGATCTGATTATGTATTACCAAGATCATAAGAGTTTTCAATCTTTGAGGGAGTATAAAAGCACATATATCTATACGTCCATCATGGATGATATTCGTAAATCTTGTGTGTTAATGTTTTTAATAGAAGTTTTATCAAACTGTGTGCATGAGGACAGAGAAGATAATCAATTGTATTCTTTTATCGCTAATTCCCTGATTAATTTTGACAATAATGAATTTGAGGTAAATTTCCATTTGTATTTTTTACTGGAGTTCATGAAATATTTAGGGATTTACCCCCGTGGACAGAGAACTCAAACTCAACCAAGATTTAGTTTAAAAGAGGGTGAGTTTACTGCTTTTTCGTCATCAAATCCTTTTATCCTTTCTGATAGCCAGTCTATTTTGTGGAATCAATTACTGCATGAGGAAGGACTAAAATTGAATAAAGAAGAGCGAAAAGAAGTTCTAAATATTATGCTTAATTACTACACCTTTCATATCGAAAATTTTAGAGGAATTAAAAGTCTAAAGGTTTTAGAATCTATATTAGCTTAAACTGATATTGTACAAATTAATACTCACTTAACAAATGAGGTTGGAAACCATTATCTTGGATTACGCTTTTTCTTGAAGCTAGTCACTTATTTTAGTGCTTTGATCGTTATAGAGTTAATCTCGCTTAAATACATGTAATGCTAAAAATAGGTGTACTTGGTTCAGGACATTTAGGTAAAATCCATATGAAGCTTATCAATGAAATTGATGTGCTTGAATTAGTGGGTTTCTATGACCCCAATGATAGTAATGCTCAAAAGGCAGAGGAAAAGCTTCAAGTGAAACGATACACAGACCTAGAAGAACTCATTCATTCTTGTGATGCTATAGATATTGTTACTTCCACCATTTCTCATTTTGAGTGCGCGCGAATGGTTTTAAAAAACACCAAGCACGTGTTCATTGAGAAACCGATGACATCAACATTGGAAGAGGCATTTCAACTTGTTGAGTTAATCAAAGAGGCAAATGTAAAAGCACAAATTGGACATGTGGAACGATTTAATCCAGCATTTTTAGCGGTTAAAGACTATGCTTTTGACCCCATGTTTATCGAGGCCCATCGATTAGCGCAGTTTAACCCCAGAGGTACAGATGTCTCAGTTATTCATGATTTAATGATTCATGATATAGATATTATTCTCAAATTGGTTAATGCGAATGTAAAAAATATACATGCTTCTGGAGTTCCAATTATTAGTGACTCACCAGATATCGCAAATGCACGTATTGAATTTGATAATGGTTGTGTGGCTAATGTTACCGCCAGCAGATTATCTGTAAAAAATATGCGTAAAACAAGAATCTTTCAGCGTGATTCATATGTGAGTATTGATTTCTTAGAAAAGAAAACCGAGATATTTAAATTATACAACGAGCAGCCTAGTGATATAAATACTTTTGAGCTAGACCTTGGAGAAAATAAACAAAAGAAGTATATCCATTTTGATACACCAGAAATTATCCCTGTCAATTCGATTAAAATGGAGCTAGAGTCCTTTGCTAACAGTATCTACCAGAATAAGGAAACGGAGGTTACTGCAATGGATGGTCTTAAAGCTATGGAGGTTGCTTATGGAGTTTTGGATAAAATTCAGCGACTGAATATTATTTAATTATTTTTGTCGTTCAGTAAGACAAGAATGCGCTATGATTCCATTTAAAAGACAGTTTATTGTATTAATCAGCCTGATGCTAATTACAGCGTGTTCTAAGGGACCTAATTCTGGAATCCCAGCGTATATACAAATTGATTCGCTTCGGGTAAATGCTAAGGTGGGTCAAGGCTCTTCTTCTCAATTGATAAGCACCCTATGGATTGAAAGTGAAGGAGAAAATGTGGGTCCATATGAGATGCCTGTGCTTGCTCCTGTATTAGTCAGCGGAGAGCGACAGGTGATTTTGAATGCAGGTGTCTTTATGAAGGGTGATTATTTCAATAGAGAAATTTATCCAGCATACCAGCCTTACAAGACCACAGTAGTTTTGAATCCAGCAGAAACGGTTGTTATTAATCCGGTTTTTGAGTATTATGATGAAACAGAATTCCCTTTAAATGAAGATTTTGAAAATGGCAATATCTTCGGAGTCTTAAATCGCACTTCTTTAGGAGATACGAATAATATTGAAGGTCGGGCTTTGTGGATACAACTTGACAATACGAATACACTGGTTCGAGGGGTAACCAGTTCTCCAGTTGACATCACCCCGCTTAAAAGGGTATATATTGAAATGGAATACAAGGGAGATGTCGATTTTGGATTGGGGATTGAAACTTTGCAAGGAGGTGTGGTTGGCCAATCGGGTTATATAGATAGGATTTTTGCATCAGAAGATTGGTATAAAATATACTATGACATATCAAACTTGGTAAACTCCTTATCTGCTGAAAGTTTTAATTTTTTCATTGAGGTGGAAAAATTGGAAAATGTTGATGAATCCAATTTGTACATTGATAATTTTAAAATTGTCGTCATATAATGTCAAAAAAAGGGAATGTCAATAGTGCTTTTTTTAAAATTTTAGATTGGTTAACCGCTTTGATAGCCTGGTTAATTTTCTTTATTTTTAGATGGAGTTATGTGGACAATTACATGTTCGAATTCTCTCAGTTATTGAGTGATAAAAATTTCAACTTAGGCTTATTGCTACTGCCTCTTGTTTGGGTTCTTTGGTACAGTTTTACTGGTCAGTACTACAAATCTTATCGTCAATCGAGATTGAAAACTATTTTTAGAACCTTTTGGCAGTCATTATTGGGTGTTTTAGCTATATTTTTTATCTTATTACTTGATGATAATGTAACTATCTATACGAAGTACTATGCTACATTTTCCTTTTTATTAATTGTCCATTTTTCTTTCACAGTCATAAGCAGAGTCATTATGCTTACTATCATTAAAGATAGAATGGCAAAGGGTGAAATTTTGGTAAATGCAATTATTGTAGGGAGTTCATTTAAGGCGTATCAGTTTTTTGAGGAATTCAAAGCGAATCCAAAGGTCTACGGATATAATATTAAGGGTTTGGTTGTGCTTGATAATAAAAGCAAACAAACACGAGAAGAATTACCTGTCTTGGGAAATGTAAATCAATTGGAAGCAATCTGCGAAGAACTGAACATTGAGGATGTTATTATTGCAGTTGAACAAAAAGAGCATACTTTTATTAATCGAATTATCATCAGTCTTTCCTTACGCAAGGTCTTTATTCGAATAATTCCGGATTTATACGATATACTTTCTGGATCAGTAAGCATGAGTGAGGTGGTCGGTGCGCCTCTAATTGATATTTATCCTGACGCTATGCAACCATGGCAACAGCACACCAAAAGAATACTAGATGCATCGATTGCTATGCTTGCTATTGTTTTACTTATTCCAATATTTTTTTTAGTTGCTGTGCTTATTAAAGTAAGTGATGGTGGAAGTATTATATACTTTCAGCGAAGAGTAGGCCTAGGTGGAATGCCATTTAGATTGTATAAGTTTCGGTCTATGAGCGATAATGCAGAGCCCAATGGCCCTGCATTGTCTTCAGACCATGATGAACGCATAACTTCTTTAGGTAAGGTGATGCGGAAGTGGAGAATAGATGAATTGCCTCAGTTTTGGAATGTATTAAAAGGGGAGATGAGTCTAATTGGGCCTCGCCCAGAACGGGAACACTTTATTCAAGAAATGAGCGAAATTGCCCCTCAAGTAAAACACTTACAGCGAGTGAAACCCGGCCTTACCTCTTTGGGGATGGTTAAATATGGCTATGCTCAAAATGTAGAGGAAATGATTGAACGTTTAAAATACGATATTATATATATTGAAAAACGGTCTTTGGGACTAGATTTTAAGGTGTTTTTATACACTATTGTCACCTTACTAAGGGGAAGAGGGAAGTAGCTAAGGCTTATTCTAATAGTTTAATAACTTGTTCATACTTTGCCCTATTGGCATTGCCTAAAGCCGATTGACTCACCTTCATTTTTTCATTTTCAGAAAGTCTAAGGCTCATACTTACCCTTTTTTCGTTTTCAGCAGGGGAATATTCAAAGCTGACAATATCTATTTTGTTTTTTAAAGCATCATCTAATCCTTGGATCATGTAATCTTGCAAATAATCTTGAGAATTGGTAATGTTGCTTCCAATACTCCCAAAGGAGGATGTCAGTTTAGATGAAAATGTCTCGTACTCAAAATCTTCTATAGGATTGTTTTTTAAGGTTCCTCTAATTTGCACGATAACGACGCCACTGGTATTATTTTTAATCCAATCTTGAAAAACATTGAGGAATCTAACTGTATTTTCTATGCCAAAGTTGTCTCGAATTCCGGCATCAAATACATCCATTTTAGGTTGGCTGGGAAGGGATACATTCGGCAATATTAATGGGTAAGTCGCATTCATTCTTAAGGCCGAAATCATGCGTAAATTCTCTGGTGAATTATTCGCAAAAAATGCACTAAAATCTATGGCATCGAGCTCGTAAAATTTCGAATTTGAAGGGTCATCCTGAGAGTATCCACGCATCATATAAGATACGGACTGCGGGCTTATGATTAGCTTTCTCATATCAGCAACATTGGTCGTGTTTATAAACATCATGGGAATAATCGATTCTCTTTCAAAATCTTTATAGGCGGAGATAGGCTTATTCAAAAAGCCCTCAGTATAGGTGTTTAGTGCTATTTCAAAAGCGGTTCCTCTATCGAAAGGGTATATCTTCTCCTTGTAGGTGTACTTTTTAAAACCAAAAAATATATCATGGGATACGATGGTCGTGGTAATCTTATTAATTAGATCGCCACTAATGTTATCTAGGTATTCCTTGCTCGACAAATTGTCTATCAGGCCAAACTGCTTTCTTAAATATAATTCTCTGTAATAAGCTAATCCCATCATCCCACCTGAAGCGCCTGTCATTAGAGTTGTATGCTCCATTAAAGCCCCATTGCTTAAGCTGTCCAAGGTCTGCATCACTTTCATAGCAAATGCGGCAGCTCTGCTTCCTCCCCCAGATGCTAAAACAATACATAGTTTAGGTTTTTGATAATAAGATTGCCCCTCTTTGTTTTTTATCTTCCAATTATTTAATATTTCTAGGGTACTTAATATGTCTTCCTCCACTTTTTTAGGTTGCGATAAGGAGTCTAGTATGGATAGCGAATATTCTTGCTTGGTTGTATAATCAAGTCCATAGGCTTGACTATCTGTTTGAAGCCATTCAAACTGTGAAAAAGTATTGAGGAGGAGGATGATTAAAATTACCAGAACTGATCCCCATTTTCCTCCCCAATAATAGATCAATCCAGCAAGGGATACTATTAAGCCACAAAACAAAAATATCGCACCTGCTGCAGGAATTTCAAATAGGGGCTTATCGATTACAACACCAATTGCGACGAGAATAGCAGCATTTATAAATATAATAATAAATGCATTGAGGTGGTGTTGATGGAAGACTCTTTTGAGGATGTTGTCATGGTAATGAGTAACCCCACGAATATGACGAAAACGGAATTTACGACTTAAATAATAATCTACTCTAGCTGCCCTGCCCTGTCCTTCTAGGTGCTCCCAATGCTCATTTTTGTTGATGTGCTCTTCTTCTGGACCGAGATATTCATGTACATTTTTATTCGTAAGGTGGAAATAAACACTGACAATAAGTAAGACTAAAATGAATCCAAATAATAAACCCAGCAGCATCCAAAATATTTGTAGTTTATCTTTCCCCATTTCTAGATGTTGATAGCTAATAATCTTGTAGATATAAATCAGTATAAAGTAGAATGGTATGATACTATTGTTGAAAGTGAACATAGCAAATGGCCACTTTAAGCTTGCTATGAAGGGATAACGGTAACTGTATAAAAGATAACTAACTATATTCCAGGTAATATAAAATGCACCAAGACAAAAGCCTACAAGTTGAAAACTGAAGTACCCAACTACACCAAGATATTCTGGGTTTAAGAAAAGTATCGGCACGCCATAGCTATCGCCCAATTTGCCCAAGATAATTAAGAGTATAATTAACCAACCTAGGATCAATACAAAATTCTCTTTTAAATGATTGAGTAAGAGTCGAAATGGGAAAGAATAAAATAAGCTTGTTATTTGCTTGAGCATAACATTATAAAGTTAGCAAGAAATTCAAAATTTGGCGCATTAATTTTGATAGGCAACAGCACCGATATCTTTGGGAGAATTATGAGCTTGACAATATAAATCATCAGTCAATCCATTCGCAAGACCAGCTCCAACACAAGGCGAATTGATAGATAGAGAAAATGGATTATCTGCGGTGAAATCAAATGAAGGCCCCATGTCCGTGATGCAATTGATGTAGGTTGAAGTATCCGTATTTAAATTGGTGCGCAATAGACAGTTTTCAAATAGAAAATTAAATGAGGCTGCATTTTCATTATTGAGTAGAATCTCATTACTTTTTCCTCCATAAATAATGCAATTGGAAAAATTAGCTTGTTGAAGGTCTCCATAACTGCCTTGAATGCCATTGCTTGCAAAATTAGACAGCGTCACCGCCTCATTTTGTCCTGTACCACTAAATGTGCAGTTTTCAAATTGATAACTTCCGCCCATTGCAAGTGTTGCTAAACTGTTGTTGGCATCATTAAACAAGCAATTGCTTGCGGTAAGCTGGCTGTTTAGACAAAAAATACTACTGTTCGAAGCGTAAAGAATTTGAACTTTATCCAAGTCAATGATGGGTTGATTACTAACTGAAAAATCTGTAAAGTCATCAAATATCCACCTGCCAGCGATTCCATAGGTAGCATTTTTAATACGTACATTATTGAAGCTTCCGGTGGCACCATTTCTCAAAATAACACCTAACCATAATCCGGGTGTTGTGGCAAATTCAAGCCCATTGGGCAAATCTTCTACTCGATCAGTTTGAAGGGTGACCGAATCTTGACATCCCGGAGAACCAATAATAACTGGCCCGTCACTAAAAATCGCACTACCTTGATTAAAGTAGACTTCACATCCAGGTAAGATAGTTAAAGAGCCAAAGGCCTCCACACCTACTCCGGGAAAGGTGTCGGTTCGCACGACCACATGCGGCTTATCGTTTTGCCAAATAGAATCACCTTCTATTATTTCGCCGAAATGAAAATATGCATTTTGTCCCCAAGCTCGGAGGTAAGACTTTTGTTGAACACCGTTATAGCTGTAGCTAATTTCATCTAGAAGGACAAAGGGATTGTTCTGATTGTTTGGATCGACAGTTACTTCCGCAAAGATGTAAACATAATCTTGAGCAGGGATTTCCACATCTTGAATACTTATTCCGGAAATGCCATCTACATTTATTCGGAATTGATTACCATTAAGCCCAGCTAGACTAATTTCATCAATTTTTATGGCTTCTTTTAGTGGGTTTTCCACTTTAAAATATCGAGTAACAGATCCTAGAGTAGTGAAAACGGTATCAAAAGTTAGGGTGTCGTTAGAAAAAGTAAGTATTTGCCCTTGACCACTATAGAAGCTATCTTTTTTACAAGAAAAAAGAAGAATAGACAAAACACTGATGTAAAAAATGATCTTTTTCACGAGAGACAAATGTAATTTTAAAAACTGAATTATTGTCTTTTTATTGCGTCGGCTTGTGTTTTAAACTTTGCAAGCCATAGTAAGAATACTCAATTTTGTGCCTACTAGTTTTAGTATCTGTTGGCCACAGGCTTCGAGAGTGGCGCCAGTGGTCAGAACATCATCAATAAGTAGAATATGTTTATTGAGGATTGCATCCTTTTTTGCTAAGGTGAAAATGTTTGCTACATTTTCCCAGCGTTCTATTCTCGTGTTTCCAGTTTGAGATTTACTATGACTGATGCGCGTGAGGGCGTTTTTTAAATAAGGTACTTGCCATGAAATACTCAAATGCTGGGCGAAAGTATGGCATTGGTTATAGCCTCTTTGTTTTTCCTTGCGGGGATGTAGTGGCACAATTACAATGGCTTGAATAGTGGATGGAAAGGAGTGGTTAAGGTATCGTTGTATAGTTTGCTCGCTTAAAAAAGTGCCAATATCTTGCCGATGACTATATTTTAGTAAATACATTAATTCTTGTGTCTTGGATGATTTTTCCATAAATAATAAGCTATCGGCGTGCTGTATTTCCATTCTACCCCAAAACTTTTTGTGCAAAGGATTAACCTTAAGTTGGTGAAAATTGGTGTAGGGTAAAAAAATCAAGCAGCTCACGCATATAACCGTTTGCTGATTTTGAATATGATCTCCACAACAAGGGCAAATTCTTGGATAGAACAATTCTTTCAAAGCAGATATACTTCTTTTAACTTTTGCAACTGTAATCATCTTGCATGATATAAATTGATTCATTTATAAAAACATGTAATGCGTGTAATTGGCAAGCGGGTGAGTATATGCGAAAAAAGGTTAAAGCCTTTTGATTTTTGCTTGAAGGGAAGATATTTCACGCATAATTTTGTATCTTTACAGTTCGATTTTTAAATGCCTAAGAAGGGTCTATGCCCTGTCTAAACAAACTCCCCGTCTAAACATGAGTAAGAAAAGAGTATTAATCATTACGCAAGAAATGAAACCCTATATTGATTTATCAGATATTTCAAGTATCGTTTCAGGACTACCTACTAAATTACAAGAGCAGAATTTAGAGATTCGTGTACTCATGCCAAGATTTGGTAGTATAAATGAGCGCAGACATCGTTTGCATGAAGTGGTGCGCTTAAGTGGGATTAATGTGGTGGTTAACGATGAGGATTACCCCTTGATCATAAAAGTAGCTTCCTTACCTGGCGCAAGATTACAAGTGTATTTTTTGGATAATGATGATTATTTCAAACGCAAAGAAATGTTCCAAGATAAGAAAGGGAAGAACTTTGAAGATAATGCAGATCGTATGATGTTCTTTGGTCTTGGAGCAATTGATATTGTTAGAAAATTTGGATGGGCTCCAGATGTTATTCATTGCCATGGTTGGATGACAAGTTTGATGCCTTTGTTGTTGAAAACTCAATACAAAACTGAACCGATTTTCGAAAATAGTAAAGTGGTTTTCACGGCTTATCAAGAAGAAAGTTTTGATGGCGTCATTAGTGAAAATTTTGCAGATTTTGTTACCAGAAATACAGATATCGAAGCGGACATGTTGGCTCCATTTGGTGAGAGTACAGAAAATGATTTAAACCTGGGTGGTTTGCATTATGCGGATGCCATAACTCTTGGAAGTGATGATGTCGAGGACGATGTGCTGGCTAAGTTTGAAGCGCTAGACCTACCCAAATTGCCTTA
Source organism: uncultured Chitinophagales bacterium (assembly GCA_964655225.1). Taxonomy (GTDB): domain Bacteria; phylum Bacteroidota; class Bacteroidia; order Chitinophagales; family UBA8649; genus JAFMKE01. Next base: position 3,058 of record CAZZMB010000012.1, on the reverse strand, counting down.
CAATAGTGAAAACGACATTTTGATAGATTATGCTAAATTTATTAAAGACCTTGCGACAAGCCAAGATGAATAAGTTTGTATTTTTTTTCGTTTTAATCTTTTTTGTCTCTTGTGAGAAAGATCCCGGTTTAACCGGTGATGCAGTGGGAGGAAATCTCAATACGCTAGATAGTCTTACATTAACGGCACACACCATTGCAGATGATCCAAAGAATGCGTTAAATGAGGGAGACGTGGCTTTAGGGCGACTGGTTGACGCTCGTTTTGGAGAAAGTATAGCATCTTTTTATACGCAATTGAGATTAAGTACCACAGGCTTTGAGCCAGGGACTAATCCAAGTTTAGATTCAGCAGTTTTGGTTTTAGACATTGAGGATACTTTCGGACCTTTAAACAACAGTATAGATTTTGAAGTATATCGATTGACGGAGGCTTTGGACGCCGCTACAAATTATACTTCCAGTGTCGATTTAAATACTGATGCAAACTTAATAGGAGGTTTAGTAGGTTTTGTTTTTGATGAGGATTCTACCTTAAGAATTCCTTTGACCAATACCTTTGGTAATGAGTTGTTGAATTTATTTGGAAGCACAACAACAGAAAATAACGATGATTTCTTGAGCTATTTAAATGGTTTGTACGTTACTTTAGAGGCAAGTTCGGGGGGTGATGGATTGTTTGATTTGGAATTGACAAGTGATGCTACCCGTTTGTTGCTTTATTTTAATAGTGACTCTCCAGAAGATAGTTTATACACCTTCAATGTTGGGTCACAAGCCTTCCGAATTAACCAATATCAAAACGATGCTTCGGGAAGTGAGTTGGAAGTTCAACTTAATGACTTAAATAACAATGATGAAACCTTGTTGATTGGGGGACTTCAAGTTTCGAAAAGTATGATTAATCTCCCGGATTTAAGCGTTTTGGAGGGGATGGTTATCAATCAAGCTAAGCTTTCGTTTTTTCAATCGGATTATGGTGACCCGATTAATACAGATTATGAAAATCCGGAATTTCTGCTGCTTACTGGCGGTAAAACGACTGATTCTGTTCAATACTTTTTGAGCGATTATTCTACGAGCAATCCAACAGCTTATGGAGGAACACCTGAGCTAGTTGATGTTAATGGAAATGCTACTTTTTCGTTTAGCTATAATATTCCTCGATTTATACAACGTTATGTGAATGGAGAAACGGACATCAGCTTTTTAAATTTGGAAGTGGTTAATTATAATAATGGGAACCGCGTAAAGTTAGGTGGCGGCAATCACCCAACCTTCCCACTGACTTTAGAAATCCTTTACACTAAACCCTAAATATATTACATGTGTGGTATTGTTGCATATATAGGAAGCCGAGAAGCCTATCCTATTTTAATTAAAGGTCTTGAACGATTAGAATACAGAGGCTATGATAGTGCTGGTGTTGCCTTACTTCAATCTGAGATTAAAGTATTTAAAAAGTCAGGAAAGGTTCAAGAATTAAAGGACTACGCAAGCAAATACGATACTTCGGGTAATATTGGCATAGGGCATACTCGATGGGCAACTCATGGAGAACCCAATGAAGTTAATGCACATCCACATTTCTCTTCAGATAATAAAATTGCATTGATTCACAATGGTATCATTGAAAATTATGCGGTTTTAAAGGAAGAGTTAGTTAAAAGAGGGTATGCGTTTCATTCAGACACAGACACTGAAGTTTTGGTTCATCTTATTGAAGAGGTTAAAAAGAATACCAAACTTTCACTTTTTGATGCAGTGCGTGTAGCGCTCGATGAGGTGACTGGAGCTTATGCTATTGTTGTGCTTTCAGAAGATAATCCTAAGCAGTTGATTGCTGCACGAAAAGGAAGTCCTTTGGTTATAGGCATGGGCAAGGACGAATTTTTTGTTGCTTCGGATGCAACCCCAATCATCGAATACACCAACAATGTTGTTTATCTTGATGATGATGAAGTTGCCTTGATTGATCTTAAAGACGGACTTAGTATTAAAACCATCGCCAATCAAGAGAAGACTCCATATGTTCAAGAGCTTGAAATGAAACTCGAGATGTTGGAGAAGGGCGGGTATGAGCACTTCATGCTCAAAGAAATTTACGAGCAACCTCGATCTATTTATGATAGCATGCGAGGGCGCATAGATAGTAAACGAGGAGATATTTACCTGGGTGGAATGTTGGAATATAAAAACATCTTAACTCAAGCTAATCGAATTATTTTTACTGCTTGTGGGACTTCGTGGCATGCAGCCTTAGTGGCGGAGTATTTGTTTGAGGATATAGCAAGAGTGCCAGTGGAAGTAGAATATGCTTCTGAATTTAGATATAGAAACCCTGTAATCAATCAAGGGGATGTAGTTATCGCAATTTCCCAATCGGGCGAGACGGCAGATACTTTAGCTGCTATCGAATTGGCCAAGCAAAAAGGAGCGACTGTTTTTGGTGTTTGTAATGTAGTTGGATCTTCAATACCTCGTGCTACACACGCCGGAGCATATACCCATGCGGGTCCAGAGATTGGTGTCGCTTCTACCAAAGCCTTTACCGCTCAAGTTACCGTGCTGACTCAAATGGCTTTGTGGTTGGGGTATACTAAAGGCACGATTAATCAGGCAAAATTGGCTAGATATCTTGTTGAATTAGAAGCCATACCAGGTAAGGTTGAGGAGGCATTGAAAACTGATGTGGAGGTAGAAAAGATGGCGCGAATAATCGCGGATTCAGAAAATGCACTCTATCTAGGTAGAGGCTATAATTTCCCAGTGGCGCTTGAAGGAGCACTTAAATTGAAAGAGATTTCTTATATCCATGCAGAAGGATATCCTGCAGCGGAAATGAAGCATGGTCCTATAGCATTAATTGATGAGAATATGCCGGTGGTCGTGTTGGCCACGAAAAATGCGCAATATGAAAAAATGGTAAGCAATATCCAAGAAGTAAAAGCAAGAAAGGGTAAAGTGTTTGCTATTGTGACAAAGGGAGATGTCGCGGTGAAGGAAATGGCTGATCGATGGATCGAGATTCCAGATTGCCCAGAGGAATTATCTCCATT
>CAZZMB010000011.1:0-52254 GCA_964655225.1 uncultured Chitinophagales bacterium | reverse complement strand
CAACAGCTTATTCAAATGCCAACCAATGTGCATCCACATCTTGGCCCCACCAGGTACCATCTACGCGATTCACCACTATTTCAAAGCCTGTAGTTGTAATATTTCGAGTGGTTAAGTTAAAGGAGTCATCATAAATAGTCCCAGGTTGCTCGGAAGCGGTACATATCACATTAGGAGGATTAGTAAATGGAGAAGCAAAGGTAACCGACACCACTTTCAATACTGTAGGGCTCACAACGTTACCAATATCCACTTTTCCTCCTTGCATATTACTAAAAAAGTTGGTCCCTTGAGGGCCTTGTGCCCCATCGTTTCCTGCTATACCTTGCGGTCCTTGTGCACCGTCTGCTCCCGGTGCTCCATCATTTCCTGCTGGACCTTGAGGGCCCGTATCCCCTGGAGGACCACTTGGACCTGGTTTGGGATTGCCAGAAGTTTTTGCATACAAGGCATAAGGCACACTCATCAGCTGGCTCGTACCTAAAGCTACATAGGATGTGTCGCCTGAAACATCGAGTGCCGTTTCCATAAAATAAGGCCCACTAGCCCAATCAATCGTGGTAAAATCATCTGCTGTAGTTCCTGTTCCTATTTCGAGGTTTACTAATCCAAAATCATTACTTGAAGTAGCAAAAGTCTCTGTATAAACCACTGCCCCACCAATACTATCCTGTTGAATAGTTAAACGCATGCCCACGGCTTGGTTAGTTAAGGGTGCATTCGTTGCATCCCTTACCACCGCCTGATATTTAAAAGCTTCTGGTGATTGGCTGAAGGCACTTGAGCCAATCAACACTAATGTAATTATGGAAAGCAATATATTTTTCATGATATTAATTGATTTTTGTGTTACTCTTAAAATTAGACTAAATAATTTGGTGTAAAAACAATTTTAACACGAAAATATCTTTTTTTTTGAAAAGGCATGATGAGATCTAGTATGAATCTTCGAATCGATCAGTTTTATTTTTAGGGCTTAACTGATATCTAGATGAATGGAGTATATTTGCCCTAATATATTTCCAAAAAACCAAATACTAGTTTAACAGCTCATATTTTCTCTATTCAGATTTACTAAACACCCTTTATGACACCCACAGAAATAATGGGCTATCTCGCGATGGCCATCTTAATGATTTCATTTTTATTAAAAGATATTACCAAACTTAGATTACTTAACACGCTTGCATGTAGCTTTTTTGTTGCCTACGGATTTATGCTAGATCCGCATAGCTATCCCATTATTGTAAGCAATGCATTTATCATCTGTGTCAATGTCTACTATTTAATTAAAGGGATGGAAAAAGAGGGGATTTAGCTAACTAAATCTTACTCAATTAATATTCTATTATTCAATTAATGAATTATAATCACTAGAGTCAACAACTAAAAGACCCCCTATGACGTTTAAATATAAAATGCATGGATTAAACTTAGCTAAGCTTAAAAATCTTTTCTTTCTTTATTCAACAATTTCAGTTTGATTTAATTAATGACATTATGAAATTGATTAGTTATTTTTTCTCTTTTTGGTTCGGACTTCTATTTTCCTTCATACTCCTTCTGTTTCATCCACTTCAATGGTTGGGGCTAAAAACATTGGGGTATAAAGGACATAAATCAGTTGTTGATTTTATGAATTTTTTACTTTTAAAATGTCTCCTATTGCTCGGTGTATCTGTGAAGTTCACGGGTGAAAAAGATTTGCCTAGAACTTCTACCTTAATTTTTGTTTCCAATCATCAAGGTTTGTTTGACACGCCTCCTTTAAGTTGGCATTATAGAAAATACCACCCCAAGTTTGTTTCAAAAATAGAACTAAGAGAGGGGTTTCCAAGTATTTCTTTCAATTTACGCCATGGAGGCTCAGTTTTAATAGATCGTTCTAAGAAGAAAGAAGCACTGAGTCTATTATCCACCTTTGGTAAAAAAATAAAGGCAAATAATTGGTCTGCCATAATTTTCCCAGAAGGCACTAGAAGTAAAAATGGAAAGCCAAAACCATTTGCTCGATCAGGTATAAAAATATTAGCAAAAAGAAATCCGGAAGCAATAATAGTTCCGGTAACAATCAATAATTCGTGGAAATTATTCCGGTATGGTAAGTTTCCCTTTGGCCTAGGTAGCGCTATTTCAATTCATACGCACGCACCCATTCCTATTCAATCAATGCCCTTAGATGACTTATTAGATATAGTTGAGGCACAAATTAAAAACGCGATAAAATAATATTATGTCAATAGTAAATATCAGAAAAGAAGTAATGAAAGACTTAGAGAAGACAGTCGTAAAGCTGCTGGACAAGTTTTTGATTCTACCAGAAAAGAATTGGCAACCCACTGATTTTCTCCCCAATTCGCAAAAGAATACTTTTGTAGATGAAGTAAAAGAAATACAAGAACTTTCAAAGGACCTAGAAGATGAATTTTGGATTGTCTTGGTTGGAGACGTTATCACCGAAGAAGCCTTGCCAACCTACGAATCATGGTTAATGGATTTAGATGGCATCAAGCAAACAACGGATAGTCCTTGGTTAAAATGGATTAGGGCATGGACCGCCGAAGAGAATAGACACGGGGATGTGCTCAACAAATATTTATACCTTTCGGGTAGAGTAAATATGCGTGAAATGGAAGTTTCCACTCAATACCTCATACGTGACGGATTTGACATTGGAACAGCTATGGATCCGTACAAAAATTTTGTGTACACTAGCTTTCAAGAATTGGCTACCTATATTTCACATAACAACGTTGCCAAAATTGCTAAAGATAAAGGACATACAGCATTAGCTAAAATGTCCAAAATAATAGCTGGAGATGAAATGCGTCATCACAAGGCCTATACTCAATTTGTGAAGGAAATATTTGTTTTGGACCCCAGTGAAATGATGCTCGCATACCTGCACATGATGAAACATAAGATAATGATGCCTGCGATGTATTTAAGAGAGTCTTACGAAACCAAAGGGAAAGCGTTTGATAAATTTGCTGACTGTGCGCAAAAATTAGGTGTTTACACAGGCTATGACTATGTCAATATTATTAAAGAGTTGAATAAAGTTTGGGATTTAGGGCAAATACAAAATCTTTCGGAAGAAGCTGAAAAAGCAAGAGACTACCTTATGAAGCTACCCGAACGAATGTACAAAATTACAGATAGAATTGTAATTCCCGACACCAAGCATCAATTCAAATGGATGATTACTCCATAAGCTACATGCGCTGCGAAGTGCACTCAGCTTTTACTTGTAAACAACAATCCCATAAAGTAGATGGCAAAAGCTAGAGGGGTAAGAAGACAAAATCACCGGAATCTTTACCCACTACAAATATGCATAACTCTTCAGCATGTTCCTTATATACTGATCGAAAAGCATCAATCTTTTCTTCGGCAATAATTTGTTTTACCGCAAATTCCTCCAAATGGGAGGCAAAGAAAAACCAGTTAATTCCTAATTGGTTTTTGTCAATTACTAATTTCCCCAAATCCAAAATATTCGTAGAAGCGACAAAAATTGGATAATTGGAAATATCATTTTTCTGAACTTGCTCTTTAACCGTCCACAACAAATTTTTACTCACATTTAAATCTTCGTGCAATTTGGTTAAAACCTCATCTCTTTCTTCTTCTGTCATAATTAAGGCAAAAATAATGCATTATTCGTTCAAATTCTTAAGACTTCTATCTTAATTCTTATGCTTAAACAATTACCTTTGCAGCGCATGAATTTTGAAGACTTACTGGATAAGTTTAAAAATGATACCAGAACCAAGAACATTCTGGAAACTATAGCCGAATCTGAACAGCATGTATATTTACAAGGTCTTTCAGGTTCAGCAGGGGCGTTTATTGCCGAAACGGTTTTCCGTCAAAGTAGAAACAGTCATATTTTTGTGCTTGAAGACAGCATTGCTGCAGCTTATTTTCACAATGATTTGGTGAATCTAATCGAAAATAAAGACATCTTTTTCTTCCCAGACTCTTTCAAAAAAAGTGGTCATATACATGAGCTCAACGCAGGCAATGTTCAACTAAGAACCGAAGCTATTAATCGGATTACGAATCCTACCACGAAAGCAGAGTTGATTGTTACCTACCCCGAGGCACTTTTTGAAAAAGTGGTCAAGAAACAGGTTTTACATAAAAACATGTTGAAAGTAAGTTTGCGTGAAAAACTAGATGTTGATTTTGCCACAGAACTTCTCGTCGAATACGGATTTGACCGCACTGATTTCGTATTTGAGCCCGGTCAATTTGCTATCCGAGGTGATATTATTGATGTATTCTCATTTGCAAATGAATTTCCTTACCGAATTGAATTGTTTGACGATGAAGTGGAGAGTATAAGAACCTTTGACCCGATTAGTCAATATTCCCAAAAAAAGATTGAGAAAATCACCATTGTTCCCAATGTACAAACTCATTTTACCATTGAAGAAAAAACAAGTTTTTTTGATATCCTTACTCCTCGTTCCTGTATCTGGGTTAAAGATGTAAATTATTTGGTGGAAGTCTTAGAATCAAATATGCAAGTTGCCATTGGCATTAAGGCAAAACATGCGGAGGATATTGAGTACAGCGAAAACCCATTACTGCAAGAAGATCCAAGAGCTGCTTTTGAAAACCCCACTGCTGTTTTACAGGCCATGCAGCGATTTAACATTGTTGAATTTGGCGAAAAACAATACTTCAAAGACAGCTATATTATCCCTTACAATCAAAGCCCACAAAAAGTATTCAACAAAAATTTTGACCTCCTCATAAAAGATTTACAAACACACGAAAGCAATAAGCTCAGCAACATTATGTTTGCTGAAAATCCGAAGCAGATAGAACGCTTTTATCACATTTTTGAAGACCTCAATGCTGACCTTAAGTTCTTCCCTATCCACAAAAGTATTCACCAAGGTTTTATTGATCCTGATCTAGGTCTTGCATTATATACGGATCATCAAATTTTTAATCGTTATCATAAATATAAAATTCGGCAAGGATACTCGAAGGACAAGGCACTAATTTTAAAAACTTTAAACGAATTACAACCCGGTGATTTTGTAACCCATATCGACCACGGAGTAGGTACATATTCTGGATTAGAAAAAATTGAAGTTGCAGGTCAACTGCAAGAGATGGTTCGCATCATTTATGCAAACAATGATTTACTATACGTCGGTATTAACTCTTTGCATAAAATTGCTAAGTTTTCAGGCAAAGATGGGCAGGCTCCAAGAGTGAATAAGTTAGGCACAGATACCTGGGATAAATTAAAGTCCAAAACCAAAAGACAGATTAAAGATATTGCTGCAGATTTGATCAAGCTTTATGCGAAAAGAAAAGCACAAAAAGGGTATGCCTTTGCTCCTGATAATTACTTACAAAACGAATTAGAAGCCTCGTTTATTTATGAGGACACTCCAGATCAAGAAAAAGCAACAGTTGACTTCAAAAAAGACATGGAAAGCGACATGCCTATGGACCGTCTAATCTGCGGAGATGTTGGTTTTGGAAAAACAGAAGTAGCCATGCGTGCAGCCTTCAAAGCGGTTTGTGACAGTAAACAAGTTGCAGTACTTGTCCCCACCACTATTTTAGCCTTTCAGCATTATGAAACTTTCAAGGAACGATTTGCTGATTTCCCCGTCAATATTGACTATATCAATCGCTTTAAAAGCGCTGCTCAAAAAACGAAAACCTTAAAAGATCTAGCTTCTGGAAAAGTCGATATTTTGATAGGCACACACGGTATAGTAAGTAAAAAAATCCAGTTCAAAGATTTGGGCTTGTTAATCGTCGATGAAGAACAAAAATTTGGAGTTGGCGTGAAGGATAAATTAAAACAAATGAAGGCCAATGTTGACACCTTAACCTTGACGGCTACGCCTATACCCAGAACCATGCAATTTTCATTAATGGGTGCACGCGATTTAAGCGTGATTTCAACTGCCCCGCCCAATCGTCAACCCGTAACAACTGAAGTTCACGCATTTAATCCGGAATTGATAAAAGAAGCTATTGAATTTGAAGTCTATCGGGGTGGGCAAGTGTTTTTTGTTCATCATAAAGTAAAAGAATTAGCAGACTTAAAAACCATGATCCATCGCATGCTTCCTGATATTGATGTCGGGATCGCTCATGGACAATTAGAAGGGCATCAACTAGAGCGAGCTATGAAGGATTTTGTTGATCATAAATTTGATGTTTTATTGAGCACCAATATTATTGAAACAGGCCTAGATATACCCAATGCAAATACCATTATTATTAATAATGCGCACCTTTTTGGATTGAGCGATTTGCATCAGTTAAGGGGCCGTGTTGGGCGAAGCAATAAAAAAGCATTTTGCTATTTGTTTGCTCCCCCCTTGACAACCTTATCCCGAGAGTCAAGAATGCGCTTAAAAACGATTGAAGAATTTGCTGAATTAGGTAGCGGATTTAATATTGCAATGCGTGATTTAGATATCAGAGGAGCTGGCAATTTATTAGGTGGTGAGCAAAGCGGTTTTATCAGCGAAATAGGTTTTGAAACGTATCATAAAATATTGGATGAAGCGATTACAGAATTAAAGGAAACAGAGTTTAAAGAATTGTACAAAGAGGAATTAAAACAAAAGAGAAATTTCGTTCGTGATTGTCAGATAGATACCGATTTGGAAATGCTTATTCCTGATAACTACATCAATACAGTGAGTGAACGATTGGTTATTTATACAGATTTAAACAACTGTAAAGACGAAAAAGAATTAGCTGTATTCACTTCGCACTTAGAGGACCGTTTTGGTGCTATTCCTAAACAAGTATTGGAGCTATTTAATGGACTTCGACTTAAGTGGTTAGCCACCAGTTTAGGGATGGAAAGAGTCATTGCGAAAAATCATAAAATGTCTTGCTATTTTATTCAAAATCAAGCATCCGCTTTTTATCAAACGGAGGTTTTTGGAAACATTATTCAATTCGTTCAAAAAAACCCAACTCATGCCAAGCTAAAGCAAACCCCAAAATATTTAATTTTAAGTTTTGAGGATATAAAAAGCATGGAACAAGCCAAGGAGCGTTTGGGAGAAATTGGTGAGTTTGTGTATATTTAATTAAAAAATAAATTATGGCAAAAAGTAAAGATTCAAAAAAAGCAGTTAAAAAAGAACCTTTGTTAACCCCTAAGGAAAAAAAGGCGGCTAAAAAAGCCAATAAGAAAAAGTACGTGTAGATATTTGTGCCTCCTTTTTTTATTTGCGAAGGGTTTAGACCCAAGGCAAACAAATACTCGCAATAGATAAAAGCGCTGTTGGGGATTTCAAAAAATGGGCGAAAATCTAAGCGTCTACTTCAACTGCTATAAATGCACTTCGAAATTGACGCTGCGTTTCATCTAAGACTGTTTGTAAAATTGCTTTAGTTTGTAAAATTGCTTTTGAATTTTTTTCAACTTTTATCAATATCTGACGCAGGTACATATTTCTTACTTTCGAAACTAAAGGGGTGCTTGGACCCAAAACCTGCCTACCCAATTTAGCGCGCAATTCATTGGCCAAAAAAGTAGAAGCTAATCGAACCTCCTCAGGTTTTTTATGCTTCACTGTCAGCTGAATCAGGCTGGCATACGGAGGATAATTGTATTGCTTTCTTGTCAATAACTCTTCAAAATAAAAGCCATCAAAATTATAATCCTTAATATACTGCAACACAGGGTGATCGATTTGGTTACTTTGAATCAATACTTTACCCGGCTTACTTTTTCTACCAGCTCTGCCACCCACCTGGGCAAGCAATTGAAATGCACGTTCCGAAGCTCGAAAATCAGGAAAGCTAAATAACTGATCGGCGTTAATAATACCAACAACCGATACATGGTCAAAATCGAGCCCTTTGGTAACCATCTGCGTCCCAATCAAAATATCGATTTCCCCATTCTGGAAGTCAAAAATAATCTCCTCATGTCCATGCTTTCTTCTCGTACTGTCCAAATCTAAACGTGCTACACGAGCCTCTGGAAATAAAATCTGGATATCATCCTCAATCTGCTCTGTTCCAAATCCCTTAATTTGCACATCGTTACTTCCGCATGCCTTGCAACTTGAAACCATCTTTTCTTGATGACCACAATAATGGCAAACCATTTTATTAAAGAATTTATGATAAGTCAAACTCACATCACAGTTAGGACAATAGGGAATCCAATTGCACAAATTACAATTCACATAATTGGCAAAGCCTCGACGATTTTGAAAAAGAATGATTTGCTCTTTTTTTGCAAGTGCCTCTTTAATGGCATCCTTTAATTTTTGAGAAAACAAGCCCTCCATTTCCTTCCGATTTCTTAAATCTAAGGTATCAATCAACTCAATCTCCGGCAATACTGCACCGCCATACCTTTCACTTAACTTAACATGTCCGAATTTGCCTAGGCTTATATTTTGAGAAGTTTCAAAACTTACAGTAGCACTTCCAAGTAATACTTTTGCTTTGTGCATATGCCCAATAATAATTGCCGTATCTCTTGCATGATAACGAGGGGCAGGTTCAAACTGCTTATAACTTCGCTCATGCTCCTCATCTACAATAATTAACCCAAGGTTTGAAAAAGGGAGAAAAATACCACTTCGAGCACTTAAAATTATTGGTGTTTTTCCGTTAAGCACATTTTTATAAATTTCTACACGCTCTTGATCATTAAATTTAGAATGATATACACCAATCTTTTCACCAAAATAATTTTGCAAGCGAATAACAATTTGTGCAGTAAGTGCAATTTCTGGCAACAAATACAAGACCTGCCTTTTTTCGCTTAATGCTTCTTCAATAAGCTTAATATAGATATGCGTCTTTCCACTGCCCGTTACGCCTTCCAACATACAGACTGCTTGCTTGTTAAAACAAGCTTGAATCTCTTTAAATGCAACTTCCTGGGCAGGGTTTAATTTTTCCAATTGAGAAGTTTCCATCTTATCTGCAAGTATCCTTGATACTGTCTGATTGGACTCTACAAAAATCTCGTGCTTGACTAACGTTTTGAAGCTACTTACCGACAACTTTCCCTCCTTCATCAATGCGCTTTTTTGAATAGGCTTTCGATTGGGGGATAAGTGGAGATATTGTAAAAGAATCGCCGTTTGTTTGTCAGAATTACTTAATCGCTCAAACAATGATTTAATCGCATGGTCTTCTTGGAACCTAGCGGACAACTCTACAAACTTTATTTGCTTCGGCTTATATTTGTCTTGAAGATCCTCTCTTGCAAGACACAAGCGATGATACATGAGCTTTTCGATGGTAGGATAAACCTTCTTTTTTTGAAGAATATCTTGAATGTCTTCTAGACTTAACTCGCCATTAAGCTGAAGTGCCTCAGCCAATAAATATTCCTCATCTTCCAGCTCACTCCAATCAAAATCTGCGTTCTCTAGATAAACGAACTTACTCTCGCTACTCAACTTTAAAGCTGAAGGCAAGGACGCGGACATGACCTCACCTAAAGTACATAGGTAATAGTCACTTATCCATTGCCAGAGTTGAAGCTGCTTCTCATTTACAATAACCTCCTCCTCCGCAATTTCTTCAATCAACTTCGCATTATAATCCAAAGGTTTTCGCTGATGTACCTCGAGAACAATAGCAGAATACATTCGCCTTTTGCCAAACTGCACAATAACCCGATGGCCCTTTTTTACTTTATCTGCAAGATCAAAAGGCACGGCATAGGTGTATGGTTTAGGTGTAGCTAAAGGTAAAACAACATCAACGAAAGTAGCTGTACTCATGAATCACCAAAAATACATTTTTTTTAAGAGTAGTGATTTGAAAAATAGATGAAATTACATGAGCAGCAGACATTTATTGTTTAGAATCATTTTTTTGTAAAAAATCCGGAAGAATGTCTAATTTTTTAAAGAATTTATTATTCCTTTCCCTATCTTTGCAGCCAATTTAATAAGCTTAAATCAAATCTTTTAACAGATATGTCAAATACAGGAAAAATCAAACAGATAATCGGCCCAATTGTGGATGTTAGCTTTGAAGACGGAAACACTCAATTACCGAAAATTTTGAATGCACTTGAAATTACTAGACCTAATGGTGAAAAAGTAGTTTTAGAATGCCAACAGCACCTTGGTGAGGAAAGTGTAAGATGTATTGCGATGGAAGCAACCGATGGCTTGACAAGAGGCATGGATGTTTTGGATTTAGGAACGCCAATTATGATGCCAACAGGCGAAGGCATCAAAGGAAGATTATTTAATGTTGTAGGAGATTCGATTGATGGTATCAACTTAGATGTTAGTAAAGAAAACGGTTATCCAATTCATAGAAAGCCGCCTCGTTACGAAGATTTATCAACAGATAGCGAAATCTTGTTTACTGGGATTAAAGTAATTGACTTGCTAGAACCTTATGCGAAAGGGGGTAAGATTGGTTTGTTCGGTGGAGCAGGTGTTGGTAAAACTGTTTTAATCATGGAGTTGATTAATAACATTGCCAAAGCGCACGCTGGACTATCGGTTTTTGCTGGTGTGGGTGAGAGAACCCGTGAAGGAAATGACTTGTTGAGAGAAATGATTGAGTCTGGTGTAATTCGTTACGGAAAGGCTTTTGAAGAAGATATGGAAAATGGTGGATGGGATTTAAGTAAAGTGGATACCACTGAACTTGCCAAATCTCAAGCAACTTTAGTTTTTGGTCAAATGAACGAACCTCCAGGGTCTAGGGCTCGTGTTGCGCTGTCAGGATTAACAATTGCCGAGTATTTCCGTGATGGAGAAGAAGGTGACAGTGCTGGACGTGACGTTTTATTCTTTGTGGATAATATCTTCCGATTTACTCAAGCAGGTTCTGAGGTTTCAGCATTATTAGGTCGTATGCCTTCTGCTGTTGGTTACCAACCAACACTTGCTACAGAAATGGGTTTAATGCAAGAACGGATCACCTCTACAAAGAAGGGTTCAATTACTTCAGTGCAAGCAGTGTATGTGCCTGCAGATGATTTAACTGATCCAGCTCCAGCAACAACATTTGCTCACCTAGATGCCACAACTGTACTTTCAAGAAAAATTGCTGAATTAGGAATCTACCCAGCAGTGGATCCGTTGGATTCTACATCAAGAATCTTAACAGAAGATATCGTAGGTGAAAAACATTATAAATGTGCTCAAGATGTAAAAGAGATTTTACAACGGTATAAAGAACTTCAGGATATCATCGCTATTCTAGGTATGGATGAGTTAAGTGAAGAAGATCGAAATGTAGTTTATCGTGCGAGAAAAGTTCAACGTTTCCTTTCTCAGCCATTCCACGTAGCTGAGCAGTTTACCGGTTTATCAGGAGTTTTAGTTAATATTGATGAGACGATCAAAGGGTTTAACATGATTTTAGATGGCGAATTAGATCATCTTCCTGAAGCTGCATTCAACTTGAAAGGTAGTATAGAAGATGTTATCGAAACAGGAGAAAAAATGTTAGCTGAAAGCAAATAATTTTCATTCGTAGAATTAATTAAATATGCAAATAGATATTTTAACACCTGAATCAAAATTGTTTAGCGGCGAAGCAAGCAGTATAATCTTTCCAGGCATATCTGGAAATTTTGAATTACTTGACAACCACGCACCAATGATTGCAGCATTAAGAAAAGGGCAAATCGAATTGCTAATTGAAGGAAGTAAAAAATATATACAAATAGAAAATGGTTTTATCGAATGCATTCAAAATAAAGTCAGTGTTCTTATCGCTGGAGGAAACATGAGCTAAAACGGTTTTATTATAAAAAAAGGGACTTTCCGTTGGTAAGTCCCTTTTTTTGTGAATAATCTCAAAGATATTGGAATTGTATGCTTCATTCTACTTTCTTATCTTTACCCAACAAATATGCATTATGAACTATCGTTTTTCATTTTCCCTTATAATAGCTGTCCTTTTTACTTCTCTAGCCCATGGGCAATGTTTAGAAGTCACTAGCATCTTCGTAAATGCTTGTACCGAAGGTACAGGAAGCACCAATTGTACGCAAGAAGGTCCAAATGAAATGTTCACCTTTGAAGTTGGATCTGACGACTTGTTTGTAGGTAACATTGCAGTAAACTGGCCAAACAACTCCTTTCAGGGATGGTGCAATAGCGCTTCAACCGCATTAAAAACCGACACACTTAATAGTACAATAACTTCTTCTTGTGGTTGGCTAATAGAACCCCTAAACGATACAATACCTGCGGGGTATAATGCCATCGTTATTACGTCTGCTGACTTTTGTGCCGTTGCAAATTCTTTTGCTGGATTAGCGGACACCATGTACATCCTTTTTCAATGTGCCGGAAATGTAGCTGGACATTTTGCAAATTCACCTTCAGGAACAAGAACACTTCAAGTCACCAGCAGCGGACCATGCACGCAAGTAGAGTCCGTAACTTATAGTGGCGCAATTCCCAATAGCGATGGAGCAACAGCATTTTTTGATGCGGCAGGATCCGTTAGTTATTCCATTTTGGGCTGTAATGCTCCTGTGCTATCAATCAGTGCAGATTGGAATTTCTCCAATGAAATTTGTAATGACTATGGAATTGTCAATTTACCAGGCTTACTATCAGGCAACGCCACGCCAGGCGGAATCTGGGGTGGTCCAAGGGTGAATGGCGCCACCTACGATCCATCCGGATACTTAGGATTAGATTCGATAACCTACTTGGTCGTGGGCAGTGGCACTTGTACCGACTCAATTTCTTCAACAATAGTTTTTAATGTGTCTCAAGCGCAAACTGGTGCAAGTCTTCAACAGTCCTGCGATTCTGTTTTTGTTGACGGCATATGGTATGCCTCTTCAACAACTTTTACTGATACCATTTTTGGCTTTGGGTATACCTGTGACTCTTTTGTCAACTACACGATTACTATTGACGATGCCTATACCGACTCCACTTACCTTAGTGCATGTGAGAGTGTTGCGTTTGAAGGGAACGCATATACTGCTGACACTATTTTTAGAGATACTATATTCGGCGGTGTTGGTGGCCCCATCGTTATAGACACTATTTTACAAACTGGCTTTGAAGATGCTGAAGGGTGGATGGATCATTCCTCAGGAAACTGGACAGAGACCGACCTAAACGGAACTTGGAATGCCGTAGGTATGTATGCCAATCAATTCAATCCAAATAATGGAATTCGAAATGTTGGACTTAATACTGTTGGCGATTATTTAGAGTTCCCTCCAGTTAGCAATCCATCAACTCTATTTTACTACGATCGTTTAAGCAGTGCTCCTACGAGTTTCAACGAGCTATCTATAGAATATTTTGATGGGGCAACTTGGCAAGTTATAGCAACAGACAGTTGCGGGCATACCGATTACCGATTAACAACTATCGATTTGACTGTAATATCAGGATTAAACAACGTGGCTATACGCATATTCAGGTCCTTAGATAATCGATCGGCATACATCGATGATATTGTAATTGTAGGCAGTACAACTAATACAGGCTCCTCTTGCGATAGCATCACAATTACCAATATTGATGTGTTGCAAGCCGTATCTACAAATAATCCAGGAAATCCTTTTTTGATTTGTGACACCAACGATTCTATTCAGTTGCCTAGTGGGGACTTTGCTTCAACTGCTGGCACATATACTGACACCCTTGGTGCTGTTAATGGTTGTGATAGTATTGTAACGACAATAGTTCAAACACAATCCTGCAGTTGTTTCTTTAGTGTTATGGTTAACGATCAATTCTGTAATGATAGTACGTATACCTTGCCGAGTGGTTTAGTTGTTTCAACTCCAGGCACCTATGTGGACACCTTAGTTATTGCAAGTGCTTGTGACAGTATCGTTACTACCAATCTAAGCGTTATTATCTGCAGTTGTGGATCTGATCTTGGCACAGACACTAGTTTTTGTCAAGGTGAAAGTATCATCTTAGATGCAGGACTTGGATTTGATGATTATCAATGGCAAGACAACAGTTCCAATCAAACCTTTATTGCTGCTTCAACGGGTACCTATTATTGCACAACTACCTTCGTTGATTCGTCAAACAACTTAGTAGTTAATGGTGATTTCGAGCAAGGCAATACAGGATTTACTTCAGATTATGGACCTGGGGTAGGTGGTGCATTTGGTTTGTTAACAAACCCAGGGACTTACGCTATTAATACCAGCCCTTCCAACGTTCACAACAACTTCTTTAGCTGTATCGATAATACTTCGGGAACAGGAAACTTGATGATTATCAATGGATCAAATACGCCTAACACCAATGTTTGGTGCCAAACTATAAATGTAAGTCCAAATACAGATTATATGTTTTCAGCATGGGCCATCAGCTTGGAGAACACCAATATCAGCAATGTTGCCACCCTTCACTTCTTAGTAAATGGAGTACAAATTGGACTCAATTTTTCTCCTTCATTGACTGCATGCAACTGGCAACAATTTTTTGCCAACTACAATTCAGGTTCAAATACCAGCATTGAAATATGTATTGAAAGTGACGTCATTATGGGCAATAATGATTATGGAATCGATGACATTTTCTTTACTCCATTCTGTAATTCCACGGATAGCATAGATATTACGGTCAATCCAATTCCAAGTCCTGATTTAGGTCCTGATGTTTCCATTTGTTTTGGCAACGACACTTTACTCGACGCGACCACAAGCAACGCTAGCTATTTGTGGCAAGATGGTTCTACCTCAGCCCCAACATTTACCGCACAAAATGGGGGTACTTATTGGGTAGATGTTACGGTGAATAACTGCACAGCTAGGGATTCTCTGGAAGTACTTATAAATCCTGTTTTCAATGAAACCAGCTCCGTAAATATTTGTGCAGGGGATAGTGTCTTCTTGGAAAATTCATGGCAAAACATACCGGGTGTTTATACCGACAATTTTGTGTCTGCTAGTAATTGTGACAGTATAATTGTTACGACCTTGAATGTCCAAAATTCGCAAACAACTAATGATTTACTTACAGTATGTGCAGATGCACTCCCTGTAGATATTTTTGGTAACCTGCAAAGCACTCCAGGAATATATGTAGATACGCTTTCCAGTAGCCTTGGTTGTGACAGTATTATCGCATCAGTGGAGTTGATTGTAAACTCTCTGCCGATAGTCAGCTTAGGGCAAGACACCACCATTAATACTGGAGATTTTATTACCATTAATATTGATAATCCAAATAATAATGAAATTTACTCGTGGGTAAACGATCTAGGAGAAAGCTATTCTGGCTCTAGTATTCAAGTAAATAATACGTTAAGCGCAGAATATATTCTTACCGTAAGCAATCAGTTTAACTGCCAAAACTATGACACCATTATTGTGATTGTAAATCCAATAGATGAAACTTTCATACAAATTCCTACGGCCTTCAGCCCAAATGGAGATGGGATAAACGATGTATTTAGAATTGCAAATTATGATGACTTTTCAAGTTATATCCTGAGAGTTTACAACAGGTGGGGCGAATTAGTTTTTGATAACCAAGGATATAACGTTGGGTGGGCTGGTTCTTACCAAGGCATAAAACAAAACATTGGCGTTTACACCTTCTATATCGAAGCGCAGCCTGCTAATGCTGGATCTGTCATCAAAACAAGTGGAACGATTTCCTTGATTAGGTAATCCACTCATTCACAATAATTTCAAAAAACGTATGGTATATATTTGACAACAATATATATCATGCGTTTTTTATTTATACCTCTTTGCTGCTGTCTTATTGAGTGCTTATATTGCCAAGTTGCAGGTGCAGAACAAACCGCTATGGCTGGCTGCAGTATCGCTCACACCAATGCATTCTCAGCAACCAACTCCATCGCTGCATCAGCTGCAACAGAAAGAAATATACTCGGGCTTCATTACACTAACTATTTCTTGTTTACCGAAGTTAACGCAGTCCAGCTATCTCTTGCTCAAGTGCTTGACAAAGGCACATTAAGCTATCGAGTAGATTACTTTGGAATCAATCAATTCAATACACTTAAACTTGGACTTGGCTATGCCAAACCATTTGGAAAACATATTGCTGTAGGGCTTCGACTAAACTACCACCGCATAAACCTAATCCAGAATCAAGCGAAAAACCTCATGAGCTTTGACCTAGGAATGGTATACACCATGAATGAGAAAATTCGCTTAGCTACAAGTCTCCGCAACCCTATCAAGCAAAAGCTTGAACAGACTTTTAATGAAACTTTAAATACCGAATTTATTCTTGGAGGATCTTTTCTACCAAATGATGATTTTTACTTCTCCTGGGAATTCCAAAAAGATCTCCAACTTCCATTGCGCTCCGCTATTGGCTTTTCGTATACACTCCATCCTAAACTTATCACTCGGGCGGGAATTTCTATAAATCCTATAATGATAAGTGGCGGAGTTGGTATACAAACAGCGCAGCTGCAAATAGATGTTAGCTCAAGCTGGCATACAAAATTAGGCTACTCCCCCCAAATCTCTATAAGTTATGCATTTAACAAAAAAGCTAATTGAAATTAAGCATACAAAGCAATGTATCTTATTTTCACTTCTTCTCAATATTATTACTGCGAGCCTCATTGCTCAAGCATCCCCTAAAACAAGCTTCTTTGAGTCCTTTGACACAGAAAACCTTAACCATAATGATTTTCAGGAGTTACAAGAACAGCGTGCCTATCTTTTAAATGAGCCCTTAAATATAAATACCGCAAACCTAACTGAGCTCGAAAATTCAGGACTCTTTACCGAAGATCAGTTATTTGCACTTCTTCAACACAAACAAATAAACGGAGCCCTTATCGACCTGTATGAACTTCAAGTCATCAAAACTTTTGATCCTACTACCGTCCAACAGATTTTGCCTTATATCGAGCTGAAAGGCAGTATAACTGATTACCAAATGTCCTTTAAAGCACTTATAACCAAAGGCTCGTCTGAACTATTTTTTCGCTATCAACAAAGTTTCCCAAAAAAGAAAGGCTATTTAACGAAGCATTATATCGGAAAGCCCAACCAACTATACTTCCGCTACAAATATCAGTTTAGCAATCGAATGTATTATGGACTAAGTGGAGAAAAAGATGCTGGAGAAAAAATGTTTGGACCAAACAGTCAAGCAGGATTTGACTTTTATTCAGGCTATTTCTTTTGGAAAACGAATACCTTCATCCAATCAATTGCATTGGGAGATTATCATGTAAATCTTGGGCAAGGCTTAATTCTTTACACCGGATTTGGATTTAACAAGACGCCAGAGGTAAGCACTATAAAAAAAGAAGGAAGGGTGATAAAACCCTATTCTTCAATCAATGAATATCGCTTTATGCGAGGCGCTGCGCTTACTTCAACATTTGGTCCATTTTCACTTAGCCCTTTTGTTTCAATCAAAAAAATTGATGCCTCAATCCAGTATGCTGATAGTACAAATCAAGCAGTAATCCATACCCGCATTCAGCAGAGCGGTTATCATAGAAGTCAGGCAGAGATAGCTGGGAAAAATCGTTTACTTGAAATTCATAGTGGCTTTAATGCGCAATACCGAATATCGAAAGCTCATATTGGACTAAATTTCCTAAACACCCGATATGAGCTTCCTATTCAATTTTTGACAGTTCCATATAATCAGTTTCAGTTTCAAGGAAAGCAAATAAGTCATGTAAGCCTCGATTATCATAGCATCACCAATCGATCGCATTTTTTCGGCGAAACCGCAATAAGTATAAACTCCAATCAAATGGGAATTGCCCTTATCAATGGGAGCATTTTACATCCATCCAAAATAATGAGTTTAAGTATTACTCATCGCTATTACTCGCCCTTTTACCAGGCCGGTAATTTGACAAATGCTTTCGGCGAGTCCACTAGTCCAATAAACGAGCAAGGAGTATACATGGGTTTTTCAATCAAACCCTCAAGAAAATTTACCTTTTCTAGCTATGTGGACTATTTCAATTTTCCTTGGTTAAAATACCAGGCCAAGCAAGCCAGTCAAGGATACGACGTCTTAATATACAGCAGCTATAATCCATCTAAAACATTCGAGATATACGCCAGTTATAAAAGAGAAGAGAAAGAGCAGAATACATCAATACAGCTAAACAGAAACAATACGATTCAATTAAGTGAAAGTAATCGCGCATATTTTGAAGCAGTTTTCCCTTCATTTCAAGCAGCATCAGATGAAGAGAACGAGATATTAAGACCCAGTCAATACCTAAGCAAACAACAAATCGAAAGCACGCAATTCGTCACGCCTATCCTAGCACAAAGGTTTCGGCTACATTTAAGTTTTATCATAAACAAAAAATGGACCATTCAAAATAGACTAGAATACAGTTTTATTAATGATAAAATTAATCTACCGGGCACCGGAATATTACTGTATCAAGATGTGAAATTTAAAAGTCCTGGCTTTCCACTTGGTTTCTCAACACGATTCATCATTTTCGATATATCCGAATTTAGTAATCGGATTTATGCCTATGAAAATGGTGTATTAAATCAATTTAGCATTCCATCCTTTTTTAATGCCGGTATGCGATACTATCTAAACCTTCACCTCAAAATCAACAAGTATTTCGATTGTTGGTTGAAATTTGCCCATACCTCCTATAAGAATTTGGAACAAACAGGAACAGGAAATGAACAGGTAAACTCAAATAAATTATACCAATTGAATATGCAGTTACGTTTAAGATTTTAATTAACTTTAGGTAATAAGATAAATAGATGATGATATTGATATCTTTAACAAAATCATTACCGCAAACAAATAAGAAAGTGAAAGCAATTTTAGTAGAAAAAACGATGAAAAAATTATTATTATTAAGTATCCCTTTATTTTTCTTTGTCTCCTGCAAGGAATGTTTAGAGTGCAAGTATTCAACATTAAAAGGCCCGGTGATTGAAAGATTTTGTTCTTCAACGCCCCAAGACCGTGAAGATTTTGAAACACGAATTAATGAAGAGGCCGCCCAAGAAAATAGTCGAGCTATTTGTACAAAAGAACGATATTGATTAGAGCAGTTTAGACCTAATTTGAGTGTTTTGCTGCTATACGACCGATACCGAAGCAATATTAACGTCAACTCACTATATTTTACTAACTTCGTTTTTTTAAACTTTAAATTTTCTATAATGAAAAAAGTAATTTTAATATTAGGTATTGCTGGTTTGTTTGCCTTCAGTTCATGCAGTAAATGTGGAACATGTTCAGACCAAACTGTTATTTTTTCAGGCGAATACTGTAAAGGAAATGCCGTTGAAGACGCACTATACTCATCAGCAGAAGCAGAATGTGAAGCTTCAGGTGGAACATTCGAATAAAAATTAAATCTAATTTTTAAAAAAGGGGAGCTATAAGTTCCCCTTTTTTTTTGCTAAAAGCTTAGGCATAGTTTATATCTTTGCAAGGCATGAAGAACATAAGAAATTTTTGTATTATCGCTCATATTGATCATGGTAAAAGTACCTTGGCCGATCGCTTATTGGATGTGACCAAAACCATAACTGATCGGGAAAAGCAAGCCCAAGTTTTGGATGATATGGATATTGAACGTGAGCGTGGGATTACGATTAAGAGCCATGCTATTCAAATGAATTATCTGCATAGTGATGAAAAGGAATATGTCCTTAATCTTATTGACACCCCTGGACATGTGGATTTTTCCTATGAAGTATCTCGAAGTATTGCAGCATGTGAAGGTGCGCTTTTGTTAGTGGACGCTGCCCAAGGTATACAGGCTCAAACAATTTCCAACCTTTATCTGGCTTTGGAAAATGATCTAGAGATAATCCCCGTTATTAATAAGGTAGATATGCCTGGTGCAATGATTGAAGAAACAGCCGATCAAATCATGGATTTAATTGGATGCGATAGAGATAGCATTATTGAAGCCAGCGGTAAAACAGGATTGGGCGTGCAAAACATACTTGATGCTGTGATCAATCGAGTGCCGTGTCCAGAAGGGAATGTAGATGAGCCGCTCCAAGCTATGATTTTTGACTCTGTCTTTAATCCATATCGAGGCGTTATTGCTTACTTTCGAATATTTAATGGAAAAATAAGCAAAGGAGAAAAAATAAAATTTGTTGCTACCGGCAACGATTATTTTGCCGATGAAATTGGCGTATTAAGAATGAAGCCTGACCCTCAAAAAGAGCTTTCTACTGGTGATGTAGGCTATGTCATTACTGGAATCAAGTCTTCCAAAGAAATAAAAGTGGGTGATACTATAACCGATGCAGTTAATCCTACACAAAATATGGTTACGGGGTTTGAAGATGTTAAACCAATGGTTTTCGCAGGAATTTACCCCATCGACTCCGATGACTACGAAGACTTGCGTGATGCCCTAGAAAAGTTACAACTCAACGATGCGTCTTTGGTTTACGAACCAGAAACTTCTATCGCCTTAGGGTTTGGATTTCGATGTGGGTTTTTAGGCCTGTTACATCTAGAAATCATCACGGAGCGCTTAGAAAGAGAATTTGATCAATCTGTAATTACCACAACCCCTCAAGTCACCTATCACACCTACAATAAAAGAGGTGAAATGAATCTCCTACACAACCCTTCAGACCTTCCCGATCCTACAATAATTGACCGAATAGAAGAGCCTTACATCAATGCTCAAATCATTACACTTCCCGATTATATTGGGAGTATTATGAATCTATGTATGGATAAAAGAGGGATGCTGAAAAACCAAGTATACCTCTCTACATCGAGAGTGGAGTTGACTTTCGAAATGCCCCTTTCTGAAGTTGTCTTCGACTTTTATGATCGTTTAAAATCGATTTCTAAAGGCTATGCTTCCTTTGACTATAATATTATTGGGTTTCGCTTGGGTGACATGGTGCGTGTAGACATCAAATTAAATGGCGATAATGTGGATGCTTTCTCTGCAATGATTCATCGAGACAAGGCCTATGCTTTTGGGCGAAGACTTTGCGAAAAATTGAAAGAACTCATCCCTAAACAACAATTTGTCATCGCTATCCAAGCCGCTATTGGTATGAAAATTATATCAAGAGAAACCATTTCAGCCATGCGAAAAGATGTTACTGCCAAATGTTATGGTGGTGATATCACCCGGAAAAGAAAATTGCTTGAAAAGCAGAAAAAAGGTAAAAAGCGCATGAGACAATTTGGTAAGGTAGAAGTTCCTCAACAAGCTTTTTTAGCAGTGCTAAAACTAAATGATTAGATAGCCTCCAATCCAATTGAAATCTATGATGATTTCGATACTTTTAGGCTTGCTAAGATTGTAATTATCTTTTGAAACGATTCCCTCAGCAATCAACTTGTCAAATCAAGTCATTATCTTTGGCGTATGCAGTTAAATTTTAAAGTATTTGGCAGTGGAGAACCGCTCATTATACTTCATGGCTTATTGGGTTCATTGGATAATTGGCAAAGCTTAGCAAAAAAGTATGCGGAGCATTTCACTGTTTATATTGTTGACTTAAGAAATCATGGAAAATCGCCACACAGCGACGAGTTTTCCTATGAGGACATGGTAGAGGATTTACTTGAATTTTGCGAGACCAACTATATATTCAATTGTCACCTTCTTGGCCATAGTATGGGTGGTAAAGTCGCGATGCAATTTGCAGTAAACTATCCAGAATATATCAATAAATTAATTATTGCAGATATTGCACCTGTGCACTATGAGCCCGGGCATAATGAAATTTTTGAAGCCCTACGCAAGGTTGATCTTTCCCTAATCAAAAAGCGAGAAGAGGTAGATCAAATCCTTCAAGAAAAAATAAGCAATTATGGTGTACGGCAATTTTTAATGAAAGGATTAACCCGGGGTGAGGGAAACAAATTTGAATGGAAATTTAATTTGTCAGCGATTTGGAAAAACTACCAGAATATTCTAAGCACATTTGAGGCAAGTGAGCCATTTGAAAAACCCAGCCTATTTATTAGTGGAGGTAATTCAAGCTACGTTGATGTAAGTAATTTCTATGTAATTGATCATTATTTTCCAAAGAATACCAAAGAAGTAATAGAAAATGTTGGGCATTGGTTGCACGCAGAAAACCCAAAGGTCTTTTATGAAAAGACCTTTAATTTTCTTTCTAGCTAATTGTAAACTAAGCCTTGATTATTTTTTATCAAGTTAAAGGTCTTATTCTTAATAATGTCTGAAGCGTCCATAACCATTTGAATGTCTGACGGAAATGGTAAACCTTGACCTCCGATTATAGTTTTAGACTCTTTACTTAATGCTGTTCTATTTCCTTGAAAAGTAGCAAAGTAATTTTTAAAAACTAAATTCTCTTGAAATGGAAATGATTGGAAAACGCTGCCATTCGCGCGCATGTATGAGACTTCCCCGTCAAGAATTCCAACTTTAGTTTGTTCGGTTTTATAAACTGTAGCTGCAATTTCCTTATACTTAGCTTCTGTGATGTCATTACCCAAGCTATCCTTGGCAACGTTGCCATTTGCATCAAGCACATATTCAAACCCGTCCTGCACTGTTTTTTTGTTAATATACGAAGAATTGTTCACCTGCTCTGGGCCAATATTAACTTGAAAAACAACAATATCTATGAAATAGTCAAAGGAGCTTTTTGCCTGATGATCCAAGTGATATTTCGTCCAAATGGCATCAAGTGCTTGCTCGTCAAACTGAGCTAAATTATCCATAAACTGTTGAGGAATAATTAGTTGACTTGAATTTGAATGGCGCAGTAAAATATGATTTTGTCCTTGCGCATAGGCTTCATCTATTCGCGTATCTACATCTTTATATGATCCATAATAGTTCTTAACTTTTTGGAAATGGGCATAAGCGTCTCTTGCGGAAAGCTTGGTATTTTTACCCAATAACTCCTCTCCTTTCGCATACATATAAGCGGCAGCCTTTTGCTTTGCATCTACTAAAGCTTCATTAACATTTATCAATTCAATATCGGCATTCCGAAACTCCTTCTTAATAAATAAGGGAAGAATGGGTTTAATTAGTCGCTGATAAACATCCATCTCTTCATATAATGCATGTATCTCCACCCAAGAATCTGGACTACCATCTAACTTAAGGAATTCTATTCGATCCAGCAATAAAGACCGCTCTATATTCCACGCAGATTCAAGCGCCCAAATATGCTTATCTGCCTTTTTAGGATTCTTTCTGAGCTTTTGCACCGAATAGTTAATAGAGGCATCATAGTTCCCCTTTTTAAGGTAATAGTTCGCCCCTGTGCAAGCACTTAAGAGGAATGCGATACCAAACATTTGAATAAAAAGTAAAGTTTTCATAGGCTAACTTTTTCAAAATAGTAGAAAAACTGTGCCAAAGTTAATACCGGCATAGTTAAGGATTAGTTAATGTCTTAAAAAAGAAGCAGCTAGGTATACTTTCTATCTAAAATTTCTTTGGTAATAATGGCATTTTGCCAATCAATATTGTCATAGTCAAAATCGAATACCTCCCCTTCACTAGAAGATATATTTATAAAATCTTGCACTTGATCTGCTTTATTTATTCGATGAGATACATCATGATAATCTTCGTTTTCATTGAGCTGCTCCTTTTGCTTAAGCTGACTACCATCCACTTCCTGCCAATCTGAAGACCTGAACTTGGCACCGGCCTTTCCCTGAACTTCAGCGGGCCTTTTATTACTCTCTACTTCCTGAACAAACTCCTTAAATATATCATCTATTGATCTAGGTCTATTCCCCCTTTTGCCACTTGATCCGGCAGCTTGTGAATTTTTTATAACCCTACTTTTCGAAAATTGTCTAAATACATAAAAAATAATACCTAGAATAATAAAAACTAATTTGATGCTCATGCATTTCCCTTTAAATATCTAAAATACAGCTAATTTGACGGACTAACTAAATATAGAGGCAAAATCTTAGAGGGCTGCTTTCATCCCAATCCATTTCTTCTCTCCCTTTAAGCTAATCAGCCGAAATGTAGATTGGTTAATCAAAGAATTCTTCTCCGGATATATATAATATTATAACACTATAGTATTGGTGTAATTCATAAAGAAACTTATCTTTACTCATGCTCTAAATAAGCTATTCGTTGAGATTAACCACACTTGAAATAAAAGGATTTAAAAGCTTTGCAGAAAAAACTGTATTGCACTTCAACGATAATATTACAGGTATAGTTGGCCCTAACGGTTGTGGCAAGAGTAATGTAGTAGACTCCATTCGATGGGTCCTTGGTGAGCAGAAAACAAGTATGCTTCGCCTAGAGAAAATGGATAATCTCATTTTTAACGGAACAAAGAAAAGAAAGGCAAGTGGTTTAGCAGAGGTTTCCTTGACTTTTGAAAACACTAAAAATGTAATTGCCACGGAATACAAAACCGTTACCATAACAAGACGACTTTATAGAAATGGCGATAGTGAGTACCGCTTAAATGATGTTCCTTGTCGATTGAAAGATATCACCAATTTGTTTTTAGATACCGGTGTAAGTGCAGATTCATACGCGATTATTGAATTGGGGATGGTCGATGAAATATTGAATGATCGGGACAACTCAAGAAGACGATTATTTGAACAAGTTTCCGGTATTTCAAAGTATAAGAAGCGTAAACGAGAAACGCTTTTGAAATTGAAAGGTACAGAAGCAGATTTAGAGCGAGTTGAGGATTTATTATTTGAAATCGAAAGCAACTTAAAAAGTTTAGAATCTCAAGCAAGAAAAACCAAACGTTACTATGCATTAAGAGAAGAATATAAAATCTTATCGATTGAACTAGCAAAACAATTCTTAGCAGTTTATAACGCTAAATACAAAGAACTCGACAAACTTCAACAAGAAGAAAGTGACAAGAACCTTCAAATCGAATCTAGACACAGAGAGCAAGAAGCTAAACTGGAGAAAAGTAAACTAGAAAACCTTAAAAAGGAAAAAGTATTAGCTGAGGTACAGAAAAAATTGAACCAACTAATTGGTGGAGTGAGCAGCCAAGAAAATGATCGAAATTTACTTAAAGAGAAGCTCAATTTTGAGCATGAAAAAAATGAAACTGCTCAACAACAAATTGTTGCCTTAAAACACCATAAAATTGAACTAAGTGATCATGTTAAAGGCTTAAAAGAAAAGCTTAACGACCAAGAGGGAATCACTCAATCCAAAAAAGAAGAAGTTGAGAAACTCCAAGCAGCTCACGAAGTAGTTCGAATTTCTTACAATAAGTTAAAACAAAATTTAGATAAGGATAAAAATGATTTTCAAGTTGTCGAAAAACGCTTCTATGAGATAGAAAAAAAGTATGCAATCAACACTTCCAGCCTTGAGAAATATGAGAAGGATTTATTCTCTTTTCAAGAAGAAAATAATGAGAAAAAAGAGCGCTTAAGTGCGCTTGAAAAAGAGTTTGATATCCTCTCCAAAAAGAAAGAATCACTTGAGAAAAAGCTCAGTCAGCTGCTCACCCAAGAGCAGAAAATTCAAGAAGAAAAGGAAAGCATCGAAAAACAACTCAACAGTACGCAAGATGAATTGAATCGTAAGAATAGAATTCAAGACGCCAAGCAAAATGAATTCAACCTAACGAAGAGTTTAGTTGACAATTTAGAGGGTTTTCCTGAGTCCATAAAGTTTTTAAAGAAGAATGCTACTTGGACCAAAAATGCTTTACTCCTTTCCGATATTATTTATTGTGATGAAAAATACCGCATCCCTATTGAAAATTATTTAGAGTCCTATTTGAGTTATTATGTGGTTCAAAATGTAGATGAGGCGATACAAGCAGTTAACTTACTAAATGATGCTGCTAAAGGAAGAGCTAACTTCTTTATATTGGATGAGTTTCGTCATTTCAAAGCCTCACAACCTTTGTTGAGCAATGATATAAAACCGGCTGTTGAGGTCATTGAAGTGGATGAAAAATATCAACAACTTGTAGCATTCCTTTTGGATAAGACCTATTTTATTGCACAGGAAGATCAAGTGGAAAATCTAATTAAAGATAAAACATATAAAGCGGTCAATCTACTTAGTATTAGCGGTAAATATATCAAACACGATTTTTCTATTTCAGGCGGTGCGGTTGGCTTATTTGAAGGTAAGCGTATCGGCCGAGCAAAGAATCTTGAAAAGCTTCTAAAAGATTTAAAAGTTTACGAAAAAGAAACCGCTGCTCTTCAAAAAAATGTACTTGTTTATCAAGATAAAATGGAAGCTTTCAGCGAGAACACACAGTCCGCTGAAATTGCTCGTCAACAAAAAGAGCTCAACGAAAAAAACTTGAGTCATACCTCTATTCAAACTCGATTAGAAAATTTAAATACTTTCTTTAACAGCAATGTTCAAAAAAGTAAAACCGTGATTGAGGCCATAGATCGCATTAATGCGGAGAATAAAGAAATGGCCGTGGAGCAGGAAAATTTATCCGCTAAGCGAGAGGAGTTAAGAGGATTAGTGTCTGAAGCGGACAGTCACTTTGTTGAGCTGACAGACAAGTTAAATCAAAGTAGCAATTCGTTCAACCAAAACAATATTCTTTATCATCAAGAATTAAGTAAATTTCAAAATATTGAGCAGGAATATAATTATGCTCAAAAAGAAATTTCCAAAATCGAAGAGGACCAAAAGAAAAATGATGAATTACTAAAAACCACATCTACTGCCACCAAGGATATTAGTGCCAGGCTCAAAGAGTTGGAATCCTCCCTACTTTCTGGATACAGCGATAAAGAAAAGATTGAAAAGGAAGTCGAAACGGCAGAGCAGACCTTTTATGCTAGTCGAGCTGCAATAACAAAACTAGAAACATCGCTGAAAGAAACTAGTTTTAGTAAGCAACAGATTCAAAGTCAATTGGATCAACTTAAAGACAAGTTTACAGAATTAAAAATAGAATTAAACTCCTTAAAAGAAAGGCTATCTGTAGAGTTTAGTGTCGATGTTAACGATATTATTAATGAGGATTTATCTGAAGCTCTGGCGAAGGAAGACTTACAAGAAAAAATACTGAAAATAAAAACTCGAATAGACAATTTTGGTGAAATTAATCCGATGGCTGTTGAAGCATTTGACGAAATGAAAACCAGGTATGATTTCATTACTGCACAGAAAAAAGATTTAACAGATGCCAAGGAAAGTTTGTTAACTACCATCAAGGAAATTGAAAAAATAGCCAAAAACTTATTTATGTTGGCCTTCAACGAGGTGCGAACAAATTTCCAGCAGGTATTCCGAACTCTTTTTACCGAAGACGATAAGTGTGACTTAGTGTTATTGGATGAAGACAATCCTTTGGAAAGTAAGATTGATATCATCGCTAAACCAAAAGGAAAAAGACCACAAATTATTGATCAACTATCGGGAGGTGAAAAGACCTTAACGGCTACTGCCTTATTATTTTCGCTGTATCTTCTAAAACCTGCGCCTTTCTGTATTTTTGACGAGGTCGATGCGCCTTTAGACGACACCAATATTGACAAGTTCAATAAAATTATCCAGCAGTTCTCAAAAGAATCTCAATTCATTATTGTTACCCATAACAAACAAACCATGAGTCATGTAGATGTTATCTATGGCGTAACCATGCAAGAGCAAGGGGTCAGTAAAGTTGTTCCTGTAGATTTTCGTGGGTTAAAAGACGAATAGTTTCGATACAGGATAAAGGAAATGAGGAACTATTTTTTTAAAAATTAATGCCCAATTTATTCCTTACTCAATGCAGCTAAATTTTTATAAAAATACGGTATAGTTTCTATCCCTTTCATATAGTTTGCAATAACGTAATGCTCATTAGGTGAATGGATGGCATCGCTGTCTAAACCAAAGCCCATGAGTACTGTTTTTATACCTAATACCTGCTCAAACATGGTTACAATAGGAATACTTCCCCCACTTCGTAATGGAATTGGCTGCTTGCCAAATGTAGTTTCCATGGCTTTTTCTGCTGCCTTGTAGGCAATAGAATCCGTGGGTGTTACTGCCGCCTCTCCACCGTGATGAGGGGTAACTTTTACTTTTACACTTGCAGGCGCTATTGATTTGAAATGGTCTTCAAACAAGTTCGTAATTGTGGCGCTGTCTTGATTGGGTACTAAGCGCATAGAAATTTTGGCATAAGCTTTTGAAGGTAAAACTGTTTTAGCTCCTTCTCCAATATACCCGCCCCAAATTCCATTCACATCTAAGGTCGGTCGAATGGAGGTTCTTTCCAGTGTAGAATAACCCTCTTCGCCTTTCACTTCATCGATGTCTAAATGAGCCTTGTAGTCAGCTAAACTAAAAGGTGCTTTTGCCATTAAGGCTCGTTCTTCAGCACTTACTTCATCGACATCATCATAAAATCCTGGTATAGTAATTCTTCCTTTTTCATCTTGCATAGATGCAATCATAGCGGACAAAATATTAATTGGATTAGCTACTGCTCCTCCATAAATACCCGAATGTAAATCTCGGTTTGGGCCAGTTACTTCCACCTCTACATAACTTAAGCCTCGCAGTCCAGTGGTAATTGAAGGATTTTCCAAACTAATCAAGCCAGTATCAGAAACCAAAACTACATCACAGGCTAGTCTTTCTGTGTTCGCTCTTACAAAAGTTTCCAAATTATCCGAGCCCACTTCCTCTTCCCCCTCTATCATGAATTTCACATTACAGGGCACCCCTCCATTCTGCATCATCATTTCAAATGCTTTCAGGTGCATATACATTTGTCCTTTATCATCACACGCTCCTCGTGCATAAATTTTCCCATCACGAATTTCAGGCTCAAAAGGAGGTGAAGTCCATAACTCGATGGGGTCTGCGGGTTGTACATCATAGTGGCCATAAACTAGAACTGTGGGTAAAGCACTGTCAATTATTTTTTCTCCATAAATAACAGGGTAACCCGCAGTTTGGCATAACTCGACTTTATCTGCGCCCGCCGCTTTTAACTTAGCTGCCACAAATGCTGCTGCCTCATGAACATCCTTAGCATAAGATTTATCTGCACTTACTGAGGGGATTCTTAATAGGTCTAACAACTCTTCTATAAATCGTTGCTGATTGTCTGCTAAATATGATTTGATATACTTCATGTATGTATGTTTTGTGATTTATAAAACTATGCTGGCATAAAATTTCCTGCTCTTTTTGCGAGTGGATATACGTTGAAGGTCCCTTGTCCATGAGCGACCATTTCCTTTCCTCGATAAACTTCTCCAATAGAAACAACAATCCTTTTTCCCTTTCTTATAACCTTGCCTTTCCCTATAAGTTTATCATCCTTAAAAATTGGTTTTAAATAATTTAATTTAAACTCTACAGTACTCACTAAATCTCCATCTGCAATGACTGCGGATAAAGCGCAAAAACCTAACACGCTATCCATATATCCCGCCATCGCTGCGCCATGAGCTACACCCGGCGAGCTGAGGTGTTTATCTAAAATAGTCATTGAGGTTGCTGTGCGCCCGGGTTCATTTATTTCATGCTCAATACCATTCTCTCTGGCAAAAGTATTCATCTGTTTATACTTTAGAAGGAATGCATTGTAGTTAAACTCTTCCATAATATTAATACCCCAAAAGTTTAATCATGGAATCTGCAGTTTGCTCCTCGGAAAAAACTTCTTGGCATAAATTGCCCGCTTCATCTCTCGTTAAAATTAAGTGCTTAGGTTGGGGAATTAAACAATGATGAACGCCTCCAAATCCTCCTATAGATTCTTGATATGCCCCGGTATGAAAAAAACCAATGTATTGTGCTTTTCTATGGTTGAATTTCGGTAAATAAATCGCGTTGGAGTGTGCTTCAGAATTGTAATAATCATCGCTATCGCAGGTTAAACCTCCCAACAGGACACGCTCATACTCTTGAAACCAATTATTCACCGCCAAAAGAACAAATTTTTGACTTAAGGCCCAGGCATCAGGAAGATTGGTCATGAAAGAGCTATCTATCATGTTCCATTTTTCTCTATCGTTTTGTTTTTTTTGATCAACAATTTTTAATAATAAGGCACCGCTTTCTCCTACCGTATAGCTTCCAAACTCAGTAAAAATATCGGGCTCTTGAACACCCTCTTTGTTGCAGTACATTTTAATTTGCCTAACAATTTCCTCAATTATATACTCATAGTTATAATCGAAAGACAATGAATTTTTAATGGGTAGCCCCCCACCGATATTAAGAGTGTTTAAGCTGGGGCAAATTTTCTTCAATTCGCAGTATGCCTTGACCACTTTTAATAATTCGCTCCAGTAATAAGAGGAATCCTTGATTCCCGTATTGATAAAGAAATGAAGCATTTTCAACTTCAGTTTTTTATTGTTTTTCAGTTTGGCCTTGTACAAAGGAATTACATCATTAAACCCTATGCCTAATCGAGAGGTGTAAAATTCAAATTTAGGTTCTTCTTCACTAGCGATCCGAATTCCGCAGTGCGTAGATTTATCTAATTTTTTACTAAGCAAGTCTACCTCATTCAGGTTATCAAAAATAGGCACTACGTTCTTGAAATCGGCATTGATTAGTTCAGCAATCTTGTCGATATATTGTGGCATTTTATAGCCATTACAAATTACGTACCTGTCTTTAGGGAACAAACCTTCGTGATGCATCTTTTGGATAATATCAATATCAAAAGTGGAAGAAGTTTCGATATGAATATCATTTTTTAGCGCTTCTCGTATTACAAAGGCAAAGTGGGAACTTTTCGTACAGTATGAATAATGATACTTTCCTTTATAGTCATTTACCAAAAAGGCCCTTTCAAAATAATTTTTAGCTCTTTTTATTTGATGCGAAATTTTAGGTAAGTATGAGATTTTCAAAGGGGTACCATGTTCTTCGATTAAATCCATCAAAGGAATATCATGAAAGCGCAAATTATCGGTATCCTCATCTAATTTAAATTCCTCCTGAGGAAAATTAAATGTTTGGTCGATAATGTCATGGTATTTGATTTTCATAGCTTCGCAAAATTAACAGAATAGCGCTTATCTTTTGTAAAAAAGTGATTGGGTAGTTTTTGATGACTAATATCCATATTTATCCTTCCACCTTTTTTTAAGGAATTCTTTTTGTTGGATTTCTCTTGGGTTATCTCCTGGATTGTATATCCGATGATTAATCATTTCACTGGGCATAAACTCTTGCTGTATAAAATTGCCTTCATAATCATGCGCATATTTATACTCACTTCCATAATTTAACTCCTTCATGAGCTTCGTAGGCGCATTCCTTAAATGCATGGGGATACTTGCATTTGGATATTTTTTAACCCATTGTTTCGCCTGCTTTATCGCTACATAGCTGGCATTACTTTTAGGGCTTGTTGCTAAATAAACCACGGTTTGTGACAGGATTAACTCACTTTCAGGATAACCGATAACATTGACCGCTTGAAAACAATTGTTTGCTAGCAATAATGCATTTGGATTGGCATTACCAATATCCTCGCTGGCTAAGATCAACAATCTTCTCGCTATAAACTTTGGATCTTCTCCGGCTATAGTCATTTTTGCCAAGTAAAATAGGGCCGCGTTGGGGTCACTCCCTCTAATCGATTTTATGAATGCCGAAATCGTGTCATAGTGCTGCTCTCCATTTTTATCATATATAGAGGCATACTCTGCTAAGGCTGATTTTACCTGCTCATTACTAACCACAATTGGTTTTTTTACATCTGCTTGCTTAATATACATATCCAGAAGATTCAACAATTTTCGGGCATCTCCGCCACTGTATGCAATGAGTGTGTCGGTTTCTTTCAAGGCTACATTCAAGCCCATTAATTCTTCATCCCTGGTTAAGACATTTTCCAACAAGGCATCTAAGTCTTGTTTTGTTAAATGATTGAGTACAAATACTTGCGATCGAGAAAGAAGAGCACTTATGACCTCAAATGAAGGATTTTCTGTAGTGGCACCAATTAGTGTAATAATTCCCTCTTCGACTGCCTTAAGAAGCGAATCCTGCTGTGCTTTATTAAATCGATGAATCTCATCAATGAACAAGACCGTGTGAGGTAGTTTTCTTGCGGTATCCAAAATCCTTCGAACCTCTTTAACCGAGCTATCTATAGCGCTCAGCTGAAAGAATTGAGCATCGCTTTGTTTGGCCAATATTCTTGCAATAGTCGTTTTACCTACTCCAGGAGGACCCCAAAAAATCATGGACGGAAGTGGTCCTTTATCCATAAAACTTTGGAGTGGTTTCCCGTCTCCTACGAGGTGCTGTTGCCCAAAAAAATGATTCAAATCTGTGGGCCTCATTCGTTCAGCTAATGGAATATTCTTTTTCATAAATTCTAATGTCGTATAAAGCTATAAAAAATCTTTTATAGACTTACCTTTACATTATGTTTAAGCTTATTCGTTCCATTCTTTTTCTAATGCCAGCTGAAACTGCTCATCATTTCACCTTAAACATGCTAAAATTATTGTGCGCTATTCCTTTAGTCAAACCTGTTTTATCTTGGGTAAATCAAGCCAATGATGATACGAAGAGTAAGCATGTTTTTGGCCTAAACTTTAAGAATGTAGTAGGGCTAGCAGCCGGCTTTGATAAAAATGCCAAGTACATTGATGAGTTGGCCGCATTAGGATTTGGTTTTATTGAAATAGGAACTGTCACTCCGCTGCCGCAAGAAGGTAATCCATTGCCACGATTGTTTCGTCTGCCTAAAGATGAAGCGATAATCAATAGGCTGGGGTTTAATAATGATGGTTTAGATGCAATTGTTGAACGATTAAAAAAGAGACGCTCGAATATACTTATCGGAGGGAATATTGGTAAGAATAAAATAACGCCTAATAAAAACGCGGTTGATGACTATGTGATTTGTTTTAATAAATTATTTGATTACGTCGATTATTTTGTGGTTAATGTTAGTTCTCCAAACACTCCAAATCTTCGTGAGTTGCAAGAAAAAAATCAATTGTTTAATCTACTGAATACACTTCAGGAATTGAACAATTCTAGAAAAGCTGCAAAACCTATCTTACTTAAAATAGCTCCTGATCTAAATGAGCACGAGTTAACAGATATTTTATGGGTTGTAAAAGAGTCTGGTATTGCGGGTATTATATC
Source organism: uncultured Chitinophagales bacterium (assembly GCA_964655225.1). Classification (GTDB taxonomy): domain Bacteria; phylum Bacteroidota; class Bacteroidia; order Chitinophagales; family UBA8649; genus JAFMKE01. The sequence continues at coordinate 19,245 of CAZZMB010000011.1, read as the reverse complement.
TAGTAATACTACAATAGATAGAAGCAATCTTCGAAGTAATGCTCAAAAAGTTAAGGAAATTGGAGCGGGTGGCTTAAGTGGTAAACCTGTTCTTCATAAATCTAATACAGTCCTTCACTATCTAAATAAACACAAGGCTGCTAATCTTCCGATTATTGCTGTTGGTGGTATTCATAGCGCAAGCGACGCTGTTGGAAAGTTAAATGCTGGTGCTGATTTAGTGCAGCTTTATACGGGATTTGTTTATGAAGGGCCCCAATTAATTCGTTCGATTCGCAAGGCGGTATAAAGCCTAGTTCGTAAATACATATTTTAACATATTTGCTCCCATTTGCAGGGCTAATTGCCGAATACTTTCAGGGTCACCGTGAACCTTTGCATCTTCCCAACCATCTCCTAAATCACACTCATAAGTATACAACAAAACTAAGCGGCCTTCGATAAACAAGCCATATGCTTTGGGTGTATTATCATCGTGCTCATGTATTTTTGGCAAGCCATTTTTAAACACAAAAAAGCTTTTATAAATCTCATGAGAAAATGGAATCTCAACAAGTGAACGTCCAGCAATAAGTTCATTAAGTAAGGGTCTAATATATTGATCCATTCCGTAATTGTCATCGATATGAAGAAAACCTCCAGCTTCCAAATATGCTCTTATATTGGCTTTTTCCTGCTCTGAAAACACCACATTGCCATGGCCAGTCATATGAATAAATGGATAATTGAAGATTTCCGGACTAGCCACATCAATGGTTGCTGGCTCATAGTTAATATTCATATTTAACTGCTTGTTGCAAAAGTCAATCAAGTTGGGTAATGCTGTCGGATTGGCATACCAATCTCCTCCTCCATTATATTTTAGCAAGGCAAGTTGTAAGTTTCCTTGCGCGAATAGATGACTTCCGATAAAAAGGATACCCAATAAGGATAATATCTTTCTCATAATAACTGATATGCAACAGCACTATATACAGCAGCTGTCTCTGTTCTTAAACGTTTTGACCCTAAGGATATTGGTGCGAAGCCATTTGTTTTCGCTTGTTGAACTTCTTCTTCAGAGAAGCCCCCTTCCGGACCTATGGCAATTAACAGTTCTTCTTTTCTATTCAGCTTGGGAATTAGCTTAGCAATGGTTGTCGTCTCCTCTTCCATATAGGCTAGGCACTTCTGATTAACTGATTCCATTTTAAGCAAATCCTTAAAACTTATTGGTTCTATTATTTCAGGTAAGAATAAGCTTTTACTTTGTTTCATGGCAGATAATGCCATAAGCTGTAAACGATCTACTTTCAGCCTTCTTCTTTCTGAATGCTTACTGTAAAATGGAATAATTTTACTTATTCCTATTTCCGTACACTTTTCAATCATCCATTGATATCGATCAATATTTTTAGTGGGAGCTACGGCAAGGATTAATTTATTTGTATTCACCTTTTCTTGTGCCAATATTTCCATTTTCTCCAAAACCGTTTGTTTCTTTGATATCGAAACAATTCTAGCGCTAAGCATTAAACCGCTGCCATTGCATATTGCCACCTCATCTCCCTCACTCTTTCTAAGTACTTTAGTCAGATGGATATGTTCTTGTCCTTCAATGAAGATGGACGAATTGATGATATTATTGGAATAGAAGACTTGCATAAACTAAAGACAAACATTTTTTTAAACCTGTTTCTAAACAAGGACCGAATCAATTACCTTGGTGAAGTACAACACCTGCTATTTGTTCAAAAAGAAGGTAGAGTATTTATACCGATATTAAAAAATTCACTCGCACAATGGAGCAGCTTTTACAATCGATGTGGCTGTTTCTTTTTCGAAGATTGTGAAGTTCCTTTTAAAAGCTTCCGCAAGCTTGACTGCAGATGCATCGTAGGCTTCTTTGTCTCTCCAGGTGTTTCTAGGATTCAACACATGGTTTGATACCCCATCCAAATCCATCGGCATCATTATACCAAAAACAGGATGCTTCTCATATTTTACATTCACTAAACTACCATTTAATGCACCATTAATCAGGGCACGGGTAACTTTTAAACTCATCCGTTTACCCTCACCATAACCACCGCCGCTCAAACCGGTATTCACTAACCAAGCATTAGCTCCAGAAGACTTTAATTTTTCACCGAGCATCTTTGCATAAGCAGAGGGGTGAAGCGGCAAAAATGCTGCTCCAAAACATGCAGAAAAAGTCGTTTTTGGTTCGGTAATCCCGACTTCCGTTCCCGCTACCTTTGAGGTGAAGCCACTCATAAAGTGATACATGGCTTGCTCGTTAGTCAATTTACTAATAGGAGGCAAAACACCAAAAGCATCATAAGTAAGAAAGAAGATGTTTTTTGGTATCCCTCCTTTCGAAGGTTCTGCTCTATTCTTTATATGGTTTATTGGGTAAGATACTCGGGTATTTAACGTAATAGTTGAATCCGCATAATCTGGAGCATTTCCTTCTTGAAATCCGATGTTCTCCAAAATAGCTCCTGAGCGAATTGCTTGATATATATCCGGTTCCGTTTCTGCATTCAAGTCAATCACTTTCGCATAACATCCACCTTCAAAATTGAACACGCCATCTTCTGACCAACCATGCTCATCATCACCAATTAAGGCTCTATTCGTATCTGCACTCAAGGTCGTTTTACCCGTGCCACTTAAACCAAAGAACAAGGCCGTATCACCATCCTTTCCAATATTGGCAGAACAATGCATACTAAGCACATTTTTAGAATGAGGCAAAATGAAGTTAAGAACGGAAAATATTCCTTTTTTGATTTCACCGGTATACCCTGTGCCTCCAATAATAATTTTTTTCTTGGTGAAGTTTATTATGGAAAAGTTGTGTTGCCTCGTGCCATCTTCAGCAGGGACAGCCATAAAACCTGGCGCATTTAATATGGTCCACTCTGGTGTGAAATTTTCCATTTCTCTTTCCGTAGGACGCAAAAACATATTGTAAGCAAACATGTTACTCCATGGGAATTCATTGACTACACGAATATTCAATTGAAATGTCGGGTCAGCACATGCATATGCATCTCTTATATACAGATCCTTATCGGCAAAATAGTTGATTATTTTTTCTTCAAGCTTATCGAAACCTTCCGTGGAGAATGGTAAATTAATGTCATTCCAGTCTACGGAATTTTCTGTGGAAGCATCTTTTACAATAAACCTATCTTTTGGTGATCTTCCCGTGAATTCACCCGTATTAATAGCTAATGCTCCGTTATCAGCAAAAATACCTTGCTTCAATTCAACGGTCTTCTTTGCTAAATCATCACTAGAAAGGTTCCAAAATTGTTCACCTGTAGTTTTTATTCCTAAATTCTTCAATGAATTGCGGGCTATTTGATTGCCTAACACTGCCATAGTATTCGTTTGATTAGGCCTGTAAAGTTAGTATTTATTTTTCGCTTGATTCAAGGCTTTTAGGCTTTTTTTTAGTATTTATTTCAAGCAATAAAAGTGTATAAATTACACTAAGTATAGCTTCCCCACTTTAGCCTAAATCACTTTAAACGCTGTACGTCTATTTATTCCTTTATTCTCCTCACTATCATTAGGAACTATGGCCTGATTTTCTCCATATCCTTTATAGGTCAATCGAAAAGAGGATACTCCTTGCTCAAGCAAATAATCAAACACGGCTTTTGCTCTTTGCTCACTAAGAATCAAATTATACTCCTCAGTTCCATCACTATCCGTGTGTCCTCCTACCTCCAGTTTCAAGGAATTATTTTCTTGCAAATAATCAAGTAAAACTGCCAATTCGACTTTTGAGGATTCCTTGAGTACAGACTGACCGCTGCTAAAGAAAATATTCTTTAAAATAAATTCTTGTCCTACTTCAATTCTAGTCATTTCCGCGATTAACTCAAGCACTTTCCCCTCTCGGCTATCCTCTAATGAAAATGACGCTGAATAAGGTAAATAACCTTCTACATTAGCAGCATAAGAATAATTGTATCCAGCAGGAAGTGTTACTAAAAAACTTCCATTTACGACATCTGAACTTAAGGTCTTATAGACTGATCCACTCTCTAATTCGGAGATTTTAATATTTGCCCTTAAGTATTCTTTGCTTATTCTATCCCTCACCAATCCTTTTACACTTATGACCACTGCAGGCTGAGCAGACTGAGGAAGCTCAAAGCTGTATATGTCCATATCCCCAAAACCTCCCTCACGATTTGATGAAAAATACGCAGTTTTTCCGTCGGCGGCTACATACAAACCAAATTCGACTTCACTTGAATTTATGGGATAACCTAAATTGACAGGAGTGCCCCATTCCCCATCTTCTTCCAATGAACTCTTATAAACATCTGTTTTCCCCAATCCAGGATGGCCGTTAGAAGCAAAATACAGCGTTTTTCCGTCTGGATGCAGATAAGGGCGCTGTTCATCACCTGGTGTATTGATAACCCCGCTTAGGTTTTGTAATTCTCCAAACTGACCATTTTCATCAATCGTAGAAACATATATATCACTGCCTCCGTATCCATCATCACTCTTTCTCACTAAAAAAAGTTGCTTAGAGTCAGCAGAAATAACCGGCTGGGATTCCCAGTTTCTAGAATTTATAGCACGACCCATATTCACTGGAGCACGCCACTCCTCTCCTTCTTTTTTTGCGATGTAAATGTCGAACCGGCCATAATTGTCTTCCATTCGGTCACTAGCAAAAAATAAATACCTGCCATCCTGTGTTATGCTGTGCGCCCCTTCTTGAGTATTTTGTTTGTTCACGCCTTTGACGGCTTCTCTAGCTTTCCATTCACCGTCTAGAAATTGTGCCGAATAGATATCCTCATTGGGGTACCTATCCTGTTTATTGTTTACGGTAAAGTATACAAATTCATTGTCTGCTGTTATGGATGGGAAATACTCTGCTTGCTCAGAATTAACGGCTGAACCTAAATTCTGTGGATTAAAATTTACGGGATTAGCCACCGCATTTTTTGACAATTCGATGCTTTCAAGTAAAACACTTGATAGCCAATCTGTATAGCTGGAAGGTTTTCTTTTGTCTTCATATTTTTTCGCATAAAATTGAGCTTGCTCCCAATCTTTGATATAGAGGAAGCACCTTCCAATTTCGTAATAGGTTTTGGTCAAGGTAGAGTCAGCCCTTATGATTGACTCGTATTGAACAGCTGCATTTTCATAGTCTAGATAAAGATTCTGATAGAGGTTAGCTAATTGCAAACGAGCGTCGATAAAATCGGGATCAATACTTACTGCTTTTTCAAAGCCTTCCAACGCCAATTGATACCGACCAAACACTAAATGTTCATCAGCCTGTTTATATGCTTCTTGTGCCTTTTTACTGCCTTCATTTTGAGCTAGACTGAGCTGTGTATTGCACGAAGTGAATAACAACATTACAACAAGATATACATGCATTTTCATATTCATTCTTTTACAGTAGTAAGTATTAAAATTCCCGCCAAATTTACTTAAGAGATCAAAGATTAATACTAGGGTATATTTAAATACTTATGAACTTGTAGAGAAATTCTAAAGTGAGGGTTCTCTTTTACGTAAGAAATAATTTCTGGCATCAAGTCTTCACTGAGGCTCCACTCCGGCTGAAGAAAAAGCTTACAATTGATATTCACCAATTGAGCATACTTTTGGGCAAACCTGAAATCATTTTCATGTGCTACAATGACCTTTAGCTCATCTGCTAAATCAATGCATTCTTTTAGTGCTTTTTTAAATCGCTTAGGAGAAACACAAACCCAATCCCAATCGCCCGTAATCGGATAAGCTCCGCTTGTTTCGATATGCGTTTTTAATCCCATGGAATGAATCATACTGGTTAATGCAACCAAATTATACATGGCTGGTTCTCCGCCAGTTACAACTACAATTTCAGCCTTAGACTCACCGAGTAATTCTTTTAGAGTAAGTAAAGGAACAATTTCATGTTCCTGAGCATCCCAACTTTCTTTCACATCACACCAAGGGCATTCGACATCACAACCAGCCAAACGAATAAAATATGCTGCTGTACCTTGATGGGAGCCTTCACCTTGTATGGTATAGAAGCTTTCCATAACAGGCAAAGCAAGCTTGCTGTCAAACTGTTGACTTTCTGCATTCGTTTTAATCATCGCGTAAAATTACGAAACTAAAGTGATTCTAATTGAAATATACTGTGCTTAAAATCTTTAGGTATTAGTAATTGATTAGCCCTTACCTCAAGTATAAATTCAACTGGTTTATAGGTGTCAGTGGTATAAAAAATGACTTTTAAATCAAAATTGACAGCCTCATCAGCGAATCCATCCTGTGCAGTGAAATACAATTTCTTTCCTGCATTCAACTGAATCGCATTGCCTTCGATTGGCATGAGTTCTAAAACCGGATTGGATACATCTAAAATTTCTAGCCAATTGACATCAATAGCTTCCAAACTAATTGTATTTAGTAAGCCATCTTGGCTTGCATAATTGAAAATACCTAAGGTATTTTCTTTACTAATAGATTTGATGTTTGGTGATGGAGCCCCATTTTTTGAATAAAATCCTAAATACCGCTTATTGGCTTCAGCAACAAACAGTATCTCCAATTTATCGTAAGTGTATTCTAGAATACGCGCTCCTGATTGTAAATTGTAAATCCCATAACTCGCATCTGAATCATAGCTCGTAGTTTCGGCGACTAGAGTCGATTTAGTCATCTCAAATCCTTTGCCCTTAAAGTCTATTGACCAGTCAGCAGAATCAGTTATTGGATAGACCGGTGAAATATTATAAATTGTTTGACTTAAGCTGTCGTCTAAAATCTTTTTTTCCTTTATGGCAAAAACACCTTCATTTTGGATTACCTTATAGTATGCATTTTCTAAAATCTTTTGGCCATTTTGCGATAGAATGACAGAACAATCGTGATGTAAGTCCAATTGCTCTTGCTGCGCACAGGCACTTATCAGTAGAAAACACCCAACAATAAAATATTTCATAAAGAAGTAACGCTTTTGAAGTAAAATTTATTTTTTCACAAAAGAACCTTGATGTTTTGAACTTTCACCAATATGCAAATAATAGACCCCTGCACTTAAGGCTGAAATATTTACCATAGGCTCCGTACCAGATTGAAAATCAAATGAGTAAACAATTTTTCCTTGATTATCCATTATGTTCACTGTTTCATTGGACGTTAGATTTATATCAAGAACAATAAACTGGCTACTTGGATTGGGGTAGACATTCACTACAATTTGATCAGTTTGAGTGCTTAATCCTGTAACACTCTCTACATTAAATCGTTTGTCATTTGCACAGCCTGTTGTTTTGTGCGTTAATTCTACCTCGTAAAATATAGAGGCTTGCACATTGGAAACACTAGTTCCAGTACTTCCATCTGACCACAAAACATCATAGTTATCTATATCCTCTCCAAGCACATCAACAGTATATGAGTTGGCAGCGGAATCGTAATTTATCAAAATTTCAATGCCATTGTTGAGTAAATTACCAAAAAATAATCTTGCTGCGATTAATGCGTCATCAATGCAGCCACCATGATCTTCATTGGTTAAGAAAACGGCTTGGGCGTCAGGAGCACCATTGTAATTCCATACAGAATCTGCAACCTCCGAGTTTCTGTAATAAACCTGCTCATCACCTGTACAATAGTACATGCGAATCTTGGTTTGAGGAGTCCAATCTAACAAATCATTCTCTTCTAATCTTACCTTAAATGGATAATTTGGGTCGTTGTAAAAAGCATCTATAGTCTGCGCTGTAAACATATTTAAAGGAAAAGGGTCACATTTCCCATTAATAAAACTCATATCAAAATTATGCCCGATTAAATAGTACGGCATTAATGAATCATAAGGTGCAATGAAAACTTCTTGTATGCTATCATACAAATCGTGATAAACCGATTGATATCCCATAACAATATAGGGCAAATAGCCAGGAGTAGCATAGGGCTGTCCATTATCTACGAAGTCCGCTTGAGAACCAGAAAGATCATAGGCTCCACTCATTGGCATAGCTGCAGTAACATTGAACTCATCTGGATATAACTCTTCAATATATTTAGCCGTTGCGGCTGTTGCGTGGCCTCCTTGAGAATAACCAAAAAGAAATAATTGATTATTTAGCTCAAATGATAAATCCAATTGCAGATCGCGTGCTGCTCTAAGTAAATTGATTGCAGAATGGCCTTGAGAAAATCCGTGTTGATAAGGATGTAAATCAATGATTGACCCCCCCAACCCAATATAATCAGGAGCAACTAAGACATTCCCTTCTGCGGCAAAGACCAAACATATAAATAGCTCACCGCTTCCGTATGATGGTACACCTAATTTTTCAGAGCTAGTCCCATGCTGATAACTAATGAGTGGTGGCTTACAATCCATATTTCTAGGAATAGCTAGAGCACCAGTTACAAGCGTTAAACTGTCGTTGTACTCTGTCCGATAAAATACTCGATACAAATCAACTTCGTATTCGGGTACAAGTGCACCTGTTGCGCCAAAATCAGCAACCACTTGTTCCAGATCAGCAATTGTGTATGTTTGAATGAATTCGTAAGACTCTACCTGAGCTTTTACGAAATTTACAGAGAAAAAAAGGACAATTAAAAAGAATTTGATCTTCATGTTTTTAAGTTTTTATAAAAATAAGCATTCCATTTTAATTGAACTAAAATTATGAGTTATTGTTCGATTAAACTATGAGACTAAGATTGGATTGTGCTCAATTTATCAATATTTCTTATGCTCGCCCTTTTAAATTATTTCAGCAATAAATTGAAAAATAGCGCAGGTAAATAAGATCTATTTTAGGAATGTTAGGTTTATTTTTCTTCTGCTGCGCGCAAGGTGTTTTGCATCAAAGACACTACGGTCATCGGACCCACTCCTCCCGGAACTGGAGTAATGAATTCACACTTCGGGGAAACACTATCAAAGTTGACATCTCCTTTTAATGCATATCCACGTTTTTTTGAAGGGTCTGCCACTCTAGTAATACCTACATCAATTACGGTAACTCCCTCTTTGACCATATCTCCTGTGATAAACTCTGCTCTTCCTAAAGCGACAATAAGTATATCGGCTTGCAAGCAAATTTCTTTCAAATTATTGGTTCGGGAATGACAGAGCGTTACGGTAGCATTTCCTGGATTACTTGAGGCACTCATTAAAATACTCATCGGTCGACCCACAATATTACTTCTTCCAACAACAACGCAATGCTTCCCTTCAGTGTTAACATTAGCTCTATCTAGTAAAGTGATAATGCCTTTGGGGGTTGCAGAAACAAATGTTTCCAGGCCCAAGGTTAGCTTTCCAATATTTACTGGATGAAATCCGTCGACGTCCTTTTCTGGAGCAATCGCGTTAATGACAGCTTCTGCATTGATGTGTTTGGGTAGTGGTAGCTGAACAATAAACCCATCAACACTTGCGTCATTGTTTAACTCTTGAACGGCGTTTAAAACTTCTTCCTCACTGGCAGAATCAGGAAATCTCAGCAGCGTAGATTCAAAACCAACCTGATCGCAACTTTTTACTTTGTGCCCCACATAAGTCTCACTAGCTCCATCTGATCCCACTAAAATAGCTGCAAGATGTGGTCGCTTTCCGCCAGAGGCAATCCGTTTATCTACCTCTATTTTAATTTCTTGCTTAATGGTTTGAGCCAATGCTTTGCCGTCTAATAATTGCATACTTTTAAAATTTATGGTATAAAGATATCTAGACTTTCGTTTTATTAAAAACTAATCTAGATATTCTATTGATAAGATTACGTGTAAAAAGTATCTAAAAAGATAAATACTGAACTTAAGTACTTTTTCATAGCGCTCATTAGCTCATAATCTAAACAGGCCATAATGGAAACGAGTGCCAATTGAAGAAGAGGAATTCCGATTAACGGGAAAAGAGCGCAGCGAAGCGAGCTCAGAAACCAAGCTTAATGGTCTTTTATAAGTATAAGAATTTCATCGATGACCTTTCGATGGTTTTGCAGCCTAGGAACTTTATGTTGCCCTCCCATTTTGCCATTGGCTTTTAGCCATTGGTAAAAAACTCCCTTGGAAAGTGATAGAATAGTTGGTGCTTGCAGGCCTAAGTCAGCTGTCCGTTTCGCTTCATAATCCGAGTTTTGTTTCATTAACTCAATGTCTAACATCTCTTTGAATTCACTCAGCTTAGCAGGCGCTTTTTTAAATTCAATCAACCAATGGTGCCCTCCTTTTCCATACTTATCCGGGAATATAGGTCCTACAGTATATTCATTAACTTCACAATTCAATTTTGCACAAACAGAAGCTAAGGCCTTATTGGCATTATCCTCAATTAATTCTTCACCAAACACATTGATAAAGTATCGAATACGTCCGGTTAATTTTATTCGATAAGGTTTGAGGGTTGTAAAGCGAATGGTATCGCCAATCATGTAGCGCCACAGGCCACTTTTAGTGCTTATAATCAAGGCATACGATACCCCTAATTTTACCTCTTCTAATTGAATTGTTGTATTACCCTTCTTATGTAAGTCAGGCAAGGGTAAAAATTCGTAAAAAACTCCATGGTTGCAAAGCAAGGCTAAGCCTGCTTCTTCATCTCCAAATTTATCCTGAATGGCAAAGAAACCCTCTGAGGCGTTGTAGGTTTCTAAAAAAGTAAACGCTCCGGGACCTACTATCTCTTCAAAACTTTTTTTATAGGGTTCGAAATTTACACCCCCATGCATATACAATTGAAAATTTGGCCACAATTCCCTCAAATGTGTCACTCCACTTTTAGCCAATACCTGTCTTAATAGGGTGAGGTTCCAGCTCGGGACTCCAGAAATACTCGCCACATTTTTACGGGTCAACTCCGCGCTAATTCTATCGATTTTGGACTCCCAATCTGTCATTAAAGCAGTTTCTTTTTTGGGTAATCGATTAAACTCAACCCAGGGGGGTAAGTTTGCTAATAATAAGGAAGATAAATCCCCAATAGCCCTTCTGTCATTTTGCTCATCAAAAGAACCCGCTACTGACACATTTTTTCCATCAAACACCGTTGAATTTGGAAAGTGCTGACTGTGAATACTGAGTATGTCTTTACCTCCTTTGAAATGATTCTCATAAAGGGATGCTTTCGATAAAGGAAGATACTTCGATTTGGAATTGCTTGTTCCTGAACTTTTGGCAAACATTTTAATCTGTCCTGGCCAAAGTATATCTTCTGCTCCATTTTTCATTTGGAGAATATACTCTTCTAATGATTCGTAGCTTTGAATTGGAATATTTGCCTTATACTGTTCAAGATGCTCTATTTTATCAAAACCGTATGACTTACCGAAGTTAGTATTCTTGGCTACGGAAACGAGCTCACGCCATAGGGCATCTTGATGAAACACCCCCTCCTGACATTCTTTGTCAAAACTTGAGAAACGGTGTTTAAAAATAAGTTCTAAGACTTTCCCTTGCATTGCTTGGCAAAAATAGAAAAAGGACGGTGAAAATAGCCCTTTTCCCTGCTTAGAATTTTTAACTTATTTAATAGAAATATTTTTGACCAGGCAGCCTACCTGTCATCTAGAAAGCCAACTATTAAGCTTTCTTAACTGGAATTTTAGTCATGGCAAGTTCACTTATAGCTGTGATACTTAAAGAAGGATTTACGCCGGGGTTTGCACTTATCATACTGCCATCGCATACCAACATATTTTTATACCCAAAAACCTTATTCTCTTTGTCAATTACCCCATGCATGTCATCTTTACCCATAGGGCAACCTCCCAGAATATGAGCGGTAGAGGGTATAGCAAATAAAGTTTCCAAATTCATTGTGGTTGGAATACCGTTGGTAATATCAGCAAAATGTTCAGCTATATCTTGCGCCTCTTTGATAAAGGGTGTGGGTCTTTTACCTGTGGATACTTTTGAGTTCATTCGGCCAATTGCATTCAAGGAAAATTGAAGTGTACTATCTAAAGTTTGCATGAATAAAATTATAGGCGTTTTCTTTGCCCAATCTCGAACAAAAACCAATTTCAGAAAAGCAATAGGTCGCTTGATAATATTCAAACATAGATTTCCCAGACGCTCAAACACATTTTTCCCTTTGGTCATCGGCCAAGTAAGTACTCGCCAAAAACCCGAGCCATAAGAGTATCTACAAGGCTCTAAATGAGTGTTTTCATCGGTGTGCAAAATTGATCCAATAGCTACACCTCTGCTGTAATCCTTTCCTTGCAAATCAATACTCGTTACAGGTATTAAGGCTTCATTATTTGTGCGGATTTCAGTACCTAGCTTATCTGATAAATTGGGGAGAGCGCCACTCTGCTTCAACTGAAGCATCAATTTAACCGACCCTATAACTCCGCCAGCAAAAATCACTCCTTTGGCGCGAACTTTTCTTTTCTTCCTAAAGAAGCTGGTAGACTCTTTTATCTCAATTTCATAGCCTCCCTCTCCATCCGGGCTTAAGGGCATGACATCAACGACTTCTTTTTCTGCCCAAATTTCAGTTCCTAATTGTTGAGCTAAGTGCAGATAGTTTTTATCTAAGGTATTTTTTGCATTGTGTCTGCAACCGGTCATGCAAGCCCCACAATGCGTACATCCTGTTCGGGTAGGACCTTTGCCGTCGAAATATGGGTCTGGCACTTCCTTACCCGGTACACCGAAAAAAACGGCAACATCGGTGGCTTCAAACTTATCTTCTTTCCCTAATCTTCTTGCTACTTCCTGAACAACGAAATCACTATCAAAAAGCTTTGGATTTTTTGCAGCACCCAACATTTTTAGTGCCACTTGATAGTGTGGTTTAAGTTCTTCTTCCCAATCGGCCAAGTCTGCCCAAGAACCATTATTAAAAAATGGTGATTTTGGAATTGGAAGCGTATTTGCATAGACCAATGAACCCCCACCAACTCCAGATCCACTTATCACAGAAACATGTTTATAGAAAGATATTTTTAAGATTCCAAAAAATCTCACTTTTGGAAACCACAACCATTTGGATAGATTCCAATTCGTTTTAGGGAAATCACTATCCTTAAACCATTTACCCCGCTCTACGACAAGCACTTTATATCCCTTTTCCGCAAGTCGCAGTGCGCTAACACTTCCTCCAAAACCTGAACCTATTATTAGGTAATCGTAATCGAAATTATTCATGATCAATGAAGTTAAGTACTTGTTTGTATAAATAGAAATTAAAGCTTCAATTTATAGAACTTTTGTACTTTTGTTTGTATTCAAGCTCATGATTAAATCGTTTTTCACAGCCTTTTGGACAATCTATTCCCTTCTCATTTTCATCTTCCTTGGAAGTGTTTTTTTTGTCGTTGAAATCATTCTGTTGTCTCTTGGGAACTTAACCTACCGAGCGGCACACCGTTGGCCTGCTATAGTAACTAAATTGATACTTTTTCTCTGGGGTATTCGAGTAAAACAGCACCACACCAGTTTGCTTGACAAACTCCCTCAAAGTGTTATCGTCATTAATCATCGTTCTGATTTAGATGCACTTATTGCAACGGCTTATATGCCTGATATTTATAAATTTATTGGCAAACGAGAGTTAATAAATTATCCCTTTATTGGTATATTAGTGAAGAAACTTTACATCACCGTTGATCGATCAAGTAAGGCTTCACGTATTCAAAGTCTTAGAAATATGAAAAAGCAAGGCAAGAAAGGCGCACATATTGTCGTATTTCCTGAGGGCTGGTCAAATTTTTCAGAAGAGTACCTTTTAGATCTTAAACGAGGCGCATTTAAAGTGGCTTTAGACTTGCAGCTTCCCATTTTAGTTTGCACCTTAACGGGAACCCATGAGTTATATCCCAAACCTAAAATCAGTTTACGTCCCGGTCAAGTAGACTTGTTTTGGGAAAAATTAATCCCCACCCAAGGCTTAAACTATGATGACCACGCAGAAATTATTAAAAAAGAGGTAGTTGATCTATTTTTAGCCCGATTGGAAGGCGTTTACCCTGAAGGCTACTTTTATTCTAAAAATCAAAAAAACTTTAGTGATTGGGTGCAGAAAAAATTGAATAAAAAGTAAGTTTACTCCTTTTGTTGTTTTTCTATTTTGTCTTGTCTGTTCTGTTCTTTTTTAAGTTTTCGAGCTTGCATTTTTAGCTGTATTTTTGTCAGTACGTTTGCAGTTTATTTTGAACTTTCAAGGGCTTCCTTAAACTCGATTTCCGGGACTTCTTTGGTTTCTTGATTTTCTTCTATCACTTCCTCTTCGGTCAAAACCTCCATCCTGGTGTTTTCTTTAGATTCAATACCTGCTACCTTTATAGGAGGAGGGGCCAACTCTTGCGCTTTATTTTTTTTTAAGATTAAATTAGTTTGGCCAATCCACGCATCAGGACCGCCTGCTACATAGCCAGTTTTTCCTATAGCTTCTATCATAAACTGCTTGATAGATTGATCAAAATTTAGATTGAACACCCATATAGTCGGATAACCGGACACCTGAAAAGCTTGTTGTAAAGATGTATTTTGAGCTTTTAAAGCTTCAGGCAACTGCTTTCTTCGTGGATAATCCAACTCCAATAAAACTACATTTTCATCAGCCCACAATTTAAACGACTCCTTATTAAATACTTCATTTTTCAGACGAATACACCAGCCGCACCAATCGCTTCCTGTAAAATTTGCCATTATCGGCTTACCTGATTTCATTGATGCTGCGTAAGCATCCTCTACGTATAAGAACCAATCTCCATTTTTTCTAATCTCATTTTCTTCCGCTATATTTGCTTCCTGACTGGTAAATGGAAGCTCCGCATGTGCCCACGAAAATAGAATGCTGGAGATAACTAGAGGAATAATATATTTAATTTTTTTCATTGAATGTTGTTTATAAATGTCTGCTATATTTATACCAAGATAAACGATATAAAGTTTCCAACTATTTTTACTGTTTGATTAATTAACTCTTTTTAATTGCTCCACTATTTCAAATACAGCAGGGCAAATTTCCACATTTTTAGCGGTCAAATTCAATATTTGCCTCATTTTTTTTCTATCGGTATGAGGATATTCTCTGCATGCTTTTGGCCGAACTTCATAAATGCCGCAGTAATTGTCCTCTGCTAGAAACGGGCAAGGAAGTTCCTGAAAGACATAATCCTTATCTTCATCAATACGAAGATATTGTTCTACAAAGGCTCCAGGTTTTAATTTTAAATGCTTAGAAATTCGTTCAATATCTTTTTGAGTCATCATGGGGCCCGTTGTTTTACAGCAGTTTGCACACTTCAAACAATCCGTGCACGCAAAAACTGCTTCATGGGTGTTTTGAAACATTTGATCAACCTGCCCATCTTTTTTCTTCTTCAATTTTCTTAAAAACTGTTGATTCTCTTTACGCTTTTTCTTAGCCTCTCCCTGAAACTGTTTAAAATCTTCTGGTATTACCACTGTAATTTTTTTCTGTTTTGCTTTGTTTCTGATTTGATTCGCTTCACTTTGATTCTTTTTTCATTTGCCCGTCTAGGCAGTCTTGTTTTTTTACGTTTTATTGGTTCTATTAAGGCTTGATTGATTAAGTCAATTAGTTTTTTTTGAGCTCTTTTCTTGTTTTTTAGCTGTGATCGACTTTCTTGAGACTGACAATGCAACTTGCCCTCAGCATCCAGTTGCTTTTTCAATTTTTGCTGTAAAATCTCCTTTTGTCTTACTGTTATGCAAAATGATTGAGCTACACTCCATATAACTTCCACTTTAGTTTCCACCTTATTCACATGTTGCCCCCCAGCGCCTCCGCTTCGAGCAGTTTTGTACGTACATTCTTTTAATATGTCTTTAAAATTTACCATCTTGCGAAGCTAAAATTAGACAAAATGTGGCAGAATCTAAAGGTAGTTGAATTGACCAGCGTCCTTGCTGGCCCTTTGGTGGGTAGTTTTTTTTCAGAACTAGGTGCAGAGGTAGTTAAAATCGAAAATAAGTTGCAGGGTGGTGATGTAACACGTACCTGGAAATTAGCTGAAGAGGACCCTAAACGGAAATTCTCTGCATACTATGCTTCTGCAAATTATGGCAAAAAATCACTCCTACTTGACTACACTGATCCAGATGACTATAGCCAAGCTATTCAATTGATAAAGAATGCCGATATCGTTTTACAAAATTTTAAACCCGGTGATGACGTCAAATTAAAACTAGAGGCTGAGCGATTATTGGCCCTTAAACCTGAACTAATCATAGGTTGCTTAAACGGATTTGGAAAAGAGAACACTCGCCCTGCATTTGATGTAGTCCTTCAAGCAGAGTCCGGATTTATGCATATGAACGGGACACCAGAAAGCGGTCCTGTAAAAATGCCCGTGGCACTGATAGATGTTTTAGCCGCTCATCATTTAAAGGAAGCTATTCTCATTGCCCTAATAGAAAAAGTACAACATGGTAATGGAAAAATTGTGCATGTTTCGCTCTATGATGCGGCCCTTGCGTCTTTGGCCAATCAAGCCAATAATTGGTTGATGACCAAACATATTCCTCAAGCTATAGGGACAAAGCATCCAAACATTGCACCTTATGGGGACCACTTCACAACTAAGGACCATAAACACTATGTTTTGGCAATTGGCAACGACAAACATTTCATCAAGCTTTGTGATTCCTTAAATTTTAGTCAAAATGTTCGTAAGTGTTATAATTCAAATGCAAAACGTATAAAAAATAGGACAATATTAAACAAGTTAATTGCATCGAAAATTTTAAGTTTACAAAGCATGGAACTAGTTGAAATTTTTTCTAAAAACCTGGTTCCTTACGGAGAAATAAAGGATTTAGAAGAAGTTTTTAAGCAGCCCCTTGCACACAATTTAATTTTAAAGCATCAGATTGATGGTGAGGAATGCACCTATATTAAGACACTGCTCCACTGAGCCATGCCTATAATAACTATTTGTATTGCAGTTAATTACCCCAAATAAATACGAGAATTTATTCTTTAGAGAAAATATTTTGGCCGCATCATCTTCTGCTACAGAATGTTAGAAAGTTTCACCCAAATTCTTTTTTTTTTAATTTTATGTATAGTTTCGTTTTAGCAAAATGGATTAACTATTCATTATAAAAGTGCTAAACCTTTGGGATTAACTACCTGGATAAGGTAAATTATTTAAACTAACTAACTAAATTAAACTAACATGGATACTCAAATCTTACAAGAAGAAGTAAAATCAATTACTAACAAAGAAGTTACTAAAGAAATCATCACTGACGAATCAATGATCGTTGGAGGAACTGAAATTACTATCGAAATTATTGGATCCACTTCGATTGAATTCAAAAGACGTTCTAGATTTTTAGCCTAGGCTTTCGGCAACTTTATAATAAAAGTGGTTCCCGAACCATGAACAGATGCAAGGCTTATTTCGCCTTGCATTTTTTTTATGATTTTTTGAACAATACTTAAACCTACTCCCGAACCTTCCCTAAACTCAGTCTCCTTCAATCGCTTAAACAATTTAAATACCTGAGAAATATCGTCTTGCTTGATCCCTACCCCATTGTCTTGCACATGTATCACATGCCAATCTTCGTTGGGCTGGTATACTATTTTTATAACAGGAAGCACGCCTTCTCTTCTAAACTTCAAAGCATTATTAACTAAATTTTGAAAAAGCTGCACATACATGCTCTTGTAACCTCGCACTACAGGAAGCTCATCCACTGTCAAAGTAGCCTCATTTTCGCGTATACGCATCTGTAAATCTGCCTCCACAATGGCTAGTGCCTCGTTTAAATCGATGTCTTTTGCATCTTTTAGGTCACCCCCTAATGTGCTGAAGCTGTGCAAATCTTCTAGCATTTTTTCCATGCGTTCTGCGCCCTCTTGGGCAATTTCAAGGGATCCTTGCTCCTGAAGGTCTAATTTATTTGCCGCTATTGACTGCAGGTAGGTTATTCGGCCCCTTACCAGTCGAATTGGCTCTTTCAAGTCATGCGAAACGCCATGATTAAACTGCGCCAAATCATCATTAAGCTCTGCCAACTTTTGATTCTTTTCTTTCAAAGTATCACTAAACTCCTTTTCTTGTTTTATAAGCTTATCCTTTTGCGCTGATTCAAATTTTTCTTGCATTTCCAGTAAGTTCTCTTCTTTTTCCTTCAAGAAATTTTGCTTGTTGAGCTTATACATGGTCTTCAGCACCTCATAGGCTTCTTTAATATCGCCATTTACATAATGAAAGTCATGTAAATTCTCATATACCAGCATTTCTTTTGACTTATGAGATTGTTGTGCGACAGTTAAAGCATACTTTAGAGAATTTAACTGCAATATGCTTCTTTCTGTTTTTTCAAAAACTTCAGCTAGATATAAAGATAAATCCACTAAGTGAACACCGTAATTTATTTCCTTACTTAGGTTAATTGCTCTACTGAGATAGGTTTCCGAATTCGTATACTCTTCTTTTTCCAAATACAAGATTGCCAAGCCTTTTAAACTTTGAACTAGAAACTCCATCTCATTATTCTCCTCACAATACTGAAAAGTTTTAGAATAAATTTTATCCGCTTCCTCTAGATTACTAATCTTAATATAAAGACTTGCAATATTTATTAAGTATTGAATTATTGTTCTTCTATTTGATTTAGGATTAGCCTCTTCAACCTCAATTGCTTGTTGATAATACTCGAGGGCTTTTTTGTAATTTTCCTGTGTGAAATAAATAGTAGCTATATTATTCAGGGCTATTGAATTTGATATGCCATGTTTCTCTGAAATGTTAACAGAAACAGTTAATACTTCTAGTGCTTTCTTAAGTTCACCGATATCCTTATACAGGATCCCTAAAGAATTGTTAGTTTGTTTAATCTCAGAAAAGAACTTTTCCAAATTTTTAGAATAAAAGCTTAATGATTTTTCAAAGTTGTCAATTGCAAGTTTTAACTCATTTAGTCCATAATATACATAACCTTTAATCCCATAAGCTGCACCTAAGTATTTAATAGAGTTAGCTTGCTTTGCCTTTTCTAGTAATGTCCTTACTAAACCCAAAGTTGTTTCTGAATCACGATCAGACATCAATAGCATGATTTTACGATGCAATGCTTCTAAATCTCTTTCTTTTCTTCTGCTTGAAACCATAAATTACATAATCCTTACTACACAAATATACACTTTAGCTTACTACTTGTAATACTCCTGACTTTGAAATTTTAGCGCTAACTCCTTATTAGGAAATTAATATATGACATATGTAATGATTCCTCATCGAATTTATTCTAATTTTT
>CAZZMB010000010.1:10157-57125 GCA_964655225.1 uncultured Chitinophagales bacterium | reverse complement strand
ACATTGATGCAGGTAAAACTACAACAACAGAGCGTATTTTGTACTACACTGGTGTGACTCACAAGATAGGTGAGGTGCATGATGGTGCTGCTACAATGGATCACATGGCACAAGAGCAAGAAAGAGGTATTACAATTACTTCTGCTGCCACTACAGTTCACTGGGATTATAGGGGGAAAGAATATCACGTAAATATTATTGATACTCCCGGCCACGTGGATTTCACTGTTGAAGTGAATCGGTCATTAAGAGTTTTAGATGGTTTAGTGTTTTTGTTTTCAGCAGTTGATGGTGTTGAGCCACAGTCTGAAACAAATTGGCGTTTAGCGGATAATTACAATGTTCCAAGAATTGGATTCGTAAATAAAATGGATCGTCAAGGTGCTGATTTCTTAAACGTATGTGCTCAGGTCAAGAAAATGTTAGGTAGTCATGCCTTACCATTACAAATTCCAATTGGCGCTGAAGATGACTTTAAAGGTGCTGTGGATCTAATCAATTTTAAAGGAATCGTGTGGAATGAAGATGACATGGGGATGACCTTCAGTGAAGTGCCTATACCCGATGACATCTTAGAAGAAGCTACTATGTATAGAGAGCAGTTGCTTGAAGCTGTGGCTGAGTTCAACGATACCTTAATGGAAAAATACTTTGAGGATCCAGAGTCATTAACTGAAAGAGAAATTTTAGATGCCTTACGAGAAGCTACTATTGCTGGAAAAGTTATTCCAATGATGTGCGGATCGGCATTCAAAAATAAAGGTGTTCAAGCCATGTTGGATATGGTTATGGAAATTTTGCCGTCTCCTTTGGATGTAGAAGGAATTGCAGGAATAAATCCTGACACGGATGAGCAAGAGCTTAGAAAGCCAAATGTTGACGAGCCCTTTGCTGCCTTAGCATTTAAAATTGCTACGGATCCTTTTGTAGGACGTTTATGTTTCACTAGAGCTTACTCAGGAAAGTTAGATTCTGGCTCTTATGTGTTAAACACAAGAACGGGAAAAAAAGAGCGTATTTCACGTGTATTTGAAATGCATGCAAACACGCAAAAACAAGTTCCTTATTTACAAGCAGGAGATATCGCAGCCTTAGTTGGTTTTAAAGATATTAGAACTGGAGATACATTGTGCGCAGAGAAGCACCCTATTGTATTGGAGTCTATGGACTTTCCAGATCCGGTTATTGGTTTAGCGATCGAGCCTAAAACTCAAAGTGATGTAGATAAGTTAGGTATGGCTTTAGCCAAGCTATCTGAAGAAGATCCAACGTTTAAAGTTGCATTTGATGAGAATACAAGTCAAACTGTTATTAGTGGTATGGGTGAGTTACACCTTGATATTATCTTGGATCGATTGAGAAGAGAATTTAAAGTAGAGTGTAATCAAGGCGCTCCACAAGTAAATTATAAAGAGCAAATATCTGAAACAATTGAGCATAGAGAAACCTTTAAAAAACAATCGGGTGGTAGAGGTAAATTTGCAGATATCAAGTTCGAAATGGGACCTGTTGAAGACCCTACGAAACAAGGATTAGAGTTTGTAAATGATATTTTTGGTGGATCTATTCCAAGGGAATTTATTCCTGCAATCGAAAAAGGTTTTAAAGAAGCTATGAAGAATGGTGTTCTTGCTGGATACGAAGTGGATAGCTTAAAAGTAAGAATTTATGATGGTTCATTTCACCAAGTGGATTCGGATGCTTTATCTTTTGAATTGTGTGCAAAAATTGGATTTAAAGAAGCTTCGAAAAAAGCGAAGCCAATTATACTTGAGCCAATCATGAAACTAGAAGTAATTACGCCTGAAGAAAATACAGGAGATGTAGTGGGTGATTTAAATAGGAGACGAGGTATCATGGAAGGTATGGCAATGAAAGGTACCGGGCAAGTGATCAAAGCGAAAGTTCCATTATCTGAAATGTTTGGATATGTTACACAGCTAAGAACGATTACCTCAGGTAGAGCAACGTCATCTATGGAATTCCATAGTTACCAACCTGCTCCAGATGGTATAGCAAAAACTGTAATTGAAAAAGCAACGGGTAAAGTAACCGCTTAATATTAAAGAAAATGACACAGAGAATTAGAATTAAGTTGAAATCATACGATTATAATTTAGTTGACAAGTCAGCTGAAAAAATCTATAAAACAGTAAAGAATACAGGAGCTATTATTAGCGGTCCAATTCCTTTGCCAACGAAAAGAAAGGTCTTTAATATCTTGCGTTCACCTCACGTGAATTCAGATTCAAAAGAGCAATTTCAATTAATGACGTACAAAAGATTATTAGACATTTACAGCTCTAACTCAAAAACAATTGATGCTTTAATGAAGCTTGAATTGCCTAGTGGAGTCGATGTAGAGATTAAAGTTTAAGCGGGAAACCAATGTCCTTTCCCCCAATATTAGGGAAAGAATAAGTTCCATCTGAAACAAATTTTTAAAACAAAAAACAGATGAAAGCAATTTTAGGAAAAAAGATTGGAATGACTAGCGTCTTCACTGAAGAGGGATCGAAAATGCCGTGTACGGTATTAAGTATCGGCCCCTGCTATGTTACTCAAATCAAAACAGAGGATACGGACGGATACAATGCCGTTCAATTAGCCTACGGAGATAAGAAAGATAAGAACACACCAAAGCCTATGAAGGGTCACTTTAAAAAAGCTGGTGTAGAGTCTAAGCACAAGTTATTTGAAGTTAGAGATTTCGACTTTGAAAAAAATCTAGGGGATGAAATCACTATAGACATCTTTGAAGAAGGTGAAGAAATTGCTGTGGTTGGCACTTCAAAGGGTAAGGGTTTCCAAGGTGTTGTAAAACGTCACGGATTTAGAGGTGTTGGAATGCAAACGCACGGTCAACACAATAGGGGTAGAGCACCAGGATCAATTGGTATGGCATCTACGCCTTCAAGAGTACTGAAAGGTCAGCGTATGGCAGGAAGAATGGGTACTGATAGAGTCAAAGTTAAAGGCCTGAAAATTATTAAATTAATAGCAGAAGAAAACTTAATGGTTGTCAGGGGAAGTGTTCCTGGCCATAAAGGTTCTTACATAATTGTGGAGGGTAAATAAAATGAAAGTGAAAGTTTTAAATACAGCCGGTAAGGAAACTGGAAGAGAGGTAACATTACCAAAAGAAGTTTTCGGTATTGAACCAAATGATCATGCTATTTACTTAGATGTTAAGCAATATTTAGCTAACCAACGTCAAGGTACACACAAAGCAAAGGAAAGATCAGAAATTAAAGGATCTACAAAAAAGATTAGAAAACAAAAAGGTTCAGGTGGAGCTCGTTTTGGCGACATCAAGAACCCGCTGTTCAGAGGTGGTGGTCGTGTATTCGGCCCTCGTCCTAGAAACTATGCTTTCAAATTGAATAAAAAAGTGAAAGCATTAGCAAGACTTTCAGCACTTACATACAGAGCAAAAGAAAAGGCTATTGTTGTTGTTGAAGATTTCAAAATGGATGCGCCTAAGACAAGCGTCTTTGTTTCTTTTTTAGGAAATATTGGAGCAGATAAGAAGGGATTATACGTTAACCAAGATGCAGATAATAATGTCTTGCTTTCTTCAAGAAACTTTCAAGGAGCAAGAATTACAGAGGTTAACAATTTAAATACTTATGATATTTTAAATTGCCAGAAACTAGTTATTAGTGAAAGCAGCCTAGAATATTTTAACAAATAATTGAAGCCATGAGAGTAATAGAAGACGTATTAAAAAAGCCTGTTGTGACTGAAAAGTCTAACGCAATGCAAGAAAAAAGTAATCGATTTACTTTTATTGTAGATAGAGATGCAAACAAATTAGTCATTAAGAAGGCAATTGAGACAATGTACGGAGTGAGTGTAGACAAAGTATGGACACACGTTATTCCGGCCAAAGCTAAAACTCGCTTTACAAAGTCGGGTGTGGCGTCAGGAAGAAAACCAGCTTATAAAAAAGCAATTGTGAGTCTTGTGGAAGGCGATACAATTGATTTCTATAGTAATATCTAATAGGAATAAGAATCCACAAATTAAGAAAAGATGGGAATTAGAAAGTTTAAGCCAGTAACACCTGGCACACGTTTTAGAATCGGAAGTGACTTCGCAGAGGTGACTACCGATAAACCAGAGAAGTCGTTACTCTTACCTTTAAGTAAAAAAGGCGGTAGAAACTCTAATGGTAGAATCACCACTCGTTATAGAGGTGGAGGATCAAAAAGGAAATATCGTATTATCGACTTTAAAAGAGATAAGCAAGATGTGCCAGCAGAAGTGTTGTCTATTCAGTACGATCCAAACAGAACAGCTCGTATCGCATTGTTGCAATATGAAGATGGAGTTAAAAGCTATATAATTGCTCCAAACGGTTTAAGTGTCGGTGCAAAGTTAATGTCTGGTTCAAAAGCAGCTCCTGAAGTAGGGAATGCATTGTACCTAGCAGATATTCCTTTAGGATCTGTTGTTCACAACATTGAAATGCAACCAGGTAGAGGAGCACAAATTGCAAGAAGTGCTGGAGCATATGCGCAACTTACAGCTCGTGAGGGAAAATATGCAATTTTAAAAATGCCTTCAGGTGAAACAAGAATGATACTTAAAACTTGTCTAGCGGTTATCGGATCTGTTTCAAACGGAGACCATAACTTAACTAGGCTAGGAAAAGCAGGAAGAAAAAGATGGTTAGGTATCAGACCTCGTACTAGAGGAGTAGTAATGAACCCTGTAGATCATCCAATGGGTGGTGGTGAAGGCCGTAACTCAGGAGGTCACCCGCGTTCTAGAACTGGCGTTTATGCTAAAGGTTTTAAAACTAGAGACAAAAATAAATCATCGAATCGTTTAATCATAAGCAAACGTAAAAAATAAGATATGGCACGTTCAATAAAAAAAGGCCCTTACATCGCTCATCACTTACTTAAAAAAGTAGATGTCATGAATGAGGCGGATAGAAAATCAGTAATTAAAACTTGGTCAAGAGCAAGTATGATTATTCCAGATATGGTAGGCCATACGATTGCAGTGCATAACGGAAATAAATTTATTCCTGTGTATGTTACGGAAAATATGGTAGGACATAAGTTAGGTGAATTCTCTCCAACACGTTCATTTAGAGGTCATTCATCGAAGAAAATTAAATAAGATATAGCTTATCCGGTTGAAAAATCGCTTAACTAAAAATCTAAATATTGAAAAAATGGAAGCAGTAGCAAAATTGAAAAATAATCCCACATCAACAAGAAAAACTCGGTTGGTAGCGGATTTGATTAGAGGAATGGAAGTAAACCAAGCACTAAATGTTCTGAAGTTTACAAGTAAGGAATCAGCTCCGAAAATTGAGAAACTATTATTATCTGCTGTTAATAACTGGGGACAAAAAAATGAGGCTCAACCGGAAGATCACGATTTAATCGTTAAGTCTATTTGGGTGGATGGTGGAAAAATGCTGAAACGTTTTAGACCAGCACCTCAAGGTAGAGCACACAGAATTCGTAAGCGTTCTAACCATATTACCTTAGTGGTTGATACGAAAACGGCAATGCCTGCTGAAGAGGAAGCTCTAACAGCTAAATAAAGTAAGATTTAAGATAAAAAAAATGCCTCCCGTTGACGGAGGCATTTTTTTTGAATGAAAATAAGTATCCACAACAATGAAAAAAGTGTATAAAAAAAATACAAAAAAAATGAATCAAGGGTTTAAATAACCAATTATAATCCTTACATTTGCACTCCAATTTTATAGAAGCGTTTCAAAATAGAACGAAATTAATGGGACAAAAAATTAATCCAATATCGAATAGGCTAGGAATCATCAGAGGATGGGATTCAAACTGGTTTGCAGACAAAGACGCTGGTAAAAAGCTAGTGGAAGATGAAAAAATACGTGAGTATTTGCATGCTCGTATTAATAAAGGAGGGCTTTCAAAGATTATAATTGAGAGAACTTTGAAAAGGATTACCGTAACGGTTCACACTTCACGTCCAGGTATTATTATCGGAAGAGGTGGTTCAGAGGTTGATCGTATTAAAGAAGAGTTAAAGAAGTTAACTGGTAAGGATGTTCAGATCAACATCGTAGAAATCAGAAGACCTGAGTTAGATGCAGCGATCGTTGGAGAAAGTGTTGCAAAGCAATTAGAAGGTCGTGTTAATTTTAGAAGGGCAGTAAAAATGGCTATCGCTTCTACAATGAGAATGGGTGCTCAAGGTATCAAAATTCGTTGCTCCGGAAGATTGGGTGGCGCAGAGATGGCAAGAGCTGAAGAATATAAGCAAGGAAGAACACCGCTTCAAACACTCAGAGCGGATATTGACTATGCTTTGGTTGAAGCAAATACTATATATGGTAAAATTGGTGTTAAAGTGTGGATTTGTAAAGGCGAGGTTCTAGGTAAAAGAGATTTGTCTCCTAACGTAGGTGATCCGAATGCGAAGAAAGGGAAGAAGAAATTTGCTAAGCGTAAATAATTAGAGAAAGATGTTATTACCTAAAAGAGTAAAGTATAGAAAACAGCAGAAGGGCAGAATGAAAGGAAATGCCGGTAGAGGTACGGAAGTATCTTTTGGTTCTTTCGGTTTAAAATCTCTGGATGTCAGTTGGATTACAAATCGTCAAATTGAAGCTGCAAGAATTGCTGTGAATAGATACATGAAGAGAGAGGGTAAAGTTTGGATTAGAATTTTTCCAGATAAACCTTATACAAGCAAACCATTAGAAGTGAGAATGGGTAAAGGTAAGGGTGCACCTGAAGGATGGGTTGCAGTTGTTAAGCCTGGAAGAATTATGTTTGAAGTAGATGGAGTTTCTGCTGAAGTAGCCAAAGAAGCTTTGAGATTAGCGGCTCAGAAATTGCCCGTTCAGACGAAAGTAGTAACAAGAAGAGATTACGTAGAAGCTTAAATAATAAAGCTATGACACTGAATAAAGAAGATATCAAACAATTGACAACTGAAGAATTGTTAGAAAAAGGGCGCGAGACTAAAGTTCTATTAAAAAAGATGGAATTTAATCACGCAATTTCTGCTATTGAAAACCCAATGCAGATTAGAGCAATGCGCAGAGATGTCGCAAGGTTGTTAACTGAGTTGAGAAGTAGAGAATTGAATAATTCTGAAAACGAATAAGATCGATGGAAACAGTAGATAGAAAGTTAAGAAAAACCAGAACTGGTGTTGTAAGCAGTAACAAAATGGCAAAAACCATTACCGTTTCTGTTGAACGAAAAGTTATTCACCCGATGTACGGCAAGTTTTTAAAGAAAACTCAAAAGTATACGGCTCATGATGAAACTAACGATTGCAACGAAGGTGACTTGGTGAAGATTATGGAAACTCGACCTCTTAGTAAAAATAAGAGATGGAGATTAGTTGAAATTTTAGAAAGAGCTAAATAAGATGTTACAACAAGAATCAAGAGCTGGCGTAGCTGATAACAGTGGTGCTAAAGAGATACTAGTAATTAAAGTACTAGGGGGGTCTAAAAGAAGATATGCGTCTATTGGAGATAAAGTGGTAGTTTCTGTAAAGAAAGCTATACCCAATGGGAATGCAAAGAAAGGTACAGTGCATAAAGCAGTTGTTGTTCGTACGAAGAAGTCTATTAAAAGAAAAGATGGTTCTCATATCCGTTTTGATGATAATGCTGTGGTGTTATTGAATCCTCAAGAGGAAATGAGAGGTACAAGAATTTTTGGCCCTGTTGCCCGTGAGCTGAGAGATAGAGATTATATGAAGATTGTTTCACTAGCTCCTGAGGTTATTTAATATTAAGAAGATGAGTAAGAATAGATTTGAACCAAAATTTAATATCAAGAAGGGCGATACAGTAATTGTATTAACTGGAAATGATAAAGGTAAAACAGGAAAAGTTTTAACGGTTTTTACAAAAACATCTAAGGTGATTGTAGAAAAAGTAAAAATGGTTAAAAAACATACTAAGCCAGACGCTAAGAATCCAGATGGGGGTATTATCCCAATGGAAGCGCCAATTCATATTTCTAATGTTTCTTTAATTGATCCTAAGTCAGGAAAAGCTACAAGGATTAGAAAAGAAAAGGGTGAAAAAGGATGGAATAGAGTTTCTAAGAAATCAGGAGAAATTATAGAATAATGAGTTATACACCGCGATTAAAGAAAAAGTATGATGAGGAAGTAGTTTCTGCAATGACTGCAAAGTTCAACTACTCATCTATCATGGCAGTACCTAAGATAGTTAAGATTGCCTTGAATCAAGGAGTTAATGGTGCTACCAGTGATAAGAAATTGGTTGATGTTGCAGTGAAAGAGATGTCAGACATTGTAGGTCAAAGAGCAGTCGCTACGCTTTCTAAGAAGGCAATATCAAATTTCAAATTGAGAGAAGATATGCCGATTGGAGCTAAAGTTACCTTGAGAAGAGAACGTATGTATGAATTCTTGGATCGTTTAGTTTCCGTGGCCTTACCTAGAGTAAGAGATTTCCAAGGAATTAATAACAAAGGTTTTGACGGAAGAGGAAATTACAACTTCGGTATTACGGAGCAAATTATCTTCCCTGAAATTGATATCGATAAGGTATCTAGGATTGGAGGTTTCAATATTACTATTGTTACTACAGCCAAGACAGATCAAGAAGCAATGGAATTATTAAAACTAATGGGTCTTCCATTTAAAAAATAAATTATGTCTAGAAAATCAGTTGTAGCAAGACAAAAGAAAAGAGAGAGAATGGTTGCGAAGTTCGCTTCCAAGCGCAAGGCCTTAAAAGAGTCAGGTGACTACGAAGCATTGGATAAGTTGCCAAAGAATGCTTCTCCTGTGAGATTGAAAAACAGATGTGGACTTACTGGAAGACCAAAAGGATATGTTAGGTTTTTTGGAATTAGTCGTGTTAAATTTAGAGAATTAGCTTCTGCAGGTAGACTACCTGGTGTAACAAAAGCGAGTTGGTAACAATAAAATATTAAAGAAATGTATTTCGATACTGTAGCAGATTATTTAACAAGAATTAGAAACGCTCAAATGGCTCAACACCGTATGGTGGAGATACCAGCGTCTAACTTGAAAAAGAGAATTACCGAAATCCTTTACGACAAAGGGTATATCCTTAAGTATAAGTTTGAGGGCGAAGCTTTTGGTGGACAAGGAAAAATTATGATCGCATTGAAATACGATGGTAATATGGTTCCTGTAATGAAGGCTATCAATAGAGCTTCAAAACCGGGTAAACGTGTTTACAAGAACTCGAAAGAGATTCCTCACGTGTTGAATGGTCTAGGAGTTGCTATAATCTCTACGTCAAAAGGTGTTATGACTGATAAAGAAGCTCGTAACCTGAATGTAGGTGGCGAGATTTTGTGTGAAGTATATTAAAGAATAGAAAAAGAATCAATCATGTCTAGAATAGGAAAAGCACCAATTGCAATCC
The DNA here is from genome assembly GCA_964655225.1 of uncultured Chitinophagales bacterium. Classification (GTDB taxonomy): domain Bacteria; phylum Bacteroidota; class Bacteroidia; order Chitinophagales; family UBA8649; genus JAFMKE01. The sequence continues at coordinate 47,728 of CAZZMB010000010.1, read as the reverse complement.
CAGAAGGAGTAGAGGTTAAAGTTGATGGCGCATTGCTTACCGTGAAAGGTAAAAATGGTGAGTTGAAGCAAGTTATAGATAAAGATATGTCCGTCAAAATAGAAGACGGTATTTTAACTTTAGATCGTCCAACTGAACAAAAACGTCATAAAGCTTTGCACGGGTTATATCGTTCATTGATCAACAATATGGTGACAGGTGTTTCTGAAGGTTATTCCAAAACATTGGAATTGGTGGGTGTAGGTTTTCGGGCTTCTTCTACTGGTCAATTGTTAGAAATGGCATTAGGATTTTCTCACCCCATTGTTTTCTTATTGCCAGATGAGGTGAAGGTGGAAGCAATAATGGAAAAAGGAAAGCCGCCTAGAGTTGTCTTAACGAGTATCGATAAGCAACTAATAGGTCAGATAGCAGCAAGAATCAGATCTGTGAGAAAACCTGAACCATATAAAGGAAAAGGGATTAGATTCGCAGGTGAAGAAGTGAGAAGAAAAGAAGGTAAATCAGCTAAAAAATAATAGAAATGGCTTTTAGTAATATTAAAAGAAGAATAAGAATTAAGAGAGGTATTCGGAACAAAGTTTCAGGTACTGCTCTAAGACCTAGGTTGTCTGTTTATAGAAGTAATAAGGCTATTTATGCTCAATTGATTGATGATGTAACAGGAACCACTTTGGTTTCAGCTTCATCAAAAGATACTTCAGTTGGTGGTGGAACGAAAGTTGATCAGTCAAAGAAAGTTGGAGTAATGTTAGCAGAGAAGGCAAAGGCTGTAAAAATCGAAGCAATTATATTCGATAGAAACGGTTTTAGGTTTCACGGACGTATCGCTGCTTTAGCAGAAGGTGCGAGAGAGAACGGTTTAAAATTCTAGATAAATAAATTAAGTAGAATGTCAGCAAAAGGAAATATGTTAAGAGCCTCCGAGCTTGATTTGAAAGAGAAAGTGGTTAGCATCCGTCGTGTTGCTAAAGTGACTAAGGGTGGTAGAACTTTTGGTTTCTCTGCTTTAGTGGTAGTAGGTGATGGCAATGGTGTAGTGGGTCACGGAATGGGTAAAGCTAGAGAGGTGACAGAAGCTATTCAAAAGGCTATTGATGATGCAAAGAAAAGTTTAGTTAAGGTTCCGATTTTGAAAGGAACTATCCCACATGAGCAGTTAGGTAAGTTTGGGGCAGCTAAAGTTCTAATGCGTCCTGCTTCAGAAGGTACTGGTGTAATTGCTGGTGGTGGAATGAGAGCGGTTTTGGAAGCTGCAGGAGTTCATAATGTATTAGGAAAGTCTAAAGGTTCAAATAATCCGGCAAACGTGATTAGAGCAACGGTTGATGCGCTTATGAAAATGAGAGATCCATATACCGTGGCAAGAGATAGAAGAGTTTCATTAAAGAAAGTTTTTAACGGATAAGAATCATGGGAAAAGTTAGAGTTACTCAGGTTAAGAGTGTAATCGATAGGCCAAAAGATCAAAAAGCAACAATGGTTGCTTTAGGATTAAGAAAAATAGGTCGCAGTAATGAGTTAGAGCGTACACCTCAAATTGATGGAATGATCAATAAGGTGTCACATTTAGTAAAAATTGAAGAGATATAGTTATGAACTTAAGTAGTTTAAAACCAGCAAAAGGTTCTACGCATAATTCGAAGCGAGTAGGTAGAGGTCAAGGATCAGGTAAAGGTGGTACATCCACAAGAGGTCACAAGGGTGCTCAATCTCGCTCGGGATATTCAAGGAAAATCGGATTTGAAGGTGGTCAAATGCCTTTACAAAGAAGAATACCAAAGAGAGGTTTTAAGAACATCAATCGCAAAGAGTATGCTGTTCTTAACTTAGCCATGATTCAACATTATGCAGATAAGTATAAGGTGAAGGAGATTGATTTGAATTTCTTAAAAGAAAATAACATAATCAAAAACTCTGAAATCGTAAAGGTTTTGGGTAATGGTGAATTGACAATAAAAGTAAAGGTTACTGCCCATGCAATAAGCGCTACTGCTCAAGCTCAAATCGAGAAAGCAGGCGGGTCTTTTACCAAAATTTAATATGTAGATAGTGAAGTTTATTGAAACGATAAAAAATATTTGGTCCATCAAGGAATTGAGAGATAAGATTTTATTTACCTTATTATTGGTTTTGGTATATAGAATTGGTTCATACGTAGTTCTTCCTGGGGTTGACCCTTCAAGTTTAAGTGCTCTTGCAGATAAAGCAGGATCCGGTATACTTGGTATGGTTAACATATTTGCAGGAGGTGCTTTTAGTAGAGCCTCTATTATGGCCTTAGGTATTATGCCTTATATTTCAGCATCGATTGCAGTTCAACTTCTAACAATTGCAGTTCCTTACTTTCAAAAATTACAGAAGGAAGGTGAAAGTGGTCGTCGTCAGATTAACCAAATCACTAGAATATTAACCATTATTGTAACAATGGTTCAAGGTGCTGGTTATCTTACACTATTGAATTCTCAAGGTATTCAAATCGTAGAGGGCTATTCTCCTGCATTATTTACTCTTACTGCAATGATAGTCTTATCTACAGGTACTTTGTTTGCTATGTGGATTGGTGAAAAAATAACTGATAGTGGAATTGGTAATGGTATTTCTTTATTAATTATGGTAGGAATAATCGCCGCATTACCGGGATCATTTGCAAGTGAATTAGCTGCTCGTTTTGGAGCAAGCGGTGGAGGTTTAGTCATCTTCATTTTCGAACTAGTTATCTTATTCTTAATAATTATTGCGTCAATAGCCTTAGTCCAAGCGACAAGAAGGGTAGCGATTCAATATGCTAAGAGAAATATTGTTCAAGGAGCTCAATCACTTCAAGCAGGCGGTAACAGACAATATTTACCTCTCAAAGTAAACGCGTCAGGTGTAATGCCTATTATCTTTGCTCAAGCAATTATGTTCTTGCCGTCTATGGTTTATCAATTCTTCACGGATAATCAGTCAAGTTGGTTTGTACAAGCCTTTTCTGATCCAACGAGTTGGGCGTATAATATTTTTACGTTTTTATTGATAGTGGTATTTACATACTTCTACACAGCAATGGTGGTAAATCCAGTTCAAATTGCGGATCAATTGAAAAAAGATGGTGGTTTTATCCCAGGTATTAAGCCAGGTAAAAACACAGCTGAATATGTAGATACAGTTGTTTCAAGAATTACATTGCCAGGTTCAATATTTTTAGGAATTATTGCAATCCTTCCTGCATTTGCGATGTTGGGTGGAGTGAATACTGGTTTTGCTTATTTCTTTGGGGGTACTTCCTTGTTAATTATGGTGGGAGTAATTTTAGATACACTGCAACAAATAGAAAGTCACTTAATGATGCGTCATTATGATGGCTTAATGAAAGGTGGAAGTAAATTGAGAGGAAGACAAAGTGTGGGGGCTTCCATTTAAAAAGATGGTGAAGTCACCAGCAGAAATTGAGTTAATAAAAGAGAGTTCTTTACTTGTTTCAAAAACCTTAGCTGAGTTAGCTAATCATATAAAACCTGGTGTTACACCATTGTTTTTAGATAAGTTGGCTGAGGAATTTATCAGAGATCATGGCGCTGTGCCTGGATTCAAAGGATATGGGGATTTCCCTAACACACTTTGTTTTTCAATAAATAGTGCAGTGGTTCATGGGATACCGAATAATACAGTAGTCAAAGATGATGATGTATTATCGATTGATTGTGGTACGATAATGAATGAATTTTATGGTGACCAAGCTTTTACATTTGCTATGGCAGGTGTCGAAATGGAAGTCATGAAGCTTCTTCAAGTAACACGGAAGTCGTTAAGCCTCGGAATAGAGCAAGCCATTGTTGGTAAGCGCGTAGGGGATATCGGATTTGCAATACAACAGTATTGTGAAAAAGAACATGGATATGGGGTGGTTCGGGAGTTGGTTGGACATGGTTTAGGAAAGTCATTACATGAAGATCCTGAAGTGCCTAACTACGGAAGGAAAGGCCAAGGAACTAAATTGTTGGAGAATATGGTTTTAGCTATTGAACCAATGATAAATCTCGGAACACGTGATGTTGTTTCAGCCCAAGATGGTTGGACAATATTGACAAAAGATGGAAGGGTTAGTGCACACTACGAGCATGATATCGTAGTAAAAAGAGAGAAAGCGGAAATCTTAACTGATTTTGGAGTTATAGATAAAGCAATAGAAAAGAATAATTACCTACAGGAAATCGTAGAATAAATAAAATATGGCAAAACAAGATTTAATAAAACTAGATGGCATCATAACAGAAGCATTATCCAATGCGATGTTTAGGGTGAAACTAGAAAATGGTCATGAGATTGTAGCGCACATCAGTGGAAAGATGAGAATGCATTACATTAAGATTTTACCAGGTGACAAGGTTGCTGTGGAAATGTCGCCATATGATTTGGACAAAGGAAGAATAACGTATAGATATAAATAGAGTATTATGAAAGTTAGAGCATCTATAAAGAAGCGAAGCGTTGATTGCAAGGTAGTGCGTAGGAAAGGACGTCTATATATCATCAACAAGAAGAATCCAAGATTTAAACAAAGACAAGGATAAATTTTTAGTAATGGCAAGAATAGCAGGAACAGATTTACCAAGAAACAAGCGAGGCTTAGTTAGCTTAACGTATATTTTTGGAGTCGGAAGAACAAGAGCATCAGAAATTTTAGCAACGCTAAAAATTGATGAAAACAAGAAAGTTGAAGAGTGGACTGATGACGAAGTCGCAGAACTCAACAAGTATATTGGTGACAATATAAAGGTTGAAGGTGAGTTGCGTTCAGAAGTACAGTTAAGTATTAAACGTTTACAGGACATTGGATGCTATAGAGGTATTCGTCATCGTAAAGGTTTGCCTCTAAGAGGACAACGAACTAAGAATAACTCTAGAACGAGAAAAGGAAAGAGAAAAACTGTTGCTAACAAAAAGAAAGCAACTAAATAATAATTAAAGGAGCACTGAATTATGGCTACACAAAAAAAAGCGGCAAAAGCTAAAAAAAGAGTTGTAAAAGTTGATGCTGAGGGTAAGGTTTTTATTAAAGCTACTTTCAACAATATCATTATTACTTTTACAAACAACCAGGGACAAACGATTTCATGGGGATCTGCAGGTAAAGCAGGTTTTAGAGGTTCCAAAAAGAATACTCCCTATGCTGCACAGATAGCAGTTACTGATGCTGCGAAAGTTGCTCATGATGCTGGACTTAGAAAAGTTGAAGTGTATGTGAAAGGTCCTGGATCTGGAAGAGAGTCTGCTATTAGAACAGTTTATAGCAGCGGCATTGAGGTTACAACTATTAAGGATGTTACGCCAATCCCTCACAACGGTTGTCGTCCTCCAAAAAGAAGAAGAGTTTAATAAATAATATTCAAGTTTAAGAACCATGGCAAGATATATCGGTCCAAAGACCAAAATCGCTAGAAAATTCGGTGAAGCAATTTACGGAGATGATAAGTACTTCGATAGAAGAAAATATTCTCCAGGTCAGCACGGATCTTCGAAAAGAAGAAAATCTGTTTCTGACTACGGTGTGCAGTTGAAAGAAAAGCAAAAAGCAAAATATACTTACGGTCTTCTAGAGCGTCAGTTTAGAAATACCTTTAAAAAGGCTTCTAGAAAAGAAGGTGTTACAGGTGAAAATTTGTTACAAGCATTGGAAGCTAGATTAGACAACGTTGTTTATAGAATGGGAATTGCTAAAACAAGAACGCAGGCTAGACAATTTGTCGGTCATAAGCATATTTTAGTAAACGGGGATATCGTTAATATTCCATCATTTCAGGTTCGTCCTGGAGACGAGGTGGAAGTTCGAGAACGTTCTAAATCTATGGATCCTATCCAAGAAGCTATTGCCGGGTCAAATAATGACTTCGCTTGGATACAATTTGATACTAAAGTAATGAAAGGTAAATTACTAGAATTACCTGCTAGAGAAGATATTCCAGAAAATATCAATGAGCAGTTAATTGTAGAATTATATTCTAAATAATATTAAAAAAAGGAAATTAAATGGGATTATTAACATTTCAAAAACCCGATAAAATTGTTCTTCAAAAAGCAAATGACTTTGAAGGTACTTTCGAATTCAAACCTTTAGAGCAAGGTTTTGGCGTAACGGTAGGTAATGCTTTAAGAAGAGTATTGTTATCATCTTTGGAAGGTACAGCGATTGTAGGAGTAAAAGTGAGTGGTGTTGACCATGAGTTTTCTACGATTAGAGGGGTATTAGAAGATATTACAGAAATTATTTTAAATCTTAAGCAGGTTCGTCTTAAGAAAATAATGGATGATGAAAATGCTTCTGATAAAATTTTTATTACCATTAAGGATAAAGAGACTTTCACAGCAGGCGATATCGAAAAGCACACCAATGTTTACCGTGTAATGAATCCTGACTTAGTGATTTGTAACATAGAGCCAGTGGTGACCTTAGAATTAGAGATTACTATTCAAAGAGGAAAAGGTTATGTTCCTGCGGAAGAGCATGATTTTGCTGAAACTGCAGTTGGGTTTATTCCCGTAGATGCAGTGTTCACTCCGATCAAGAATGTGAAATATAACATAGAAAATACAAGGGTTGAGCAAAGAACAGATTATGAGAAGTTAATGCTTGATGTAACGACTGATGGAACCATCCATCCTGAAGAAGCAGTAAAAGAAGCAGCTCGTATTTTGATTCAGCACTTAATGTTAATTTCAGATGAGAATATCACTTTTGATACTTCAGAGAATAAGGTGGATGATATTGTAGATGAGCATGTATTGCAAATGAGAAAACTTTTGAAAACAAATCTTGAGGATTTAGATTTATCAGTTAGAGCATACAATTGCCTAAAAGCAGCTAAAATTAATGGCCTAGAAGAATTGGTTAAGTTCAATACGAATGATTTATTGAAGTTCAGAAACTTCGGTAAGAAATCACTAGTTGAGATCGAGGCTATGCTCATTGATAAAGGCTTAAGTTTTGGAATGGATATTTCAAAATATCAATTAGACGAGAATTAATAGATTAATTAAGATAGACATTTGAAGTAATGAGACACGCAAATAAAATAAATAAGTTAAGTAGAAAAACAGCGCATAGAAAGGCAATGTTTGAGAATATGTCTTCATCTCTTATCTTAAACAAGAGGATTTTTACGACTGTTGCAAAGGCAAAAGCACTTAGAGTGTATCTTGAGCCTGTTGTTACAAAAGCTAAGAAGAACGATACACATAACAGAAGGACAGTATACCGTTACCTCGGTAGTAACAGTCTAGGTAAAGAAGCGTCTAAAGAATTGTTTGATGTAATTGCACCTAAAGTTGGGGATCGCCCAGGGGGTTATTTAAGAATTATCAAAACGGATCATAGAGCCGGTGATAATGCGGAGATGGCAATGATTGAATTCGTAGACTTCAATGATATATATACACAGTCGGCTGATGGCAAACCCGCTAAAAAGAAAAGTAGAAGAGCTGGTAAAAAGAAAACAACCACTGCATCTGTTGAGGTAAACGATGTTGTGGAATCTGTCGAAGAAGCGATAGATGATTCTCCTTCTGAGAATCAGGTAGAAGAAACTTCTGGTGAAGACCAAGTGAAAGCTGAGAATCAGGTAGAAGAAACTTCTGGTGAAGATCAAGTGAAAGCTGAGGATCAGGTAGAAGAAACTTCTGGTGAAGACCAAGCGAAAACTGAGAATCAAGTAGAAGAAACTTCTGATGAAGACCAAGCGAAAGCGGAGTAGCATGCATAAATAAATTATACAAAAGGGATAAGCGAAAGCTTATCCCTTTTTTGTTTATATCCTCTTGATAAGATTTTTTAAAACAAATAATAATTGCATTAATTTCGCTGCAATCTTAAAAGCATGGAAAATAAAAAAGCATATTTACTCTTAGAGGACGGTACTTTTTTTGAAGGAAATTCAGTGGGTCGCAAGGGAACAACCTATGGTGAGATCTGTTTTAATACTGGGATGACTGGATATCAGGAGGTTTTTACCGATCCTTCATACTTTGGACAAATGATAATAATGACCAATCCGCATATTGGAAATTATGGTGCTATGGATGTAGATAAAGAATCTAAGCACGCTCAAATTTCTGGATTAATATGTAAGAAGTTCTCCAGCAAATTTTCTAGACTACAAGCAAATACCTCATTGAATAATTTTTTAGAAGACAACAATATCGTTGGTATTTCGGATATTGACACCCGTGCATTGGTTACCCAAGTTCGAAGTAAAGGAGCTATGAATTGTATCATTTCATCAGATTTGGATTCAGTCGATCAACTCAAAAATGAGTTGGCTAAAGCACCGAATATGGATGGCTTGGAGTTAGCTTCTAAAGTGACTACAGAAGTTGCATATACGCTAGGTAGGATTGATGCGAAGTATCGGATAGCTGTACTTGATTTAGGAATTAAGCAAAATATATTGAACTGCCTTGAAGAGCGTGATTTTTATATTAAAGTATTTCCTGCAAAAACTGATTTTAAAACAATGAGTGCCTTTAATCCGGATGGATATTTTATATCAAATGGACCTGGTGATCCGTCTGCTGCGGGTTATGCAGTAAATACTGTAAAGGATATTATGGCAGTAGATAAGCCGCTATTTGGAATTTGCTTGGGCCATCAAATATTGGCTTTAGCTAATGGTGTATCTACCTATAAAATGCATCACGGTCATCGTGGGTTAAATCATCCCGTTAAGAATCTTATTACAGGTCAATGTGAGATTACCTCTCAAAATCATGGTTTTGAAGTTAATAGAAAAGATATCGAATCTAGTGAGCAAGTAGAAATTACGCACTTAAATTTGAACGATCAAACCGTAGAAGGAATACGTATTACAAATAAAAAAGCTTTTTCTGTTCAGTATCACCCTGAGTCGTCCCCCGGACCGCATGATTCTCGATATTTGTTTGAACAATTTGAAGGTTTAATGAACGATTAAAAACAAATTGAATGAGTGTTATTATAGATATAAAAGCAAGACAAATTTTAGATTCAAGAGGTAATCCAACTATCGAAGCTGATGTATACACGGAGGGTGGGTTCTTCGGTAGAGCAGCCGTTCCTAGTGGAGCTTCTACAGGAATACATGAGGCCGTTGAATTAAGAGATAATGACAAGAGCTATTACTTAGGTAAAAGTGTTCAAAATGCAATAACAAATATTCATGAGGTTATTGCCGACCTTCTTGTAGGAGAGGACGTATTTGAGCAGAATTTGATTGATCAGTTAATGATTGATGCAGACGGTACGCCAAATAAAAGTAAACTTGGGGCAAATGCAATTTTAGCAGTTTCATTAGCTTGCGCTAAGGCAGCAGCTATGGCTTCCAATCAATCTCTTTTTAGATATATTGGAGGGGTTAGTGCAAATACATTGCCTGTTCCTATGATGAATATCCTCAATGGAGGTTCTCATGCAGATAATAGTATTGATTTTCAAGAGTTTATGGTAATGCCTTTCGGAGCTGATTCATTTAGTGAGGCTCTCCATATGGGCGTATCGGTATTCCATCACCTCAAGAACGTTCTTAAAGAAAAGGGATACTCAACAAATGTGGGTGACGAAGGAGGATTTGCTCCAAACATCAAAAGTAACGAAGAAGCGATTGAAACAGTTTTATTAGCGATTGAAAGAGCTGGATACAAAGCAGGTGAAGATATGTGGATTGCAATGGATGCCGCAGCTGCTGAATTCTATATTAAAGAAGAAAAAGTGTATCATTTTCATAAATCTGATGGGCGAAAGTTGAATAGCGAAGAAATGGCTTCATATTGGGCAGATTGGTGCGAAAAGTATCCTATTATTTCTATAGAAGATGGCATGGATGAGGATGATTGGGCAGGATGGAAATCTTTGACAGAAAAAGTTGGAGATAAAATTCAACTGGTGGGGGATGACTTATTTGTGACCAACACCAAAAGATTACAAACTGGGATTGAAAATAATATCGCTAACTCTATTTTGATAAAGGTGAATCAAATCGGAACACTGACAGAAACCATCAATGCGGTTAATTTGGCTACGAAAAATAAATATTCTTCTGTGATGAGTCATCGCTCTGGTGAAACTGAAGATACAACCATTGCGGATTTAGCAGTTGCACTTAATACTGGTCAAATAAAAACTGGTTCTGCGAGCAGAACCGATCGAATGGCAAAATATAATCAGTTATTGCGTATCGAAGAGGAACTTGGAGATATGGCATACTATCCAGGAAAAAATTTCCGATTCATTAAATAAATTTCATGCAGGAATACTTCGTTTGGAGTCCAAATCCAATAGCTGCAGATTTCGGTTTCTTACGAATAAGTTGGTATGGTTTAACTTGGTCCTTATCTATTTTGCTTGCCTACTTCATGGGCATGAAAGTATTTAAGCGAGAACAAAAAGATACCGAACAAGTTACCCTTTATATTCAATACGTGTTTTTTGGCGCATTGCTTGGTGCACGTATTTTTGATGTCCTATATTATCATTTTGATGCATTTATTGAACGCCCAATGTTAATGCTTGAAATAATGAATGGGGGTTTATCTAGCCACGGGGCTATGATTGGGGTGATTTTGGCTTTATTACTTTTTTCTAAAAGATACAAGGAGTTTACTTTTATTTGGTTAGTAGATCGTACAGCACTCGGTATGCCGCTTTTAGGTGGACTGGTTCGTATTGGTAATTTCATTAATAGTGAATTGTATGGTAAAGTTACTGCAGTTTCATGGGCAGTTATTTTTCCTGTATCAGATCCAGCTAAATTGCCTAGACATCCTATCCAATTGTATGAGGCGTTTTGGCTTTTTACGTGCTTTGCTTTTTTTTGGCTGCTGTATAAAAAGAAACAACTCGCTGGTGGCTCCTTTGCGGCTTTGTTCTTAGTCGTGGTTCTTGGTGGTCGATTGGCTTTAGAGTTTATGAAAGATAGTTCTATCTATTATGGTCCACTAAGCAATACGCAGTGGCTAAGTCTGCTAGGTGTTATTATAGGATTAAGCTTACTATTTAAAGTAAAGACCAAGTCGTCAGTAACTTAATAAACGTATTCTTCACTCCGTATCAATGCCCATGACCATCTCCTTCACTATGCTCTTCCTCTGCATTGAATGCATCCTCATCAAAAATGAAGTTCTCATAATTTTCATCTCCTTCATTTTTCATGTATTGATGAAAGAACCCTTCTAATTGTTCTACGGCAATTCGTTTAGCAATAATTTTTTTGGCTTTATCTAAAATGAAAATCTGAGGTGTGCTAGTAACATCATAAATTGTTCTAAAATTAGTTTGATGGTATAAGTCACTCACATTAATCCAATTCAAATCATGTGTTTTAATAAATGATTTCCATTCTTCAATTTGCTCAATATTCGACGTAGTTATTGCATAGACACTTAAACTTTCGTCTAAATGATTTTTATAGAATGCGCCTAATTTTGGAGTGACTTTTTTACAATGCCCACAATCTGGATCCCAAATATAAAGTACTGTATAATCCGTTTTGATATCATGTAGACTATAGTAATTGTTAATACTAGTATCTCTTAAGCTTAGGTTAGGAGATGTTTTCCCGATAAGTAACGGTTCGATGGCTTTTCTTCGCTCAATCATCTTGTCTAGTTGCACGGAATCTATCCATGGGGTTTCACCAGCTTCGTAATAGTTCTTGACCAAGTGCACATATACAGCGTCATCACCCATTACTTTACTATTCGCATACTTGTTTAACAAGGTAACTAATGCATATTGAAAAACTTTCGGATTTGCCATAGCTTTCTCGAGTACAATGTCACAAGATTGAATAATAGAGTCTTGACTTTTGACTGTGTACTTATCAAAGTAATCGATTAGTTTACCTTTCAGCACAGGAGTGCGTATAATGCCTTCCTCGTTAAAAGAAGTATAGTCCCAATAGTGTTGCTTAAAGTAATGAAACCTGAAGTTAGGATCGACCTCATCTCCATTATCATCTACGGGAGGTTCTGGAATTTTAATTTCTCTTAACATTCCTAGAATAGCCGAGTAAAGCAGCTCAGGGTTTTCTTCCATAATAGCTACTCGATTAGCTGTGTAGTCGTTATTTAATTGAGTATACTCAGCGCTTAGTGCTTCCCTCTCTTTTTCCCCTTGAGCCAACTTTATTTTACCTTCCAATACTTGAGACTGTTGCCTTATCTCGTTCATCGCATTCATATCGAATTGAAAAATTTCATTATCCAGCGAATTAGAGAAGATAACATTATCAAAATTATTGGTGTCAGCGAGTTCAATCCCAAAGTATTGATTTTTTACAATGAACTCAAAATATTTGTTTTTTAGTCGAGGAAAAACGGCTAAGTAGACACCGTGGTGCAAGCTCTCGTCTCCTTGTATAATTAACTGCCCCTTATTATTAAAAGTAAGTGTGTCAGCAATGAATTGTTTCTCTTCATAATGGTAAGCGAGATAAAACTCCTCATTAGCCATTTGAGGGACATTCAAGGAGATGTTATGCCCTTTTTTTTGCGCATTTAAATTACCACTAAATAAGAGGACAATTAATATAAATATTATATTTTTCATAATGTAAACTTTAATACTATTCTTATTTCTTTTCTTTTTCATCTTCCCAATCAGCTGTTTGTTTGGCTAAATCTTCACAGAATTTCTGCATTAGCTTTTGAGCAAAAGGATTTTTTGTTGCTTGAATATAGCTATTCGTCATATTCATTAGGGTCCTAAAATAATGGGAATGCATCTCATCCACTCTTAAATCTGTTGTCCACAAGTTGATTCCTAGGGAATTGTTTTCAACAGGATCCCAGATGGAAATATTGATGGATTTACAATCATTTAAATTCTGATGCTCAGAGTCTGTAGCCATCCATTTTAAATCGATAGGCACGTTATTTTGATCTAAACCAACCTTTACTTTTATCTCTGAAGTTTTTACTACTTTATCGTTCACTGCGTTTATTTTTTTTAATTAATTCTAATAACTCTAGCTGTAATGCCTCACTTCCATACTTTCTATACCATTGGTGTGCCAATTTAAGCTTTTCGTCATATGAGCCGTTGTTATTTAACAAGTTTTTAATTTTCGCCTGTAATTCTTGAGGTCTGGGGCCCCATTGAAAGATCTCTATTAAATGTTCATTCAATACAACAAGTTTTGGTATCGACTTTCCTCCATCCGTTAAATAGGCATTCATCATGGTCTTTTCTTTATCCCGTAGTGCAATTTTCAAATCAATGTCTCCAGCCAAACATACTGCCTCTATAATGGGCTGGGTAAAAGAGGCATCGCCGCACCATGGTTCAGTGATCAAGACCCAAGTCCAAGTGTCTGTGCCACTATTCAATTCGTTGTAGAGCTTCTTGTCTAGGTTAACTTTTGTACGAATTTTGTTACTGCGCTTGAAATTAGCAATTGTATACAACAGAAAACCTTCATCATCATAAGGCGCTTCAGTTCCCTTCTGATTGCTAACTTTTTCAAAGAACTTATGATAGTCTTCTAAGCTGAGTAAATTATTGATTATTTCTTTTGTAAATTCGAACATCTGCGGCAAAAATAAGATTATAATTGTAGCTATTGAATTTGTAAACGATTGAATGCTTAAAAAGTTTGTTAAAAAGGAGTAAAATTAAAAAATTAAAAAATGGAATATAGAAGAATGGGAAAATCCGGTTTGCAGTTAAGTGCTTTATCTTTTGGTTCTTGGGTAACATTTGGCAGTCAGATTCAAGACAAGACAAGTGAGCAGCTTATGCAAATAGCTTATGATAATGGCGTAAATTTTTTCGATAATGCGGAAGCTTATGCTTCTGGTAAAAGCGAGGAAATTATGGGGCAAATTCTTAACAAAATGAATTGGGATAGATCGACTTTTATAGTATCGAGTAAAGTATTTTGGGGTGGTGATAAACCCAATCAAAAAGGTTTGATGCGCAAGCATATTGTGGAAGCTTGTCATGCTGCATTAAGAAGACTCCAGGTGGATTATTTAGATTTGTTTTATTGTCATCGCCCAGATATAGATACACCTATAGCTGAAACTGTATGGACAATGCATAACTTGATACAACAAGGTAAGGTATTGTACTGGGGAACAAGTGAATGGAATGCTCAGCAAATTACTGAGGCACATTTGGTAGCAGAAAAATATAATTTGATTGGCCCGAGTATGGAGCAGCCGCAATACAACTTATTTGAGCGAAGTAAATTAGAAAAAGAGTATTTGCCACTTTTTGAAAATTACGGAATGGGTACTACTGTCTGGAGCCCATTGGCCTCCGGAGTCCTAACAGGTAAATACTTGAAAGGGATTCCGAAGGGAAGTCGAATGGAGATAGAATCACTTTCTTGGATCAAGGATAAAATTTGGTCTTCCGAAAATCAAGAAAAAGTTCAAGCCCTTCATAATCTGGCAGGTGATTTAGGCGTGAGTTTAACGAACATGTCTTTAGCTTGGTGTTTGAAAAACCCCAATGTGAGTTCGGTCATTTTAGGAGCAACAAAACCCCATCAGCTAGAGGAGAACTTAAAGTCGCTTGAAGTCTTACCTAAGCTTACGACTGAGCTTATGGAGAAGATTAATGAAGTAATGGGTAATAAGCCTAGTTTGCATAGATTTTAAATTATGAGCCCCCAGATTTTGATCTAGGGGCTCGACCAAGGTATAATTCTATTGGGATTCAGAATTTATTGGTCTTAACAAAGTATAGTATATTCTATTAAGTTGGATCTATAGGCAAGATTTTGTTTTCATATGCATAACTGATGACACGGTAAAAATTGTTGAACTCAAATTTTAGCTTAATGTTTTTACGATGTGTCTCAATGGTTCGGACACTAATAGAAAGTATTGATGCAATTTTTTTTGATCCAAAACCTTTAGCAATTAAACTAAGGACCTGAAGCTCTCTTTTAGTTAGGTCATTTTTCATTTAATAAATTTAAATATTTTATCACCTCAAAACTAACGACTTATATTCTATTATCAAATACCTATATATTGGTATATATTGGCATATATATTCTTGTTTGGTGATTAAACCTGCTTGCGGTTTACGTATTTAGCTTAAATAGTCTCTTAGAGTGCATGGTATTTCTCCAATGAATTCTTTAAGGAGTAATCTAGATAAGGACCATTGGATGAGTTAATAGAACAATTTTTAATCCCTACCTTTACACAAAATTATTATACTTGAGTTTTTGGCTTTTACTCATACCGTTTCTTATTCTTATTATCGGATATATTGCATTTCCTAGCTTCATCGCTTATGCGAACAAAATAGATTATTTAGATAAGGGACAAGGCCGCAAGAGACATAAGGATAGTATCCCACCAGTAGGCGGTTGGCTCATTTATATTGCATTTATAATTAGCTATTTATTATGTTTTGTAATTCCATCGCCTTCATTGGCTAGCGCCGGAGTTTTATTTGGCGTTTCGGGAATTTTCATTTTGGGGCTAGTAGATGATAAGCACCCCATGAATGCTCTTCAAAAATTCGCCGGTCAATTCTTTATTTCAGCAATTTTGGTATTTATTGGGGAGGTTCATTTTGCTGAATACATGAGCTTATATGGAATTCCATATGCTTTGGGTCAATTTCTCTGTATGGTGATAATCGTATTTATGGTTAATGCCTTTAATCTAGTGGATGGGATTAATGGTCTAGCCGCTTTATTGGGCTTTGTCGCCATCGGGTTTTTAGGGATGTGGTTATTTAGCGCAGGACTGCTCAATTACTGTATTCTTGCGCTGAGTATTCTTGCAGCTTTGCTGGTGTTTCTTCGTTTTAATTTGTTTAAACCTAGGGTCTTCTTAGGAGATAATGGATCCATGATTATTGGACTCTTAGCCGTTCTATTTGCCTTTAAGTTTATTAAAACCTATACCGGTGCTTCAAGTTTACTTTTAACGAAATGTAGCGCTGAGGTAGGGGTTGCTTTGACAGCATTAGCTATTCCGATTGCTGATACCCTGCGCTTGTTTTTCTTGCGACCATATTACTTGGCAAAATCTCCGTTTAAAGCAGATCGAAATCACGTTCACCATCTATTACTAAGAATAGGATTTAATCATGCAGAGGCTTCACTTTTACTTTTTGGACTTGCTATTCTGTTAATATTAGCGGCACTGGCGGCGCAGGACTTAGGGAGTATAGCCGTAGTTTTAATAAACTCCTCAATTTGTGTTGCCTTTCTAATGGCTTTGGATTTTTTGGTCTTTAGTAAATATCGCAGACGAGTAAACAAGAAGACCTTGTTTAATAGTTTACAAAACATCTCCCAGGATTTGAATTATCCAATTTTTTTGGAATACATATTTGCTATTAGCATTTTTTTATTGGCTATTTCCATTCCTTTTCATCGAGTTTCTGCAAGTATCCCCACCTTAATTTTAGTCTTTTCTTTCATCGCTCTAGTATTGAGGAATTTAATTGTATTCCGCAATAGCTTAAAGGAGGTCTTTATAGGTAAGCTTCAACAATTTCTTAAACACCCTTATTCCATCTTAATTATATTGTTGCTGATATTATCTGTGCTTCATATTTTCTTCGGAGATTCTGCAGGAGTTTGGAGTAAATTAAGTATTTATATCTTGCTATTCATCTATTGGGTCAGCATGTTCCAATTTGAAAAAATTATTCAAATAAAACCTAGAGTCTTATTGACCGCCTTTATCGCAGGATGTTTTGGATTTGGTGTATATATTTTAATGCAATCCTTTGTTGAATTTCCTACAGCTGGATGGCAAGGGTTTACCTACAAAGGCTTATTGAGTAATGTAAAAGCCAATCCCGTAACGCATTCCCTTTATTATAATTTAGCTATACTTTTTTTAGGCAATAATTACAAGTATTTGAAGCGGGAAGAATGGCGAATTTCCTACTGGATAATGCTGATATTTTTCATTTTTATGGTCATGCTGTGTAGTTCTAAGGTAGGTTATTTTGTCTTATTTTTTACTTTGATAACCGCAATTTACAACTTCATAAAAAATAAAAGAATAGCGATTACCGGTATATTTATTTTCACTTTATTGCTTGCTTTGGTTTCTTTAAGTTTCGGAGTCTTTAGCCGATCATTTATCTTGAGTGCATTAGACTCGAGAATCATTGTGTGGCAAGAAAGCATAAAGCTAATTGAACAAAATCCTTTCTTAGGAAATGGAATAGGTAATTCGACCGAAGCCCTGAGCGAAGCCTTTAAGCAAATCAATTATGAGAGGGGCATAGCTAAAGGGTATAATGCACAAAATCAATTTTTAGAATCTTTTCTTGAAATGGGGGTGATCGGCTTTCTTTTATTGCTGGCTTTTATGGGATATTCATATTGGATGGCATGGATGGAAAGAAACAAATTATACTTCGCCTATCTTTCCGTTATTATGATTTATATGGTGACTGAATCCTTATGGCAGACGCAAATGGGAATGGTTTCTTTTGCATTCTTTAATGCCTTATTTTTAGCCTCGTTTTATGCAAAGAAATCGCAGGTTTAAATTTTTTGGGAAATCAAAAGAATGAATTTGACTAACACCTACTTGCTAAACATTTCTCGTCTTCCAATCTCTTTACAAATAAGGCAATTCAGTGGGTCGTGTCCTCTTGCTGGACAATATTCCCTTCCAAAAAATATGATTTGTAGGTGCAGTTTGTTCCATAGTTCTTCAGAGAAGAGACGCTTGGCGTCTTTTTCGGTTTGAACTACATTTTTCCCATTGCTTAGCGTCCAACGATACATTAAACGATGAATATGCGTGTCTACTGGAAAAGCAGGAAATCCGAAGCCTTGACTCATGACAACGGAAGCCGTTTTGTGTCCAACCCCAGGCATTGCCTCTAATGCTTCAAAGGTATTTGGGACTTCTCCATTATGCTCATTAATAATAATATTTGAGAGTCCATGAATACCTTTGGATTTCATCGGTGAAAGTCCACAAGGTTTGATAATCTCTTTTATCTCTTCTATACTTAGCTTGACCATATCGTAAGGATTGTCAGCAAGCGCAAATAGACTAGGGGTGACTAAATTGACGCGCACATCAGTGCATTGGGCGGAAAGGAGTACAGCAACTAATAAAGTAAAATTATCTTTATGGTCCAAAGGAATGGGAGTTTTAGGATAGAGCTCTTCAAGCATGTGGACAACAAAATCAACCTTTTCGTTCTTATTCATTAGGTAAAAATAGTGAATTAGTTAAATAGATAACAAGAAGACTAGAGCGTAATATTAAGGAAGGAGTTTGCGGATGGCTTCTTCTGTTAACTAAAGCCTATTAATTAGCTTCATACCGAAGTAACTCTTCAAAGTAGAATATGTACCCTGCAAAAAGTTAAACAATAAATAAATTCTTACTTTCTTTTAATGGAAGATATTGAAAGGATAATTTACATGTTCAGTTATGAAAAAATCGTAACTTCGTATGAAGAATCAAACATAGAAAATCATGGAAAGAACTGTCTCAGAAAATCAGGATAAACTAGTAGATGCAGCAGATTTTTTACCTTTGTTAGGTACAGACCATATTGAAATATATGTGGGTAATGCGAAGCAATCCGCTTACTTCTATCAAGCAGCATTTGGATTTAATGTAGTCGCTTATGCTGGCTTAGAAACAGGCAATAAGCAGCAAACTTCTTATGTTTTACAACAAGAAAAACTTCGATTAGTTGTCACATCTGCGCTTACTCCAGATAATCCAATTAATAAGCATTTAGCGAACCATGGCGATGGAGTGAAGGTTTTAGCATTGTGGGTAGATGATGCAGCGAAAAGTTGGAAAGAAACAACTCAAAGAGGAGCTGTGAGTGTTCAAGAGCCTATGACGCTTAAGGATGAGTTTGGGGAAGTAGTTATTTCTGCAATCCAAACCTATGGAGATACGATTCATAAGTTTGTAGAACGAAAAAACTATTCAGGTGCATTCATGCCTGGATTTAAAGCAAGGTCCTCGACTTTTGATGTTAAACCAATTGGCTTACAATATATTGACCACTGCGTAGGAAATGTAGAGCTTGGAAAAATGGATGATTGGGTAAAGTTTTATGAGGATGTAATGGGATTTGGTTTATTACTAACTTTTGATGACAAAGATATTTCTACAGAGTACACCGCCTTAATGAGTAAGGTGGTTAGTAATGGAAATGGGTACGTAAAGTTCCCAATTAATGAGCCTGCCAAAGGGAAGAAAAAATCGCAAATCGAAGAGTACATTGATTTTTATCATAGCGCAGGGGTACAACATATTGCTGTAGCTACAAAAGATATTATTTATACAGTAGGTGAGCTGCGAAGAAGAGGTGTTGAGTTTCTTGAGGTACCCGGGTCTTACTACGAAGATTTGATTGATAGAGTAGGCGAAATTAGAGAAGATGTTGCTGTATTAAAAAAGTTAAATATTTTAGTCGACAGAGATGATGAAGGATATTTACTTCAAATATTCACTAAACCTGTTCAGGATCGACCAACTATGTTTTTTGAAATCATACAACGCGAGGGTGCACAGTCATTCGGTAAAGGTAATTTTAAAGCATTGTTTGAAGCAATTGAGCGAGAACAGGAAAATAGGGGAACATTATAAATATTTTCTTACTACCTTGAAATAGTTACGATGAGAAACTTGTTACAAATAGCTTCTTTTTTCAATGAAATTGAAATGGCAATGGTTCGAAACAAACTCGAAAACATTGGTATTAGGACACATATTAGAGATGAACACATAAATGCTTTACGGGAGTTTTCATCGGGGAGTATGAATGGGGTTAAAATATTTGTAGATCAAGATGATTATCCACGAGCAATGAATTTCCTTATAGAGATTGGCCACTACAAAGCCGATGATTTTGAGCCAACTTGGCTAGAAAAAGTTTTACATAAAATTTTCAGTAAATTGAAAAGTTAAAAAAAGCCTTTCGAATTTTCGGGAGGCTTTTTGTTTGCGATTAATTTAAAGCTGTTTTTAAGGCTTCAATTACTTTTTTACTATTTCCGATAAATATACTATCGCCAATTATGCTTACTGGCCTTTTTAGAAATGTATATTCATCTAATATGTAGTTTTTGTAATCTTCTTCGTTAAGGTTTTTTTCCTTCAGATTAAGCGCCTTATATTTCATAGCAGTGCGACTAAACAAGGCTTCATAAGATCCTGCAAGCTCCTGCATTTCTGCCAACTGAATAGAAGTAACGCGATTTACTTTAATATTTTGCAATTCAAAATTATTCACTTCAGCATCTATCTCCTTTAGAATTCGTTGACAAGTACTACATGATTTTAAAAAGTAAATTTTCTTCATATTACACGTATTGGTTTGCAAAGTTTTTCATTTGTTGAATCATAGCTGTTAAGCCATTGCTTCGCTGTGAGCTTAAGTGCTCGTGGAGTTGAATGGCTTGAATAAATTCCAATGGGTGATCAACTACTTTTTTCGGACTAAGATTAGACAATACTTGAACAAGCATAGCAATTATTCCTTTGGTTATCACAGTATTACTATCCGCTTCAAAAAAGACCTTGCCATCTCGACTATAGGCATGAAGCCAAACCTTGCTTTGGCATCCCTTTACAAGTAGTTCATCCCGTTTATATTTCTCATCTAAAGGGTCAAGCTCATTACCGATATCAATGATGTGCTCATACTTGTCCATCGGATCATCAAAGAGGTCAAACTCCTCCACATATGCTTTTTCTATATCACTCAACATTATATTTATTTTTTCAATAGTTTAAATCGGTAAGAGTTACTTTCAGAAGTAATTGTCATAAAATACGCGCCAGCCGAAAGCTTTGGGAAGTTTAACTGGATCACTTGAGCTTTTGGATTAAAGCTAAAAATACATTCACCTTTGATGTCGAATAACTTGATATGGCTGTTTTTATACTCCGCTGTTTCGAAGCGCACAATAATATCTTCATCATAATTAGTAAATCCGTAGGTATTAAGCAATTGAACTCGATTATCTTGGGAAAATTTATTTTCAAGACCAGAATAAAAATCCAAGCAGGTACCCATTAAAAATTTACGCATAAAAAGGATGTCAAAAATCTCGCAAGTATGAATCCCACCATATAATAGGGTATCTGCCAGAAATAAATTTTTGGCTGCCTGACTAATTGTTGTATTGGGCATATTATAGTACATCACTTCAATAGCCAGTTTATCGCTTATCGTAGCGCCTAAATTGTTATACAAATCATTTAAGGTGGCAGACCATACTTCCCCGTTAAAATAAATATTTTGGTTAATTGAAATATCCAATTTGGTTTTGTTCGAATTACTAATTCTTCCTAGCCAAAATTCATTATGCCCATCCCAAGTAAACACTTCATTCGATGCAAAATTTGTAAACTGTTTCGAATAAGAACTTGCTAAGTAGTCTCCAAAACCCTCATCTAAGGCTCGACGTTCCCCAGCAACATTGCTTTCTGGTGAGGCAAATGCACTAATAGCATGCCCATACTCATGAATAATTACATCTGCATCTTCCGCATCGTCTACTCCTCCTTGTCCAAATACCAGTCGGGGAGGAGAGGTGGGCGCAAAAAATGAATTGTCAGCTCCATTATTGCCATGTGCGTCGACTAAAATTTCTTCTAATGCTAAATCAGTAAATCCAAGACTTTCCCAATAAGATTGGTATCGGTTCAGATGGTAAAAGGCGTTGACATCCTCAAAATCAACTTCACTTCTGTTAAAATTAAAACTATCAGTTGGACTGGTACTTGGATTGGTGAAGGGCGGACTTAAATCACTGATGACAAAAAAATTGTTATTCAAGTTGAACTTCCCGCCAGCGTAATCAACTGGAATTTCCCCCCAAAACTGCTCTTGTGCTAGGGCAGGGTAATTGTAATCATCTAAGACTATTTCTGTGATGAAAGCAGCGACATTATCTGTGATAGCCGTATTGAAACCTATGACAACTCCTTGTCCATTAAGGAAAATGTTTGTAAAAACCTGCCGTATAATAGGGGCTGTAAAATCATTTAAATAGCTTTCCGCAGGCACATTAAAGGATACGCCATCATAAGTATAAGTCGCACTATTTGTCGTAATTGTTGTCCCTCCTGGATTGTTTATGTTTTGGATGACCAATGCACTTGTATCAAAACGAAATGCATCTTGATAATTCCCCCCATAAACCATACTTGCACTGCTCAAAGGGTCTGGCTTAAACACTTTGGCATAAGCCGTAGTATCATTATGGAATTTCAGACTATTTTCGAAATAGTCTTGATTATTTAACCAATATCGGTTGTAATAAGTATCATTCTTTTCCTCTTGAATGTACTCTTTCTTGGCTAAAGTAAAACGGCCTTCCGCATATACATAAACGCTATTTTTTTGAATTTCAACACGCTCGATATTAATAGCTCTCCATGCTTCCGGATTGGGTAAATTGGATTGCACTAAACGAATATTTCCTTCATGGTCGCAATGAATCTTTACGAAAACTTGTTCCATTGGTATATTGTTTAAGTCGACTTGGAATGTATAATGCACCCCGCCTGCACTATTTCTTACATAAGTTTCATTAAAATTAACACCTTCGTATATTTCGTTGGAAAATAAAGAGTCTAAAAGAGCTTTTTTTTCTTCCCGGGATTCAAACTCCGAAATACTTACTTTATTGTTCTCGTAGGGATAGACATAAGCGCCTAAATCTTGCGCTAAAACAGATGAAATGTTTAGTGTTATCAGGAGAGCGGTAAAAAACAATATGGATGTATCTCTATGCACTATTATTTATATAAGTTCAAATTTTAAACCTTTCGAGCTTATCCATAAAGATAAGCTTTCAGATAAAGAAATTGGGAAGGTGAAGGTAATTTTACATAAATCTGAATAATCTTCCTTCCAATTTTCAATACCTATTTTTTTTAGTTGATTAAAAAGATCATTGACCTCCGTATAAGAACAACTAACTTGCCAAGTTTGGAGCAATTCTTTCTCTATAATTTGGGCATTAACTAGTGCGTCATGGGCAGATTTTTTATAGGCATTGATAAGCCCCGAAACACCAAGGTTTGTTCCCCCGTAGTATCTAACAATGATAATTAAAACATTGCTTAATTGAAAGGAATCTATTTGCCCCAATATTGGTCTTCCAGCAGAACCACTTGGTTCTCCATCGTCATTTGCTCTAAAATTATTTTTGTCAGTTCCTATTCGGTAAGCATAACAATGATGACTTGCTTTTGGGTGCAGCGCTCGAATCAATGCTAAGGACTGTTTTAATTCGTCGGCATTATAGCACGGGAATGCAAATGCTAAAAACTTAGAAGCTTTGTCTTCAAAGAATCCCTCACTTTGAATGGATATGCTAAAATAAGTGTTCAAGTGACATTAAAATTATGGAGAGAACAGCCAGGATAAAACCGATAATATTTTTCCGATTCAAACGCTCCCCAAAAAATAGCAAAGCAAAAAGCGTGGATGCAACAACTATTCCGACATTATTAATTGGGAAAACTGCTGCGCTATTATTTATATAATAATTCAGCGCCTTAAAAAGGAAATAGATGGAAAAATAGTTGGGAATGCCTAAAAATATTCCTGCTAGGATATTTCGTAAAGTGAAATTGTTTTCCCCCTTTTTTAGATCATGAATAAGGGCTGCGATCAAGCCTAAAGTTGCCGCAGTTAAAAATAAGATGATTAAAAATGCTTCAAAACCGCTTTCTTGAAAAAATCGCTTTTCGGTAAATTGAACAATGGCATCGCATATGCCACTTCCCACAAATATGACCAATGGAAGTATGATTAACCATTTCCTATTGCCCACTTCATGTTCATCCTGCCGATCTTTGATAGAGCTTAACACAACAGCTGCAACAGTTAACAATATAGCAAAGACTTTAATACTAGAAATTGGTTCATGATACAAGGTGAACGCTAAGACAATAGGCAGGACATATCCCAGTTTCATAGCAACTGTAGCAACACTTATTCCTAATACTTGGGTGGTTCGACCGATGAGGAAGAATAATGAAATAAACAGACTTCCAAGAATTAGTGCATAGTAATACCAAGAAGTATAGCTAGTAGATACGACTTCCCAATCTTGAACAAAAGGAAAACCTACTACAATCGCGGTGAAATAGTTTACGACTATTGCATGAAAGGTGCTAATTTGAAATCGTTTAAACGATTTGAAAATAAGCATAATAGCAGTTGAGCTTAAAATACTAAGTAATAACCAAATCATGAGTTATTTTTTAAAATTTTAACTTGGTCTTCCAAAATTGGATAATTAGCGAACAATTCACCTGCTATATCAGGAGCAAGTATACCTTTGGTTAAAGGATTCTGACCAATTATAATTTTTGCTTCATCCCAAAGATTCAAATCTATAAATTGCTGAAGGGTGAATGCCCCACCTTCAATGAGCACCGAGTGGATATTCTCAAGATGTAATTTGTTCATTACTTGCTGAAGGATAGGGTATTTGCTATCCAGCTGTATATATGTTTTATTAAGATAGGAAGCAGAATTTCCATAACTGAAAACATATGTAGGTAGCTTATCTTTTAACACCTGTTTTTCTTTGTCTATCGGATCTCCCGTATTAATAACTAATCGAATGGGGCTCTTTCCTGCAACAAGACGATTGTTTAATTTCGGATTGTCAATTTGAATGGTTCTGTCACCGACTAAAATCGACATTTCATCTCGTCTCCAGCTATGCACAAGTGCCCTCGTCTTGGCATTTGAAATCCAAAATTGCTCCTCTTTTAAAGGAGCAAAAATACCTGCTTGAGATTGCGCCCATTTTAAGGTGATGTAGGGACGTTTTTTTTGGTGAAAAGTAAAAAATCGTTTGTTTAATTCCAGCGCTTCTTCTCTACAAACTCCTTCGATAACTTTTATACCAGCCGCTTTAAGTTTTTCTATTCCTTTTCCCGCTACCAAGGGGTTAGGATCACTGCATGCGATTACTACGGTAGATATTTTCTCTTGAATAATTAAATCGCTGCATGGTGGAGTTTTGCCGTAATGTGAGCAAGGTTCTAAACTAACATACAGAACGGAAGATTCCGGAATATTTCCCTGCTTAGATTTCGCGTCTTCAAAGCAATTGACTTCACCATGAGGACCTCCACAAGGAGAAGTATAACCCTCTCCAATGATTCGACCTTCATCAACTAAGACTGCTCCGACACTTGGGTTAGGCGCAGCATCTGCTAAACCTAATTTGGCAAGCGATAAGCAACGTTTCATGAATACTTCGAAATTCATGCTTCAAATATACATGGATTACCTGCAATTTATCACGAATTCTAAATAGCAAATTGAGAAAATGTAAATCATTCCTTTAATGGAATTTGTTTTTAAAACTTTCTAGTACATTTGTGTAAAACCAGCTAAAGTGAAATTTGATATTAAACATTTGAACCATAAGCTTCTTTTTCAGCTTTATAAAAACATGCTTTTTTCTCGAATGATTGAAGAGAAAATGCTCAAGTTGTTGCGGCAAGGTCGGATATCAAAATGGTTTAGCGGTATTGGTCAAGAAGCTATTTCAATCGGAGTAGCGTGTGCCTTAGAAGAAGATGAATACATTCTTCCGATGCATCGAAACTTGGGGATTTTTACCTCAAGAGGGATACCCTTTGCCAAGCTATTCAAACAATGGCAGGGTAAAAAGAACGGGTTTACCAAAGGAAGAGATCGAAGTTTTCATTTCGGCACCAATGAACATCATATTGTCGGAATGATTTCTCATTTAGGTCCACAATTAAATGTTGGAGATGGTATAGCATTGGCCTGTAAGTTAAAAGCAGAAAAAAAAGTGACAGTAGCTTTCACGGGTGATGGCGCAACGAGTGAAGGTGATTTCCATGAAGCATTAAATATTGCGGCAGTTTGGGACTTGCCGATCATTTTTGTTATTGAAAACAATGGTTACGGTCTTTCTACTCCAAGCAATGAGCAATTTAAATGCAATAAACTTTCGGATAAAGGTATTGGGTATGGTATTTCTGCGATCACGATAGATGGAAACAACGTGGTGGAGGTTTATGAAACAATAAGAAGAAATGCCGAAGAAATAAGAAACAATCCGCATCCGGTATTGATAGAGTGTAACACCTTTAGAATGCGGGGGCATGAGGAAGCCTCTGGAACAAAATATGTTCCTCAAGAGTTGTTTGAGAAGTGGGGTGAAAAAGACCCGTTGAACAATTTTGAAGCTTTTTTAGTCCAACAAAAACAATTGACCCAAGCCAATATTAAGGACTATAGAAAAGAACTAAGTGACTTAATTGAGAATGGTTTAGAAGAGGCATTTGCTGAACCAGAGATTACACCGAATTTAGATGAGGAGATTCGTGATGTATTTAAGCCGCATAGTCCTTCATTAACTTCACCTGCTTCGCTTACTCAAAGTAAGAAGAGAATGGTTGATGCATTCTCTGATGGCTTGAGGCAGAGCATGGAGCGATTTGACGAATTGGTTATCATGGGGCAGGATGTTGCAGAGTATGGTGGAGTTTTCAAAATCACAGATGGTTTTGTCGACTCATTTGGAAAAGAGCGTGTCAGAAACACTCCTATTTGTGAGTCCGGAATTTTAAGTGCAGCTTTAGGTTTGAGCATAAAAGGAATGAAAGCGATAGTTGAACTGCAGTTTGCTGATTTCGTCACATCAGGCTTCAACCCGATTATAAATAACTTGGCCAAATCTCATTATCGTTGGGGGCAAAATGTTGATGTCACTTTGCGCATGCCCACGGGCGCCGGAGTTGGTGCAGGTCCCTTCCATTCTCAAAGTAATGAAGCCTGGTTTTTCCATACGCCAGGTTTAAAAATTGTTTACCCGAGCAATGCGTATGACGCTAAGGGCCTCTTAACTGCGGCAATTGAGGATCCCAACCCCGTGATGGTTTTTGAGCATAAAGCACTCTATCGAAGTGTGGAAGGCGAGATACCTGATGATTATTACACGCTTGAAATTGGCAAAGCAGCAGTTGCTGAGGAAGGTAAAGATATATCCATAATCACTTATGGATTTGGTGTTCATTGGGCAAAAGATTTGGCGAAAAAGTATCCGAATTTAAGTCTTGAAATAATTGACCTTAGAACCCTACTTCCGCTTGATTTTGACCAGATAGAAAAGAGCGTCAAGAAAACGGGTAAAGTGGTCGTCTTGAATGAAGATTGTTTGACCGGTAGCATAGCTTCAGATATAGCAGCATGGATAGGTGAAAATTGCTTTGAATATCTAGATGGACCAGTCAAACGAGTAGGAAGTTTAGATACGCCCGTTCCTTTTGCAAAAGTGTTAGAGAGTCAATTCTTGCCGCAACAGCGTCTGGAAGCAGCAATACTTGAACTATCTACCTATTAATTTAACCAACTCTTTTTTGAATGACTTGCTCGTAGCGCTCGACATAATTGGGGTTCTCTGTACCCATTAATCGATCCCAAAATCGAAAGTATAGACCGTAATTTCCTTTAAAATACTGATGATGCATATTGTGGTGAACCGAAGTATTTACGACTTGAAATAAGGGAGTTTTTCTAAACCATTTCGGAATAATTTCATAACCTAAATGTCCATAAACGTTTATTAATAAACTTAATGATGTGAAAACCATGATCATTGAAATATGGATTGGGATCAGAAAAATTACCAGAATGATTATTAGCGATTCTAACACGGATTCCCCTATGTGAAATGCAAAAGATGCCCAAGGCGAAGGGTTTATAGATAAATGATGCGTTTTATGCATCCATTTAAATAAAGGTTCAATATGTAAAGCTCTGTGCATCCAGTAGAAATAAGTATCATGAATGATGAGCGAAAGAACTACACTTAAGGGTAAATACCACAGGGGGTAATCATGGATGTTTGCATACATTTGAGAGCGACCTCCTATGGGTCCAAATTCTACAAATAACGCGGTTCCAACAAAAATAAGATTAGTTTGAAGGGAATATACTATCTCTCTTCCAAAGTCTTTTTTTTCCGCTGATTTTTCTTGAATCTTATTTTTTTTAAAAAATTGCTTAAAAAGTATGTAGAATACTAAAAATGCAAATCCGGCAAACAGTAAATATCTTAAAACAAAAACAGTCGCTAACTTCAATATTTGGCTGATTTCAATCATTATTTATTTAGTTCATAAATCTCTGTAAAAAACATATACGACATATTTCAATGATTAACTTTTATTAATAAGATATTGCTGGGGCTGGCATCCATGGCTAAAGGGAGAACTTGGATGTCCACTAAATAAAGACCATCTTCTACTTCTTCCGGTGCATAGATCATTTCTGTAATCGTCGCATTTCTTCTTGGAGAATCTCCCGGATATTGCCAAAACGTTTTATGAGCTAAAAGTTTACCTTCATCGCTTTCCCTATCCACTGATGGTACGTCTATCATAAAATGTTCAATACCCATTTCAATCAATAAATTCATAGCCTGATATTCTATATAGCAGGGGTTAGTCCCGCTCCAATCTTTTATTTTATCTGAATAGGCATTGGGAAGTGTTCGAATAATCAAACAGTTCACATTTTCTTCAAATTGAATCTCTTTGATTTGCTTGTGGGTAATGAAAGTGTCTGTTTCATTGCTTCTAGGCTGAATACTTATTAATTGACCTAGGTGAAAATTGGATTTTAAACAATCCTTTATCATATAAGGCTCTTTCGCTATATGGCCCACACACTCCGTATGGGTTCCATTTCCATGCGGGTTGATGAATACGTTTTTAAAATTCAGAATACCACCCTCCAAAGTACTTCCGATCCATCCGTCAGTTCTTACCGGTTCAATATCTAAATCCGGCGAATAAAAAGCTTTGGGTAAATGATTCTTTCCATGAAAGGGAGTCGAGATTGAAATGGCTTGATTCAGGTCAATTTTATATGCTGAACCGTTTAGGTTAATTATGGCTTTCATAGTTTTAAATTCAACTTTCTATAAATAAACTTGAAGCTATACCATCTGCATAAAATCGTCCCTCATTACTCAAGATTAGATTTTCAGGTGAGTTGTCAATCCAAGCAGGATTAACTTGCTTTAAGTGTTTTTCAAAATTAGAATAAAATTCGGGAAATTGTTCAATTAATCTAGCCTTGGAAATTCCCCATTGCGTTCGTATTCCTGTCATGAGGAATTCATTAAACTGATCCTTTCGACTTAGTTCCTCCTTGGTGTAGGTTTCAATACCCTTGCTTATTCCTTCGATGTATTTTTTTAAATTAGATACATTCCACTGCCTGCTGGAGCCATTGAATGAATGCGCTGCAGGACCAAGGCCTAAATAAGTTCTGCCTTGCCAGTAAGATTTATTGTGTCTTGAATAGTTTCCATCTTTACATAAATTAGAAATTTCGTAGTGCTGCCATTTCTCTTTGTCCGACCAGTTTTGCAAAAGCTTAAAGTGTTCTGACGCTAAATTATCATCTACATTTCCAACTTTTCCTTTTCTAATTTGATGGTATAAAGGTGTACCCTCTTCTACCGTAAGGGCATAACTTGAAAGATGGTTTACTCCAAGCTTGTTAACCATACTCAAATTGGCTAGCCACGATTTTTCTGTTTGAGTGGGTACGCCATAAATCAAATCAAGAGAAAGATTTTGAAAACCAAGCTGCTGCGCTTTTTCAATAGAATTTATTGCTTGATCTAAATTGTGTGCCCGTTTCATAAACGCTAAATCAACTTCTTGAAACGATTGAGTACCTATGCTTAAGCGGTTGACTCCAATTGACTTTAAGTCTTTTAACTTATCACTACTTAAGTCATCTGGATTTCCTTCAAGCGTAATTTCTACTGAAGGATTTACGTCATAATTTTGAATAATTGCATCTAAAATCTTTAATATGGACTGACTACTAAGTAAAGAAGGCGTTCCTCCTCCGAAGTAGATGCTTTCAATTTTTTCTTGCTTAACATAGTCGACTTGCAGAGAGATCTCCTGAAGAACGGCATTGAGGTAGTCTTTTAGAAAATAGCTAGAGGTGCTAAAATAGAAATTACAGTAATTACAGGCTTGTTTACAAAAAGGAACATGAATGTATATGCCAGCCATCGAATGTATTGTGTATTTTTGGAAATATTTTACAAAGTAAAGAGTTTAAATAATACTTGCATAGAAAAATTACATATACCGTTAGCATATGCTTATTATTCATGTTTGCGTTTAGTCAAGAGTCTTTTTCTTTAGAACTAAACCAAACAGATGGAAATAGTCTGCCAAAGAAGTTTGCTCTGAGCGAATCATTTAGTTCTCAAGATGATATAGAAGCCGAACTGCGAAAGCTTATCGATGGACTTAGAAAAGCTGCTTTCGTTACTTCCTCAATAGATAGCCTTTATTGTTCAGCGGAACAAGTGTGTTTTGCAGATTTTTTCCTTGGTGAGCAATATAAATTGGTCCGAATAAATAATGGCAATGTTTCTCCTGATGTTTGGGATAAAATTGGCGCAGCCAAAAAAAGTAAAAATGTTTCTATTAGTCAATTGGAAAATATTGAAGAGCAGGTTCTTCGTTATTTTGAAAATCATGCATATCCTTATGCACAAGTCTGGATAGATTCGATTCAATTGCTTGCTGGTGGTGCTGAAATGTCTTTATTTGTCGATAAAAAAGAAGCGATAATTATTGACAGTATTGTGGTGCATGGCAATACTAAATCGCAATCGAAATTCTTACAACGATATTTGGGGATAAGCAAGGGTGATGGATACAATCAGAAAAAAATGGATGCCATTCCACAGAAGCTAAAACAGTTAAGCTATTTGAAAGCAGTTAAACCTTCTGCGCTTTATTTTACGCCAGGAAAGGCAAGCCTGCATGTCTACTTAGAAAAGCAAAAAAGTAATCAGTTTAATTTAATTCTGGGGGTTCTACCTAATGACCAACTAAATGATAACAAAGTAACCATAACGGGAGATGGCAAGCTACAGCTGTTAAATTCATTTGGAGTAGGAGAAGAAATTTTTGCTGAGTTTAGACAGCTCAAACCGAGAACGCAAAATCTTGATTTGACATTTGCTTATCCATATTTCTTAAATTCACCTATCGGAATATACGGGGCTTTTAATTTATACAAGAATGATAGCCTGTTTATCGATATTAATACAGAGGTAGGGCTTTTATATCAATTTGGTGGGCTCAATCAGTTGAAATTCTTTTATAACAACAAAAGTTCTAATATTCTTAATACAGATACCAGCACTATTAAATCTAATGGGACACTGCCAAATACTTTGGATATTAGAAACAATACCTACGGACTAAATCTTCAGTTACAGCAGTTAGATTATGTGCTAAATCCTCGAAAAGGATTCCAATTGAACTTGATCGGTGGGGTGGGGCTAAACAAAATCAGGGTGAATCAAAGTATAGCAAGTTTAACAGGATTTGATGGCAATCCATTGCAGTATAGTTATGATTCTTTGGATCTAAAGAAAATAAATTATTCAATAGGGTTTAAGCTGTCGCAGTTTCTTCCGATCGGAAAGCGAGGTACTTTTTTATTAAGGAATACATCTAAGTTTTATTTAGCAAAAGACATTCTAAATAATGAAAAGTATAGAATTGGAGGATACCGGCTATTACGAGGATTTGATGAAGAGGAAATTTATACGCCATTCTATTCTATCTTTACCGGTGAATTTAGGTTGCTTCTGTCTCAAAATTCTTACTTCAATATTTTTACAGATATTGGTTTAGTTGAAGATGAAACGAAGGGTGCTCAATCTTTAGATGTGCCAATAGGTTTTGGTATAGGGCTTGCTTTAGAAACTAGAGGGGGTATATTTAGTTTGAGTTATGCTCTTGGTAAAAATTTAGATAATAAGATTGAATTCAGGAATGGAAAAATTCATTTTGGATTTATAAGTTTGTTTTAATGCGAATACGCCTTTTATTTTTTTGTTTAGTATTTTGTTTTGTTCTTGTTGGACAAAACTCTTCTGAAGAAGTGCAGGAATTAGCTACACTTGCTATATCGCCTGATTCCTTTGCGGGCTTAACTTGCTTCAATCCGGAGGATATATCGATTCATAAGGAACGCTTGATTGGTCTAAGATCAGCGAGTTTAATGCGCGATTGGTATTTTTACGTGTCAGCCATATTTTCTTTGGCCATTATTTTGGTTTATTTATCTTCAAGGGAAGTGGTGAGCGCAAGTTTTAAATCGCTCATTAATTTCCAATACCATATACAATACAGCCGCACGGACAAGCAGAATAATTTGATCGTCCTTATGGTTTATTATTTATTGTTTGTTATTGCCTTTGCCACAGTTGCTCATTTCGTTGTACATACGTTTACATCATTACAGGGGTCATTTATTCGTATTTTTATGGCCAGCTTTTTATTTGTTGTTTGGGATTATGTTTCTTTTATTTTTTATGCTTTTTTCACTTCAAAAACTAAAATTATAGATTTGATAAAGAGCATAAGTATTAGTTTTACTCCACTTTGGGCTTTACTAGGATGGCTTGCCATGCTTTTTGTCCTACTTACTTCATATGAAGTCGCTCAAGTATCTAGTTTAGTGGGTGCTATTTTTTTAGGTATCCTTCTCCTCGCAAAGGAACTTAGAGTTTTAAGAATACTCTGGCAGGAGAAAATGGACATCTTATCATTCCATTTTTTTGCTTACCTTTGCACTTTCAAATTTCTTCCAATGGTTATTTTAATTCGGATAGCTTTGAATTGGGGGTAAAGAGAAGTAAGAAAACTTGGCAAGCGTAAAACCTTTCGTATTTCATGAAGAAAATCTCTAAAATTCTAATTTCGCAACCTGAGCCAGCAGCAAGGTCTCCCTATTTTGCGGTAGCCAAAAAGTATGGCGCAAAATTGGTGTTCAATCCATTTATTGAAGTGGAGCGTGTCAGCAACAAAGAATTCAGGAAGCAACGAGTAGATCTAAATAATTTTTCTGCGGTAACATTTACTAGCAGAAATTCTATGGATTTCTATTTTCAAATGATGGAGGAAATGCGTGCGACGGTGTCACAAGAGACAAAATATTTTTGTACATCAGAGGCTATTGCCTTGTATCTTCAGAAGTATATTCAGTATAGAAAAAGAAAGGTGTTTTTTGCAAATGGGACATTCGAAGATTTTAAAACCTTGCTTCTTAAATATAAACCAAATGCTGGTAAGTTTTTGGTGCCCTGCCCAGATGTTCGAAACAATAAGCTATCTAAATTCTTATCGGAAGAGCAATTTGACTTCAAGGAATGTATTATGTACAGGACAGTAAATGCTGATTTGTCTGAGCTAGATCTCGGTAAATTTGACATGATTTTATTTTTCAGTCCACTTGGAGTTCAGTCTCTTTTTCAGAATTCACCTGAATTCAAACAAGGTAAAATACACATTGCGGGTTTTGGCCCTAATACTTGTGTAAAGATAGAGGAAATGGGATTGAAACTTAATCTCAAAGCTCCAATGCCGAAAGCGCGATCTATGTCTGCGGCTCTAGAAAGTTATTTAGGCGGATTGTAAAAAATTCTCGCAAACTCTTTTAACTTTACTCTAAAGATTTAATCTTGAGAGTTATACTTTTACTCATACTATTTTTTGGGGCATTTAAGCTTGAGGCACAACAGTGGGTTCAGTTTAGTCAGAGTAGTAATTATGGCACTTTTTTAAATCCTGCATATGCAGGGCACAAGAGTGTTTTGAATGCAACCATCGCTCATCGAAGTCAATATGTTGGATTGGGCACAAAAGCGATTGGCACCCAATTTATAAGCTTTAGTTCACCTGTTCAGAGTTCTAAGTTTGGTTTGGGGTTTCGCATAGTCAATGACTTTATAGGTGTACAAAGATACACCAACATGGATCTTATTGCGGCTTACCATCTTTTAGAAGGAAAAAATAGGCTTTCTGGTGGAGTTAATTTTGGCCTTGTTCAGTTTGGATTAAATGGTGCAGAGTTGACCGCTCCAAATGGGGATTATTTACCTGGAGTAATTATACATAATGATGATTTTCTACCCCTTGGTTCATCCGCTGGTATGGCGCCTACTTTATCCCTTGGTTTGTTGTATGGATATAAGAACTTTGATGTAGGAATTTCCGTCAATAACTTGACTAGTCCTAAAATTAATGTTTCAAATACAACAAGTGGAACAATTATTAATATATCTCGTACAATAAACATACACTCGTCATACGTTATAGAGTTGAATAATATAAATGTAAAACCATCGTTCTTTTGCAAGACAGACTTCAATAAATGGCAGGCCCAGTTAAACTTAGAGCTTGATTGGCGCAAGGTGATAGCCGGATTGGGTTTCAGAGGGTACAGTGGATTGAATAATGACGCTGTGATCGGACTGATAGGGTTTAAGGTGAAAGACAAAATAAGCGTGCTATATAGTTACGATTATAATGTGTCTTTTTTGAACAACTCAAATTCTGGTTCACATGAGCTCAGTTTAAGGTTTGATTTGCAAAGAATGTTTAAACAAAATGTGAAAAGTAATATTATATTTAGCCCAAGATATTTGTAAAAAAAGTTTACATTAGCGGGGTGTTTATTTTTCTTTAATTAAAAGAGTATTATATTTACACGCTTGAAAATAGCTATAAAAAAAGACAAAGTACTATGAGATTACAATCCTTAACCTTAACGTTCCTTGGATTAGGAATTATTTTCCTTTCCAGCTGTGGTGGAAGTTACAACGGTCAGCTGCTTGGAGAATTAGATCGACCTAATTGGCAGCCAGAGATGCCTTATGGTATGGTTTACATTCCATCTGGTTTTCTTCACATAGGCCCTTCAGATCAAGATGTTAATCATGCGCTTTTGTCTCAAAGCAAATCTGTTTCTATTGTAGGATTTTTTATGGATGATACAGAAATTACAAATAATGAATATCGTCAATTCGAACATTGGGTTAAAGATTCAATTGCACACAAGTTGTTGGACAACGTTATTATTGACGAAGAATCAGGGGATGAGGCTATAGATTGGGCAGTGGAAATTGATTGGCAAGATACGGAAACTAAGGAATTGCTTGAAGCCATGAATTATCCAAGTGACGATCCTCTAAACGGTGGTATAAATACAAGCAAGTTAATCTATGAATATGTTTGGATTGATTGGCAAACAGCTGCAAGTCAGCCTAATATTGCAAGAGAAGATTTGTTGATGGAAGAGGAAGTTTCTATATATCCAGATACATTGGTTTGGATAAGAGACTTCTCATATTCTTACAATGAGCCCTTAGCCAGACATTATTACTCACATCCTGCATTTGATGATTATCCAGTTGTAGGTATTGATTGGGATCAAGCTAATGCATTTTCAGCTTGGAGATCTGGTTATTACAATGGGTATAAAAAGTCTCAAGGCCTTTCTGTAATGGACGATTTTAGAATTCCAATTGAGCACGAATGGGAATATGCTGCGAGAGGCGGGAAAGACATGTCACCTTATCCATGGGGCGGTCCTTACATTAGAAACAGTAAAGGTTGTTTACTTGCCAATTTTAAGCCCGGTAGAGGTAATTATCCTGAAGATGGTGGAATGTATACCGTAAGGGCTGATGCATATTGGCCAAATGATTACGGATTGTATAATATGGCTGGAAATGTTGCTGAATGGACTTCTTCTGCATTTTATGAGAACGCTTACAACTTTATCCATGATTTGAATCCTGATATTCGGTATGATGCCAATGACAGTGAGCCAAACACTATGAAGAGAAAAGTTATCAGAGGAGGTTCTTGGAAAGATATAGGTTACTACATCCAAACAGGAACGAGGCATTGGGAGTATTCTTTCGAACCTAAGAGTTACATCGGTTTTAGATGTGTATCGACGTACTTAGGTCGAGATTACAGAGATGCCGCATACTAAATCGAACATTTTATTACTAAATTATAAACGTTAATTGAATTAACATTTTATCACTATTGTTAAAAACCAAAAAAAATAAAAATGGCAAAATCACAATCATTCTTTCTAAGTAAATCAGGTAAAACTTACCTAAATTATGCATATTCAATAGGTGCAGCAATTGTAATTGCAGGAGCATTGTTTAAATTAATGCACTGGCCTTTTGCTAGTTTAATGTTAATTATTGGTATGACAACTGAGGTAATTATTTTTATTATTTCTGCCTTTGAGCCACAGTTTGAGCATCACTCTGATTATGAGTGGGAAAGAGTTTATCCTGAATTAGCTGACCCAGAGTTAGATGCCTCTAAAGGATCTGTCACCGAAAGTTTAGATGATATGTTAGCAAATGCTAATATCGAACAAAAAATGTTAGCTCGGCTAGGTGAAAATCTTGGAAAGTTAAGTACCAACGTTGAAAGTTTGAGTGATATGAGTGATGCAATGTCTGCCACGGAAGACTACTCCACCAATGCACGAGCAGCAGCTAACACTCTAGGTGAGGTTAAAGATGCATACTCTGCAGCTTTATCTTCTGCAGACGGGCTAGCTACTACTTTGGATACTTTGAAATCCATATCTGAATCTGCAGGAGCAGTTCACTCACAGATGACAGATTTAACAGACAACTTGTCTTCTCTAAATAAAGTATATGGCAATATGCTTTCAGCAATGAAATCATAATTGAACCTTTATTTAAACAAAACTTAACCTTAAAATAGATTATAATGGCAGGTGGTAAATTATCCCCAAGACAAAAGATGATTAATATGATGTATCTCGTATTAACAGCACTTTTGGCAATGAATGTATCAGCGGAAGTACTTGAAGCATTCAAGTTAGTAGAGACTGGTATTGAAAATTCAAACACAGTACTCAAAGACAAGGTTACTTTTGTGGATGAGGCTTTCAAAAAAACAATGAATGATTCTCCAAATGGACCGGCATTGTACGATTTAACTCAAGATGTTTCTAGGATTACAGGTGAGTTAACCGCATTAATTGATGAAATTAAAGCGGATCTATACGTATTATCTGGAAAAAATGAAGAAGGTGGTCTAGAAAAAATGGATGATATTGACTCTCCATCGAGGTTACTTGCGATCTCGGATGCATCCGAGTTCAGAGGTGATGTATTGCAAACTAGAATTAAGGAGGCCAAGGAGAAGCTAACTGCTATTATTAACGATACGCTTATCGACGGTTTCAGACCAGAGGATAGGGTGGCTTTAATCAATAGCTTAACCTTAACTGCAGAAGATGACCCTAATCAACAAGGTATAGAAGGAAAATGGTATTACAATAACTTTTTTCACGTTCCTTCGGCTGGTACAATGACTATTTTGACAAAGCTGCAAAATGATGCATACAGCGCAGAAGCAAATGTTAATGAAGCAATTTTGAAAACCATTGGTGCCTTAGATTTTAAATTTGACAAGTTGATTGCATCAGTTCTTGCACCGAAGTCATACTTGCCAGGTGGGGCGCAGTATGAAGCGGAAATATTTCTAACGGCTTCTGCTTCAGGAGAAATGTCGGGTGATGTTTATGTTGGAAGATTGGACTTGGAAAAATTTCCTGCAGACTCGACTGGAATCCTTCCTTTTAATTCTGAAACGGAAACACCTTTTACCAATGAACCAACTCTTGTAGAGAATGGTCAGTATTCGGCTGGAACATCAGTAGGACA